>NZ_MDDU01000001.1:0-954172 GCF_001854795.2 Mesorhizobium sp. LCM 4577 | reverse complement strand
CCATCCATGCTGGCCTCCTGCCCAGCATCAAGGTTGAATCAGATCATCGCTGATTTGGGAATCCCACGACTCCCATAAATCTCATCCGGCTCTAGACCCGCACGAACCCCTCGCTCGCCCTGAGCAGGTTGCGCGTATAATCCTCGCTGACGCGATGGCCGATCAATTGGCTCGCGGTGAGCGTCTCCACCGTCTCGCCGTTCTGCATCACCATCAGCCGCTCGCACATATGGGTGATGATGGCGAGGTCGTGGCTGACCATCAGGAAGGTAAGCTTGCGGCGGCGACGGACCTCTTCCAGCAGGTTGAGCACCTCGGCCTGCACAGAGGCGTCGAGCGCGGAGGTCGGCTCGTCGAGCAAGAGGATCGAGGGTTCGAGGATCAGCGCGCGGGCAATCGCCACGCGCTGGCGCTGGCCGCCGGAGAGCTGGTGCGCATAGCGGAAGCGGAAGCCCTTGCCGAGGCCGACCTCGTCGAGCGCGCGTTCGATGCGCTTCTCGCCATCGGCAATGCCATGGATCGCCAGTGGCTCCTGCAGCAGGCGGTCGACCGTCTGGCGCGGATGCAGCGAGCCGTAGGGATCCTGGAACACCATCTGCACGTCGCGGTAGAAGGCCTTGTCGCGGGTTTTGCCCAAGGTCTTGCCGTTCACGATGATGGTGCCGGACGCGACCGGCGCAAGGCCGGTAATGGCCCTCAGCAGGGTCGACTTGCCGGAACCGCTTTCGCCGACGAGGCCGTAGGATTCGCCTTCCCGCACGTCGAGGCTGACGCCCTTCAGYGCGCGAAACCGGTCGAAGACCACTTCTAGCCCTTCGACAGTGATGGAAGTCGTCATGCCGCCCACTCCGGCTTGCGGTCGAGCACCGGCAGCGGATGGCGCTCGAAGCCGATCCTCGGCATGCAGTTGAGCAAGCCGCGCGTGTAGGGATGCTGGGCATCGCGCAGCTCGGAGGCCTTGATCTGCTCGACGACCTTGCCGGCATACATGACGACGACCCGGTCGCAGAAGGACGAGACCAGGCGCAGATCGTGCGAGATGAAGATCAGGCCCATGCCGCGCTCGGCGACGAGCTTGTCGAGGATCTTGAGCACGTCGAGCTGCACGGTGACGTCGAGCGCCGAGGTCGGCTCGTCGGCGATCATCAGCTCGGGTCCGGTGACCAGCATCATGGCGATCATGGCGCGCTGGCCCATCCCGCCCGAGACCTCGTGCGGGTAAAGGTCGAAGACGCGGGCCGGATCACGGATCTGCACCGCCTGCAGCATGGCGAGCGCGCGCTCGCGCGCCTCGGCCTTGGAGACCTTCTCATGCGTGCGCAGCGTCTCGACGATCTGGCGGCCGATGGTCATCACCGGGTCGAGCGAATACTTTGGGTCCTGCAGGATCATGGCGATGCGGTTTCCCCGCAGCGCCCGGCGCTCACGCGGCGATATCGACAAAAGATCGATGCCATCGAAGGCGAGCTTCTTCGCCGACACCTCGGCCTGCGGCGGGGTCAGCCCCATGATGGCGCGGCCGGTCTGCGATTTGCCGGAACCGCTCTCGCCAACGATGCCCAGCCGCTCGCGACCGAGCGAGAAGGAGACGCCGCGCACGGCCTGCACGAGGCCGGTGCGGGTCGGGAAGGTGACGCGCAGGTCGTCGACATCGAGAAGCGTGTCACTCATTGGTCACCGCTCATTGATCACCGCTCCGGGGGTCGAGCGCGTCGCGCAGGCCGTCGCCGAGCAGGTTGAAGCCGAGGCTGACGATGAGGATGGCCGCGCCCGGAGCAGCCGCCACCCACCACTGGTCGAGGATGAAGCGGCGGCYGGACGCGATCATCGCGCCCCATTCGGGCAGCGGCGGCTGCGCGCCGAGGCCGAGGAAGCCGAGGCCGGCGGCGGTAAGGATGATGCCGGCCATGTCGAGCGTGACGCGGATGATCAGCGAGGAGATGCAGAGCGGCATGATGTGGCGCAGCACGATGCGGAAGGGCGATGCGCCCATCAACTGCACCGCCTTGATGTAGTCGGAGTTGCGCACCGTGAGCGTCTCGGCGCGGGCGATGCGCGCGTAAGGCGGCCAGGAGGTGATGGCGATCGCCAGCACGGCGTTCTCGATGCCGGGGCCGAGCGCCGCCACGAAGGCAAGCGCCAGCACCAGCTTCGGGAAGGCCAGGAAGATATCGGTGATGCGCATCAGGATCGTGTCGGTCCAGCCGCCGGCATAACCGGCGATCGTGCCGACCAAGAGGCCGATGGGCGCTGCGATGATGGCGACCAGGATCACCACGTAAAGCGTCCAGCGCGCGCCATAAACGATGCGCGAATAGATGTCGCGGCCGAGGTCGTCGGTGCCGAACCAGTGCGCGGCGCCCGGCGGCAGGAGGCGGGCGTTCTTCAGATCGCCGACGGTCGGCGAATAGGGCGCCAGCACGTCGGCGAAGGCGGCGACCACAAGCAGCGCGATGATGATCAGCATGCCGACCAGCGCCAGCCGATTGGCCGAGAAGCGCCGCCAGGCGACATAGGCACGCCCGAGCCTTGCCTGCAGGCGCGAGGCAGGCCGGTCGCTGAGCAACCATTCGCGACGGGATTGAATGGTTTCGGCGCTCATCCGGCTTTCGTCCTCGGATCGAGCAGCCGGTAGAGCAGATCGGAGAAGAGATTGATGGCGATGAAGACCGAGCCAATGGCGATGGTGCCGCCGAGCACGGCGTTCATGTCGGCGTTCTGCAGCGAGTTGGTGATGTAGAGGCCGATGCCGGGCCAGGAGAAGACGGTCTCTGTCAGCACCGAGCCTTCGAGCAGGTTGGCATAGGAAAGCGCGATCACGGTGACCATCGGCACTGCGGCGTTGCGCAGCGCATGGCCCCAGATGATGCGGCTTTCCGACAGGCCCTTGGCGCGTGCCGCGACGATGTATTCCTGCGCCAGCTCGTTCAGCATGAAGGAGCGGGTCATGCGGCTGATATAGGCGAGCGACAGATAGCCGAGCAGCGCGGCCGGCAGGACGATGTGGCGCCAGGCGTCGTAGAAGACGTCCCACTGCCCCTGGATCGCGGCATCGAGCAGGTAAAAGCCGGTGATCGGCGTGAAGGTGTATTCGTAGACGACATCAAGCCGCGCCGGGAAGGCGATCCACTGCAGCTTGGCGTAGAACAGCACCAGTCCGAGCAATCCCAGCCAGAAGATCGGCACCGAATAGCCGATGAGGCCGACGATGCGCGCGACCTGGTCGATCAGGCTGCCGCGTTTGACGGCGGCCAACACGCCGAGCGGCACGCCGATGACAGCGCCGATGATCGTGCCCAGCGTCGCCAGCTCAATGGTCGCCGGAAAGACGCGACGGATGTCGGACATCACCGGATTGGTGGTCAGCACCGAGGTGCCGAAGTCGCCTCTCAGGGCGGCTTTAACATAGAGATAGAACTGCTCGATCCAGGGCAGGTCGAGGCCCATCTCGCGGCGCGTGCGCTCGACGACGGCGGTCGGCGCCCGATCGCCGAGGACGGCCAGCACCGGATCGATCGGAATGACGCGGCCGATGAAGAAGGTCACCGCGAGAAGACCGAGATAGGTCGTCACCGCGATGACGAGAAAGCGGCCGAGCGACGACAGAATGGCAACGGCGCGGGCGCTGCCGCGCCCCGCCGCCGCCTGGTTTTCAGCTACGCTCACCCGTCGCGTCCGCCGGGTTTACTGCTTGGAGACCGACCAGACGAAATTGGTGTCGAAGCTCGGTCCGAGCTTGAAGCCCTGGAGGTTCTTGCGCAGTCCGGCCACTTCCAGCTGCTGATGGATGATGACGAAGGGGCTGGTATCGAGGATCTTCTGCTGCAGATCCTTGTATATGTCGGCGCGCTTGGCCGAATCCTTCTCCAAGAGTGCCGCATCGGTCTCCTTGGTCAGGTCCGGAATGTCCCAGGCATTGCGCCAGGCCAGCGTCTTGATCTTGGCGTTGTCGGAATTGTCGGGATTGGAGGCGAAGGTCTGGGCGTTGGAGTTCGGATCGAAATAGTCCTGACCCCACTGGCCGATATAGATGTCGTGGTTGCGGGCGCGATATTTGGTCAGCGTTTGCTTACCATCACCCGGAATGATCTCGAGCTGGATGCCGGCCTGGCCAAGCGTCTGCTGGATCGATTCCGCCATACCGGTGGTCGGCTGTCCGGTACGCACGTCCATGGTCACCTTGAAGCCGTCCGGCACGCCGGCCTTGGCCAGAAGCTCCTTGGCCTTGGCGACATCGAGCTTGAAGGGATTGTCGTCGATGGCGCCGAGGTCACCCTTGGGCAGGAAGGACTGATGGATCTCGCCGATCCCCTTGAGGATGGTCGATCCCAGCGCATCGTAGTCGACCAGATATTTGAACGCCTGGCGCACCTCTGGCTTGGCCAGGGTCGGATTCTTCTGGTTGAGGCTGATGTAGTAGACCGTGCCCTTCGGCGCGCTTGTGCTGGTGAGATCGGCGTTCTTGGCGATGGCGTCGAGATCGTTCGGCTCGAGGTTGCGGGCGACGTCGATGTCGCCGGCTTCGAGCGCCAGGCGCTGCGCCGAGCTTTCCTTCATGTTGCGGTAGATGACGCGGGCGAGCTTGGCCTTCTCGCCGTTGTAATTGTCGTTGCGCTCCAGGACGACGGCCTCGTTGGCGCGCCATTCGCGCAGCTTGTATGGCCCCGAACCGGCATAGCCTGTCTTCAGCCAGGCATTGCCGAAATCGTTGTCCCATTTGTAGTCGGCGCTGGGCGTGACGGCGGCGACATGTTCCTTGACCAGCTTGGCGTCGACGACGGAGGCCACGGTGGCCGACAGGCAGTTCAGCACGAAGCTCGGCGCATAGGCCTTGTCGACCACGAACTGGAAGGTGGTGTCGTCGACGGCCTTGGCCTTTTCGGTGACATTGTCGCCGGTGATACCGAACTGGTTGATGATGAAGGCTGGGCTCTTGTCGAGCTTGATGGCGCGTTCGAAGGAATAGGCAACATCGGCCGCGGTGATCGGGTTGCCGGACGCGAATTTCATGCCGGGCTTGAGCTTGAACGTGTAGGTCAGGCCGTCGTCGGAAACCGTCCAGCTCTCGGCAAGGTCGCCCTTGACCTTGGACGTGTCGCTGAGGTCGAGGCGGACCAGGAGGTCGTAAGTGTTGCCGGTGACTTCGGCCGTCGACAGCTCGAACGCTTCGCCCGGATCCATCGAGATGATGTCGTCGATGGCAAAGCCCTCGACCAGCGTATCGGCGGGCGTGACCGCGAAGGCGGGCGCGACGAGCAGCGCGGACAGCGCGGCGCCCGCGAGCAAGGCGCGAGAGCGGTGAGCAAACTTTTCGAGCATCATGGTGATCGTTCCCTGTCTTGTTGACCTGAGTTCCCGGCTCAGGGCTCTATTATTCTTGGCAAGGCCGGCTGCGGCTTTGACCGCTTACCGTCGTGTTTTTTGTCCAGTTGGTCAACACCCTATTCAGCGGTTCTCGAACCGGCAACGGGCATCTTGCCGGACACCATATCGAACCGGACGGGCCGCCGTGAGTCGACGCATGCGCCGGCTATTTGAAGCCGCCGGTCCGCAAAAATTTACCAGGGTCCGTGCCTTAGCCAGCCGCTATTTCAGCTGCGCGACCAGACCCGCATCGGGAAAGCAGGTGGCGGGCTTGCCGTTCTTGGCCTGCCAGACGCCGATCGAGCGGCGGGTCTTGAAGCCGGGCAGGCCGTCGGCGCTGCCGACATCATAGCCTTTGGCCTCCAGCGCCCGTTGCAGGGCCGCGATGTCGGAGCGATGGAGATCACCGACCGCGCCCCAGGCGCCGACGAAGGTGGCGTCGCCCTTGGCGATGCGGTCGGCGGCATGGCCGATGAACAGGCCGTAGAGATCGCTGTTGTTGTATTGCTTGATCACGTAGAAGTTCGGCGTGACGACGAAGCCCGGGCCGCTGCGCCCGGCCGGCATCAGCAGGAAACCTTCCGCCTTCAATTCGCTCGCCGCAAACGCCTTGCCGTCGACGCGCCTGATGCCCATCGCCACCCAATCGGAAATCTTCTTGCCCTGGTCGGGTCCTTCGAGCGAGCAGGAGACGTTGGCCGGAACCGTCACCTCGATCCCCCAGCCGCGCCCCCTCAGCCAGCCATAATGCACAAGGTAATTGGCGATCGAGGCGAGCACGTCGGGCGTCGAGTTCCAGATGTCGGGCCGGCCGTCRCCGTCGAAGTCGACGGCGTGCTTGAGGAACGATGTCGGCATGAATTGCGGCTGGCCGAGCGCGCCGGCCCAGGACGACTTCATCGCGTTGACCGGCGCCAGTCCGCGCTCGACGATCTCGAGCGCCGCCAGCACCTCGGTGCGGAAGAAATCCTTCTTCGTCGACATGAACGCCTTGGTGCCCAGCACCTCGAAGGCGTCGTAAGGCATCTTGGCCGCGCCGAAGCCGGTCTCGCGACCCCAGATCGCAAGCACGACCTCGCCCGGCACGCCGTAGCGCTTCTCGATCAGCCCGAGCACCCTGGCGTTGGCGCTCTCTCGTGCGCGGCCGCCAGTGGTGACGGCGCGGATGATCTTCTCGGCGAAGTAATCGGCCGGCGGGCCGAACTCGGCCTGGTGCTGCTTCTGCGGCGTCGTCGGCTTTTCGCCGGGCAGGACGAGATCAGGCAGTTTCAGGTTCGGTTTCACGCCGAGGAAGGCGGCGTCGAAAGTTTTCTTCGAAATGCCCTTGGACTTGGCTTCGGRCCAGAGGTCTGTTTGCAGCCAGGCCTGGAACTGGTCGTCAATGGGAGCGGCGTGGGTGGGGGTGGCGAAAGAGAAAGCCAATGCGGCGAAAAGGAAAACAGCGGCGAATACGCGGAAGCAGCGTTCCTTCGTCATTTTCCAAGTCCCCCAAAAACCCCTCAAAACGCCGTCCTTGACCTCAGCGCCGCGGCAAGCGTGCCTTCGTCGAGGTAATCGAGCTCGCCGCCGACCGGCACGCCGTGCGCGAGCCGCGTCACCTTCACTTCGAAGCCTGACAGCTGATCCGTCAGATAATGCGCCGTCGTCTGGCCCTCGACGGTGGCGTTGACGGCGAGGATGACTTCCTTCACCTCGCCGCCGGCGACACGGTCGACCAGCGAGCGGATGTTAAGCTGGTCTGGGCCGATGCCGTCGAGCGGCGACAGCGTGCCGCCAAGCACATGGTAGCGCACGTTCATGGCCGCCGCGCGCTCCAGCGCCCAAAGGTCCGAGACGTCCTCGACGACGATCAGCGTGCCGGCGTCGCGGCGCGGATCGGTGCAGATCATGCAAGGGTCGGAGGTGTCGACATTGCCGCAGGTCGAGCAGATGCGCACCTTGTCGACCGCCTCGCCCATGGCGGCGGCCAAAGGTTCGAGCAGCTGTTCCTTCTTCTTGATGAGATGAAGCGCTGCGCGCCTGGCCGAACGCGGCCCGAGCCCCGGCACCTTGGCCAGGAGCTGAATCAGGCGTTCGATTTCCGGACCGGCGATTCTCTTCGACATCGCCTTGATCTAGGATTTTTCAGAACAGCCAGCAACGGCACAAGGCCCGCCATGCTGCCATGGCGGGCCTTGTTGGATGCAATCGGGTTCAGTTGGTTTCGAGCGGCCGGTCCTGGCTGACGATCATCGCGCCGATGGCGTCGGTGTTCTCAGGCGTCGACTGGAAGCCCATCGCTGCTTCCTGCGTTGCTCTCGGCACCGAAGTGATGTAGCGGCCCTTGAGCGTGCCGCCGAAACGCGAGGCGTCCGGTTCGGCCATCGGCTCCTGCATCGCCACGACCGTCGGCTTCTGCGCGAGGCGGCCGGATTTCTGCGAGGAGGCAGCAGCGGCCGTCACATAGGTCTCCTCGGCCGGAACGATTGCCGCCTTGGCCGGAAGCGTCGGTTCGTTCATCGCGGCCTGCTTGGCCGGATCCGACCGCACGATCGTCTTGACCACCGGCTCGGCGGAAGCCATCAGAACGGGCGCGGTAGGATCGATTTTCTGCGACTTTTCGGACGCCATGGCGACCATCGGCTCATCCGGCAGCGGCTGCCAGTTGCGGCCGCGCTTCTCGTAGAAGGCGTTGCCACCGGCCACCATGGTGTAGTGCATGTTCTTGTATGGGAAGTGCAGGCCGGCGGTGTGGAAATACATCGTGTTCTTGAGCTTGGCCTTGCGCTCGCCTCTCAGCACCGCGTCCGCGGCTTCCTCGACGTCAGGCAGCGCCTTGGAGTTCATCGGCCGCGTCATCACGCCGGGGGCGAACTGCCCCCTCTCGCCGACGACCTCGCAGATGGTGTTGCCATGCTGACCCGAGCGCAGCCGGTTCATCACGACCGTGCCGACGGCGATCATGCCGTCGCGGCTCGACCGGTTGGACTCGAAGAACATCGCCCTTTGCAGGCATTCCTTGTCCTTCGGCGAGTGACTGGTACGCGTGGTGAGGAAACTCGGCGTGAGGGCGTTGGTCAAACCCGACACCGACATGCCATGGGAGGAAGTGGTCTGGCTGCAACCGGCCAGGAGCAAGGGGGAAGTGACGATGCCGATAAGCAGCAGCGGCGTCTTCCATCGCGTCGCGATCACCAAAAAAGCCTCATGTCCAGATGCCAGCCCGCCCCGAGATGTGGCAAGAATGAGACTCTTTCGGGCAAAAAGATGGCTAGAAGGTTAGCAACTTCTGGACTTGGGTAAAACTTTATGAAAGCCGCGAAATGAGCCCGTGAGCATTGCCGGCAAAATGGTTAATATTGCGGCTCGGGCTCAATTTCCGTTCATATTCAATTAACTGGCGCAGGCCACCTCAGAACGGCAATTTCATTCCGGGCGGAATCGGCAGGCCTGCCGTCAACGCCTTGGTCTTCTCCTGCATCACCTGCTCGACCTTATTTTTGGCGTCATTGTGGGCGGCCAGGATGAGGTCCTCGAGGATCTCGGCTTCGTCGGCCTTGATGAGCGAGGGATCGATCTTCAGCGCCTTCATGTCGAACTTGCCGGTCAACGTGATGCTGACCAGGCCGCCACCGGCCTGGCCGGTGGCTTCAAGCGTCGCGATCTCGTCCTGCATGGCCTGGAACTTGGCCTGCATTTCCTTCGCCTTGCCCATCAGGCCGAGAAGATCTTTCATCGGATGGTCCTCTAAGATTGTTTCAGATTTCGTCGTCGTCGGCGGCGGGCTCGACCGGCACTTCGGCTTCGGCGTCTTCCACGTCCGGCACGTCCGGAATGCGCACGTCGATGATCTTGGCGCCGGGGAAGCGCGCGAGGATGGCTGCGACCGTCGGATCGGCCTTGGCGTCGGAGAAGGCGTTCTCGCGCTTGGTCGTCTCCATCTCGGCCAGTGTCTGGCCGCCCTCCTCCTTCGACAGCGACACCAGCCAGTTGCGGCCGGTCCAGGCGCGCAGCTTGGAGGTCAGGTCGTTGAGCAGCATCTTCGGCGCGTCGTCGGTCAAGGTGACATCGAGACGGCCCGGCTCGATGCGCACCGGCCGCACGCAGCGTTTCAGCAGCACCTTGAAGGCCATGTCGCGATTGGCGTCGGCAAGCGCGACGATGTCGGCTAGCGATTTCACCGGAACGACAGGGGTTTCGGCAACCGGCTCCGGCGCAGGAGCAAAGGTGACGGGCACGGGCTGCGTTTCGACCAGGCGCATCGTCTGCGCACCGCCACCGGTGGAAGCCGGCATTCGCGCCTGCGCCACGGCGCTTGCGCCGCCGCCATTGCCTGGATTTGCCGGTGCGCCATTGGCGCGCGGCGCGCCATTCGGCAGCGGTCCCGCGCCTTCCAGCGATTTCAGCGCCTCGTCCAGCGGCGGCAGGTCGGCGGCATGCGCCAGCCTGATCAGCACCATTTCGCCGGCGCTGACAGGGCGATTGGAGGACTGCACCTCGGGAATGCCCTTCAAGAGCATCTGCCAGGTCCGCGACAGGACGCGCACCGAAAGCGTGCCGGCGAATTCGGCGCCGCGCCGGCGCTCGTCCTCGGAAAGCGAGGCGTCGTCGGCCGCCGCCGGCACGAAGCGCAGGCGGGTGACGAGATGGTTGAACTCGGCAAGATCGGTGAGCACCGCGGCCGGATCGGCGCCAGTGTCGTATTGTGCGCGGAACTCGGCGAGCGCAGCCGCCACGTCGCCCTTCATGACATGCTCGAACAGGTCGATGATGCGGGCGCGGTCGGCAAGGCCGAGCATGGCGCGCACCGCGTCGGCGCTGACGGTGCCGCTGCCATGGGCGATCGCCTGGTCGAGGATGGAAAGCGAATCGCGCGCTGAGCCTTCGGCGGCCCGCGCGATCATCGCCAGGGCCTCGTCATCGACGGAAATGCCTTCCTTGGCGGCGATCGAGGACAGATGCCCGACCAGCGCGCCGGCATCGATGCGCCGCAGATCGAAGCGCTGGCAGCGCGACAGGACCGTGATCGGCACCTTGCGGATCTCGGTGGTGGCGAAGATGAATTTGACGTGCGGCGGCGGCTCTTCAAGCGTCTTCAAGAGGCCGTTGAAGGCCTGGGTGGAGAGCATGTGCACTTCGTCGATGATGTAGACCTTGTAACGGGCCGAGACCGGCGCGTAGCGCACGCGATCGATGATGTCCCTGATGTCGTCGATGCCGGTATGCGAGGCGGCGTCCATCTCGATGACGTCGACATGGCGGCCTTCCATGATCGCCTGGCAATGCTCACCGRGGATCGAAAGGTCGACCGAGGGCTGGTCGATGGTCGCCGTCTTGTAGTTCAAGGCCCGCGCCAGGATGCGCGCGGTCGTGGTCTTGCCGACCCCACGCACGCCGGTCAGCATCCAGGCCTGGGCGATGCGGCCTGTGGCGAACGCATTGGTCAGCGTGCGCACCATCGGCTCCTGGCCGATCAACTCGGAGAAATTCGAAGGGCGGTATTTGCGCGCCAGGACCCGATAGACGCCGGCCTTACCGGTCTCCAGGCTTCCCGTCCCCAAGTTTCCGGCTTCGCTCATTCGCCGTCAAAAGCTCCCAGGACCGCGACGGAGGGCGGCCGATTCCTGCGCATAATCTCGCCCGCACGGCTTGGCGCCGTCAATGTCGCGGGAGAAAGGCGAAGAGGCGGGAGGCTGGAACAATGACCCGTTCCGGGCTCGTTAGGGCTGCTTCCTTCCGGACCTGACCCGGTTGGCGAGTGGATCGTCCACCACCAACCTCCCGCGCTCCATATCGGCAATTCGGCGGCGAAATGCAAGGGCAGAGCCGGAACCCGCAGCCACATCGCGACTGGAAAGTCCTTCAAAACGCCAATAGCGGTCAACGAATCGCTTGCAGCCACCTTGCCGCCGCTCTAGCGTTCCTTGGTTTGAAGAATGCTACAAAAAACAAAGGAAACGCCCATGCTGCCTGGCCTCAAGGCCGGATTCACGCTGGACGCCCGATTGGAGGCGGATAGCGAGCAGCTTATGTGGCTTGGCCTTTGCGAGCTCAGATTGATGAACGACCGCCGCTGGCCATGGCTGGTGCTGGTGCCGCAGCGGCCGGGCGTCGAGGAAATCCACGAAATGACGCCGCTCGACCAGGCGATGCTGACCTTCGAGACCAACATGGTGGCGCAGGCGCTGAAGCGGGTGACCGGCTGCACCAAGATCAACACCGGCGCTTTGGGCAACATCGTGCGCCAGCTGCATGTCCATGTCGTCGCCCGCTCCGAGGGCGATCCCGGCTGGCCGGGACCGGTCTGGGGGCACGGCATGCGCGAGCCCTATCAGCGCTCCGACATCAGACGGTTTGCCGAGACGATCAAGGCGGCGCTATAAGCTGACCAGTATCCATTCGGCATCACCCCTTGTCCCCAGCCCGCCCGAGTCCCCATGAGCTTTCGTCTGTTTGACGCGCCCTTGCGCGAGCCGAGCCAATTCGTCGGGTTCGCCGGCAACCGGATCGACCGGCAGTCCGAGAACCGCGCCGACGATGTGGTCGAAAAGGCGCTGGCCGACCGGACCGCACGGCTGATGCTGATGCATGCCGGCCGGCTTTACCTCAAATTGAAGGACGGCACGTTCGAGCCATGGTTCAAGGCGGATGAAAGCCAGGCCTTCGAGGCTTCGCTCGATCAGGGCGTGCTGCTCGGCTTTTCCGAGGAAGGCCCGGTGCTGGCGGTGCCCGCCGGCGTCGAGCCGGAAAAGCTGCCCGAGACGATCAAGGCGATCGATTATCGCTCCGTCTATATGCAGGGGCTGATCGACGAGGCGGCCGCCGGCGCGCTGGCGCAAGGGGCCGCGCTGCTTGCCTGGCACGCCAGCCACGCCTTCTGCTCGAAGTGCGGCAACCGCTCGGAGATGCGGGCCGGCGGCTACCGGCGCCATTGCCCCGCCTGCGGCACCGACCATTTCCCGCGCACCGACCCGGTGGCGATCATGCTGACGGCGACGCGCGAAAAATGCCTGCTGGGGCGCGGCCGGCATTTCGCGCCGGGCATGTATTCCGCGCTTGCCGGCTTCATCGAGCCGGGCGAGACGATCGAGGCGGCGGTGCGGCGTGAGACGCTGGAAGAGGCCGGCATCCGGCTCGGACGCGTCGTCTATCATGCCAGCCAGCCATGGCCGTTCCCCTATTCGCTGATGATCGGCTGCTTCGGCGAGCCGCTCAACGAGGATATCCAGGCCGACCTCAACGAGCTCGAGGACTGCCGCTGGTTTAATCGCGACGAAGTGCGCACGATGCTGGACAGGCAGCATGCCGACGGCTTGATCACGCCGCCGAAAGGGGCGATCGCCCATCACCTCATCCGCGCCTGGGTCGACAGCGAATAGGAGCGCAAGAATGATCCGTCATACCGTGGTGTTCAGCTTGAAGCACGAGCCGCATTCGCTGGAAACGAAGCGCTTCCTCCACGACGCGAAGAAGATCCTGACCGGGATTAAGGGCGTCACTCATTTCGAGCAGTTGCGGCAGGTGAGCCCCAAGAACGACTACCAGTTCGGCTTCTCGATGGAGTTCGCCGACCAGGCAGCCTACACGCGCTACAACGAGCATCCCGACCACGTCGCCTTCGTGCGCGACCGCTGGGTGCCCGAGGTCGAGACGTTCATGGAGATCGACTACGTGCCGTTGGGGTTCGGCTGAGATTGGTTCGAGCGCATACGTCGGAGATTGGCGCAGACCTCCGTGTTTCGTCATCCCCGGGCGAAGCAAGGAGCGAAGCGACGCGCGCAGACCCGAGGATCCATGCCGTGACTTCGACGCTTTGCGACAGTCCAGAATTCTGCTCCGCTGCGCCCCTCGGCTGAGGTAACGGCGTGGATCCTCGGGTCTGCGCGCTCCGCTTCGCGTCGCTCCGCCCGTGGATGACGAAACACGAAGGCTCCCGCCAATCTCGAAGGTCGTGAGATCCGAACCGTCGGTTGACGGCCACTAGCCGGTCAATCCGCAACCTTCCACTGTTCGCGCGAGGCGCTTGCCGGATAGACGCCGAGGATGCGCATTTCGCGTGAGAAGAAGCGCAATTCGTCCAGCGCCAGCTTGACCAGCGGGTCGTCCGGATGGCCTTCGATGTCGGCGTAGAACAGCGTCGCGGTGAAGGCGCCGAGCTGGTAGCTCTCGAGCTTGGTCATGTTGATGCCGTTGGTGGCGAAGCCGCCCATGGCCTTGTAGAGCGCGGCAGGCACGTTGCGGACACGGAAGATGAAGGTCGTCATCATCTTGGCGTCCGGCGCGGGGCGCTCCACCCATTGCTTGTTCTTGGTCAGCACGACGAAGCGAGTGACGTTGGAATCGGTGTCCTCGACATTCTTCTCGATGATGTCGAGCCCATAAAGCTCCGCGGCCAAAGCCGGCGCCAGCGAAGCCATGGTGCGGTCCTTCACCTCCGACACCATCTTGGCCGAGCCTGCCGTGTCGCCGGCGATCACCGGCTTCCAGCCGTTCTTGCGGATGTATTTGCGGCACTGTCCCAGCGCATGGATATGGCTGTGGACGGTCTTGATCTCGTCGCGCTTCACGCCCGGCAGCACCATCAGCTGGAAGTGGATCGGCAGGAAATATTCGCCGACGATGTGCAGCTTCGATTCCGGCAAGAGGTGGTGGATGTCGGCGACGCGCCCGGCGATCGTGTTCTCGATGGGGATCATGGCGAGCTCGGCCTTGCCGGTCTCGACCGCGTTGAAGGCGTCCTCGAAGGTCGGGCACGGCAACGGGTCCATCGACGGAAACATGTTGCGGCAGGCCGTGTCGGAATTGGCGCCGGGCTCACCCTGGAAGGAAATTCTGTTGGTCTTTTCAGGCATGCTCATGTCTCATTTCGAAAGGATCTGCCTGGCGCGTTCGAGATCGTGCGGCGTGTCGACGCCGAGCGGCAGCGATTTGACGATCTCGGCGTCGATGCGCATGCCGGCTTCCAGCGCGCGCAGCTGCTCCAGCCGCTCGCGCCGCTCCAACGGCGACGGCTTGAGCGCCACGAAGCGTTCGAGCGCCGCACGGCGGTAGGCGTATAGGCCGATGTGATGGTAGAGCGGCCCCTCGCCCCAGGGCGCGGTGGCGCGGGTGAAATAGAGCGCCTTCAGCCGTGTCGCCGAAAGCGGCGAGCCGACGATCTTGACGACATTCGGGTTGGTCTTCTCCTCGTCGCGCACGATCTCGACGCCGAGCGTGGCGATGTCGACCGACTTGTCCTCGAACGGCCGCAGCGACGCGCCGATGATCTCGGGATCGATGGTGGGCAGGTCGCCCTGGACGTTGACGATCGTTTCCACCCGTTTTTCGGGGTCGAGCGCCGTCAGCGCCTCGAAAATGCGGTCGGAGCCCGATTCGTGATCCGTGCGGGTCATGACCGCCTCGAAGCCATGCGTCCGCACGGCTTGCGCGACGGCCTCGGTGTCGGTCGCCACCACAACGCGGCCAAGCCCGGCCTCGGCCCCGCGGCGGGCGACATGGACGATCATCGGCGCGCCGGCAATGTCGGCCAGCGGCTTGCCCGGCAGGCGCGTCGAGGCCATGCGGGCGGGGATCAGGATCAAGGTTGACATCGGATTTTTGGGCGGTCGAAAAACGCGGATGGAAAAGTGGCAAAAGGTCTCACTGGAAGCGCCCTTATAGGTGTTGCAACGCCAGAGCAAAAGACCTAGTTTCCGCCCGATTTGACTGGCCTTTCAGGGCAGTTCGCGATACCGACGGACGGAGTGGACGGGACGGTCCGCCGGAAAAGGGAGCAAGGGGCGTATGGATTCCAACGAAGTCAACAAGCTGCTCGGCGGATTTCTGGGAACCTGCTTCATCGTGTTTTCAATAGGCCTCGTCTCGGACGGGCTGTTCGCCTCGCCGGCGCCCGAAAAGCCCGGCTTCGCCATCGAGGCGCAGGAGCCGACCGAAGGCGGCCCGGCTGCTCCCGCTGCGGAAGCCAAGCCGATCGCCGACCTGCTCGCCGGCGCCAATGCCGAGRCGGGCGCGGCCATCTTCAAGAAGTGCCAGGCCTGCCATTCCGGTGAAAAGGGCGGCCCGAACAAGGTCGGTCCGGACCTTTGGGACATCGTCGACCGCCCCGTCGCCGAGCACGCGGGCTTTGCCTATTCGGCCGGCATGAAGGACTTCTCCAAGGGCGGCCAGGAGCATTGGACCTACGAGAACCTCAACCACTTCATCACCTCGCCGAAGAAGTTCGTGAAGGGCACGGCGATGGGCTTTGCCGGCCTGCCGAAGGAAGAAGACCGCGCCAATGTGATCGCCTATCTGCGCACCCTGTCGGATAACCCGAAGCCGCTGCCGCAGCCGGGTGCCGCCGCCGACGCTTCCAAGCCCGCCGATGCCGCCAAGCCGGCGGATGGCGCTGCCAAGCCGGCCGAGGGCGCCGCTCCGGCCAAGCCGGCGGCGCCCGCTCAATAAACAATTTGTCACAGAGACTTCCTTGGAAAAGCCGGGTTCGTCCCGGCTTTTCTGTTAGGAAAGCTGCATGGACGGCGACAAAGGCCGTCCCTTGCGGTTTCCACCGGCGTCAAATGATCTAGATTGCCGGTGAGTAGATTTCGCGACGAGGAGAACGCATGAAGGTTGGCCGCTTTCGCACGCTTTTCGCATCGGCGCTCGCTTTCGCCTTCGCCGCCAGCCTGCAGGCCGGCTTCGCCGATGAGTGGCACACGACCTCCTCGCTGATGGGCGAGTCCAAATACGGCGACAACTTCCAACGCTACGATTACGTCAATCCCGATGCGCCCAAGGGCGGCACGTTGAATAGTGTCGTCGTCGGCACCTTCGACAGCTTCAACCCCTATATCGTTCAGGGATCGCCAGCCTCCGGCTTCGCTCAATTTGGCGGCGGGTTGCTCTACGATACGCTGATGGACCAGGCGACTGACGAGGGTAGCACCTATCACCCCCTGATCGCCGAAGCCTACAAATATCCGCCAGATTATTCCTCGGCTACCTACAGGCTCGATCCGCGCGCCAAATGGCATGACGGCCAGCCGATCACCGCCGACGATGTGATCTGGTCGTTCCAGGTGCTGAAGACCAACAGCCCGATGTACAACCGCTATTTCGAGAACGTGACCAAGGCGGTCGCGATCTCGGATCGCGAGATCGAGTTCCAGTTCAACCAGAAGGGCAACCGCGAACTGCCCCGGATTCTCGGCGATCTCGTCGTGCTGCCGAAGCACTGGTGGGAAGGCACCGATGCCAGCGGCAAGAAGCGCGACATCACCAGGCCGACGCTGGAGCCGCCGCTGGGTTCCGCCGCCTATAAGATCGCCAGCTTCAAACCGGGTTCGGAAATCGTCTGGCAGCGCGTGCCCGACTATTGGGGTGCAAAGCTGCCGGTGAAGATCGGTCGCGAGAATTTCGATACCCAGCGCTTTACCTATATCCTGGACGACAACGCCTCCTGGCAGGCCTTCACCAAAGGCGGGCTTGACGACATCAAGCCGGAAAACAGCTCTCGGCGATGGAATACGGCCTACAATTTTCCGGCGGTGAGTGCCGGCGACGTGGTCAAGCAGGTGTTCAAGACCACCTCGCCGGAACCCATGCAGGCCTTCATACTCAACCAGAGGCGGCCGCTGTTCCAAGACCGCCTCGTGCGCGAGGCGCTGACGCTTCCGTTCGATTTCGAAACGATGAACCGCACACTGTTCTATAATTCGAATACGCGCACCCATAGCTATTTCCAGGGCACGGAGCTGGCGTCGAGCGGACTACCGCAGGGCAAGGAGCTGGAAATCCTCGAAAAATACCGCGACAAGCTCCCGCCCGAGTTGTTCACGCAGGAATTCACGCTGCCGGTCTATGACTCGCCGCAGGCGGAGCGGAAGTACCTGAAGCAGGCGGTCGATCTCTTTGCCCAGGCGGGCTGGGTGATCAAGGGCGGCAAGATGGTGAACGCCAAGACCGGCGCGCCTTTCAAGTTCGAGATCCTCGGCTGGAACGACACCGATCAAGTGATCTCCAGCCCCTGGATCGCCAACCTTCGCAAGATCGGCGTCGACGCCAATTTGCRCATCATCGACCAGACGCAGTACATCAACCGCGTCAACAATTTCGATTACGACGTCATCATCAGCCAGTTGCAGCAGTCGGAATCCCCCGGCAACGAGCAACGCGATTTCTGGAGCTCGAAGGCCGCCGACACGCCCGGATCGCGCAATTATTCCGGGATAAAGAATCCGGTCGTCGACGCTCTCGTGGATCGCATCATCTTCGCCACCGATCGAGACGACCTCGTCGCCGCGACCCATGCGCTCGACCGTATCCTGTTGTGGAACTACTACGTCGTTCCGCAATACTATCGCGCGGTCATTTGGATGGCCTATTGGAACAAATTCGGCATGCCGGATAAGCAGCCCAGCTACCGCGGCGCCGATATCGATTCCTGGTGGATCGACACGGCGAAGGAAAAGGCGCTGGCCGCCAAATACAAAGGCCTCAATTGATGGAGCGGCGGACTTTGCTTCCTCGCCGCGACTTCCTCGCGCTCGGCGCCGCAGCCACTGCCGCGGCGCTGCTGCCGGGCCGGGCCTTTGCCGACACCCCGACCGGCGTCAAGCTGCATGGCCTGTCAGCCTTCGGCGACCTGAAATACAAGCCCGACTTCACGCATTTCGACTATGTCGATGTCGATGCGCCGCAAGGCGGCACCTTCAACTTCTCGCCGCCCAACTGGGGCGCCAACCAGAGCCCGCAGACTTTCAACACGCTGAATTCCTTCGTCCCCAAGGGCGATTCCCCGCAGCGCATGGAAATGTGCTTCGACTCGCTGATGGTGCGGGCGCTGGACGAGCCGGACGCGGTCTACGGGCTGATCGCGGACGGTGTCACGATCTCGGATGACCGGAACGTCTTCACCTTCTCGATGCGTCCCGAGGCGCGCTTCCATGACGGCACGCCGCTGACAGCCGACGATGTCGCCTTCACCTTCAAGCTGTTGAAGGACAAAGGGCATCCGGACTACGCGCTGTCGCTGACGCATCTGGATGACGCGGCGGCGAAGGACACCCACACGGTCGAGCTCAAATTCTCCGGCAAGCAGTCGGCCCGCACCATCCTCAACGTGGTCGGATTCCCGATCCTTTCGAAGGCCTTCTTTACCGCCAATCCGTTCGATTCCTCGCAGCTCAATCCGCCGCTCGGCTCAAGCGCCTACAAGGTCGGACGCTGGTCGGCGGGCGCCTGGATCGAATATGAGCGCGTGGCCGACTATTGGGGCAACGACTTGCCGGTCAATCGCGGCCAGAACAATTTCGGGCGCATCCGCATCGAATTCTACCAGGATCGCACCGCCGGCTTCGAGGCCTTCAAGAAGGGCGAGATCCTCTACCGCGAGGAGTTCACCTCGCGCGTCTGGGCAACGGCCTACGACTTTCCGGCCTTCACCACCGGCAAGGTTATCAAGCATGAGTTCCCGGCCGAAACCACGCCTTCGATGCAGGCCACCGCGGTCAACCAGCGGCGTGAGCAATTCAAGGACCCGCGCGTGCGGCAGGCGATCGCGCTCTGCTTCGATTTCGAATGGACACGGCGCAACTTCTTCTATGGTTCCTATGAGCGCTCGCAGTCCTGCTTCGAAAAATCCGACTTCCGGGCCGAGGGCATGCCGACGCCGCAGGAGTTGGCCCTGCTTGAGCCGCTGCGGGGCCAACTGCCGCCGGAGACCTTCGGAGAGGCGGTGGCGCAACCGCGGTCGGACGGGTCCGGGCGGGACCGCAAGCAACTGAGCGCGGCATTGAAGCTGCTCGCACAGGCCGGCTGGAAACGCTCCGGCGATTTCGTGGTCAACGACAAGGGCGGGCGGCTGGCCGCCGAATTCCTGGTCGACGACGAGACATTCGTGCAGGTCTATTCGCCCTGGGTCGCCAACATGAAGGCCATCGGCATCGATGCCTCGATCCGTCTGGTGGATTCAGCGCAGTACCAGCTCAGGCAATCGACATTCGATTTCGACCTGCTCTCGGCCGCTTTCAATTTCAGCGCCACGCCGACTCGTGACGATCTGGAAATCTTCTTCCACTCGCGCAGCGCCGCCGTATCGGGCTCGCGCAACCTGTCGGGCGTTGCAAGCCCGGCGATCGATGCGCTGATCGATGCCGTCGGCGCCGCCAAGGACCGTGAAAGCCTGACCACCGCCATGCGCGCGTTGGACCGGGCCTTGCGCGCCCGGCGCGATTGGATTCCAAGTTGGTATCTGGCGAATCACCGAAGCGCCTATTGGGACATGTTCGGCTTCCCCGAACAGAAACCCGATTTCGGCTTTCCGGTCGAGGCGCTGTGGTGGTTCGACAAGGGCAAGGCGGCAAAGATTGGCAAAGCCTGACATGACTGTTCGCGCGGGGCCCGTCGCCTGATGGGCGCCTATATCCTGCGCCGCATTCTTCTCATGATCCCGACACTGTTCGGCATCATGGCGATCTCCTTCGCGGTCATCCAGTTCGCGCCGGGCGGCCCGGTCGAGCAGGTGATCGCCCGGCTGACCAACCAGGGCGGCAACGATCGCCTCGGCAGCGGTGGCGGCGACGCCGGCGGCGCTAATTTCGACGTTGCCGGCGATGTCGGCTCGAAATATCGCGGCGCGCAGGGGCTCGACCCCGAATTCATCAAGAAGCTGGAAAAGCAGTTCGGCTTCGACAAGCCGCCGCTCGAGCGCTTCGGGATGATGCTGTGGAACTATATCCGCTTCGATTTCGGCGACAGCTATTTCCGCGATATCTCGGTGCTGAACCTGATCCTGGAGAAGATGCCCGTCTCCATCTCCATCGGCCTGTGGATCACGCTTCTGTCCTACCTGATCTCGATCCCGCTCGGCATTCGCAAGGCGGTGAAGGACGGCTCGACCTTCGACGTGTGGACGAGCGGCGTCGTCATCGTCGGCTATGCCATTCCCGGCTTCCTGTTCGGCATCATGCTCATGGTGCTGTTCGCGGGCGGGTCGTTCTGGGACTGGTTCCCGCTGCGCGGCATCGTTTCGGACAATTGGGATCAGCTCTCCTGGCCCGCCAAGATCGCCGACTATTTCTGGCATATGACGCTGCCGCTGACGGCGCTCGTGCTCTCGGCTTTCGCGACGACCACCCTGCTCACCAAGAACTCCTTCCTCGAGGAAATCCGCAAGCAATATGTCGTGACGGCGCGCGCCAAGGGCCTGTCGGAGCGCAAAGTGCTCTACGGCCACGTCTTCCGCAACGCCATGCTGATCGTGATCGCCGGTTTTCCCGGCGCCTTCATCTCGGCCTTCTTCACCGGTTCGCTGCTGATCGAGAACATCTTCTCGCTCGACGGCCTCGGCCTGCTCGGCTTCAAGTCGGTGATCGACCGCGACTATCCGGTGGTGTTCGCCACCCTCTACATCTTCTCGCTGCTCGGCCTGTTCGTCGGCCTTCTGTCCGACCTGATCTACACCTGGGTCGATCCGCGCATCGACTTCGAGCGGAGAGACATCTGATGGCCGAGGCCGCGATCGAAAGCGCGCCGGCGCGGCCCCGCAGGCCATTTCTGTCGCCGCTCAACCAGAGACGATTGCAGAATTTCAAGGCCAACCGGCGCGGCTACTGGTCGCTCTGGATCTTCCTGTTCCTGTTCGTGCTGTCGCTGTTTTCCGAGCTGATCGCCAACGACAAGCCGATCATCGCCTCCTACAAGGGCGAGATCCTGTTCCCGGTCCTGGTCGCCTATCCGGAAGAGAAGTTCGGCGGCTTCTATGCCGTCACCGACTATCGCGATCCGGTGATCCAGGACGAGATCAAGTCCAATGGCTGGATGATCTGGCCGCCGGTCCGCTACTCCTACCAGACGGTCAACAACGCCATTCCGGAACCGGCGCCGGCAAAACCGTCCTGGCTTTACGACAAGAAGACCCGCTGCAGCCAGTATCCGCAAGGCGAGGCCGACGAGAACTGCGCCATCGGCAACTGGAACTGGCTGGGCACGGACGACCAGGCCCGCGACGTGCTGGCGCGGGTGCTCTACGGCTTCCGCATCTCGGTTCTGTTCGGCCTGATCCTGACGCTCGGCTCGTCGCTGATCGGCGTCGCGGCCGGCGCGGTGCAAGGCTATTTCGGCGGTTGGACCGACCTTCTCTTCCAGCGTTTCATCGAGATCTGGTCGGCGATCCCGGTGCTCTACCTCCTGCTTATCGTCTCGGCCATCCTGCCGCCCGGTTTCTTCATCCTGCTCGGCCTGATGCTGTTGTTTTCCTGGGTGGCGCTGGTTGGCGTGGTGCGGGCCGAATTCCTGCGCGCCCGCAACTTCGAATATGTCAACGCGGCGCGCGCACTCGGCGTGCCCAACCTCACCATCATGTTCCGGCACCTGTTGCCGAACGCCATGGTGGCGACGCTGACCTTCCTGCCCTTCCTGCTCTCGGGCTCCATCTCGACCTTGACCTCGCTCGACTATCTCGGCTTCGGCCTGCCGCCCGGTTCGGCCTCATTGGGTGAGCTACTGAAACAGGCGCAGCGCAACCTCAACGCCCCCTGGCTCGGCATCTCCGGCTTCATCGTCATCTCGCTGATGCTGTCGCTGCTGGTCTTTATCGGCGAGGCGACGCGCGACGCCTTCGATCCGCGCAAGACGTTCAAATGAGCGAAGCCCTGCTGTCCGTCCAAGATCTGAGCGTCGCCTTCGCGCAGGGCGGCAATCAATCGATCGCCGTCGACCATGTCTCATTCGACATCGCCAAGGGCGAGACGGTTGCCCTAGTCGGCGAGTCCGGCTCCGGCAAATCGGTCTCGGCGCTGTCGGTGCTGAAGCTGTTGCCCTATCCCGCCGCCAGCCATCCCTCGGGCAAGATCCTGTTCAGCGGCGCCGACCTGCTCGCCATGGACGAGAAGGCGTTGCGCGGCGTGCGCGGCAACAAGATCACCATGATCTTCCAGGAGCCGATGACCTCGCTCAACCCGCTGCACACGATCGAGCAGCAGATCGYCGAGGTGCTGCAGCTCCACCAGGGTATGCGCGATCAAGCCGCCCGTGCGCGCACGCTCGAGCTGCTGACCGAGGTCGGCATCCGCGATCCGCAAAAACGCCTCGACGCCTATCCGCATCAGCTCTCCGGCGGCCAGCGCCAGCGCGTCATGATCGCCATGGCCTTGGCCAACGAGCCGGAGCTTCTGATCGCCGACGAGCCGACGACCGCGCTCGACGTCACCGTGCAGGCGCAGATCCTGGAACTGCTGGCTAAGCTGAAAGCCCGCAAGGGCATGTCGCTCTTGTTCATCACCCATGATCTCGGCATCGTGCGCAGGATCGCGGACCGCGTCTGCGTCATGACCAAGGGCAAGATCGTCGAGAGCGGTCCAACCAGGGAAATCTTCGCCAACCCGCAGCACGACTACACCAAGCATCTGCTGGCAGCCGAGCCGAAGGGCAAGCCGCCCGCGGCCGACCCAAGCGCCAAATCCGTCATGATGGGCGAGGACATTAAGGTCTGGTTCCCGATCAAGAAGGGTTTCTTCCGCAAGACGGTCGACTATGTGAAGGCGGTCGACGGGATCGACGTCACGGTGCGCGCCGGCCAGACGCTTGGCGTGGTCGGCGAATCCGGCTCGGGCAAGACGACGCTGGGCCTGGCGCTCGCGCGGATGATCTCCTCGACTGGCACGATCAATTTCAACGGACGCAACATCGACCACCTCTCCTTCAGCGCCATGCGGCCGCTGCGACGCGAATTGCAGATCGTCTTCCAGGATCCGTTCGGATCGCTGAGCCCGCGCCTCTCGGTCTCCGAGATCATCGAGGAAGGGCTGAAGATCCACGAGCCGAAGCTCTCGGCCGACCAGCGCGACGACAAGGTGGTCGCCGTGCTTAAGGAGGTCGGCCTCGACCCCGAAACGCGCCACCGCTACCCGCATGAATTTTCAGGCGGTCAGCGCCAGCGCGTCGCCATCGCCCGCGCCATGGTGCTCAACCCGCGCTTCGTCATGCTCGACGAGCCGACCTCGGCGCTCGACATGAGCGTGCAGGCGCAGGTCGTCGACCTGTTGCGCGGCCTGCAGGCCAAGCATAACCTCGCTTATCTCTTCATCAGCCACGATCTCAAGGTCGTCCGCGCCCTTGCCAATGACGTCATCGTCATGCGCAATGGCCAGATCGTCGAAGCGGGACCTTCCGAGCAGATTTTCAGCAGCCCGCAAACCGACTATACGCGGGCGCTGATGGCGGCGGCCTTCAAGATCGAAACCGCACCGACCGGCGTGGTCAGCGAGTAACCGGACCCGCATTGGCGAAACAGGGAAGAAAAATCCGAGAATGGAAAAAGGCAAAATCCTGCTTGCCGTGACGGCGTTCCACCCGCAGCGCTGGCACCAGCTGCTGGCGGCCGAGCGCGAGGTGGTGCTGGAGCCGGCCGGCGCCAGCGACCCCTCGATCGCCTACGCAGTGGTGTGGAAGCACAAGCCGAACCTGCTCTCCGGGCTGCCCAATTTGCGCGCCATCTTCTCGGTCGGCGCCGGGGTCGACCACATCTTCGCCGATCCCGGCCTGCCCGACGTGCCGATCGTGAGGGTCGTCGCCGACAATCTCACGCAATACATGACCGAATATGTCGCCTGGCGGGTGCTCGATCACCATCGGCACGGCATGCTCTACCGGGCACAGCAGCCGAAGAAGACCTGGCACGAGCCGCTACAGCGGCCGGCCGGGGACATCTCCGTCGGCATCATGGGGCTCGGCCATCTCGGCCGCGCGGCCGCCTCGGTGCTCTTGTCGCTCGGCTTCGCCGTGAACGGCTGGTCGCGCACCGAGCACCCGATGGAGGGCGTCTCGACCTATTCCGGCGAGGCGGGGCTGATCCCGTTCCTCAACGCCACCGACATCCTCGTCGTGCTCTTGCCGCTGACGCCGCAAACCCGGGGCATCGTGAATTACGGGCTGCTCAAGGAACTGCGCCGGCGCAACGGCCTTGGCGGCGCCGTGCTGATCAATGCCGGGCGCGGACGCCTGCAGAAGGACGCCGACATCGTGCGCGCGCTGGACGACGGCACGCTGAAGGAAGCGAGCCTCGACGTGTTCGAAGTCGAGCCGCTGCCGAAGACCAGCCCGCTGTGGAGCCATCCGAAAGTGTTCGTCACGCCGCATGCGGCGGCCACCTCGGACCCGGCCCATCTGGTGCCGGCCATGCTTCGGCAGATGGATGCATTCGAGCGCGGCGAAAAGCTCGAGAACCTGGTCGACCGCGAGGCTGGGTACTGATTGCAGACTCCATCATCTGGTCAAATCCCAAGCATTGAAGCGCTGCTTGATTGCAGTCACAGAGGATAGCCTCAGCTTCGGCAGATCGAGCTCGTCGAACATGGCGCTATAGCGCTTGCGATTTCTCGGCTGCACCACGGCGATATGATGGATCATGTCCCATTTGATGCTGTCGCGCCCGCCTTCCAAGGCGCCGAGCCGGCCGGTCTCGAACAGGGACCGGCGAAAGTAACGCAGCAGACTGACGGGCGTGGAGACATCCAGCAGGATCAGGCCCGTCGCCCTCCGAAAGCGCTGCGGTATGCAAATCGAGTAGTTGCCATCCATCACCCAGCGCTCGCCGGCGATGGCTGCATCGTGCAGGGCGATGAATTCATCCCTTGAACGCGGCTCCCAGTCTGTATTGGGCAGATGGTGAAGCACGTCGAGGTGAACGGCTTCCAGGCCGCGCTTGCGCGCGATCGCGTTGGCAAGGGTGGACTTGCCGCTGTTGGACGGTCCGAGGATACAGATGCGGTCGCCGAGGTCCGAGAGATTCATCGAGGAGACTTTCACGCACGGTCAAACGCTCGGCGATCCGCTCAAGCGCCAAACGAATATCGAATGTCGGCTTCTCAGGAAGGCTTCGCGCCGGGCAGCCCGAACGTCTCCTTCTTCTTCGGCTTGCCACAGTCGCGGCGCTCGATCGAGCGGTTCATGGCGTCGATCTCGCCGCTCGCCTTGTTGCTGGCGCGCTGCGTCTTGGAGCGCGTGTCGGGAATGAACGGGCCGAAGCCCATCGCCGGATTGGAGAAGCTCGGCTTGGCGGTGACGGGCAGATTGTTCTGCCGCGCCAGTTGATTGCGCTGCGCCAGCAATTGGTCGCAAGGCACATCGTCATATTGCAATGAGGATTGGACGTCCTCGTCCTGACGCTCGGCCATCGACGTGCCGCCGACACAGCCGGCAACCGTCAGGCAGGACGCCAACACAACCATGGTCCAGCGCATGGATCCCTCCTTAGGGCAATTCCAGGAAAGGGCTTTCCGTTCGGAATTGCGCAAAACACTTGGGTCACCGCCCCGCGCTACCCCGACCATGCCATTCAGGCTTTTTCGCAGCAAGGTCCGGATCATGCGGGTGCCGGCTTCCTCACCTCGAGGAAGCCAGCCACGACAGCCAGGCCTTCGACCGGATCGCGCCGGTCGTGCCGGATAATCACGCTCTCCAGCGACAGGACCGCGAGCCCGTTTGCCGTAAGCAGACGCCGCGCATAGGCCTCGGAGTGGGCATAACGCCGCGACGGCAGAAGGGCGAAATCGCCGCCGCCGGCAAGCGTCTCGAGCGAAAAGGCGAACAGGCCGTCCTCGGCAAGCATGCCAGCAACGGCGCCGACGATTCGGTCGAGGGCGCCGAGATAGATGAACACGTCGGCCGCGGCGACGAGGTCGGCCCTGTCGCCGGTGTGGGAGAAATTCTGGAGATCGACCTTGGCCAGCCGGTCGTAGATGCCCTTGGCCTTCGCCTTCCYCAGCATGCCGGCCGATATATCATAGCCCTCCAGCCGGTCGACGAAAGGGCGCAGCCTTTCGCCCAGCAGGCCGGTGCCGCAGCCGAGGTCGAGAGCCAGACGGAACCGGCCGGGCCTTGCCTTGCTTATGGCGCGCCAGAGGAAATCCGGCAGCCCATAGCCGAGCTTCCCAACAAGCGAGTCCTCGAAACTGTCGGCATAATGATCGAACAAGGTCTCGACAAAGGCGCTGGGCGGAGTTGCGGCCGCCGGCGCCTTGCCGATCAGCTCGAGCTTCAGCGCAGCGCCGAGACGGTCCGCGGGCTCCACCTTCAGCGCCATGGCCCAGGCTTGCGCGGCCTGGTCGGGCAGGCCAGCCGCTTCCTGCATCTCGCCGAGGCGAAACCAGCCAGCGGCCCATCGCGGCGCCAGCTCCAGCGCGCCAAGCAGAAGTTCCGCCGCCTGCGCGGGCTCGCCCGACGCGAGCAGCATCTCGGCGAAATCGGCGCGACGGTCAGCAGTCAAATCGCCCGACGAGGCCTGGAGCGGTTTCATTCGTGAAGAATCCCACCGGCGCGGCTGGCCGGCGAAGTGTTCCATAGCATGATCCCGAACCGAAGGTCAGCGACCCGAAAAATGGGAACCGGCTTTCGGAGAGAGATCATGCTCCAACAAGGAGTTGGATCGTGATGGCGCGCCATCCCAAGACGAGTCAGCAGTCTCTTGCAACGGGCTTCCCGCGGCCAATTTAGTCACTATGTTCAAAGCCATGCGCGCCAGCGACCTGCTCAAATCCCGGCCGGAGGGCCTCTACTGCCCGCCCGGCGATTTCTTCATCGATCCGGTGCGGTCCGTCGAGCGGGCGCTGATCACGCACGGCCATTCCGACCATGCACGCTCCGGCCATGGCTCGGTGCTGGCCACGCAAGAGACGCTCGACATCATGGGGCTGCGTTATGGCGAGGATTTCGCCGGAACGACGCAGGCCGCAAGCCTGGGCGAAACACTCGACATCAACGGCGTCGCCGTCACCTTTCATCCGGCCGGGCATGTGCTGGGCTCGGCGCAGATCTGCGTCGAGCACCAAGGCATGCGCATCGTCGCCTCCGGCGACTACAAGCGCCAGAAGGACGCCACCTGCCTGCCGTTCGAGCTTATCCGGTGCGATGTCTTCATCACCGAAGCGACCTTCGGCCTGCCGGTGTTCCGCCATCCGCCGGACCGCGACGAGATCGCGCGCGTGCTCAAATCGGCGGCGCAATTTCCCGAACGCTCGCATCTGATCGGCGCCTATGCGCTCGGCAAGGCGCAGCGCGTGATGCGGCTTTTGCGCGACGCCGGCTACGACAGGCCGATCTACATCCACGGCGCGCTGGCGAAGCTCAGCGACTATTATCAAAGCCAGGGCGTCGATCTCGGCCATCTCGAGCCGGCGACGGTTGAAAGCGGCGGCAAGGCCGATTTCGCCGGCGCCATCGTCGTCGGGCCGCCCTCGGCCTTCGCCGACCGCTGGGCGCGGCGTTTTCCCGATCCAATCTCCTGCTTCGCCTCGGGCTGGATGCGCATCCGCCAGCGCGCCAAGCAGGGCGGCGTCGAGCTGCCGCTGATCATTTCCGACCATGCCGACTGGGACGAACTGATCGTCACGATCAAGGAAACCGGCGCTGAGGAAATCTGGGTCACGCATGGCCGCGAGGAGGCGCTGGTGCGCTGGTGCGAGCTGGAGGGCATCGCGGCGAGGCCGCTGCATCTCGTGGGATACGAGGACGAGGGCGATTGATGGTGTTTTTTGATCCAGAAATCGCCACCGCCGCGATCCTTCACACCCCCCTCTGGCCTGCCGGCCATCTCCCCCGCAAGGGGGGAGATCGGATGTCGCGACGGGTTTCGCCAACTACCAGCGTTGCAGGATGTGCGGCAAGGCCGAAACTGCCAATCTCCCCCCTTGCGGGGGAGATGTCCGGCAGGACAGAGGGGGGTGCCTCGGGCCGAGTTTGGCCATTGGCCTGGTCCTCATCCCCATGAACCGCTTCGCCGAGCTCCTCGACCGTCTCGTGCTGACGCCGTCGCGCAACGGCAAGCTGACGCTGCTGACCGACTATTTCCGCGCCGTTGAGGACCCCGATCGCGGACTGGCGCTGGCGGCGATCACCGGCGATCTCAACATCGCGGCGGTGAAGCCGGCGATGTTGCGCGCGCTGGTGGTCGAGCGCATGGACCCGGTGCTGTTCGGTTATTCCTATGACTATGTCGGCGACCTCGCCGAGACCGTGTCGCTGGTCTGGCCGCAACCGCAAGGGCACATCCCCAATCATGTGCCGACGCTTGCCGAGGTGGTCGGCAGGATGCAGGCGGCAAGCCGCTCGGACGGGCCCAAAGTGCTGGCGCGGCTGCTCGACGACGCCAGCATCTCGGCGCGCTTCGCCATCATCAAGCTGGTCACCGGGGGCTTGCGCATCGGCGTGTCGGCGCGGCTCGCCAAGCAGGCGCTGGCCGACCTCGGCCAAGTCGACGTCGCCGAGATCGAGGAGCTCTGGCACGGCCTGACGCCGCCTTACACCGCGCTGTTCGCCTGGCTGGAGGGCCGGGCGGAAAAGCCGAAGAGCGCGGCGCTCGCGCTGTTTAGGCCGGTGATGCTTTCCAATGCCGTCGATGACAACGACCTCGAAAAGCTCAACCCGGCCGATTATGCGGCGGAATGGAAGTGGGACGGCATCCGCGTGCAGGCGGTGTGCGAAGGCGGCGTCCGCAGGCTCTATTCGCGCACCGGCGACGACGTGTCCGGCGCCTTTCCGGACCTTGCCGCCGCCATGAATTTCGAAGCGACACTGGACGGCGAGCTCCTGGTGGGCGACCCGCGCGAGGCGACCGGAACCTTTTCCGACCTGCAGCAGCGGTTGAACCGCAAGAGCGTGTCGCCAAGGATCCAGCAGCAATATCCGGCGTTCATGCGCTGCTACGACGCGCTGCAGATCGACGGCGAGGATCTGCGCGCGCTGCCCTTCGCCGAGCGCCGCAAGCGGCTCGAAGCCTTCGTCGGGACGCTCGATCCCAGCCGCTTCGACCTCTCGCCGCTGGTCGCGTTCGCCGACTGGGAGACGCTGGAGCGGCTACGCCAGGCGCCGCCGCATCCGATCATCGAAGGGGTGATGCTGAAGCGCTGGGACTCGCCCTACCTCGCAGGCCGACCGAAAGGGCCCTGGTTCAAATGGAAGCGCGATCCGCACACCATCGATGCGGTGCTGATGTATGCGCAGCGCGGCCACGGCAAGCGCTCCAGCTTCTATTCCGACTACACATTCGGCGTCTGGTCCGGTCCGGAGGGATCGGAGGAGCTGGTCCCCGTCGGCAAGGCCTATTTCGGCTTCACCGACGAGGAACTGAGAGAGATCGACAAATATGTGCGCGACAACACGATCGAGCGTTTCGGGCCTGTACGCTCGGTGCGCGCCGACCGCAGGAACGGGCTGGTGCTGGAGGTAGCGTTCGAAGGCCTCAACCGCTCGACCCGCCACAAATCGGGCGTGGCGATGCGTTTTCCCCGCATCTCACGGCTGCGCTGGGACAAGCCGGCAGCGGAAGCCGACCGCATCGAGACGCTGCAGGCGTTGCTGGATCGGTAGTCGTTCGACGTCGGCGCCTCACCCCGCGCCTTCGGCGCGACCTCCCCATCAAGGGGAGGTAGGGCGTAGCGCCAACCCCTACCTCCCCTTGATGGGGAGGTCGGCGCGAAGCGCCGGGTGGGGTGCTGCGCCTGCGTCGACAGGTAAAGGCGCGATCACTGCGCGATCGAGACGCGGATCTCGTAAATATCGACCGACTTGCCMTTCTGGTCGAAGTCGGAATTGACGGCGATGGTGCCGGCCGCGCCGGGGTGCTTGTCGGGGAACTGCACGTCGAACAGATATTCGTTACGCTCGTGGCCGACCGCATAGCGCTTGCGGCCGCAATCGCCGAAATCGCCGAAATTGCAGTCGACCGAGATCTGCGTCTCCTTGCCTTCTTCCGAGCGGGCGACGATGTCGAACATGGCATGCTTGCCGGCAAGCTTCWCCAGCACGCCCTGGCCGACATCGAAGGCGATGGCCGAACCGGACGCGCCCGAGCGGATGCGCAGGAACTGGCCGGTATCGTCCTTCATCACCTCGGCGGCGGCATCGGAAGGCGCGCTGACATGGGTCGGATCGGCGGGCGAGAAGACGTTGATCCAGTTCTTCGACTGGTCCGCCTCGCCCGGCTTCTGCGGCGAGCCGGGCTCGGTCGGCTGCGAGGAGTCCTCGTCGTCCAGCGTCGGCGTCGGTTCCGGCGGGCCGGTGTCGAGCTCGGCTGCCGTCTTGAAGACCCCGTTCTGCTTGGCGAAATAGAGGCCGATGCCGGCGGCCGCGAGCAGCGTCGCCACGACGAAGATCGCGGTGAGCGGCAGGCGCCGGCCCCTGATCCGCCGCTCGTCGCGGTCGGGCGCGACCTGGGCGCCATTGCCGACGGGAGCGCCCGGCGAATCATCGAGCGTCGGCGCGTCCGGAAGCGCCGTCTCGTCCGGCATGATGTCGGGCACACGCGGCAGCACGCGAGACCGCGGCTGATCCGAGGCATCGGGCTGCACCGGGCCGTCGACGGTGATCGAGGGCGAGGGTGCTGATTGCGACGGCGGCCGTGGCGCGTCGACCGACGGCGCGGCCGAGACGGCCGGCGCCTCGACGCGGGGATCCGGCGCGCGATTGCCGGCCGGCGCAATGTTTTCCGGCGGCAGCGTCACATCGGGGACGGCCGGCAGGAACTCCGATTCGATCTCGGTGATCTTGGCCTGCACCGCCTTGCGGCGGCCGATGGCGGCCTCGACGGTGACGTTCGGATTGGCCTGCAGAACGCGGTCGAGCGCGGCAAAGGCCGATCGATAGACCTTCTCGCGGAACGCCCGGTCCTCGGCATTGCCTTTCTCGAAGGCATTGCGGATCGCTTTCTCGATGGGGTCCAAGCGAGCTCCCTCTGCGCGTTCGCTCCCGGTTGTCTGATCGTTAGCCGCGGACGACCAATCAATCAACGGCGAGCGGCTGCCTTGCCGGCCAAAGTCATTTCGGCATTTTTTGTTGAAGAATCAACATTTTTCGTCACCGCCGGCACGGCCGCGCCGGCCAGCCGGGCGCGAAGGACAGCCGGCCCGCACGCCGCCGCGGGCCGCGCCTCACCCCGTCGCGCGGTAACCGTAGATCGGAATTGCCGCCGGCGAGGCCGGAATTCACCGCTGCCCATCTTGAATTAGCGAGCGGTTGAGTCTATCACGCAGCCCATTCTGGAAGCCTGACGCTTCCCGGGCCGCTTTAGCTCAGTTGGTAGAGCACATCATTCGTAATGATGGGGTCGCGTGTTCGAGTCACGCAAGCGGCACCAAATTTCTCCACGAGAACCAAGCCGTTACCGGAGGCCGAGCCTTGAGCGGCCTGCCCGTGAACCATAGGCAATGGGGCCAGGTGACAAAAGATCACCGGCGGAGGCAATCTGCCCCAACGGAATAAGGGGCTATATCTTTGGTTCTTTCAGACCAATGCGCCCGGCAGGATGGACCTCGGTCGATTGTGAGCTAGCGGGCAAATCAGACAGTCTCGCGATCGCGCCGGCTGATAACCCCAAGCCCCCCGCCCATCGGTCGGCGCATGCCCGGCTTGCGGACCTCAAAAGCCTACCCACAAAAAGCGAGCCGGGCTTCCATCCGCGTGCCCGTGCGAAGACGCAAATTGTCGGAACTGCAATGAGGCGTTGGACGGTCTATCACGTCGATTTCGAGGCAGGAGGCAGCAACCCGCTTCTGACTGAAATCGGAAGCGTCGAGGCGGACAATCTTTTGGCGGCGGTGACGAAGGCCCAGGCATTGTGGCCCGATGAAATGTCCATGACCGTCCGCCCGGCTAGAGAAGACAGCCAATCGGCGCAGCCGGCCGCTCCCCCGCGCGACACCGATTGAACCGAAGGAGCGATCGGCCACTCGTTTCGGCGCCAAAGCCCGGCATGATCCGGGCCACGGCTTCCCGTCCTGCACCACTTAACATGCGCATCTCGGCCATTGTCGGGAATCGATGTTGGTGGGAAACTCCCTGTGTCAGCATGGGAGGTCGAAATGCCCAATAGTTTCAAGACCGGAGACGTCGTCAGGCTGAAATCCGGGGGCCCGGAAATGACCGTCAGCGACGGTGCGGCTTCCGGCACGTATCTGTGCCACTGGTTCAACCGCGAGGGCGACGTCTGGACGCCGCAGCATGCAGGCTTCAAGCCGGACCAGTTAGTGGTCGTCGACCAGCCGAGATAGTCGTCGCCTTCTGGCCCTGGAAATCCTCCGGTTCGGCCGCGCCCGATCCCGGGGATTTCTGTCCGGTCGAAAAAGGACCGACGGATTTTGCTCGTCGCCGCGTTCAATGGCTGAAGCGTGGCCRCCAATGGCCGCGCCCAACCGGAGACGAGAGCATGATCCGCCTATTCGCCGTAGCCCTTGGCTTGCAGACCGCTGTCGCGGTCGCCCAGACGACAACCCCTGCCCCCGCGCAGACGACGCCGGACAGCTCGACTGCCGCCAAAGCTGACCAAACCAAATCGGGCCTGATGCTGGAAAAATTCGAGGCGCGCCGGGAAAAGGCGTTCATGCGGGCCGACACCGACAATGACGGCAAGGTCAGYCCCGCCGAATGGACCGCTTTCCAGACCGCGCGCAAGGCCAAGGGCGATCCGGCCAAATCCTTTGCGCGCATGGATGCAAACAAGGACGGCTTCGTCGACAAGGGCGAGCTCGACGCCCTGCTGGCCAAGCGCTTCGCCAGGCTCGACAAGAATGGCGACGGCGTGCTTGGCGCCGACGAGAGGCCGGGCCACAAATCCGCTCCCAAGCAGGAGCAATGACCAAGAGGTTATGCCGCACAATGACAGTCGCGAGCGCCCCGATTGATGGGCGCCGATCCGGACGAGGAACTGGTACGCCGCATCGGCGCCGGCGACGCGGTAGCCGTGCAGGCGATGGTGGCGCGCAAGCTGCCGCGCATCCTGGCCTTGGCCACAAGGATGCTCGGCGACGCGGCGGAGGCCGAGGACGTCGCCCAGGAGACTTTCGTGCGCATCTGGCGCCACGCCTCGGGCTGGCGCCAGGGGCAGGCGCGCTTCGACACCTGGATCCACCGGGTGGCGCTCAACCTCTGCTACGACCGGCTGCGGCGCCGGCGCGAATGGACGACGGACGAGCTGCCGGAGGTGGCCGATGACGCACCGCTTCCCGATGCAATGCCTGGCGACGAAGAGCGCAGGGTCAGCCAGGCCTTGCTGCGCATCGCGCCGCGCCAGCGCGAGGCGATCGTGCTGGTGTATTATCAGGAGTTGTCCAACATCGAGGCCGCCGGCGCCATGCAGGTCAGCGTCGATGCGCTGGAAAGCCTGCTCGCGCGGGGTCGTCGCACGTTGCAGGCCATGCTCGTTGGAGACGATGGCAATGACTGAGACAGCAAGGGCATTGCCGGCTTCGCGGGCAAGGACGTGGGGGGCCATGTCAAAACGGCGGAAGGGGGAACGAGATGGCTGAGAAAACCACGAACGGGCCGATGGATGCCGGGCGCTTCGCCGCGCTGGCGGATGCCTATGGAAGCGCCTTGCACCGCTGGCCGCCGGCCGAACAGGCCGCCGCCATGCTGTTTGCCGGGACCGACGAGGGCCGCGCCATCCTGCGGCGCGCCGGCAGGCTCGACGCCATGCTCGACCGGCATCGCGTCGAAGCACCCAGCCCGGCGCTGTATCACGCGATCGTCGCCCGCGCCGCGACCGAGGTCAGGCAGGAGCGCCGCCGCCGGTTCTGGTGGCTGGGCTTCGGACTTGCGGGCGTTGGGCTCGCCGGGGCCGTGGCCGGGCTGGCGCTGGYGACCGTCGTTGCCCCGGATATCCAACCCGATCATTATGTGATGGACGCCAATGCGACATCTTTCGGCGACGCCGGACCCGATGCCGACCAGGCCGAGGAGGATCTATGAACCCCCGTCTCGTCGCGGCATCCCTGGTGCTCAATGTCTTTTTGATCGGCGCGGTGGCCGGCGGTGCCGGCTGGATGATTGGCAAATCCAATCCGGGCTTTTCGCTGGAATCGGCGGGCGGCCGGCTGCCTGCCGCCGACCGCAAGATCTTCCGCCAGGCGCTGCGCGAGGTGCGCCGCGAGTCCCGTGACGTGGTCCTCGACGGACAGGCCGCCCGGCGCGAGGCGGCGAACCTGCTGCAGCAGCCGACCCTTGACAGCAACGCGCTTGCCGCGGCGCTCGAGCGGGCGCGCAATGCCGATGTCACCGTCCGCACGCGGCTGGAACAGCGCATCATCAAATTCGCTGCATCGGGATCGCCGGAGGACCGGAAGCTGCTGGCGGACGCGCTGCTTCGGCGCGCCGGCAGGCCGCCGCCGCCTGCAAAAAAATCGCCATAGGCGGCGACGGAAAGAGCGGGCGCGCCCCGTTCAAGGGAAAGAGGGACAGACCTGTGACCGCCTTTGGCGGCGGGCAGGTTCTCTTCAACCTCGGAACCTTCGGGAGTATCCCATGAACAGTCTGACGAAATATTCGCTCGCGGCCGCGCTCGCCATCGGCGGAACGGTCGCGGCAAGCGCCGCCTCGGCCATGGCGGTCGCGCCGGTCGCGCCGGCGCCTGCAATGATAGAGCCCGTCGCCTGGGGCTGCGGTCCGGGCTGGCATCCCAACTATTGGGGCCGCTGCGTGCGCAACCGCCGCGTGATCTATCCCGGCTATTATTACTGGGGCGGACCGCGCGTCTATATCGGTCCGGTCTGGCATCCTTACCATCGCTGGCACCACTGGCGCCGCTGGTGATGACCCGCTCATGGCGCCGGTGCTGCGGCCGGCGTGGTGAGCGCTCTTGCGCTCATGGAACATGTCGACCGACACGATTTGCATCGGCTTCGGACGGAGGCTTCGTTGGCCGCACCCGTTTCAAACTCCGCCTCGCCGGATCCGGCCCTGGTCGCGCTCAACCGCTTCGGCCTCGGCGCAAAACCCGGTGATGATCTCGGCAAGATCGCCGCCGATCCGCGCGGCTATCTCAAGGCCGAGCTCAAGCAGCAGGACATCGCACTCATTTCCCCCGACGACCCGCGGAATGCCGGGCTGCTGGACAGCACGGCGGCGATCCAGGCCAGCATGGCGGCAGCCATGGAGCGCAAGGCGGCACGCTATGAGAAGGCGTCGGCCGCCATGCAGCCGATGGCAGCGGATGATCCAGCCGGCCCGGTCGTTACAAAGGCCAAACCCGCGGTGCCACGTGTCGAGGCCGATATCTATCGCGACGAAGCGCAGGCCCGTTTCGACAAGGCGCTCGCCGCGACGCCCGGTTTCGTGGAACGGCTTGTCGGCTTCTGGTCGAACCATTTCTGCGTCTCCGTCGCCAAGGCGCCGGTCGTGCGGGCCTGCGCCGGCGCCTTCGAGCGCGAGGCGATCCGGCCCTTCGTGCTTGGCCGCTTCGCCGACATGCTTTTGGCCGTCGAGCACCACCCGGCCATGCTGTTCTATCTCGACAACCAGCAGTCCATCGGCCCCGATTCCCGCGCCGGCAAGCGGCGCGGCCGCGGCCTCAACGAGAACCTCGCCCGCGAGATCCTGGAGCTGCACACGCTGGGCGTCGGCAGCGGCTATGCCCAGGCCGACGTCACCAGCTTCGCCGGCATGCTGACCGGCTGGACAATGGCCGGACGCGAAGGGCAGCTGGGTGAGCCGGGAAGCTTCGTCTTCAACGCCAATGCGCACCAGCCGGGCCAGGCGGTGCTGCTCGGCAAGACCTATCCCGACGGCGGCATGGATCAGGCGGAGGCCGCGCTCAACGATATTGCCCGCCATCCGGCCACGGCGCAGCACATCGCCAGCAAGCTTGCCCGCCATTTCATCGCGGACGATCCGCCGCCGGCGGCGGTCGCCCGTCTGGCTACGGTCTTCAGCCGGACCGACGGCGACCTGCGCTCGATCGCCTTGACGCTGATCGACATGCCCGAGGCCTGGTCGACGCCGCTGACCAAGCTGCGCTCGCCATTGGACTATGTCGTGGCGCTGCGGCGGGCGGTCGGCGCCAGCGCCGGCAACGAACCGCAGCGGTCGCTCCGCTGGCTAAGCGTGCTCGGCGAACCTCTGTGGCAGCCGCCGGGGCCGAACGGCTTTTCCGACCTGACTGACGCATGGGCCTCCGCCGAGGGTCTGAAGACGCGCCTGGACATCGCCTGGCAGGCCGCGAAGCAGGCGGACGACATCGGCGATCCCGACGAGACGCTGGCGTCGCTGATCGGCACATCCGTCTCGGCCGAGACGCGGCAGGCGATCTCGCGCGCCGAGTCCAAGCAGCAGGGCCTGGCGCTGCTGTTGATGGCGCCGGAATTCCAACGCCGGTGATCCAACACGGAGATATGGCCATGAGCCTTCTTTGCGAAACCCCCAGCCTCTCCCGCCGCGCGGTGCTGATGAGCGGCGGCGCACTGTTTGCCTGGGCCTATCTGCCGCGCTTCGCGCGCGCGGCCGACAAGAGTGACCCGCGCCTGATCGTCATCGTGCTGCGTGGCGCGCTGGACGGATTGTCGACCGTCGGGCCGGTCGGCGATCCAGACTATGCCGGCCTGCATGGCGACATCGCGCTTTCGCTCTCAGGCGCCAACCCGGCATTGCCGCTCGACGGTTTCTTCGCCGTCAACCCGGCGATGCCGGTGTTTGCGCGCCTGTTCAAGGCCGGCCAGGCGGCGGTGGTGCATGCGGCGGCGACCGGCTATCGCGACCGCTCGCATTTCGACGGCCAGGACGTGCTGGAAAGCGGCCTTCCGGGTCCCGGCAACGCCACCACCGGCTGGCTCAACCGGGCCTTGGCCAGCCTGCCGGCGGGCGAGCGCGTGGCTAAGCTCGGCGGGCTGGCGGTCGGGCCTTCGACGCCGCTGGTGATCCGCGGTGGCGCCCCCGTGCTCGGCTGGGCGCCGCAGGCCCTGCCGACGCCCGGGGATGCCTTGGCGGAGCGCGTGCTCGACCTCTACAACCACCGCGATCCGGTGCTGGCGGCAGCACTGCAGAAAGGGCTCGATGCCGATCGGATGGCGCTGGGCGATCAGCTTGACGGCAAGACCATGAAACCGAAAGGCGGCCTCGACAATGCCGCAGGCATGCGGCAGTCGGCGCAGGGCGCGGCGAGGCTGATGGCGGCCGACGACGGGCCGCGCATCGCAGCGCTCGCCTTCGACGGCTGGGACACGCATGTCAACGAAGGCGGCGCCACCGGCCGGCTCGCCAATCTGCTCGGCGGCCTCGACGGCGCCTTCGAGGAATTCGAGAAGGGGCTGGGCGGGCGCTGGCAGGACACGGCGGTGGTCGCCATTACCGAGTTCGGCCGCACGGCGCGCATCAACGGCACCGTCGGCACCGACCACGGCACCGGCACGGTGGTGCTGCTCGCCGGCGGCGCGATCAAGGGCGGCCGCGTCATCGCCGACTGGCCGGGACTGAAGCCGGCGCAACTCTACGAAGGCCGCGACCTCGCGCCGACCAGCGATGTGCGCGCGGTGCTGAAGGGATTGCTGGCGGATCAGTTCGGTCTGTCGGCGGCGGTGCTTGGCGACAAGGTGTTTCCGGAGTCGGCGGCGGTGAAGCCGATGCGGGATCTGGTAGGGTGAACGAAAACGCCCGCGCCGTTGTCGGCGCGGGCGTCGATCCCCTCGATGGAGCATCAGCTCCAAAAACCGGGGTGCCAGCGGCCGTGAGACCAGAAGCCGGGGTGCCAATGGCGCACATGCATCGGGCGGATGATCACCCGGCCGTTCGGCACGCATCTGCCCCAACGATTCATGTGCCAGCCGGGGCCGCAGCGCCAGCCGACGGTTTCGATGGGCAGCGGCGCGGCGCTCGGCTTGACAAGCGGCATAGCCTGCGAGCCGGCGCCGGACAGCATCAATGTACCGGCGGCCAAGGCGATGGGCAGGAAATACTTGGTGAGCATAAGGTTCGTCTCCGTAATTCATCCCTACCTCCGTGAAACGGAGGACCGGGCCGAATTCCGTCGGAGCGGTGCGGATCACATCTTCGTTAGCGAGCAACGCCTTCATTGAGCGTCGCCACCGTCTTCAGCGCGCCGCCCAGCATGTCGCCCTTCTCGTCCTTGAGAGCCGCCTCGCGCAGACGGCGGATCCAGTCGGCTGCATCGTCGCGTCCTTCGAGCATCSGCAAAGCCGAGAGCACCCGGTCGAATTTCGACTGGGCGCGGGCATGGGTGTCGCTGTAGCCCTTGATCAGGCGGCGGCAGTTCAGGACTTCGGCGGCCAAAGCGTAGTCTTGGCGAGCATAGCCGAGCGCTAGGCCGTACCAACGCTCCAGATGCTCAAGCTCTACCTTGTGGCGTAGCAGGCGGCGGCGCCAGCGACGCAGGCCGCCGATGAGCCACAGCATGGCGAAACCGGTGAAACTGTCGGTGCGGATATGGCGGCCGCGATTGATGCGGCGGTCGAGGAAGGCGGCGAGCCTGGGCCGGCTCTCGATGTAGCTGCCCAGCCCCGCCGGCAGCGTGCCGCAGAATTCCTCGATGCGCGGATGGAAATACTCTGTGACCTGCAGGACCGAGCCTTCCTTGACCCCGACTTCCCTGCGCACGCGCCTGTCGCGGGTCGAACGCGTCTTGAGGTCAGCGACGCGGATCATGTCGTCGTAGCACATGGCGTTGGCGAGATGCTTTGCCGCGGCGATCGACAGCGCATAGCCGCGCTCCGCATTGTCGAGCGCGACGGCCTTATCCAGCCGGTCGAGATATTCGCCGCCATAGGCGATGTCCTGGTAATCGACGACCTTTCTCAGGCCGCGTTCGGCCATGTCGCGCAGCGGCTCCGGCAGTGCTGCGACGCGGGCAGCAAGCTCCTGCCAGCCTTTCAGCAGGGTTTCGGGGCCGCTGACCTTCGCCGTCGACTTGGGTTCGGCAGCGGCAGGTTCCGCCGCCTTCTCGCCGGCCGAAGCTGCCGCGATGCCGCGCGCGCGGTCGCATGCGGCGCCGAAGGCTGCGAGACTCGCCTTGACGCCACGGCCGCCGGCGCCGATCGCCTGCTCGTAGCTTTCGCGAGTGAAGGGCAGCGCGTCGGCACCAGCCAGCGCGCCGAGCAGGCTGGCGGATATCATCGTGCCGTTGTCGGCGGCGATCTTTTCCATGTCGAAAGCGATGAAGCGCTTTGCTGCTGCCTGCGCTGTCGCGTGGACCTTCTCCGACGAGGCGCGGCCGTCACCCGGCTCGATCTTTTCCGAGACGGCGGCGATACGATGCGAAGAGGTGATCAGCGTCGTGCGCTCGGGCGTGACGAAGCCGCGGATGATGGCGCGGCCGGCCTCCATCAACTCGGCGGCGATCAGGATATCGACGTCGCCCTGCGACGGCGACAGCGCAAAGACCGGCAGCCGGCCGGTGTCGCGGGCCATCTCGATGTAATAGATCGTCGCGCCGGTGCGCTGGGCGACGCCGGCGACGGAGGTCGATTGCGCGATATAGCCGTTGCGTTCGGCGACATCGGTGATCCAGTCGGCGAGCACGCCGCCGCCCTGGCCGCCGACGGCGAGCACAGCGAGTTTTATCACCCGCTCGTCATCTAAAGCGCCCGCCTTCGGGCGCAGGGGGGAAGCCTGGTCAAGCATCGGCGAACGTCAAACGGCGGCTTTCGCGGCGGCGCTGCAAAAGGCCGATCACGGCACGGCGCGCGCTCTCCAGGAAACGGTCCCAGCGGCCGGGATTGTGGACGACATCGGCGCGGTAGAAGGACGGGCAGAGCACGGCCGCATCCGCCACCTCGCCGCAATTGCCGCAGCCGACGCAGTTCTGGTCGATCGAGGCAACCGGATCGTCGCGCAGCGGATCGTCGAGCGTCTTCACCGACAGCGACGGGCAGCCGGAGAGGCGCATGCAGGCGTGGTCGCCGGTGCAGATGTCCTCGTCGACGCCGAACTTGGGCTTCACCACCCGCTCGCCACCCTTGATCGCCTTGTCGACCAGCGGCTTCTCGCGGCGCTGGCGGTTCAGCATGCATTCGGACGAGGCGACAATGACCTTCGGCCCCTTCTCCTCGGTGGTCAGCGCGTCGCGCAACGTGTCGCGCATCTTGCTGACATCATAGGTGCGGTCGATATGGCGCAGCCATTTGACGCCCATGCCCTTCACCGCTTCGTCGATCGGATGTTTCGTCGACTTGGTGCGGTTGTTGGCGCGCGACGACAGTATGTCCTGGCCGCCGGTGGCGGCCGAGTAGAAATTGTCGACGATGACGATGACGCCGTCATTTTTGTTGAAGACGGCGTTGCCGATGGAGGAGGTCAGGCCGTTGTGCCAGAAACCGCCGTCGCCGACGAAGGAGATCGAGCGGCGTTTTGCTTCCGGCGAATTGAAGGCGGAGGCGGAGGCCGGCCCGAGCCCGTAGCCCATGGTGGTGGCGCCGAGCTCGAAGGGCGGCATGATCGAGAACAGATGGCAGCCGATGTCGGAAGCGATGTGATGCTTGCCGAGCTCCTGCTCGACCAGCTTCGTCGCAGCGAAGATCGGCCGCTCCGGACAGCCGACGCAGAAGCCCGGCGGCCGGCCGGGCACGACATTGATGAGATCGGCGGTATCGACGCCCTCGCCCAGCTTGTTCGGCGCGCGGACTTCGCCCGGCAAAAGATGCGGGGCATTGGCGCGCAGGAAGGAGCCGATGCCGTCGAGCATCACCTGTCCAGTGTATTCGCCGGCCATCGGCAGATGCTCCTTGCCGACCAGCCTGGTGCCGCGCCCGGCCTTGTGCAGCATCGCGGCAAAGGCCTGCTCGATGTAATTGGGCTGGCCTTCCTCGACGACCAGCACCGCCTGCTTGCCCTCGCAGAAGGCGAGGAACTCGTCGTCGACCAGCGGGTAGACGGCGTTCAGCACATAGAGCGGCACGTCGGTGTCGCCATAGGTGTCGGCAAGGCCGAGCCGCTGCAACGCGCGGATGACGGAATTGTACATGCCGCCCTGCATGACGATGCCGACCGAGCCGTGGTCGGAGCCGAACATCTCGTTGATCTTGCGGCTCTTGATGAAATCGACCGCCGCCGGCCAGCGCTTGGCGACCTTCTCCTTCTCATGCAGGAAGGAGGCTGGCGGCAGCACGATGCGGCCGGTGTCGCGGCGCGGCGCTGACAGCGCATCGGCGACAGACATTGGCGGGCGCTTGTTGTCCTTGGCGGTGAAGTGACCGTGGACGTGGCAGCAGCGGATGYGCACCTGCAGCATGACCGGCGTGTTGGAGGCCTCCGACAGCTCGAAGCCGTCCTCGACCGCCTTGACGATCGACGGCAGGTTCGGACGCGGGTCGAGCAGCCAGACCTGGCTCTTCATGGCGAAGGCGTGGCTGCGCTCCTGCATGATGGAGGAGCCCTCGCCATAATCCTCGCCGACGATGATCAGCGCGCCGCCGGTGACGCCCCCGGACGCGAGATTGGCCAAGGCATCGGAAGCGACATTGGTGCCGACGGTCGACTTGAAGGTGGCGGCACCGCGGATCGGGTAGTGCACGGACGCGGCCAGCATGGCGGTGGCAGTCGCTTCGGAAGCGCTCGCCTCGAAATGCACGCCGAGCTCGCCCAGGATGTCCTGCGCGTCGGCCAGCACATCCATCAGATGGCTGATCGGCGCGCCCTGGTAGCCGCCGACATAGCCGACGCCGCATTGCAGCAGCGCCTTGGTGATGGCGAGAATGCCTTCGCCCGCGAATTCCTCGCCGGCGCCAAGCCTCAGCTTCTCGACTTCCTTGGCAAAAGACCGTTCGGCCATCTCTGCCTCCTTCCGTTGCCGCCTTCCCGTTGCCTTTGGGCGGGCGGCGCGTACATCAACTCAAATCTCGTGCTTGCGGATGTTCTTCAGCATCTTCTGCAGGATCGCGATCAGCGCCGCATATTCGGCGTCGTCGACACCGTCGAACATCGCCTCGAAGGCGTCGTGCATGGCCGGCCAGGCGCGGGTGAAGAGCGCTCGGCCGTCGTCGGTCAGGAACACATGGCGGATGCGGCTGTCGGTGACGCCCTGCTCGCGCCGCACCAGGCCCTGGCCTTCGAGCGTGTCGAGCGTGCGGCTCAAGGTCGATTGCTCGATCACCGTGTAGACCGAGAGATCGTTGACGGTGACACCGTCGGTAACCGAGAGCACGGCGAGTGTCCGCACCTGCGAAATGGTCAGGCCCTGCTTGCGGAAGTCGTCACGCAAAGTGGCGTTGTAGCGGCCCATGATGCGGTTCATCAGATAGGGCGCGAATTGCTGCAGGCCGATCTGGCCGAGGGTCGAGATGCGCTGGCGCCTTTCCGCGAGCTTCTGTTCCATCACAGCTTCCCCGCCAGAAGGAAGCCGGAGCCGCCGCCGAGGCCTGCGCCGGGATGGGTCGAGGCGCCGATGTGATAGAGGCCCTTGATGCCGGTCTCGTGGTTGCGGCTCGCCTTGAACGGCCGCCACAGGAAGGATTGGTCGATGGTGGACGAGCCGCCATAGGGATCGCCGCCGACCAGATTGATGTTCATCGTTTCGAGATCGGCCGGCGAATAGGCGCGGCGCGCGATGATGGTGTCGTGAAAACCCTCGATGTGGCTGGCAAGGATCGCCTCGACGCGGTCGGCATAGGCTTCGCGCAATGCGTCGCTCCAGCGGCCGTCGGCCGGTGTCTCCAACTGTCCCGCTGCATCGCCCTTGATAACGCGCGGTGCCTCGGGCAGTTGCAGCCACAGGATCGCCTTACCCTCCGGGCAGCGTGACGGGTCGAGCGCGTGCGGCTGGCCGACGCAGATGGTCGGAATTTCCGGCAGCAGGCCGCGCACCGCCTCGTTGCAGGCTTTGGAGACGCCGTCGAGCCCCGGCGTCAGATGCAGCAGCGCCACCTTATCGAGGCCCTCGCCGCGCCATGCGGGCGGCTTGTTCAGGGCGTAGTGGATCTGGAAGTTGCCTTTGCCGTAGCGATAGGACTGCGTGGCTTTTGTTGCCACCTCCGGCGCATCCTTGCCGAGCAGGCGGCCATAGAGCTGCGTCGGCGTGACCGAGCAGATGACGCTCTTTCCCACTGTCAGCGTTTCACCGGAGGCCAGACGCACGCCGGTGGCGCGGCCGCCGGTCTGAACGATCGAGGCGGCATCGGCGTTGACGCGGATTTCGCCGCCGCGTTCCTTGATCAGCGCCTCGAAGGCGGCGAGCAGGTTCCTGGCGCCGCCCTTGACGATCGGCGCGCCGGCCGCCTCCAGCGCGAAAGCGATGACCCTGGCGATCTGGCCGGAAAAGGCGTCTTCAGGGCCTAGCCCGGCATGCAGCACCCAGGGCGCCCAGAGCGCGCGGACGAGTTCGGACGCGTAAGTCGTTTCCAGCCAGCCGCGCGCGGGCACCAGCGCCTCACCCATGAAGGCGGCAAGATCGCGCGGGCCGCGCCGCCAGGCCTCGCCGGCGATAAGCTTTGTCGTCGGATAGGACCAGAGCGCGCCGCCGAGCAGGCCGAACAGCAGCCCGGCATTGCGCTCGATGCCGCCGACATCGGTGCCGTGACGGTCGCCATCGCCCGAGGCAATTGCGTTCAGCGCCGCGATGTTGGCTGGGCGGTCGGTGGTTATGACGGCATGGCTGCCGTCGGGCGTGAGCACGCCTGTCGGCGTGGCGGTGTGGCAGAACTCCAGCCCGTGCCGCGCGAGGTCCTTGCCGAGCGCGGCAAAAGCCGGCGAGGTGATGAACAGCACGAAGGTCGTGGCCATCACGTCATGGACGAAGCCGGGCGCAGTGACCTCCTCGGTGCGCATGCAGCCGCCGATGCGGTCGTTGCGCTCGAGCACGAGCACCTTGGCGCCCTTGGCGCCAAGCATGGCCGCGCAGACCAGGGCGTTGATGCCGCTGCCGACGATGATGTGATCGACGTCGCTCATCGTCGTGGCCTTGGCTTTAACCCCGAGGCACCAGCGCCAGCGCGCGGATCGGGCTGCCGGTGCCGCGCTCGATCTTGAGCGGAGCGGCGATCAGGATCGCACCCTTCGGCGGCAGCTGGTCGAGGTTGCACAGGCTGGCGAGGCCATAGCGGTTGGCCTTGTGCATCAGCGTGTGCGCCGGGAACGGCGGCTCCATCCCTCCTGCTTTACCGGCATCCGTGCCGATCGTCTCCGAACCCCAGCCCTTGATATCCTTGCTGATCAGGAACTGGATGGCTTCCGCCGTCGGGCCGGGCGTGTGCGGGCCGGTCTCGTTGGCGTTGAGGAACTCGGCTTCCGAACCGTTACGCTTGTACCAGTCGGTGCGCATCACCACCCACTCGCCGGGATTGATGGCGCCGTGCTTGGCTTCCCAGGCCTTGATGTGGTCGACGGTGAGCAGGAAATCGTGGTCCGCCGCGGCTTCCGCCGAGCAGTCGATGACGTTGACCGGGCCGATGAAATTCTGCGCCGGAATGGTGTCGGTGGCGCCGTCCGGATAGTCCTTGCCGGTGATCCAGTGCTGCGGCGCGTCGAAATGCGTGCCCGAATGCTCGCCGAGCTTCAGCCAGTTCCAGGCCCACCACGGACCGTTCTTGTCGTATTTGGAAATCTCATGGATCTCGACCTTCGGCGTGTCGACGGCGAGCTCCGGCGGCAGCTTGATCAGCGGCGTGTTCGGTCCGAGCGGCGCCGTCAGGTCGACCACCTTGATGGCGCCCGAGAGCAACTGGCCGGCGACCTCGCCGAGGAGTTTCTGCGTATCCATGGTCTTTGTTCCCTCTTGTCTCTGATGATCAAGGCTCGTTGCGGCCCTTAATATACCTACTAGACGAAAACATATGCATCTGCAATTATCTTTAAGCATAAAGCATTTTGGGGCGGGGCGTGAGCGAGTTCGACGCCATCTTTGTCGGGGCGGGCCACAACAGTCTGGCATGCGCCGCGCATTTGGCGCTCAAGGGCTGGAAAATAGCGATTTTCGAGCGCAGCGAGATGATCGGCGGCGCGGTGCGGACCGCCGAATACACGCTCCCCGGCTTCCGGCACGATTTCGGCGCGATGAATTTGAGCCTGTTCGCCGGCTCGGCCTTCCACCGGAAATATGCAAATGAATTGAAAAGCCACGGGCTGGAGTTCGCGCCCGTCGCCGACTGTTTCGCCAGCGCCTTCCCGGACGGGACATGGTTCGGCGTCAGCAACGATCTCGAAAAGACGGCGTCGCGGCTGGCCGCCTTCTCAGCGGCGGACGCAGCCGCATGGCGCAGGCTGGTCGGCGCCTTCCCAGGCGAGGCCGAGCACCTGTTCCGCCTGCTGGGTTCACCGATGAGCGCAAGAGCGCTGGCCGGTACAGGCTGGACCCTGTGGCGCAAGAAGGGCATCGCTGGCGCGCTCGACACGGCTCGGTTGCTGCTGTCATCGCCGCGCGCGTGGCTCGAGGAGAATTTCGAGACGCCGCATGTGCGCACGACGCTCGCGGCCTGGGGCATGCATCTCGACTTCGCGCCCGACATCGCCGGGGGCGCCGTGTTCCCCTATCTGGAATCGATGGCCAACCAGAGTTTCGGCATGGTGCTGGGCAAGGGCGGCGCCGACACCATCATCCGTGCCCTGGCCGGCATGGTGACGGCGGCCGGCGGCAAGATCACGACCGGCGCGGAAATCGCCGAGATCATGGTTTCCGGCGGCAAGGCGACCGGGGTCAGGCTGGCATCCGGCGAAACCCATGTCGCGACCAGGGCCGTCATTGCCAGCGTCGCGCCGAAAGCGCTCCMCGGCAAGCTGCTGCCCAATGGCTCGGGCGACGCCGGCTTCGACGCRGCGATGAAAAAATTCCGGCATGCGCCGGGCACGATGATGATCCATCTGGCGATGGACGACCTACCGGGCTGGAGCGCCGGCGCCGAGCTTCGGCAATTCGCCTATGTGCATCTGGCGCCGTCGCTCGACGCCATGTCGCGCGTCTACCAGCAGGCAATCGCCGGCCTGCTGCCCGATCAGCCCGTGCTCGTGGTCGGTCAGCCGACGGCCGTCGATCCGTCGCGCGCCCCGCAAGGCAAGCATGTGCTGTGGGTGCAGGTGCGCATGCTGCCGGCGCAGATCCTCGGCGATGCCGCGGGTAAGATCGCGCCGGCGCACTGGGACGCGGTCAAGGACGCCTATGCCGAACGGGTGCTCGATATCATCGAGAGCTATGCGCCCGGGCTGCGCAGCAAGATCCTTGGCCGCGCGACCTTCTCGCCGCTCGACCTCGAGCGCGAGAACCCGAACCTCGTCGGCGGCGACCAGGTCTGCGGCAGCCACCATCTGGCGCAGAATTTCCTCTTCCGTCCGGCGCGCGGCTTCGCGCGCTGGACCACGCCGGTCTCGAACCTCTTCCTCACCGGCGCCGCGACATGGCCCGGCGCCGGGACGGGCGCAGGCTCCGGCTTCATGCTCGCCCAACAGCTGGGAGGAGGTTGAGCCAAAGAGATTCCGGGATGGACAAGGCGCGGTTGCCCACCACCCGAATGAAAAAACGCCGCGCGGACAAATGACAACCAACAAGGGGAACGACCATGACCATCAACAGACGTGACTTGCTTGGGTATGGCGCCGCGGCGATCGGTGCCGCGACGCTCGGCCTGCCGAGGGCGGCCAAGGCGGCGGACGAACTCACCATCGCCTACAACGTCAACCTGCCCTCCTGGGACCCGACGACCGGCCCCTCGGCCGTCAACCCGACCATCCAGGGCCTCTATCAGTCGGTGTTCGACCAGATCATCGGCCAGAAGCCGGACCTTTCCTTCACGCCGGGCCTGCTCACCGAATGGGGCTGGAACGACGACCGCACCAAGGTGATGATGACGGTTCGCGACGGCGTGAAATGGCATGACGGCTCGCCCTTCACGGCGGAGGACGTGGTGTGGTCGCTGCAGCGGGCCGGCGACGAGAAGACCGGCAACCCGATCCAGTTCGTCTGGAAGAACGTCAACAATTTCAAGATCGACGGCAACAAGATCACCGGCGACGTCGTGCAGTTCGACCCGGTCTATTTCAAATGGATGTCGTTCCTGACGGGCTACATCCTGCCCAAGGCCTACTACGAGAAGGTCGGCGCGGAAGGCTTCGAGAAGGCGCCGATCGGCACCGGGCCGTATATGGTCGACAAATTCGAGCGCAACGCCTTCCTGCGGCTGAAGGCCAACCCGCATTACTGGGGCACGAAGCCGGCCTTCGAGAATGTGACGATCAAATTCGTCACCGACGCGGCGAGCCGCGTTGCCGAGATCGAATCCGGCTCCTCGCAGGTGACGCTCGAAATCCCCTATGAGGAATATGACCGGCTGATCGCCAAGGACGGGCTGGCCGGCTCGATCAAGAACGTCTCCGACATCGGCATGATCTTCTTCAACGACATCGAGGCGATGCTGGACAAGAATGTCCGCCAGGCGGCGGTGATGGCGGTGGACAAGGAGCTTCTGGTCAAGCGCTTGCTGCGCGGCTACGGCCTGCCGATCGCAACGCTGGAGACGCCGGAATACGCGGCCTTCGATCCGTCGATCAAGGTCGAGCACAATCCGGACAAGGCCAAGGAACTGCTCGCCGCATCCGGCTACTCGCCGGAAAAGCCGGTGAAATTCACGATACAGACGACCAAGGGCTTCAAGCCCAAGGACTATGAGATGATCCAGGCGATCGTCGGCATGTGGCGCAAGGTCGGCATCGAGGCCAAAATCGAGGTCTACGAGATCGCCAAGCACTACGAGCTGCGCGCCGCCGACAAGCTGGCGCCGGCCGCCTTCTACAATTGGGGCAACTCGATCGGCGACCCGACCACCTCGACGGGCTTTGCCATGTACGGCCCGAGCCCGCATTCGGTGTGGGACAGCCAGGACCTGATCGACATGATCAACCCGCTGTGGGGCGAGAAGGACGAGGCCAAGCGCATCGCCGGCTGGAAGGCCGTCGACAAGTACATCGCCGAGCAGGCTTATGTGCTGCCGCTGATGCAGTATGCGCAGCCGATCGTGCACTCGAAGAAGGTCAATGTCGTGCAGCACGTGTCCGGCGCGCTGTTGCCGGCGCTGATGACGCCGGCCGCCTGACCGAATCGAGGAGGCGCGCTAGCGCGCCTCCTTCAACGTCGCAGGCCCCCTCATCCGGCCCTTCGGGCCACCTTCTCCCCGTTGGGGAGAAGAGACTGGGGCAACGCCGGCAAGCTCCTCTCCCCTCGGGGAGAGGTCGGCCGAGCGAAGCGGAGGCCGGGTGAGGGGCCGAGTGCATTAGGCTCAGCGAGCATGCTGCTGCAGAGATTCTTCGTTCGTCTGTTGACGATGCTGGTGACGCTGTTCGGCGTCGCCATCGTCGTCTTCGTCGTCATCCGCGTCGCGCCCGGCGACCCGATCGCCATGATGCTGCCGCCCGGCGCCAGCAATGACGACATTGCGCGGCTGCGTGCGCTCTACGGGCTGGACAAGTCGATCGTGCAGCAGTTCTTCATCTGGCTCGCCGGCGTGCTGCATGGCGATTTCGGCACCTCGATATCGCTGCGCCAGGACGTGCTTGGCCTTGTCTCCAACCGGCTGCCGGCAACGCTGGAGCTTGCGACCGTGGCACTGCTGATGGCGGTGGCGATCGGCGCCACCGCAGCAATCCTCGGCGCGCGCTCACGCGGCACGGCGCTCGAAGCCGGCATCGACATTGCCAGCGGCGCGACACTCTCCATCCCCGATTTCCTCTGGGGCCTGGTGCTGATCCTGCTCTTCGGCGTGCTGGTGCCCGTCTTCGACATTTCCGGCCGCGTCTCGCCGCAGCTGGACCTGCCTTTCATCACCCAGTTCTATCTGGTCGAGAGTATCTTGAGACTCCGCTTCGACCTCACCTGGGACCTCATCAAGCACATGCTGATGCCGGCCGTTGCCTTGGCGCTGCCGCTGGCGGCGATCATCGCGCAGCTCTTGAAACAGTCGCTGAAGGAAGTGCTGGACCTCGACTATGTCGTGCTCGCCCGGGTGAAAGGTTTTTCGGAAACTCAGGTGATCCTGCGCGAGGCGCTGAAGAATGCGGCGCTGCCGACGTTGACGCTGGTCGGCGTGCAGTTCACCTTGCTCATCGGCGGCACCGTCATCGTCGAGCGGCTGTTTTCCTATGAGGGGCTCGGCAACATGGCAATCGACGCCGTCATCAACCGCGACCTGCCGCTGATCCAGGGCATCGTGCTGGTGTTCGCGCTGCTCTTCGTGCTGATCAACCTTGCCGTCGACATGATGTATGCGCTGCTCAATCCGAGACTGCGTCATGGATGAGGCGCGCATCGCCCGACGAGCCTCAAGCCCGCGGCTGTGGCTGGCCGGCGGCTGGCTTCTGCTGGCGCTGCTCGCGGCGATCTTCGCGCCGCTGATCGCGCCGCAGGACCCGCTGGCGCAGGACCTGATGCTGGAGCGCCTGCCGCCCTTCTGGCTGGATGGCGCCGAGCCCGGCTATTGGCTGGGCACCGACAGCCTGGGTCGCGATCTTCTCTCGCGGCTGATCTTCGGCGGACGCATCGCCTTCATCGTCGCCTTCGCCGCCGCGACATCCGCCTGCCTCATCGGTTCGGCATTGGGGCTGATCGCCGGCTATTTCGGGGGCTGGGCCGACCGCATCATCTCGCGCGTCGTCGATGTCTGGATGGCCTTCCCGCCAGTGCTGTTCGCGATCCTTCTGGTCGCGGTGCTGGGCACGGGCCTCAGCTCCGTGATCCTCGCCATCGCGATCATCGACTGGACGCGCTTCTGCCGGGTGATCCGCGCCGAGGCGATGAGCCAGGCGCGCATGGATTATGTCGAGAGCGCGCGCATCGCCGGCTATGGCCGCATCGGCATCATGCTGCGTGAAGTGCTGCCCAATGTGCTGCCGTCGGTGGTGGCGCTGCTGTCGCTCGAAATGGGCATCGCCGTGATCGTCGAGGCGATCCTCTCCTTCGTCAACCTGTCGATCTCGACCGACGACCCGACCTGGGGCAGCATCATCGCCGAGGGCCGGCTGTCGATCCATCAGGCCTGGTGGGTGCTGGTGTTCCCGCTGATCACGCTGATCCTCACCGTGCTTTCCTTCAGCCAGTTCGGCGAAGCGCTGAAGGCGCGTTTCGATCCGGTGCTGCGATGAGCGCGTGCCTCGACATTCGCGAACTCAGCGCCGTGCTGCCCAACGGCCAGCGCGTGCTGCGCTCGGTCTCGCTCACAGTCCAGCCGGGTGAAGTCCGCGCGCTGGTCGGCGAAAGCGGCGCCGGCAAGACGATGATCGGCAAGGCGGTGCTCGGCGTGCTGCCGAAAAGCGTGCGGGTCGTCGAAGGCGAGATGCTGATCGAGGGCGAGGATCTCGGCCGTCTCGATGTCAAGGCGCGGCGCACTTTGATCGGTGCCCGCACGGCGCTCATCCCGCAGGATCCGCTGACCGCGCTCAACCCGTCGCGCCGCGTCGGCGCGCAGATGACCGACCGGCTGGTGCGCATCCTCGGCTGGAGCGGCGAGCGGGCCGACACACGCATCCGCCAATTGCTCGACGAGGTGCAGATCCGCGATCCTGAGCGCGTGCTGAAGAGCTATCCTCACGAGCTCTCCGGCGGCATGCGGCAGCGCGTGCTGATCGCGGCGGCCTTCGCGGCGGAGCCGAGGCTGATCGTCGCCGACGAGCCGACGACGGCGCTGGACGTGACCGTGCAGAAGCAGATCCTGCGGCTGATCGCGCAGTTGCAGCGCGACCACGGCACGGCGATCCTGTTCGTCACCCACGATCTCGGCGTCGTCGCCAAGATCAGCCAGAAAGTGTCGGTGCTCTATGCCGGCAAGGTGGTCGAGGAGGCCGAGACCGCGCAGCTCTTCGAGGCGCCGCAGCACGCTTACACRAAAGCACTGATCGCGGCGACGCCGCGCTACACCGATCCGTATGCCTCGCTGAAGCCGGTGGACGAGAGCGTGCTTGCCGGATTGGCGACTGAGATCGCGGCTGCCGACAAGGACTGGAGGCCAAGCCATGGCTGAGCCGCTGTTTTCCGTGCGGGGCCTGAAGGTGGCGCTGCCCGACATGACGCGCAAGCCGTTGATCGGCCGCGCGCCGCTGGCGGAAATCCTGAAAGGGCTCGATTTCGACCTGCCCAAGGGATCGGTCACCGGCATCGTCGGGGAATCCGGTTCCGGCAAGTCGACGCTCGGACGCTCGCTGGTCAGGCTGCTCGAGCCGAGCGCCGGCTCGATCAGCTTCGAGGAGCGCGACATCGGCCATCTTTCGGAGGGAGAGCTCAGGCCGCTGCGCCGCGACTTGCAGATGATCTTCCAGGACCCGATGTCGTCGCTCAATCCGCGCCATACGATCTTCAACATCATCGCCGCGCCCTTGAGGCAGAACGGGCTGGGCGACCGGCTGAAGGAGCGTGTTGCTGAAGCCTTGCAGCGCGTCGGCCTGCCGCAGAGCTTCGCCAGCCGCTACCGCCACGAATTGTCGGGCGGCCAGCGCCAGCGCGTCGGCATCGCGCGGGCGCTCGCGCTGTCGCCGAAATTCGTGCTGGCCGACGAGATCGTCTCCGGCCTCGACGTCTCGACGCAGGCGCAGATCCTGACTCTGCTGGAGAAACTGGCGGCCGAGATGGGCCTGACGGTCGCCTTCATCAGYCATGACCTTTCGGTGATCCGGCGGCTTTGCCAGCAGGTCATCGTCATGCGCGAGGGCAGGATCGTGGAGGCCAGCGCCACGGACGCACTGTTCGACAACCCGAAGGAGGCCTACACGCGCGACCTGCTCGCCGCCATTCCGCTCCCCGAGATCGATCCGGACTGGCTGCGGCCGAAGGTGCCAGCATGAATTGAGTTTCGATATTCGCACGCCGACCAGCGGGCCTCGGATGTGCGCCAGGACAAGTCGGCCCGCCAATGGAGGGTGACATGAAATACGCAATCCAGGCGGCGGTCTTCGCGGCCTCTTTGTTTGGTGCAATGGGAGCGGCTTCAGCGGATTCGATCCCCGGCATGCGCGGGCACGACCATACCGGCATCACCGTGCCCGACATGAAGCAGGCCGTCGATTTCTTCACCACTATCGTCGGCTGCAAGAAGGCGATGTCCTTCGGGCCGTTCGCCGACGACAAGGGCACTTTCATGCAAGACCTGCTCGGCGTCGATCCGAAGGCGGTGATCGAGGAGATCACTCAGATCCGTTGCGGCTACGGATCGAACATCGAGCTGTTCAAATACACAGCACCTGACCAGAAGGACGCAACGCCCAAGAACAGCGATATCGGCGGCTATCATATCGCCTTCTATGTAGACGACGTCGCCGCGGCGAAGGCCTATCTCGAGGGCAAGGGCGTGAAGACCAGGATGGGAYCGTTGCCGGTGAAGGAAGGCCCGGCCGCCGGCCAGACCATCCTCTATTTCCAGGCGCCGTGGGGGCTGCAGCTGGAGGCGATCAGCTACCCCGAAGGCATGGCCTACGAAAAGGGCGCCGAGACGGTGCTGTGGAGCCCGAAGGACCCGGCCAAGTGACGAACCAAACGCATCGGCGGCGATCATTCAATTATAAAACTTCAAGCTTGAAATAATTGCCGCGCGGCGCGATACTGAGAGTTGGGATCGCCGGCCTTTGCCGGCGGCTCCCGAGACCTTATGGAGTTTACGCAATTCCGGACGGAAAACCGCTACGCACTTTTCCTGGAATTGCTCTAGAGGAGATCGCAAGACATGAAGGTTGCGGTTCTCGGCGGCGGACCGGCCGGACTCTACTTTGCCATCTCGCTGAAACTGCGCGACGCCGCGCATGAGGTGACTGTCTATGAGCGCAACCGCCCGGACGACACGTTCGGCTGGGGCGTGGTGCTGTCGGCGGAGACGCTGGAGAACCTGACCAGGAACGACCCGGTCAGCGCCGTCTGGATCAAGAAGCATTTCGCCTATTGGGACGACATCGCCGTCATCCATGACGGCGTGCGCACGGTGTCTTCCGGCCACGGCTTCTGCGGCATCGGCCGCAAGCGGCTGTTGATCCTGTTGCAGCGGCGCGCCCGCGAGCTCGGCATCAAGATGATGTTCGAGACCGAGATTTCCGACCCGAAACCTTTCATGGAAACGCACGACCTGGTGGTCGCCGCCGACGGGCTGAACTCGAAGTCGCGCGCGGCCTTCGCGGACGTCTTCAAGCCGGACATCGACACCCGCAAATGCAAGTTCGTGTGGCTGGGCACCACGCAGAAATTCGACGATGCCTTCACCTTCATCTTCGAGAAGACGGAGCATGGCTGGGTGTGGGCGCATGCCTACCAGTTCGACAGCGAGACCGCGACCTTCATCGTCGAATGCAGCGAGCAGACCTGGAACGCTTTCGGCTTCGGCCAGATGACGCAGCAGGAATCGATCGCGGTCTGCGAGCGCATTTTTGCAAAGCATCTCGGCGGTCATCCGCTGATGACCAACGCCAACCACATCCGTGGTTCGGCCTGGATCAACTTCCCACGCGTGCTGTGCGAGCGCTGGTCCTACAAGAACCTGGCGCTGATGGGCGATGCCGCGGCATCGGCGCATTTCTCGATCGGCTCCGGCACCAAGCTGGCGCTGGAAAGCGCGGTGGCGCTCGCGGATTATGTCGAAGCCGAGCCCGATCTGGAGGCGGCCTTCCGCAAATATGAGGATGCGCGGCGCACCGAGGTGCTGAAGCTGCAATCGGCGGCGCGCAATTCGCTGGAATGGTTCGAGGAAGTCGAACGATATCTCGGGCTTGATCCAGTTCAGTTCAACTATTCGCTGCTCACCCGCTCGCAGCGCATCAGCCACGAGAACCTTCGCCTGCGCGATGCCGAATGGCTGGCGAACGCCGAGGAATGGTTCCAGCGCAAGGCCGGCGCGGGCGGCAACAGCTTACGCCGCGCGCCGATGTTCGCGCCGTTCAAGCTGCGCGACATGGCGCTCACCAACCGCATCGTCGTGTCGCCGATGGCGCAGTACAAGGCCGTCGACGGATGCCCGACCGACTGGCATTTTTCTCACTATGCCGAGCGCGCCAAGGGCGGCGCCGGCCTCCTCTATATCGAGATGACCTGCGTCAGCCCCGAGGGGCGCATCACGCCCGGATGCCCAGGCTTCTACAAGCCGGAGCACGAAGTCGCCTGGAAGCGGCTGGTCGATTTCGTCCACGCCGAGACTGAAGCGAAAATCTGCGCCCAGATCGGCCATTCCGGCGCCAAGGGCTCGACCCGCCTCGGCTGGGAAGGAACCGACGTGCCGCTCATCTCGGGCAACTGGCCGGTGATGGCGCCCTCGGCCGTGCCGTGGTCGCCGCAGAACCAGGTGCCGAAGGCGATGGACCGCGTCGACATGGACATGGTTCGCGACCAGTTCGTCGCTTCGGCTGAGATGGCCGCGCGCTGCGGCTTCGACATGCTGGAGATCCATGCCGCGCATGGCTATCTGCTGTCGGCCTTCATCACGCCGCTGACCAACCGCCGCACCGACGAGTATGGCGGCTCGCTGGAAAACCGCATGCGCTATCCGCTGGAGATCTTCCATGCGGTGCGCGCTGTGTGGCCGGCCGAGAAGCCGATCTCGATGCGCATCTCGGCCAATGACTGGGTGGGGATCGAAGGCGTCACGCCGGCCGATGCGGTCGAGATCGCCAGGCTACTCCATCAGGCGGGCGTCGATCTCTGCGACGTGTCGGCCGGGCAGACCACCATCGCCGCCAAGCCGGTCTACGGCCGCATGTTCCAGACGCCATTCTCCGACCGTATCCGCAACGAGGTCGGCATGGCGACGATGGCTGTCGGCAACATCTACGAACCAGACCATGCCAACTCGATCCTGATGGCCGGCCGCGCCGATCTGGTGGCGCTGGCCAGGCCGCATCTTACCGATCCCTACTGGACGCTGCATGCGGCGGTCACACTTGGCGACCGCGGCGTCAAATGGCCGGATCCTTATTTGCGCGGACGCGACCAGATCTACCGGCTGGCCGAGCGCGAAGCTGCAGCGGGGCTCAAAGTATGAGCGCCGCGCGGGCAATTGCCGGCAAGCACGCGCTGGTTACGGGCGGCGGCTCCGGCGTCGGCAAGGCGATCGCGTTTGCGCTGGCGAAAGCCGGCGTGAACGTCACCATCTGCGGGCGGCGCGAAGCGGCGCTGGCCGAGGTCGCGAAGGAGAATAGCCGCATCTCTTGGCTCGCCGCCGACGTCACAAACGAGACTGAGATGGCGGCCCTCCACGAGAAGGCCGAAGCCGCGCGCGGGCCGTTCGATATCGTCGTCGCCAATGCCGGCATGGCGGGCAGCGCGCCGGCGCACAAGACCGCGCTTGCGGACTGGCAGCGTACGCTCGACGTCAATCTCACCGGCGCCTTCCTGACGGTGAAGCCGGCGCTGGCCGGCATGCTGGCACGGAAGGTCGGACGCATTGTCTTCGTCGCCTCCACTGCCGGCTTGAAGGGCTACGCTTATGTCGCGCCTTACGTCGCCGCCAAGCACGGCGTCGTCGGACTGATGCGGGCTTTGGCCGCCGAGACCGCCAAGTCGGGCGTTACCGTCAACGCCGTCTGCCCGGGCTTCGTCGAGACCGAGATGCTGGAAGAATCCGTTCAGCGCATCGTCGAGAAGACGGGACGTTCCGCCGACGAGGCGCGCGCGAACCTCGCGGCGACGAACCCGCAAGGGCGTTTCGTCCAGCCGGAGGAAATCGCCTCGGCGGTGCTTTGGCTGTGCAGCGATGCCGCGCGATCGATCACCGGACAGGCGATTTCGGTTTCGGGAGGCGAGACATGGTAGCGGGACCGACCTCAACCGGGCCGGGCAAGGAGAGGCTGCGGCTGTGGATCCGCCTGCTGCGCGCCTCGCGCACCATCGAGGCCGAGCTGCGCGAGCGGCTGAAGAAGGAGTTCGACACCACGCTGCCGCGCTTCGACGTGATGGCGGCGCTCTACCGATCGCCGGAAGGCATGCTGATGAGCGACCTGTCGCGCTTCCTGCTGGTGTCGAACGGCAACGTCACTGGCATCGTCGACCGGCTGGTTTCCGAAGGCCTGGTGACGCGGGCGCGGCGCAACGGCGACCGCCGCACCTCGATGGTGCGGCTGACCGAGGAAGGCTCGAGATCCTTCGCCGCGATCGCCGCGGCGCATGAGAATTGGGTCGGCGAACTGCTCGGCACCGTCAGCGAGGACGAGGCGCGCCGGCTGACCGGCATGCTGAAATCGTTCCGCAGCAACTGGGAGGGACGCGAATGAGCACTATCGCCAAGCTCAAGCCGAAACACTTCCTTTGGGATGTCGAAGGCAAGATCGCGAAGATCCGGCTCGACCGTCCCGAGCGCAAGAATCCGCTGACCTTCGACAGCTACGCGGAGTTGCGCGACACGTTCCGCGACCTGGTCTATGCCGAGGATGTCGACGCGGCGGTGTTCCTGCCCAATGGCGGCAATTTCTGCTCGGGCGGCGATGTCCACGACATCATCGGGCCGCTGGTCAAGATGGACATGAAGCAGTTGCTCGCCTTCACGCGCATGACCGGCGACTTCGTCAAGGCGATGCTCAATTGCGGCAAGCCGATCATTTCCGCGGTCGACGGCGTGGCGGTCGGCGCCGGCGCGATCATCGCCATGGCTTCCGACATCCGCATCGCCACGCCCGAAGCCAAGACCGCCTTCCTGTTCACCCGCGTCGGCCTCGCCGGCTGCGATATGGGCGCCTGCGCGATCCTGCCGCGCATCATCGGCCAGGGCCGCGCCGCCGAGTTGCTCTACACAGGCCGCACGATGAGCGCCACTGAGGGCGAGCGCTGGGGCTTCTACAACCGCCTGGTCGATGCGGCGGCACTGGAAGCCGACGCGCTCGACACGGCGGCGCGCATCGTTTCCGGGCCGACCTTCGCCCATGGCATCACCAAGACGCAGCTCAACCAGGAATGGTCGATGGGTCTCGACCAGGCGATCGAGGCGGAAGCGCAGGCGCAGGCGATCTGCATGCAGACCGGCGACTTCGAGCGGGCGTATAACGCGTTCGTGGCGAAGGAAAAACCGGTGTTCGAGGGGAATTGAGGATGGTTGCGTTGATGGAGACGCTGGCGGGACAGCGCCCCCCTCTGTCCTGCCGGACATCTCCCCCACAAGGGGGGAGATCAGCTGTCATCTCGGCTTTCGCCAATCTCCAGCGCCGCAGGAGAAGCGGCGGCGCCGAAACTGCCAATCTCCCCCCTTGTGGGGGAGATGGCCGGCAGGCCAGAGGGGGGCGCCGTAGAGCTCGACGTTTGAAGCAAAGCGGAGGCGCCCATGCCTGACCGTTCCTTCCTCAACTGGCCCTTCTTCGAAGACCGCCACCGCCAGCTCGCTGAACGCCTCGACAGCTGGTGCGCAAAGAACCTGCCCGTCGACCATCACGACGTCGACGCCGCCTGCCGCGAGCTGGTGGCGAAACTCGGCCGCGACGGTTGGCTGAAGCCGACAGCGCTCGACCCCGCCAATCCCGGCCCGCTCGACGTGCGCACGCTATGCATCACCCGCGAGACGCTGGCCCGCCATGACGGGCTCGCCGATTTCGCCTTCGCCATGCAGGGGCTCGGTACTGGAGCAATCACGCTGTTCGGCACGCCGGAGCAGCAGCGCTGGCTGGAAAAGACGCGAGCCGGCCAGGCGATTTCCGCCTTTGCGCTGTCAGAGCCACGCTCGGGATCCGATGTCGCCAACATGGAAATGACAGCGGTCCGCGACGGCGACTTCTATGTGCTTTCCGGCGAGAAGACCTGGATCTCCAACGGCGGCATCGCCGACCTCTATGTCGTCTTCGCCCGCACCGGCGAGGCACCGGGCGCCAAGGGGATCTCCGCCTTCATCGTGCCGGGCGACGCCGAGGGCCTTGCCATTGCCGAACGGCTCGAGGTGATCGCGCCGCATCCGCTGGCGCGGCTCTCCTTCGACAATGTCCGCGTTCCGGCTTCCGCCCAGATCGGCAAGCCGGGCGACGGTTTCCGCATGGCCATGTCGGTGCTCGACGTCTTCCGCTCGACGGTGGGCGCGGCGGCACTCGGTTTCGCGCGGCGTGCGCTGGACGAGAGCGTCAGCAGGGCCGCCGAACGCAAACTGTTCGGCGCGCCGATGGCCGAGTTGCAGATGGTGCAGGGCCATATCGCCGACATGGCGCTGGATGTCGACGCCGCCGCGCTCCTGATCTACCGCGCCGCCTGGACCAAGGACATGGGCGCCGCCCGTGTCACCCGCGAAGCGGCGATGGCCAAGCTGTTCGCCACCGACAAGGCGCAGGAGGTGATCGACAAGGCGGTGYAGCTGCATGGCGGCGACGGCGTGCGCAAGGGCCACATCGTCGAGAGCCTCTATCGCGAGATCCGGGCGCTGCGCATCTATGAGGGCGCTTCCGACGTGCAGAAGGTGGTCATCGCCAGGCAGGTGATGGGCGCCGTCTGACACCATGCCTTGCGGACCGCATTTCAACCAAGGGGGAGGCTAGACATGCACACGATCCTGCAGCCGGAAGGCTGGGCCAAACCGGTCGGCTACGCCAATGGCGTGGCCGCGCAAGGGCGGCTGGTGTTCGTCGGCGGCCAGGTGGGCTGGAACGGGCAATGCCAGTTCGAGACCGACGACTTCGTCGGCCAGGTGCGCCAGACGCTCGCCAATGTCGTCGCGGTGCTGGCCGAAGCCGGCGGCGAGCCGCGGCACATCACCTCCATGACCTGGTACTTCACCGACAAGGCCGAATATCTCGCCAACCTGAAGGGGATCGGCGAGGCCTACCGCGACGTCATCGGCCGGCATTTTCCGGCGATGGCCGCCATGCAGGTGGTGGCGCTGGTCGAGGACCGCGCCAAGGTGGAGATCCAGGCGACGGCGGTCATTCCGGAGTGAGATAGCGGATATCGATCGAACGCCTGAGACCAAACCGCAGCCCGCTTGGCTACTGCCGCAATCTATGATCAGATGATCACGCCCGCTTCGGCGGGGATGTCTTCGCACATAGACTTTGCCGGTATCCAAGGAAAGCAAAAGCGTGGCTCTGGGCTTCGAACCCGTATCGGGACGCATCACCGTCCAGGATGGCGTCTATCAGCAGCTTCGCCATGCCTTGATGGTCGGCAGTTTCGATCCCGGGCAAGTGCTGACCATCGCCTCGCTGGCCGAGGCCTTCGGCACCTCGAACATGCCGGTGCGCGAGGCCCTGCGGCGGCTGGCGGCGGAGAACGCGCTGGAGATCTCGCAGAATGGCTCGGCCTGCGTGCCGGTGGTGACGCGGGCGCGGCTCGATGACCTCTGCCGGGCCCGGCTCGCCGTCGAGGGGCTCGCCGCCGAGCTCGGCGCGCCGCGCCTGACCGCGGCCGATGTCGCTTCCTTGCAGAGGGTCACCGACGACCAGCAGGCGATCGGCCGTGACGGCAGCATCTACGAGCTGATCGCCAAGAACCAGCAGTTCCACTTCACCATCTATCGCGCTTCCGGCTCCGACGTGCTGTTCCAGTTGATCGAGACGCTGTGGCTGCGCTTCGGCCCCTATATGCGGCTGTTGTCCAACCATGTCGCGCCGCTGATGCGCGCCGGCACGATGGAACCCTCTGGACGTCACGCCGCGATCATCGCGGCCATCAGGGACAAGGATTTTCCGCGCGCCCGCGACGAGGTCGTGGCCGACATCACGGCGACTCAAGCGACGCTGCGCACGATCTGTCCCGACGTGCCCGAGCCCAAGGCAGTCGATTTCGCCGCTTTCGGCAAAGCGTCCTGATTTTTTTCAACGGCGGTAACCGAAGCGCGGAAACGGTCCCGTCGCAGTCGCACTGGACCAAGCAGTAGCCCTTTTTGACCACTCCCGCCGACTTTCTTCAGCCTTAAAGGATTGATCCCTTCCTGGATTTGTGATCACATGATCACAAGGGAGCGAGAGACAGCAAATGTCCGGCTATTTTCTCTATCATTCGATCGGCACTTTCCCCGGCAAGGCCGAGGCGATGGCCGCCGCGCTGGCGGAATTTTCCGCCATCTGGTCGGCGGAGGACGACGGCCAGTGGCCGGCCGCGCTGGCCGCACGGCAACGCTTCATCGACGCCTGGACGCGGCTGATCGAGGCGCCGAAGGGTACGCTGACCACAGCCGAGAATGTCACTGCCGCGCTCTACAGCCTGATCGGCGGGCTTCCGGCGGAGCGCCTGGCGGGAAAACGCCTGCTGGTTGCCGGCGATTGCTTCCCGAGCCTGCATTTCCTGCTCGCGGGCCTGGCCGAGCGCTTCGGCTTCACGCTCGACACCGTGCCGCTGCCGCCGGGCGAAAGCTGGGTGCGCGATGAGGATTTCATTGCCCGCTGGCAAGACGATGTCGGGCTCGCGCTCATCACCTTCGTCACCTCGACGGCCTCGCATCGCTGCGATGTCGAGCGGCTCGCCGCGCATGGCCGCGCCATGGGCAGCATTGTCGGTGTCGACGTCACGCAAGGCATCGGCGTTGCGCCGTTTTCGGTTGCCGCGACGCCGGTCGATTTCGTCGTCTCGACATCGCTCAAATGGCTGTGCGGTTCTTCCGGTGCCGGGATATTGCAGGTCGCGCCGGAATTGCTTGCGACCTGCCGGCCGGAGCTGCGCGGCTGGTTTAGCCAGCCGAACCCGTTCTCCTGGGATCTCGACGCCTTCGCCTATGCCGACGACGCGCGCCGCTTCGATCATGGCACGCCGGCGATCCTCGCAAGCATCGCGTCGCTGCCCGGGCTGGAGTGGGTGGAAAAGACAGGCATCGACRCCATCCGCGCGCAGAACGCCGCGCTCGTCGAGCGCATCATCGGCGCGGCGCTCGACAATGGCTGGGCGCTGCGTTCGCCGCTCGACGCCGGCGAGCGCGGCGGCAGCGTCATGCTCGGCTTGCCGCAAGGCGTCGAGGCGGCGAAAATTGTCGCTTCGCTGCGCAACGAGCGCCTCTACTGCGACGCGCGCGGCACGACGCTCAGGCTGTCGCCCGGCATTGTCACCACGGAAGCGGCGGTCGATGCGCTGATCGCCAGACTCCAGGACCATATCGGTTCGCGGCATCGCCGCGCATCCTGATTGCAGGCACCGCCTCGCCTGCGGCGCCTGGGAGCTGGCGCCGGAAGAAGCGGAAGAGGAACCGAACCAGAGGGAAGCAAGATGTTGAAACGTCTAGGACTGATTGGGGTGATGATTGCCGCGGGCGTGGCCTTCGCGGCGCCCGCCTTTGCCGACAAGATCATGGTGGGGGCCTATCCGGCCAACCCGCCGTGGGAATACAAGACCGATTCCGGCGGCTTCGAGGGTTTTGAGATCGACGTCGCCAACGACGTCGCCAAGCGCATCGGCGCCGATGTCGAGTTCCAGGATTTGGGCTTCCAGGCGCTGTTCGCGGCGACCGCTTCCGGCCGCATCGATTTCGCCGTGTCCTCGATCTCGGTGACCAAGGAGCGGCTGCAGAACCAGGGCTTCACTCAAGCCTATTACGACAGCGACGGCACCATCGTCGGCAAGGCGGATTCCGCCATCAAGTCGCTCGACGACCTCAAGGGCACGACCATCGGCGTCATCGCCGGCTCGACCGGCGAAGCCTATATGAAGGAAAACGCCGCCAAGCTCGGCGTCGCCGAGACCAAGAGCTACAACGCCCAGCAGGACCTTCTGCTGGACGTGCAGAACGGCCGCATCGACGGCCGCGCCGGCGAGCTCGCCGGCTTCCTCTTCGCCATCAAGCAGATGCCGGCGCTGAAGATCCTGGTGCGCATCCCGACCGGCGAGCGCTTCGCGATGATGACCAAGAAGGGCCATCCGCTGCTCGAGAAGGTCAATGACGCGATCACCGCCATGAAGAAGGACGGCACCATGGCCGCGATCCACAAGAAGTGGTTCGGCGTCGACCCGGAAGCCGGAACCAGCACCGTGACGCCGGGTCCGATCCCGCAATAATCCCGCGAAATGTCGCCGCGTGAGCGCCGGCCAGACCGGCGCTCACGCTTCCACCCTTCAGGCCCGCGAAGGCGGTGGGCTTGGCATTGCCTTCATGGTGAGCCGATGGAACTGATCGACACCTTCTTCAACTGGGGCATCCTCGTCCGATCCTTTCCGATCCTCATCCGCGGATTGGGCAACACCATCCTGCTCGGCTGCGCCGCAATCGTCTTCGGCACCATCGCCGGACTGGCGATCTGCCTGGTGCGGCTCTACGCGCCGAAGCCGTTGAGGCGGCTGGCGACGCTCTATATTGACATCTTCCGCGCGCTGCCGATCCTGGTGGTGCTGATCCTGATCTATTATGCCCTGCCCTTCGTCGGCATTCGGCTCTCGTCCTTCGTGTCGGCAGCACTTGCGCTGTCGCTGGTGCTTGCCGCCTTCACCGCTGAAGTGTGCCGCGCCGGCATCCAGAACATCCCAGAAGGCCAGTTCGAAGCGGCGGCAGCGCTCGGCCTGCCCTTCTGGGTCGCCATGCGCAAGGTTGTCCTGCCGCAGGCGATCCGTGTCGTCATCCCGCCGCTGACCAGCAATTGCGTCTCCGTCTTCAAGGACACCGCGCTCGCCTCGGTCGTGGCGATGCCGGACCTATTGAAGCAGGCGACAGACGCGCAGGCGCTGATGGCCAACCCGACGCCGCTGATCGGCGCCGCGATCATCTACCTCGCCTTCCTGTGGCCGCTGGTGCGGCTGGTCGGCTACCTCGAAGAGCGCGGCAAGGCCCGCGCCGCGCACTGATCCCCCACCTGAATCGATGACCTGAAGGAGACGCCTCGTGAACCAGCACCATGTTTCGAAAGCGCAGGACGGCGCCGCCTCGTTCCCGGTCGAAAAGATCCGCGCGATGTTCCCGGCGCTCAGCCAGGCCGGCGACTTCATCTTCATGGACAATGCCGCCGGCGCGCAGATCCCGCAAAGCGTGCTCGATGCGGTGACCAACCATCTGGTCGGGCACAATGTGCAGCGCGGCGGGCGCTACGGCCGCAGCGTCATGGTCGACCAGTCGGTCGCCGAAGCCCGGACAAGCGTCGCGCTCCTGATCAACGCCTACAGCCCCTCCGAAATCTGCTTCGGCATGAACGCCACCTCGTTCATCCGCCTGGTCAGCCTCGGCATCGGCCAGATGCTTCAAGAGCGCGATGAGATCGTCGTCACCGACATGGACCATGACGCCAACATCGCCACCTGGCTGGCGCTGGAATCCGCCGGTGCCARGTTGAAATGGTGGCGCATGCGCGAGGACGGCAATCTGCATGTCGACGACCTCAAGCCGCTGATGTCGGACCGCACCCGGCTCGTCGCCTGCACGGTGACGGCGCATTCGATCGGCTCGATCGTCGACGTCGCCTCGGTGGCCAGGATCGCGCATGCGGCCGGCGCCGAAGTGTTTTTGGACTGCGTGCATTACGGACCGCACGGACTGATCGACGTGCAGGCCTGGGACTGCGATTACCTAGTCTGCTCCGGCTACAAGAATTTCTCGCCGCATATGGGCTTCCTGTGGGGCCGCTTCGACACGCTGAAGCGGCTGCCGACCTTCCGCGAGGATTTCATTCCGGACGAGCCGCCCTACAAGGTCGAGGCCGGCACCTTCATCTACGAAAACGTCTCCGGCATGGACGCGGCGGTGCGCTACCTGGAATCGGTGGGCCGCAACTTCTTAGCCCAGAACAACCGCTCGCGCCGCGACAACATCGTCGCCGGCATGAACGCCATCCGCGACTACGAGCTTATGCTGGCGCGCGAGATGATGAAGGTGCTGAAGGATTGCGGCGCCACGATCTACGGCGTCGCCGACGAGGCGCGCATCCACGAGCGCGTGCCGACCTTCTGCTTCAACATCGGCAAGCTTTCGCCGCAGCGCATCGTCGATGAGATGGCGGCGATGCAGATCGGCATCCGCGACGGGCATATGTATGCGCCGCGACTGATGAAGCGGCTGAACCTGTCGATGGACAGCGGCGCCATCCGCGCCTCGCTGGTGCATTACAACACGGTCGAGGAAGTGCGCCGGTTTGGCGAAGCGCTGCGGGCGATCATCGCGAAGCTGTCGTAATGGAGCGGCGCCTGACGCCTTGCGTCAGGCCGCCTTCTTCTTCGCCAGCCTCGCTTTGATGCTGGCGATGTCGGCGCGCGGCGTCGCGGCGAACAGCGTCTTGGTGTAGGCGTGCTTGGGGTCGGAGAAGACCTCGTCGCGCGGACCGTATTCGACCGCTTCGCCGAAATACATGACCATCACGTCGTCGGCGATGTAGCGCACCACCGAGAGGTCGTGGCTGATGAAGACATAGGTCAGTTGGAACTCGTCCTGGAGGTCGGCGAGCAGATTGAGCACCTGCGCCTGCACCGAGAGGTCGAGCGCCGAGACCGGTTCGTCCAGCACCAAGAGGCTCGGATTCAGCATCAGCGCCCGGGCAATGGCGATGCGCTGGCGCTGGCCGCCGGAGAACATGTGCGGATAGCGATTGTAATGCTCGGGTCCGAGGCCGACCTTCTTCAGCATCTTCATCGCCAGGTCGCGCCGCTCCTCGGCCGGCTTGTCGGTGTTGATCAGGAGCGGCTCGCCGAGCACGTCGCCGATCTTCTGGCGCGGATTGAGCGAACCATAAGGGTTCTGGAACACGATCTGCACCTTGCGGCGCATTTCCTTGGTCAGCCCGTCCCTGGCGATGTCGACCTTGTTGCCGTCGATGAAGAGCTCGCCGGAGGTGGCCGGATCGATCAGCGTGATGATGCGGGCGAGCGTGGACTTGCCGCAGCCGGACTCGCCGACGATCGCCAGCGTCTTGCCCTTCTCGACGCTGAAGGAGACGCCCTTCACCGCATGCACGGTGCGCGCGCCGCGGAACAGGCCGCCGCCGACGTGATAGTCGCGCTTGATGTCCTTGCCTTCGACGACCTTGGTCATGCACCGGCTCCGGAGGGCGCCGCCTCGAACAGCATGTCGGAGACGGTCGGCAGCCGGTTGCCGACGGCGTTTTCCGGCAGGGCCGAGAGCAGCGCGCGCGTGTAGTTGCTCTTCGGCGATTCAAACAGCGACAGCACGTCGGCCTCTTCCATCTTGCGGCCCTTGTACTGGACGATGACGCGGTCGGCGGTCTCGGCCACCACGCCCATATTGTGGGTGATCATGATCAGGCCCATGCCATATTTGGCCTGCAGCGAGACCAGCAGATCGAGAATCTGTTTCTGGATGGTGACGTCGAGCGCCGTGGTCGGCTCGTCGGCGATCAGGAGCTTCGGATTGCAGGCGATCGCCATCGCGATCATGACGCGCTGGCACTGGCCGCCCGACATCTGATGCGGGAAGGAATTGAGCCGGTCAGCCGGATCGGGGATGCCGACCTGCTTGAAAAGCTCGATGGCGCGCGCCCGGCGCTGGGCCTTGTCCATGCCCATATGGAAGCGCAGCACTTCCTCGATCTGGAAGCCGACGGTGAAGCAGGGATTGAGGCTGGCGATCGGTTCCTGGAAGATCATGGCGATGTCCTTGCCGATGATCTTGCGGCGATCGGCCGGGCTGATCTTCAACAGGTCGCGGCCGTTGAAGGTCATGCGGTCGGCGGTGACGGTGGCCGTCCATGGCAGGAGGCCCATCACGGCCAGCATCGAGACCGACTTGCCGGAGCCGGATTCGCCGACGATGGCGAGCACCTCGCGCTCGTCGACATGAAGCGAGACGCCGTCGACGGCGCGGAACGGGCCGGACGCGGTCTGGAATTCGACGACGAGGTTCTGGATGTCGAGCAGCGCCATCACGACCTCCTGAGCTTGGGATCGAGCGCGTCGCGCAGGCCGTCGCCGATCAGGTTGATGGCAAGCACGGTGATGAGGATGGCGAGGCCCGGGAAGGTCACCACCCACCAGGCGCGCAGGATGAACTCGCGCGCCGAGGCAAGCATCGTGCCCCATTCCGGCGTCGGCGGCTGCGCGCCGAGGCCGAGGAAGCCGAGAGCGGCCGCTTCGAGAATGGCGTTGGAGAAGGACAGCGTGCCCTGGACGATCAGCGGCGCCAGGCAGTTGGGCAGGATGGTGGCGAGCATCAAACGCAGATGTCCGGCGCCCGCGACCTTCGCCGCCACGACATATTCGCGGCTCTTCTCGGCCATCACGGCGGCGCGCACCAGGCGCGCGAAATGCGGCTGCAGCACCAACGCGATCGCCAGCATCGCATTGAACAGACCCGGACCGAGGATGGTGACCAGGACCAGCGCCAAGAGCAGCGACGGGAAGGCCAGGATCAGGTCCATGACGCGCATGATCGCGACGTCGACCCAGCCGCGGAAATAACCGGCGAGCAGACCGAGCGTGATGCCGCCGGTGAGCGCGAGCGTGACCACCACCGCGCCGATCAGCAGCGAGAAGCGGGCGCCATAGAGCAGGCGCGAGAGGATGTCGCGGCCGACCGGGTCGGTGCCGAGCAGATATTGCGTCGAGCCGCCTTCCTGCCAGGCGGGCGGCCTGAGGAACGCGGCCTTGTCCTGAATGTCGGGCGCGTAAGGCGCGAGCAGCGGCGCGAAAAGTGCTGCGAGCACCAGAAGGATGAACACGAACAGGCCGATGACGGCGCCGCGGTTCACGGAGAAATAGTGCCAGAAGGTTTTCAGGCCGGTGAGACGATCCGGGCTGCCGGCGGCCATCGGGGCGATTTCGGTCTGGCTCATCTACGCTGCCCTGATGCGCGGGTTGATGACGGCATAGAGCACATCGACGATGAGGTTCACCGCCATGACGATGAGCGCGATCAAAAGCAAACCCGACTGCACGACGACATAGTCGCGCTTGAAGATGGAATCGACCATCCATTTGCCGATGCCCGGCCAGGCGAAGATGGTCTCGGTGAGGATGGCGCCCGCGAGCAGCGTGCCGACCTGCAGGCCGATCGTGGTGACGACCGGGATCAGCGCGTTGCGCAGCGCGTGCACGCCGATGACGCGGGCCGCCGAAAGCCCCTTGGCGCGGGCGGTGCGGACATAATCCTCGCCCAGCACCTCGAGCATGGCCGAGCGCGTCTGGCGCGCGATCACCGCCAGCGGAATGGTGCCGAGCACGATCGACGGCAGCACCAGGTGGCTGAGCGCGGAGCGGAACGCGTCCCATTTGCCGTAAAGCAGGCTGTCGATGGTCATGAAGCCGGTGATCGGCTTGAAGAAGAACTGCAGGCCGATGCGGCCCGACACCGGCGTCCAGCCGAGATAGCCGGAAAAGAAGATGATGAGCAGCAGGCCCCACCAGAAGATCGGCATCGAATAGCCGACAAGCGCGGTACCCATAAGCGACTGGTCGAACCATGAGCCGCGCTTGACGGCGGCGAAGATGCCGGCGGGAATGCCGATGACCATGGCGAAGACCATGGCGAAGAAGGACAGTTCCAACGTCGCCGGGAAGAGCGTCTTGAACTCCTCGAGGACCGGCCGCTTGGACGAGATGGAGACGCCGAAATCGCCGGTGGCGACCTCGCCGACATAGCGCGCGTACTGCTGCCAGATCGGCAGATTGTAGCCGAACTGTTCCTTGAGCTCTTCGTAGCGGGCGGGGGCGACGCCATGTTCGCCGGCCATGGCGAGGATCGGATCGCCGGGCAGCAGACGGACAAAGGCGAAGGCGCAGATGGTGATGCCGACCAGGGTCGGGATCAGGAGGGCGATTTTGTTGAGAAGATATCGGAGCATCGTCAAGTCGAAACGGGGCGGCGCGAATTCGCGCCGCCCCGTTCGCAAATATTACTCGGACTTGTCAACACCGTCGAAACGGTGAATGCCGAGCGGGTCCATCTTGAAGCCGGTGACGTTGTTGCGAACGACCGCGTAAACCTGGCTGTGCGCCAGCAGGAAGGCGGGCGCTTCCTTCGCGAAGATCACCTGCGCCTGCTCATAGAGCTTGGTGCGCTCGGCCTGGTCGCTGGTCTTCTTGGCCTTCTGGATCAGGTCCTCGAAGTCCTTGTCGCACCAGCTCGAATAGTTCGAGACGCCGATGGCCGAGCAGGCGAAGAGGGTGGCGAAGAAATTGTCCGGGTCGCCATTGTCGCCGGTCCAGCCGACCTGGAAGGCGCCGGGACGATCCTTCTTCTTGCCTTCCTCGCGGTACTTCGTCCACTCGTAGTTGACGATGTTGGCCTTGACGCCGACCTTGGCCCAGTCGGCCTGGATCAGCTCGGCGGCGCGCTGGAAGTTAGGATTGTACGGACGGGCGCGGTCGGAAGCCCAGAGCTGGATCTCCTTCAGCCCGGCAGCCTCGAGCACCTTCTTGGCCGCTTCCGGATTGTAGGCGTCGGTCTTCACATCCTTGTTCCACGACCACATGGTCGGCGGGATCAGGTTTTCGGCCGGCGTGGCGCCGGCATCCTGGAACAGCGACTTGATCAGCGCCTCCCGGTCGATCGCCTGGTTGAGCGCATGGCGCACTTCCGGCTTGTCGAGCGGCGGGATCGTGGTGTTGTAGCTCATATAGCCGATGTTCAGGCCGGCCTGATCCATCAGGGTCACGTCCTTGTTGGCCTTGATGGTGGCGATGTCGGCCGGGTTCGGATAGACCGTCACGTCGCACTCGCCAGCCAGCACCTTCTGGATGCGGGCGGTCGCGTCAGGCGTGATGGCGAAGACGAGATCGTCGATCTTTTCCTTGCCCTTGAAGTAGTCGGGGTTGGCCGCGTAGCGGATGACCGAATCCAGCTGGTAGTCGACGAACTGGAACGGACCGGTGCCGACCGGCTTGGTCGAGAAGTCGGCCATCTTGCCTTCCTTCTCGAGCTGATCGGCATATTCCTTCGACACGATCGAAGCGAAGTCCATGCCGAGATTGGCCAGCATCGGCGCGTTCGGCTCGGTCAGCGTCAGCTTGACGGTGAGGTCGTCGACTTTCTCCCACTTGGCGACATATTTCGGCATGTCCATGCCGGTGTAATAGTCCCAGGTGAGGTTCGGCAGATACTTGTCGCCGTTCCATGGATTCTGCTTGTTGAACTGGCGATCGAAGGAGAAGACGACGTCATCGGCGTTGAGGTCGCGCGTCGGCTTGAAATAGTCGGTGGTCTGGAACTTCACGCCCGGATGCAGATGGAAAGTATAGACCAGGCCGTCGTCGGAAATTTCCCACTTGTCGGCAAGACCGGGCTCGATCTCGGTGCCACCGTGCTTGAATTCGACCAGTCGCGAATAGACGGTGCGCGAAGACGCGTCGAAGTCGTTACCGCCGGTCGTCGTACCGGGATCGAAATTGGCCGGCGACGCTTCCGAGCAATAAACAAGCGTCTTGGCACTGGCCATGCCGCTGAGGACGCTTGCAGCCAGCAACGCGGCTGCAAAAGCCATTGTCTTTTTCATTGAGCACTCCCTGATGTTCTCTCAAGCCCCTCTATCAGGCTCGCGAAGGGCGCATATAAGCACCGTTTCTTCGCCTTTGGAACACCTCGTTTGCGTGCCCCATGGGAAGCAGGAAAAGAATCTATCCTTTGCTCAAATATCGGAAAAAACGAGTAGTTTTTTCTTCTCACGACATTGTTAATGATGGAAATTTTTTATTGATTGGCCATCTTTCGAAATGGCGGCGCGAGGCCTCCCTGCCCAAGTTCGCCCCGCCGCCCAGGCACGATACGGAAGGCGATCGAAGCACGGGAATTCGGCGGCAAATCTTTCCCCGTGTTGCCGCAGGGGCAAGGCTTGCACGGTCGCGGATAGAGGCAATACATAGACGATGGGCGGGATTTCCCGGAAATCCGAACCGGCGTGGAGGGACGCTTCTTTCGGAGGCGGCGCCAGACAAGAAGGCGACAGGGAGAGACAGTTGGCAAAAGCATCCAAGACGACAGCCCCGGCGAAAGCAAAGGCCAAGACCGCCGCCGAAAGCGATGCGCCCAAGGCTCAGAAGGCGGCCGCCGCGCCGAAGAGGAAGACGGCCGCCAAGGCGGCGCCTGCCAAGGCAGCCGCCAAACCAGCAGCGGCAAAGACCAAGGCCGCGGCCGCCAAAAAGGACAAGCCGGCCACCGCAAAAGCGGAGGCCGCCAAGCCTGCCTCGAAGGGCTTGCCGAAGGCCATCACCGAACTCACGGCCGGCCTGCCGGAAAAGCCGTGGCTGAAAAGCTATCCCAAGAACATGCCAGCCGAGATCGGCGCCCTGCCCTACAAGTCCATCGGCGAGTTCCTGGTCGGCGCCTGCAAGCAATTCGCCGGGCGGCCGGCCTTCGTGTGCATGGGCAAGTCGATCACCTATGCCGAGCTCGAGCGGCTGTCGGCGGCGTTCGGCGCCTATCTGCAGGCGAGAGGCCTGGAGAAGGGCGCGCGCGTGGCGCTGATGATGCCTAACGTGCTGCAATATCCGGTGGCGATGATGGGCATCCTGCGCGCCGGTTACACGGTGGTGAACATCAACCCGCTCTACACGCCGCGCGAACTGGAACACCAGCTGAAGGATTCGGGCGCGCAGGCGATCGTCATCCTCGAGAATTTCGCCGGCACGCTGCAGGCGGTGATCGCAAGGACGCCGGTCAAGCACGTCATTGTCGCCGCCATGGGCGACATGCTGGGCGGCCTCAAGGGCGCCATCGTCAACCTCGTCGTGCGGCGGGTGAAGAAGATGGTGCCGGCATGGTCACTGCCCGGCCATGTCAAGTTCAACGCCGTGCTCAAGACCGGCGCGACCATCGCCTTCAAGCCGCCCACGGTCTCGGCCGACGACATCGCCTTCCTGCAATATACGGGGGGCACCACCGGTGTCTCGAAGGGCGCAGTGCTTTTGCATCGCAACGTGCTTTCGAACGTCGCRCAGAATTCGCTGTGGGTGGAGGACGCCTACACGGTGAAGCCCAAGCCGGCGCATCTCAACTTCATCTGCGCGCTGCCGCTCTATCACATCTTCGCGCTGACGGTGAACGCGCTGATGGGCATGCAGCAGGGCGCGCAGAACGTGCTGATCCCCAACCCGCGCGACATTCCGGGCTTCGTCAAGGAATTGGCGAAATACCCGATGCACATCTTCCCGGGCCTCAACACGCTGTTCAACGCGTTGCTCAACAATGAGGAATTCCGCAAGCTCGACTTCAAGCCGCTGATCCTGACGCTGGGCGGCGGCATGGCGGTGCAGAAGGGCGTCGCCGAACGCTGGAAGGCGCTGACCGGCTGTCCGGTGAGCGAAGGCTACGGGCTGTCCGAAACCTCGCCGGTGGCGACCGCCAACAAGTTCAGCTCGGCCGACTTCACCGGCACTATCGGCCTGCCGCTGCCTTCGACGGAAATCGCCATCCGCGACGACGACGGCAACAACGTGCCGCTCGGCGAAGTGGGCGAGATCTGCATCCGCGGCCCGCAGGTGATGGCCGGCTACTGGAACCGGCCCGACGAGACCGCCAAGGTGATGACCAAGGACGGTTTCTTCAAATCCGGCGACATGGGCTTCATGGACGAGCGCGGCTACACCAAGATTGTCGACCGCAAGAAGGACATGATCCTGGTTTCCGGCTTCAACGTCTATCCGAACGAGTTGGAAGAGGTGGTGGCGCATCACCCGGGCGTGCTGGAAGTCGCGGCCATCGGCGTGCCGGACGAGCATTCCGGCGAAGTGCCTAAATTGTTCGTGGTCAAGAAGGACGCGGCGCTCACCGTCGAGACCCTGATGGCCTATTGCCGCGAGAACCTGACCGGCTACAAGCGACCGAAATTCATCGAATTCCGCACCGAACTGCCGAAGACGCCGGTCGGCAAGATCCTGCGGCGGGCGCTGCGGGACCAGGCTTGACCGATCATTCCGCCGGCAAGACACGGGAGCGAGGCAAGCGGCTCGATCCGGCGGACTTCATCAAGGCGAACATGCGGCTGGCGCCGGTGCCGTCAGTGCCGGAGGTCCGGCTCTATCAGGCGCATCCCGGCAGCGGACTGCGGCGGCTRCTGGAACCGGACGACGACAGCGGCGGCGAAAGCCTGCCTGAGCCGCAGCCGCCCTATTGGGCCTATGCCTGGGCCGGCGGCGCGGTGCTGGCGCGCTATGTCCTCGACAGGCCGTCGATCGTCGCCGGCAAGCGGGTGCTCGACCTCGGCGCCGGCTCGGGGCTGGTCGGCATCGCCGCGGCAAAGGCGGGAGCGCGCGCGGTGATCGCGTCGGAGATCGACCGCAACGGTGTGGTGGCGCTGCGCCTCAATGCGCAAGCCAATGGCGTCGCCATCGAGATACGCGATGAGGACGTCACCGCCGGCCCGCCGCCGGCAGTCGAGCTGGTGCTCGCGGGCGACGTCTTTTACGCCCAGGATGTCGGGCGGCGAATGATGCCGTTCCTCGATCGATGCCTCGCCGCCGGCATCGATGTGCTGGTCGGCGATCCGGGCCGCGCCTGGCTGCCGAGACCTCGGCTTTGCCTGCTCGGTGAATATCACGTGCCGGATGTCGGCGGAAACGGCGGCAGCGATCCCAGGCCCAGCGCGGTGTTCACCCTTGTCCCGACAAACGCCTGTTAAAAAGTCCAGTAATCCGCCCTCGCCTCATATCGAAGGCTAGGGCTCATACGGCACTTTCTCAGTTGTCGTTCCGCGAGCGAAGCTCGGAACAAGAACCAGCTAAATCCGTTTTACCAGTTCTAACCGATGGGACGAAAAGACGGAGCGACCATGAAAATCAACGACACAAGTCACCGTCGAACGAAAATCGGTGATCACACAATATTCATGCGGGAAGCGGGGCCGCCCGATGCTCCTGTCCTTCTTTTGCCGCATGGCTACCCGTGCTCGTCTTACCAGTTCAGGCGCCTTATGCCGGGCCTGGCCGATCGCTGGCGGACAGTAGCATTCGACTGGCCTGGATTCGGCTACAGCGACACACCGGATCCCACGGAGTTCGACTATGATTTCAACGCCTATGCCGATGTTCTCGCTGACGTTGCCGATGCGCTGCAGCTGGATCGCTACGCGCTCTGGCTTCACGACTACGGTTCTCAGATCGGCCTCCGCCACGCGATAGCGCATCCGGACAGGATCGCGGCGCTGATCATCCAGAACGGCGACATCTACGAGGACGTCCTCGGGCCGAAATACGACACGATCAAAGCGTGGTGGGCGGACAAATCCGCCGCGCGGCATCGTCCGCTCGAAGAAGCGGTGAGCGAGGAGGGATTCCGCAAGGAGTTCATCGGCGAGGTCTCCGAGGACGTCGCCAGCCGCGTCCCTCCCGATCTGTGGAAGCTTCATTGGCCGCTGATGAATACGCCGATCCGAAAGACGGTGTCGGTCCAGTTGATGGAGAAGCTCGAACAGAACCTCGAATGGTTCCCGCGATACCAATCCTATCTGCGCGACCAACAGCCGCCGACGCTGATCGTGTGGGGGCCGCAGGACAGCTATATGCCCGAGCAGTCGGCGCTCGCCTATCGGCGCGATCTCCCGGATGCAGAACTCCATATCCTCGATGATGCCGGCCATTGGCTGTTGGAAACACATTTCGAGGAAGCCCTGCGGCTCGTGYGCGACTTCCTCTCGCGAACGCTGCCCGTAAGGCGGCTCCCTACGAAATCCAGAACCTAAGGAGACGAATATGGTCACGAAGCCAACCATCGCACGCATCTGGCGCGGCCGAACCCGTCGTGACGTCGCGAACAGCTACGAACCCTATTTGAAGGCAGAGGGAATTCCTCCGCTTCAGCAGGTGGCGCTCGGCGTCCAACTCTTTCGAGAAGACCGGGAAGAGGAGACCTGGTTCACGACAATCTCCTACTGGCCCGACATCGAGGCTATGACCGCTTTCACCAAAGGCGACCCGATCAAAGTCCATCACCTGGACCGGGACGCCGAATTTCTGATGGAACTGCCCGAACGCATCGAGATCCACCGCATCCTCGTCGACGATCAGGATCTGCGCTGAGATCGCCACGATGAGCAATCTCGGTCTGTTCGGCCTCATGGCGCTGATCTGGGGACTGACCTGGGCGGCGATCAAGATCGGCCTCGATGCGGGCGTTCCCCCGATCCTTCTGGCGGGTCTGCGTTATCTGCTGACTGCGGGGATCCTGGCATTTTGGACACATGGGGCCTTGTCGGCCTTTGCCGAAGGCCGACCGATGCGTGTCATCATATCGGCCCTGCTGACGAATGCGGGAACCTACGGCCTGCTGTTCTGGGGCATGCAAACGGTCCCGTCCGGCCTGTCCGGCCTGGTCAATCTCGCCCTGGTCCCGGTGCTTCTGTTTGGCTTGGCGGTCGTGCTCGGAGAAGAGCGGCCGACCTGGCGGCACTGCCTGGCGCTGGTGCTTGGCTGCACGGGTCTCCTAGGCCTCTTCTGGACGCGCCTTGTCGAGCAGGAATCCCGAAACGGGCTGGGGCTTGCCGCGATCGTGGCCGGCACGGCGTGCTACTGCGTGGGGAGCGTCATCGCACGGCCGCTGATCGGCCCGATCAAGCCTCTGACGCTCACGGCGATCCATGCCGTTCTCGGCGGCGCGGCGCTGATCGCTGTGTCGTTCCTTTTGGGCGACTTATCGGCGACCCTGCCGGCAAGGATCGATGTTGCTCCCGCCGCGGCCAGCCTGTTGTTCCTCTCCCTTCTCGGAACCATCGTGGCCTACACGATCTATCTGCGTCTGCTTGAAAAATGGGGCACCGCCCGTGCCGGGCTTTACGCTTTCATCTCGCCCATCGTTGCGCTGGCCGTGGGCGTTTGGCTCTTCGGCGAAAAGGTTGGCGCGGCCGAGATCGGCGGCGCCGCGCTGTTGCTGGTAGCGGCAGGATTGGCGCTGTCCAGACGCGACAGCGCCGACCCAACGAGGAATTGAAAGCGATCGCCAATGTCACTTCCTCATCGTATCGCAGGCAATCTGGCCCTTGACTTCGCCAACACCATCAGTCGGCGCGGCACCGACCGGGAAGTCGACCATCTCGCGACGGCGGCGGACATCCTGGCGTGGTCAAGGCAAACGGGCCTGATCGACGATGATTTCGCTCTTCGTTCGGCCGACCACAAGGGGTTGGTCAAAGACGTTCTCACCCTTCGCGCGGCTGTGAGCGACGCCGGCTCGGCAATCGCTCATGGCGGCGAACCTCCTGCTGCTGCGCTCGACACCATCCGAACATATGCAGCCGAAGCACTCAGGACCGGAGCGCTCGCTGGATCGCCGGTGTCCTTGCATTTCCGAGGCGCCAACCGCATCACCGGAGCAATCGCGTGGGCGGCCCTCGATCTGCTTCGCGGCGACGAATTATCGCGTCTCAAACAATGCCCGCCGGAAGATTGCCGCTGGCTTTTTATCGATCGCACGAAAAACGGTTCGCGACGCTGGTGCGACATGAACAGCTGCGGCAACCGCGCCAAGAAGCACTCACATCGGAGAATGCCGGATTGAGGCGTTTTTCCTGAGGCGGCGACCGGTCTAGCCCGCCGGCACGTTCACCCGCGCGGCAAGGAAATCCGGCAGGTCGGCGACCGAGTCCAGAACGACGTCCGCCATCGGCGCCAGCGAATCGCGCGTGCCGGTGCCGGAGAGCACGCCCACCGCCAGGCCGCAGCCGCMGGCGCGCGCCATTTCGAGGTCATGGCGGTTGTCGCCGACCATGGCGATCTCGCCCGGCTTCAACCCGGTCAGATCGCAGAAGGCGACGACCGTATCCGGCGCCGGCTTCGGACTCGCCACCGCATCATAGCCAAAGGCGGCTTCGAAGAGCTGCGCGACACCGAGCGTGGCGAGCGTCTTCTCGGCGCCGCTGGTGGAATCATTGGTGGCGACGCCCAGGCGGTAGGACTGCTTATGCAGCGTGCGCAGCGAATCGATGATGCCGGGAAGCGCTACCGCCATCGAGGAGCCCTGCACAGAGGTGATCTCGTTGAAGCGCGAAACGGCCAACAGCTGATCCTCGTCGGACAGACGCGGGAACCAGAGCTCGACCACGTCCATGTTCGAGCCGGACGCGAAGATCGAATCGGGCTTGAAGCGCTTGGTGGCGAAGTCGAAGCCTGCGGCCGCCAGCAGCCGGTCGGCCTTCCAGCGGTCGCCCTCGGCGGCGTCCATCGCCATGAAGTCGGCTATGCCGAGCCAGGTCGCGTTGAAGTCGACAAGCGTGCCGTCCTTGTCGAACAATATTCCCTTGATATCCGCCAATCCTTTTACTCCACGCCACGCAATTGGTGGATATGAGCCACCAGTCCGGCAGTCGAGGCGTCGCGTTTTGCGGCAGTCTCCTTGCCCTCAACGACAGGCAGCAGACCTGTCGCCAGTTCCTTGCCGAGTTCGACGCCCCATTGGTCGAAGGAATTGATGTTGAACAGCGTGCCTTCGACGAAGACGCGATGCTCATAGAGAGCGATTATGCGGCCCAATGTGCGCGGATCGAGCTTGCGGTAGAGGATGGTGAGCGACGGGCGGTTGCCGGAGAAGACGCGGTGCGGCGCGATGCGGTCGACATCGGCCGGYTTCATGCCCTTGGCCAGCATCTGCGCGCGCGCCTCTTCCAGCGTGYGCCCCTTCATGAAGGCCTCCGACTGCGCCAGGCAGTTGGCGAGCAGGAGATCATGCTGGTGCTTCAGCTCGGGCTCGTGGCCTATCGCCGCGGCGAGGAACTCGACCGGGATGAAGTCGGTGCCCTGATGCAGGAGCTGGAAGAAGGCATGCTGGCCGTTGGTGCCGGGCTCGCCCCAGACCAGCGGGCCGGTCGGCGTGGCGACGGCGGCGCCGTCCAGCGTGACGCTCTTGCCGTTCGATTCCATATCGAGCTGCTGTAGATAGGCGGGCAGACGCGACAGGCGCTGATCGTAAGGGATGACGGCGCGGGCCGGATATTTGCAGACGACGCGATGCCACCAGCCGATCAGCCCCAGCAGCACCGGCAGGTTCTTCTGCATGGGTGCCGAGCGGAAATGCTCGTCCATCTCATGCGCGCCGTCTAGGAAAGCGCGGAAGTTGCGCGGGCCGACGGAAATCATCACCGGCAGGCCGATGGCGCTCCAGACCGAGTAGCGGCCGCCGACCCAGTCCCAGAAGCCGAAGACGCGGTCCTGCTCGATGCCGAACTTCGCAACCAGGTCGAGGGCGGTCGAGACGGCGGCGAAATGCTTGCCGACCGCTTCCTTACCCAGCGCCTTCTGAACCCAGTCGCGCGCCGTCTCGGCATTCGTCATCGTCTCGACGGTGGTGAAGGTCTTGGAGGCGACGATGAACAGCGTGGTTTCCGCAGACAGGCCCTTCAGCGTGTCATGGATATGGGCGCCGTCGACATTGGAGACATAATGCGCGCGCGGCCCGTCATGATAGGGCGCAAGCGCCAGCGTCACCATCGCCGGGCCGAGGTCCGAACCGCCGATGCCGATGTTGACGATGTCGGTGATCTTCTTGCCGGTGGCACCTAGCGCCTTGCCGGAGCGGATGGCGTCGGCGAAGGCGCCCATGGCGTCGAGCACGGCGATCACGTCGGCCTTGGTGTCCTGGCCGTCGACGATCACGCTCTTGCCGGTCAGGTTGCGCAGCGCGATGTGCAGCACGGCGCGGTTCTCGGTGATGTTGATCTTCTTGCCTTCGAACATGGCGGCGCGGCGTCCCGCAAGATCGGCCGCATCCGCGAGCTTTTCCAGCATCGTCATCGTATTTGCGTCGACCGCGCATTTCGACCAGTCGAGCAGAAGATCGCCATCGGTGGCGGAAAATGTCTCGAAGCGCCTGGGATCGGCGGCGAAGGCCTCGCGCATCGAGCCCTTGGCCGCCGCGCGCTGGTCGCGCAAGGCGGCAAGTTGCTTGTCGAAGGTTGGCTGGTCCACTGGCGGGCTCCTGGCGGGTTTTTAGACCATTTTAGCAGGCCGGATGTTTCCGGCGCGTGTCGGCGCGTCATTCTATCTAGCCGATTTCCATTTCGTTCAAGCGCGGCTTTGCCGCACTGCATCACGCTTTGATGAGGGGAGTGTTGGATGGTGAAGGTGCCGTGCGCCGGGGCTACGAGGCTGCGCGTCGCGCCTTGGGTTGGTGCCGCGACGATGCTGAGCGTCGCGCTTACATCGCGGGCGACGACGCTGCGCGTCGCGGGCGACGATGCTTCGCATCGCGCCCTGATAGATCACTGGCATAAATCCCAGCGATCAGAAAAATTGATTGGCGCAACCCCTTATGCCACCCATACACTCCACTGGTCCAGCCAAGTGAAAACAGCTGGCCATCCGAGGAAGATTTCCCATGCCACAGCGCAATGACACGGCCATATGGTCCGGTCTGTTCCGAATTTCGGCTGAATCCGGCCAAACCCTCCAGGCGCAAATCCGCCAAGCGATCGTCGCGGCCATTCTCGACCGACAGATCGCCGCCTCGATGCCGCTGCCGTCGTGCCGAATTCTCGCGGAAAAACTTGGGGTTGCCCGCGGCACAGTGGTGCTCGCCTTCCAGCAACTGGTCGACCAGGGTTTCCTGGTGGCGCGCGAGCGGCGCGGCCATTTCGTCAACCCTGACGTGCTGGCCACCCCCGCAAAGCCGCACCAGAAGGCGCCGGACCAGCAGAATGAGATCGACTGGAAGGCGCGCCGGCAGATCGCCGCAAGCGACATGCCGCCGCCGGCCAAGCACGACAACTGGATCAAGTCCTCCTATCCGTTCGTCTACGGCCAGTTCGATCCGGCGCTGTTTCCAACCGCCGAATGGCGCGAGTGCAACCGCATGGCACTGGCGGTGCTGGAGATCCGCAACTGGGCGTCCGACATGGTGGATCGCGACGATCCGCTGCTGATCGAGCAGATCCAGGCCAGGCTCCTGCCGCGGCGCGGCATCTTCGCCAATCCGGACGAGATCATCGTGACGCTGGGCGCGCAGAACGCGCTCTACATGCTCGCTTCGCTGTTGATGACCAAGGGCTCGAAAGTGGCGATGGAGGACCCCGGCTATCCCGACGCCCGCTCGATCTTCCGGCTGGCCGGCGCCGATATCCAGCCGGTTCCGGTCGATCAGTCGGGCATCGTGACTTCGTCGATCCCGAGCGATTCCGGCTTCGTCTTCGTCACGCCCAGCCACCACTGCCCGACCATGGTGCCCTTGTCGGCGGAGCGGCGGCAGGACCTTCTGGCGCGYGCCAACCGCAACAACCAGATCATCATCGAGGACGGCTATGACAGCCAGTTGCTCGACGAGGCGCCGCAGCAGGCGCTGAAGAGCCTCGACCGCTCCGGCCGCGTCATCTATGTCGGCTCGATGTCGAAGACGCTCGCTCCGGGCCTGAGGCTTGGCTACATCGTGGCCTCGGCGGGACTGATCGCCGAGCTTCGCGCGCTGCGCCGCTTCATGCTGAGGCACCCGCCGGCGAACAACCAGCGCGCGGTGGCGCTGTTCCTGTCGCTCGGCCACCACGAGGCGCTGGTGCGCAGGCTCTCCGCTGCCTTCGACGAGCGGCGCAAGCGTCTGGTCCATGCGATTTCCGCTTTCCTGCCAGAATGGCGCTCGACCGACTCGGCGGGCGGCACCTCGCTCTGGCTGGAAGGGCCGCGCGGCACCGATTCCCGTGGCCTGGCGGAAGCGGCCGCTTCGCGCAGCGTCATCATCGAACCCGGCGACCGGTTCTTCGATCGCAGCGAAAAGCCCTCTCGTTTCATGCGCTTGGGCATCTCCTCGATCTCGCTGCAGCATATCGAGCCGGGCATCCGCGAACTCGCCACCGCCGCCGGCCGTAGGCCCGCTGCCGCCTGATCGCCACTGATTTCCTAAAAAGAGCCGGCGCCGCGCCGGCTCTTTTTGTTTTGGCACACACCCCGTTGCTTTAGGATCCTGGCATATTCGACGGGATTGCTTGGCCCATAGGCTGTACCAATGCCGGCGGCATAGTCGGGGCCAGAAGGGGACGAGGCAGACGATGGTGGACCAACCGCCGCGTGCCGCCTCGCAGTTTAGACAAAAGGTGGAGTGCTTCCATGTCAGTGGCTCTCGAGAAGCAGGAATCGTCGTCGGACCAGCGTTCGCGGCGATCCGGCGGGCGCGAAGCGCGCCGCGCGATGCGGGCGGCGCCCTTGGCAGACGATATCCGTCCGGTGCGGCCGGGGCTTGAAGGCGGCAGCTATGGCCCATTGAGCCAGAACGACCAGGAGCGCATCCACGAAGCGGTGCTGACCCTCCTGGAGACGGTCGGCTTCGCCAATGCCATTCCGTCCTGCATCGAGGCGCTGACCCGGGTCGGCGGCACCTATGGCGACGATGGCCGCATCCGGCTGCCGCGCGCGCTGGTGCTGGACACGATCAAGAAGGCTGCACGCAACTTCACCCTCTACGGCCAGGATCCGAAGCACGACATGACGATCCAGGGCAAGCGCGTGCATTTCGGCACGGCGGGCGCCGCGGTGCATCTGGTCGATGTCGAGAAGCGCGAGTATCGCGAGTCGCTGCTGCAGGATCTCTACGATGCCGCGCGCATCGTCGATGGGCTGGACAACATCCATTTCTTCCAGCGCACCATGGTGCCGCGCGACATCCCCGATCCGCTCGATATGGATTTCAACACGCTCTATGCCTGCGTGATGGGAACGTCCAAGCATGTCGGCACCTCGTTCACCGTGCGCGAGAACGTCAAGCCGGCGCTGGAAATGCTCTATGCGATCGCCGGCGGCGAGGAGAATTTCCGCGCGCGGCCATTCGTGTCGAATTCGAACTGCTTCGTGGTGCCGCCGATGAAGTTCGCCGAGGATGCCTGCGGCGTTCTCGAGGCCTGCGTCGAAGGCGGCATTCCGATCCTGCTTTTGTCGGCCGGCCAGGCCGGCGCCACGGCACCTGCCGCGATTGCCGGCGCCGTCGTGCAGGCGGTGGCCGAAGTGCTGATGGGACTGGTCTATGTCAACGCCATCAAGCCCGGACATCCGGCGATCTTCGGCACCTGGCCGTTCGTCTCGGACCTCCGCACCGGCGCCATGTCCGGCGGCTCGGCCGAGCAGGCGGTGCTGACCGCGGCCTGCGCGCAGATGGCGCAATATTACGACCTGCCCGGCGGGTCTGCCGCCGGCATGTCGGACTCCAAGCTGCCCGACATCCAGGCCGGCTACGAGAAGGGCATCACCAATGTCATGGCGGGCCTGTCCGGCCTGAACCTGGTCTATGAATCGGCGGGCATGCATGCCTCGCTGCTCGGCTTCTGCCTCGAAAGCCTGATCATCGACAACGACATGCTCGGACATTGCCTGCGCTGCGTGCGCGGCATCGAGGTGACCGACGACGCGCTGTCGATCGACACCATCGCCGATGTCTGCCTCAAGGGTCCCGGACACTATCTCGGCAACGATCAGACGCTGAAGCTGATGCAGACCGAGTATTTCTATCCCGCCGTCGGCGACCGGTTCTCGCCCAAGGAATGGAACGAAAAGGGCCGGCCTGATATCCTGTCGCGGGCGATCGCGGAGAAGAAGCGCGTGCTTGCCGAGCGTTTCCCGCGCCACGTCTCGCGTGTTCTCGACGACAAATTGCGCGCCCGCTTCGGCGAGATGATCAAGCTGCCGCGCAGCAAGATGGGCGGCTGATTACTCCACACTCAGCCCGTAGCGCTCGACGACCTCGGCGTTGATCAGCTTGGCATGCAGCGTCATCAGCACGATCTGCGCGTCGAAACTGTCGCCGGCCTCCAGCGCCGCCTCGATGCGGCGCTCGACCGCCAAGGTCGGCTCGCGACCATTGGCCTGCTCGAACACCTGCGGCCCGGCGACGCAATAGCCGCAGAGCTGCGCCACGGAATGATAGGCTTGTGCCGGCGGCTCATCGGGCCAGCGGTCGTTCATCAGATTGACGATGGTGAGTTTCACGCCCTCCGGCACCAGGGCCGGGTGCAGATCGGCCGCGCGCAGCGCCTCGTCGAGCTGGCGCAGATCGCTGGAGCGGCCGAACATGCCGAGGAAGCCCAGGGAAGAATGCCGTTTCGCCAAAATAGTCTCTACCCTTCGCAGCCTGCCGGGATCGACCTTATCTGTGCGTTGAACGTAGCCGAAACAAGGGCACGAAAAAGGGCGGCCTGCCATCGGCAAGCCGCCCTCATGATTTAGCCGGCTACATGCTCAGTGATTGTCGCGCGGCACGCCGCTGGTATGGGCGACGTCCTGGTACTTCACCGCCGGCTTCAGCACCATGCCGGCCGAGAACTGGTCGACCATGCCGCGCTGGATCTCCTGCCACGGTGTCTGGTGCTTGGGGTAGTGATAGCCGCCATTGCCCTGCAGCGCGGCGCGCCGTTTGGCAATCTCCTCGTCGCTGACGAGAATGTTGGCCGTGCCCTTCTTCAAATCGATGCGGACGCGGTCGCCGGTCTTGAGCAGCGCCAGGCCGCCGCCGATCGCGGCTTCCGGCGAGGCGTTGAGGATCGACGGCGAGCCGGAGGTGCCGGACTGGCGGCCGTCGCCAATACAGGCCAGCGAATGGATGCCCTTCTTGATGAGGTAGGCCGGCGGCTGCATGTTGACCACCTCGGCGCCGCCCGGATAGCCGACCGGGCCGGCGCCGCGCATGAACAGGATGGTGTGCTCGTCGATGCCCTGCGCCGGATCGTCGATGCGGGCGTGGTAATCCTCCGGTCCGTCGAAGACGATGGCATTTCCCTCGAAGGCTTCCGGATCGTTCGGGTTGGAGAGGTAGCGCTCGCGGAATTCCGGCGAGATGCCGCTGGTCTTCATGATCGCGGAATCGAACAGATTGCCCTTGAGGTTGATGAAGCCGGCATTGGCCTTGAGCGGCTTGTCGGCGCTGCGGATGACGTCGTGGTTCTCGTTGACGGCGTCCTTGCAATTGTCGCCCATCGTCTTACCGTTGGCGGTGACTGCGCCCGGATGCGGCAGGAGCCCGGCCTTCATCAATTCGGCGACGACCGCCGGCACGCCGCCGGCGTGGTGGTAGTCCTCGCCGAGATACTCGCCTGTCGGCTGCAGGTTGACGAGGAGCGGAATGTTGAGGCCGATCTTCTGCCAGTCGTCATTGTCGAGCGGCACGCCGAGGTGGCGGGCAATCGCGTTCAAGTGGATCGGCGCATTGGTTGAACCGCCGATGGCAGAGTTGACGACGATGGCGTTCTCGAAGGCCTGGCGCGTCATGATGTCGGACGGCTTCAGGTCCTCGTGCACCATGTCGACGATGCGCTTGCCGGTCTCGTAGGCGATCTGGCCGCGCTCGCGATAGGGCGCTGGAATGGCGGCCGAACCGGGGAGCTGCATGCCGAGCGCCTCGGCCAGCGAATTCATCGTGGTGGCGGTGCCCATGGTGTTGCAGTAGCCGGTCGACGGCGCCGAGGAGGCGACAATGTCCATGAACTCGTCATAGTTGATCTCGCCGGCCGAGAGCCGTTGCCGGGATTCCCAGACGATGGTGCCGGAGCCTGTGCGCTTGCCCTTGTGCCAGCCGTTGAGCATCGGGCCGACCGACAGCGCGATTGCCGGAATGTTGACGGTGGCCGCCGCCATCAAGAGCGCGGGCGTGGTCTTGTCGCAGCCGATGGTGAGCACGACGCCGTCGAGCGGATAGCCGTAGAGCACCTCGACGAGGCTGAGATAGGCCAGGTTGCGGTCGAGCGCGGCTGTCGGGCGCTTGCCGGTCTCCTGGATCGGATGGCACGGGAACTCGAAGGGGATGCCGCCCATCGAGACGATGCCTTCGCGCACGCGCTTGGCGAGCTCGAGGTGATGCCGGTTACAGGGCGAGAGGTCGGAACCGGTCTGCGCGATGCCGATCAGTGGCTTGCCCGACATCAGTTCGGCGCGCGTCAGGCCGTAGTTGAGGTAGCGCTCGAGATAGAGCGCTGTCATGCCGGGATTGTCTGGATTGTCGAACCACTCCTGCGAGCGAAATTTCTTCTTCTTGGTGGGGGCGCCTGCCATGGTGGTCTCCGTATTTGTATGACAAATCGATATGACAACGCGCGAGCGCAAGCAAGAGGCAGGCGCCGCCCGAACCCGGACTTTGGTGCGATAGACTTGTTTCGGCCCACGCGCTACGACCAATCGGCATCAGCAAATCGGGGAGGTCTTGATGGCTTTGGTGATCGAAGGCGAGGAGCGGATCGCCGCACCCGTCGAGAAAGTGTGGGAAGCCCTCAACGACCCGGAGATCCTGAAGGAAGCCATTCCCGGTTGCCAGAGCCTGGAGATGAATTCGGCCACCGAGATGGCGGCGACCGTGGTGCTCAAGATCGGACCGATCAAGGCGACCTTCAACGGCGAAGTGACGCTGAAGAACCTCAAGCCGCCGCATTCCTACACCATCCAGGGCGAAGGCAAGGGCGGCATTGCCGGCTTCGCCAAAGGCGGCGCCGACGTGACGCTGACCGCCGACGGGCCGGACTCGACGGTGCTTAAATATGCAGCCAAGGCCGAGGTCGGCGGCAAGATCGCGCAGCTCGGCAGCCGTCTGATCGAATCGACGTCGAAGAAGCTCGCCGGGCAGTTCTTCTCGACGTTTGGCGAGAAGGTCGGCGCCTGACCGAAGGCTATTCGAACACGATGCTCGGCACGGCGGCTTCGGCCGCACCGCGCTCTTGCTGGACCCGCTCCCAGACCTTCGCGGCGATGTCGCGGTAGATTTTCGCCTCCGCGCCCTCGGGCTTGGAGGCGACGACCGGCGCGCCCGCGTCCGAGCTTTCGCGGATACCCATTTCCAGCGGCACCTCGCCGAGGAAGGTGACGCCGAGGCGCTCAGCCTCGCGGCGCGCGCCGCCATGGCCGAAAATATCGTAGCGCTTGCCGGTGTCGGGGGCGAGGAAATAGCTCATATTCTCGACGATGCCGAGCAGCGGCACGTCGACTTTCTTGAACATGTTGAGGCCCTTGCGAGCGTCGATCAGCGCCAGGTCCTGCGGCGTCGAGACGATGACGGCGCCGGCGAGCGGCACCTGCTGGGCCATGGTGAGCTGGGCGTCGCCGGTGCCGGGCGGCATGTCGACCACCAGCACGTCGAGCGGGCCCCATTCGACCTCGCGCAGCATCTGCGTCAGCGCCGACATCACCATCGGGCCGCGCCAGATCATCGGCGTCTCCTCGTCGACGAGGAAGCCCATCGACATCACCTTGAGGCCGTAATTCTGCATCGGCTTCAGCACCTTGCCGTCGACGGTCTGCGGCCGGCCGTGGATGTTGAGCAGCCGGGGCATGGACGGGCCGTAGATATCGGCATCGAGCACGCCGACCTTCAGCCCGTTGGCGGCGAGGCCGAGAGCGAGATTAACCGCGGTGGTCGACTTGCCGACGCCGCCCTTGCCGGAGGCGACGGCGATGATGACGTCGATGCCGGGCACGCCGCGCTTGCCGTGGCTCTGCGATGCGGGCGCGTGCGGCGCGGGACGTTGCGGTGCCGGCTGCGGCGTTGCGGGTCGCGGGGGCGCCGGGCGCGCCGGAACCGGCGCCTCCATGCCGCCGCCCTTTTTCTCGGCGGTCAGCGCGACGACGGCGCTGGCGACGCCGGGGATGGCCTTCACCGCGCGCTCGGCGGCGGCGCGCAGCGGCTCCAGCTCCTGGGCGCGCGCGGCTGGGACGGTGATCGAGAAGAAGACCTTGGAATCGGCGATGAAAATCTCCGAAACCATGCCGAGATCGACGATGTTGCCGGTGAAGTCCGGCCCGTTCACCGTCTTCAGGCGCTCGACGACGGATTCCTTGGTAACGGTCATGATATTTCCTCGGGGCTTTGGCGTTCCAGATAGTGCAGTTTGCCGGCGGAACCAAGCCGTGGCGCAATGGCCCGCCGAGCGTGCCCCGGAAAGCGACGGCTCACGTCGGATTTGCATCGGGATCGAGCTTCGAGCCTGGCCATGGCCAAACGACCCGCCCGCGCTATCTCCACTGTCACCACGACAATCTGTGAAGGAGACCGTCATGCTCCAAAACAGCAATGCGACAGCCAATCTCGCGGTGAAGGACCTGGAGAAGGCCAAGGCGTTCTACGAAGGAACGCTCGGCCTCAAACAAGTTGACGACATGGGCGGCGAGCTGGTCGTCTATAAAAGCGGCGACACAGTCATCAACGTCTATCATTCGCAGTTCGCCGGCACCAACAAGGCGACGGCTGTGACGTGGGCGGTAGGCGACGGGATCGAGCCGATCGTCAAGTCGCTGAGATCGAAGGGCGTCAGTTTCGAGCACTACGAAATGCCTGGACTGACTCTGGAGGGCGACATCCATGTCGGTCAAGGCATGAAGGTCGCCTGGTTCAAGGATCCGGACGGCAATATCCTGAACCTGGTGGGCGAATAGTGACGCGGCGGCGACCCGGGCCGCGTCATGCGGCCAGTCGCGTCGCGAGATAGGTCAACGCCGAAATCGCCGCCGTCGCCGGCAAGGTGATCACCCAGGCGACGACGATGTTTCCGGCGATACCCCAGCGCACGGCCGAGACGCGGCGGGCGGCGCCCACGCCGATGATGGCGCCGGTGATGGTGTGCGTGGTCGAGACCGGGACACCAAGCCATGTGGCGGCGAACAGCGTGATGGCGCCGCCGGTCTCGGCGCAAAAACCCTGCATGGGGTTCAGCCGCGTGATCTTCGAGCCCATGGTGTGGACGATGCGCCAGCCGCCGAACAGCGTACCCAGCGCCAGCGCCGACTGGCAGGTGAGGACCACCCATAGCGGCACATAGAAAGCGGGGCCGAGCGCGCCTTGCGAATAGAGCAGCACGGCTATGATGCCCATGGTCTTCTGCGCGTCGTTGCCGCCATGCCCCAGAGAATAGAGCGAGGCGGAAAAGAACTGCAGCACGCGAAAGGTGTTGTCGACGGCAAACGGCGTCTGGCGCACGAACAGCCAGGAGACGATGGCCACAAGGACGAGCGCCAGCACGAATCCGGTCGCCGGCGAAAGCACGATGGCCGCGACCGTCTTGCCGAGCCCGGACCAGACGATGGCGCCGGTTCCGGCCTTGGCGACGCCCGCGCCGACCAGTCCGCCGATCAGCGCGTGCGAGCTGCTCGACGGAATGCCGGCGACCCAGGTGACGATGTTCCAGACGATGGCCCCGACAAGTGCCGAGAAGATTACCGCCGGCGTGACGATGCTGGCGTCGACGATGCCCTTTCCCACCGTCTCAGCGACATGCAGGCCGAAGAACAGGAAGGCGATGAAATTGAAGAATGCCGCCCAGAACACCGCGTAATGCGGCCTGAGCACCCGGGTGGAGACGATGGTCGCGATCGAGTTGGCGGCATCGTGCAGGCCGTTGAGGAAATCGAAGAACAACGCCACGGCGACGAGGCCGACCAGCAGGGGGAACGCGATCGTTGCTTCCATCGCCTAAACGTTCTCGATGACGATGCCGCTGATCTCATTGGCGACATCCTCGAACCGGTCGACCACTTTCTCCAGCTGGCCATAAATCTCCGAGCCGATCAGATATGCCATGGCGTCGCCGCGGCCGTGACGCTTGAACAGGTCTTTCAGGCCCTGCTCGTGCAGGTCGTCGGCGCGGCCCTCGACGCGCATCACCTCCTCGGCGATGGCGTTGAGACGCGCGGCGTTCGCGCCCACCTTGCCCAACAGCGGGATCGCCTCCGCGACCAACCGGGCAGCCTGGACGATGACGCCGCCCATTTCTCGCATCAGTGGATCGAACTCCCTGACCTCGAACAATTTCACCGTCTTGACGGTTTTGTGCATCATGTCGATGGCGTCATCCATCGATTGGATCAGGTCCTTGATGTCGCCGCGATCGAATGGCGTGATGAAGGAGCGCCTGACGGCAAGCAGGACCTCGGCGGTGATGCCGTCAGCCTCGTTTTCGAGATCGATGATCTTCTGGCACCAGCGGTCGATGTCGTTGCCGCTGAGCAGCTGCTCGAGGGCCTCGGCGCCGCCGACCACGGTGCGCGAATGCCGCTCGAACAGATCGAAGAAGCGATCCTCGCGCGGCAAGAGCTTGCGAAACCAACCCAGCACGTCGTCCTCCTCAATCCGCCCTACCCCCACATAGCGCCATGCGCGGCGCGGGAAAACAGATAGCCGGCTCAAAAATGTGGACGAGATCCGATTGCGCGTATGTCTTGCGAAGCGATGCGATTTCCCCGACCTTGGGGCGAACGCCGCGGACCGGATGGCATGATCGACAAGCTGGAATTCTTTATCGCCTTGGCCAAGGAGGAGCATTTCGGCCGGGCCGCGGAGGTGTGCGGCGTCACCCAGCCGACCTTGTCGGCCGGCATCAAGCAGCTCGAGGAGCAGCTCGGCGTCATGCTGGTGCTGCGCGGTTCGCGCTTCCAGGGCCTGACGCCGGAAGGCAAGCAGGTGCTGGGCTGGGCGCGTCGCATCGTCGGCGATACAAGGACCATGCGCGAGGAGATGCGGGCGGCGCGCCACGGCCTGTCCGGGCGCATCCGCATCGCCGCGATACCGACGGCGCTGGCCATGGTGGCGCGGCTGACCACGCCGTTCCGCGAAAAGCACCCGGGCGTCACCTTCTCGGTGCTGTCGCGCACCTCGATCGAGGTGCTGTCGCTGCTCGGCAATTTCGATGTCGACGCCGGCATCACCTATCTCGACAACGAGCCGCTCGGACGCGTCACCAGCGTGCCGCTCTATGACGAGCGCTATCAGCTGATCACGGCGGTCGGGAACCCCTATTTTGACCGCGACAAAGTGACGTGGGCCGAGATCAGCCATCTGCCGCTCTGTCTTCTTACGCCGGACATGCAGAACCGCCGCATCATCGACCAGCATCTGGCGGAAGCCGGCGTGCAGGTGCGGCCGACGCTGGAATCCAATTCGATGATCGTGCTGTTCTCGCATATCCGTACCGGCAAATGGTCGTCAATCATGCCGCTCAACCTTGCGGAAACATTCGGCTTTTCCGAGCCCATCCGGGCGATCCCCATCGTCGAGCCGGATGCCAGCCACACGGTCGGGCTGGTGGCGGCGCCACGCGAGCCGCACACGCCGCTGGTGCAGGCGCTTCTGGACGAGGCGATGGCGCTGGCGGACGATTTCCGCGCCCATCGCTAGGCTAGACAATGCGAGCCGCCGCATTTTGATAGAAAATTTCTATCAAGCGACGGGAGCGCTTTATTGATTTCAGGGGTTTCCTCTGATTTCGTAAGGACTTAGCGATATTGCGCCCTATGCATGTCGTTGCCCCGAAAACGCTCTATATCCAGGGGTGACATACATTGGCCGCCACGACCAGGGAGGGCGCTGCGTGACCATGCAGGCCGCAAGTACCGAGATCGCGTCGCGCACGGCGGCGATCGTTGACGAGATGAAGGGCCTCGAAGGCCCGCTGCTGCCGATCCTGCACAGCATACAGGAAGAGTTCGGGCACGTTCCGAAGGACGCTCTGCCGGTGATCGCCGATGGGCTGAACCTTTCCCGGGCCGAGGTGCACGGCGTGGTCAGCTTCTACCACGATTTCCGCGCCAAGCCTGCCGGACGGCACGTGCTGAAGCTCTGCCAGGCGGAAGCCTGCCAGTCGATGGGCTCGGACGCCGTCGCGGCCAAGGTCAAGCAGTTGCTCGGCATCGATTTCCACGAGACCGCCCGCGACGGATCGGTTACACTGGAGCCGGTCTATTGCCTCGGGCTTTGCGCCTGCTCGCCGTCGGCGATGCTCGACGGCGAAGTCATCGGCCGGCTCGATGACGAGAAGATCGAAGAGATCGTCGCGGAGGTGCGTTCATGATCCCGCGCATCTATATCCCCTGCGATTCCGGCGCCATCGCGCTCGGCGCCGATAAGGTCGCCAGGGCGATCGAAGCCGAGCTCAAGGAACGCGGCGTCGAGGCCAAGATCGTGCGCAACGGCTCGCGCGGCGCCTATTTCCTGGAGCCGATGGTCGAGGTGGCCACCGAGACGGGCCGCGTCGCCTATGGCCCGGTCAAGCCGTCCGACGTCAAAAGCCTGTTCGACAGCGGCTTCCTCAAGGGCGGCCACCACAAGCGCTGGCTGGGCGCGCCCGACAAGATCCCCTTCTTCGCCAAGCAGACGCGCCTGACCTTCGCACGCTGCGGCATCAACGACCCGCTGTCGCTCGACGCCTACAAGTCGCTGGGCGGTTTGCGCGGCCTGCAGAACGCCGTCGCCATGGCGCCGGCCGAAATCGTCAAGCAGGTGACCGAGTCGGGCCTGCGCGGTCGCGGCGGCGCCGGCTTCCCGACCGGCATCAAGTGGAAGACGGTGCTGGATACGGCGGGCGCGCAGAAATACATCGTCTGCAACGCCGACGAGGGCGACAGCGCCACTTTCGCCGACCGCATGATCATGGAAGGCGATCCCTTCGTGCTGATCGAAGGCATGGCGATCGCCGGCATCGCCACCGGTGCGACCAAGGGTTTCGTCTATATCCGCTCGGAATATCCGCATGCGGTGGCGACGATGAACAGGGCCGTCGCGATCGCGCGCCAGGCGGGCGTGCTCGGCGTCAATGTGCTGGGTTCGCCCAACGCCTTCGACATGGAAATCCGCGTCGGCGCCGGCGCCTATGTCTGCGGCGAGGAAACCTCGCTCTTGAACAGCCTCGAAGGCAAGCGCGGCGTCGTGCGCGCCAAGCCGCCGCTGCCGGCCATCCAAGGGTTGTTCGGCAAGCCGACGGTGATCAACAATGTAATCAGCCTGGCCTCGGTGCCGATCATCATGGACAAGGGCGCGGCCTACTACAAGGATTTCGGCATGGGCCGCTCTCGCGGCACGATCCCGATCCAGATCGCGGGCAATGTCAAAAATGGCGGCCTGTTCGAGACGGCCTTCGGCCTGACGCTCGGCGAGATCGTCGACGAGATCGGCGGCGGCACGGCTTCGGGCCGTCCGGTGAAGGCGGTGCAGGTCGGAGGACCGCTCGGCGCCTATTTCCCGCGCGCTTTGTTCGACACGCCCTTCGATTACGAGGAATTCGCCAAGCGCGACGGACTGATCGGCCATGCCGGCATCACCGTATTCGACGAGACGGCCGACATGCTGAAGCAGGCGCGCTTCGCCATGGAGTTCTGCGCCATCGAAAGCTGCGGCAAGTGCACGCCCTGCCGGATCGGCTCGACGCGCGGCGTGGAGGTCCTGGACAAGGTCGCCGCGGGCATCGAGGCGGAGAAGAACCTCGCCCTGGTCACTGACCTCTGCAACACGATGAAGTTCGGATCGCTCTGCGCGCTGGGCGGCTTCACGCCCTATCCGGTGATGAGTTCGATCACGCACTTCCCCGAGGATTTCAAGCCCGCGCCGGCGCGCGTGGCGGCTGAATAGGAGCTGGCAGATGAACATCAAGGCCGACTTCCCGACACTCATCGAAGAGATCGACTACGGAACACCGGAGTCGAAGGCGACGAAGCAGGTCACGCTCACCGTCGACGGGCAGAGCATCACGGTGCCTGAGGGCACGTCGATCATGCGCGCGGCGATGGAAGGCGGGATCGAGATCCCGAAGCTCTGCGCCACCGACATGCTGGACTCCTTCGGCTCCTGCCGCGTCTGCCTGGTCGAGATCGAAGGGCGCGGCGGCACGCCGGCCTCCTGCACGACGCCCGTTGCGGAGGGCATCGTGGTGCGCACGCAGTCGGACCGGCTCGATGCCATCCGCCGCGGCGTCATGGAGCTCTACGTCTCCGACCATCCGACCGGCTGGAACGAGAAGGCCGGCACCGGCGCCAGCGAGTTCGACGCGGTGGCGAAGTCGGTCGGTCTTACCGAGAACCGCTACGGCGTCGAGGGCCGCAACCACGTCAAGCAGGAGAATGGCGTCGCGCCCGGCCACGGCTCCTTGGCCGTCGACTATATCGCCCGCGACGAATCCAACCCCTATTTCACCTACGACCCGGCACAGTGCATCGTCTGCTCGCGCTGCGTGCGCGCTTGCGAAGAGGTGCAGGGCACCTTCGCGCTGACCATCGAGGGCCGCGGCTTCGAATCGCGCATGGTCGCCGGGATGCATGAGGATTTCATCGCTTCCGAATGTGTCTCCTGCGGCGCCTGCGTGCAGGCCTGCCCGACCGACGCGCTGCGCGAGAAGACGGTGCTCGAAAAGGGCATGCCGGAGCGCTCGGCCGTCACCACCTGCGCCTATTGCGGCGTCGGCTGCTCGTTCAAGGCCGAGGTGAAGGATGACGAGGTCATCCGCATGATGCCCTACAAGGACGGCCAGGCAAACCACGGCCATTCCTGCGTCAAGGGCCGTTTCGCCTATGGCTACGCCACCCACAAGGACCGCATCCTGTCGCCGATGATCCGCGAGAAGATCACCGATCCGTGGCGCGAAGTGTCGTGGGAAGAGGCGATCGCGCACACGGCGAAGGAATTCCGCCGCATCCAGTATCAGTATGGACGCACCGCGATCGGCGGCATCACCTCCTCGCGCTGCACGAACGAGGAGACCTATCTCGTTCAGAAGCTGGTGCGGCAGGGCTTCCGCAACAACAATGTCGACACCTGCGCCCGCGTCTGCCACTCGCCGACCGGTTACGGGCTCGGCCAGACCTACGGTACTTCGGCCGGCACGCAGGATTTCGACTCCGTCGAATACACCGATGTCGCCGTTATCATCGGCGCCAATCCGGCTTCCGCACATCCGGTGTTCGCCTCGCGGCTGAAGAAGCGGCTGCGCCAGGGCGCCAAGCTGATCGTGCTCGATCCGCGGCGCACCGAGATGGTCAAGTCGGCGCATGTCGAGGCGGACTACCACCTTCCGCTGAAGCCCGGCACCAATGTGGCGGTGCTGACGGCGCTGGCGCATGTCATCGTCACCGAGGGGCTCTACAATGAAGCCTTCATCCGTGAGCGCTGCGACTGGGCCGAGTTCCAGGACTGGGCATCCTTCGTCGCGCTGCCGGAAAACAGCCCCGAGGTTGTCGGCAAGCTGTCCGGCGTCGACCCGGAAGCCATCCGGGGTGCCGCGCGGCTCTACGCCAAGGGCGGCAACGGCGCGATCTATTACGGCCTCGGCGTCACCGAGCACAGCCAGGGATCGACCACGGTGATGGCGATCGCCAATCTCGCGATGGCCACTGGCAACATCGGCCGTCCGGGCGTCGGCGTGAACCCGCTGCGCGGCCAGAACAATGTGCAGGGCTCCTGCGACATGGGCTCGTTCCCGCATGAGCTGCCGGGCTACCGCCACATCTCGGGCGACGCGGTGCGCGACATCTATGAGAGCCTGTGGGGCGTGAAGCTGGACGAAGAGCCCGGCCTGCGCATTCCCAACATGCTGGACGCCGCCGTCGACGGCTCGTTCAAGGGCATCTACATCCAGGGCGAGGACATCCTGCAGTCCGATCCGGACACCAAGCATGTCGCTGGCGGCCTCGCCGCGATGGAATGCGTGGTCGTGCACGACCTCTTCCTCAACGAGACGGCGAACTACGCTCATGTCTTCCTGCCGGGCTCGACCTTCCTCGAGAAGGACGGCACCTTCACCAATGCCGAGCGCCGCATCAACATGGTGCGCAAGGTACTGGAGCCGAAGGCGCGCTACGCCGACTGGGAAGCGACGCAAGAGCTTGCCCGGGCCATCGGGCTCGACTGGAACTACACGCATCCGTCGCAGATCATGGACGAAATCGCCAAGACGACGCCGAGCTTTGCCGGCGTCTCGTTCGAGCTGCTCGATCGCGTCGGCTCGGTGCAGTGGCCCTGCAATGAGAAGGCGCCGCTCGGCACGCCGATCATGCATGTCGACGGCTTCGTGCGCGGCAAGGGCAAGTTCATCCGCACCGAATATGTGGCGACGGACGAGCGGACCGGCCCGCGCTATCCGCTGCTGCTCACCACAGGACGTATCCTGTCCCAGTACAATGTCGGCGCGCAGACAAGGCGCACCGGAAACATTGCCTGGCATGCCGAGGACCGGCTGGAGATCCATCCGCATGACGCCGAGGTCCGCGGCGTCCGCGACGGCGACTGGGTGCGGCTGGCGAGCCGCTCCGGCGAAACGACGCTGCGCGCGCTGATCACCGACCGCGTCTCACCCGGCGTCGTCTACACGACGTTCCACCATCCGGACACGCAGGCCAACGTGATCACCACCGACTTCTCGGACTGGGCGACCAACTGTCCGGAATACAAGGTCACCGCCGTGCAGGTGGCGCCGTCCAACGGCCCGACCGACTGGCAGAAGGACTATAACGAACAGGCCAGGCAGAGCCGTCGGATCGCCCCGCTGGCGGCGGCGGAGTAGTCTTGGCCGCGCGCCGCAAAGCGACGACGCAAATATCGCGGCTGGCGCATCGCGCCGGCGGCACCGTTGCCGCGGCCCGCATGGTGCCGGAAGAGACGCCGGTGGCGTTCTCCTTTGCCGGCACCACCCATGCGGTGATGATGGCAAGCCCGGCGGATTTCGAGGATTTCGCGCTCGGCTTCTCGCTGACCGAAGGCATCATCGCCGACCCGGCGGAGATCGAGGCGATCGAGGTCGAGGAGCTCGGAGCCGGCATCGATATCCAGATCCGGCTGAAGGACCAGGCCAACACGCGCTTCCAGGCGCGGCGGCGGCGACTGGCCGGGCCCGTCGGCTGCGGCTTGTGCGGCATCGAATCCATCGAGGAGGCGATGCGCTCGGTCGACGTGGTCGGCGCGTCGAAACTTACGCTTGAGGCCGAAGACGTCATCCGTTCGGTCAAGCTCCTGTCGAAGCAGCAGCCGCTGCACATCGAGACCGGCGCGGTGCACGCCGCCGGCTTCTACGTCCCAGGCAAAGGCATCGTGATGGCGCGTGAGGATGTCGGCCGCCACAATGCGCTCGACAAGCTTGCCGGCGCGCTGGCCAAGGCCGGCATCGATGGCGCCAGCGGCGCCGTCGTGGTGACCTCGCGCGTCTCGGTCGAGATGGTGCAGAAGACAGCGGCCATTGGTGCTTCGATCATCATGGCGGTCTCGGCGCCGACCGCGCTCGCCATCCGCACGGCAGAGGCCGCCGGCATGACGCTGGTGGCACTGGTGCGCGGGGACGATTTCGATATTTTCACCCACCCCGAACGGGTGGTTTCCGGAGTTGCCAAGCATGTCGCATGACGAAGACCACATCGCCAGCACCAAGGAAAAGCTGGTGCGTATGGCCAACCAGATCGCCACCTTTTTCCACTCGAAGCCGCGCGAGGAAGGCATCGCCGGCGTTGCCGAGCACATCAACAAGTTCTGGGAGCCCAGGATGCGGCGTCAGTTCTTCGAGCTGCTCGACGGCGACGCGGAGGATTTCGACGAGCTGGTGCTTGCCGCCTCGCCCAAGATCAAGCGGCCGCAGACGCCGCAGCAGGCCGATGCGGACCTGGGTTACGTCAGACCTGCCGAGGCCGCAGGCGCCACGCCCCGGAAATAGGCCGGACAAACTCCCGTTCGCCGAACGTCTTATATTCCCGCTTTCTAAAGTTCTTCTGCCTTAGACGGACCATTTCTGCTATGGTCGGCGACAGGAAATCGTCTGGCCGGGCGGGTAGTTTGCGTGAGGCCGATCGAGACCAGATACGCGCGCAGCGGAGAGGTGCGGATCGCCTATCAGGTGGTCGGCCAGGGTGCGTTCGACCTGGTCTTCGTGCCGGGCTTCATCTCCAATCTCGATCTGCATTGGGAAGACGAAGGCTACAGCCGCCTGTTGAAACGGCTTTCCGCCTTCTCGCGGCTGATCCTGTTCGACAAGCGCGGCACCGGGCTTTCCGACCGCGTCGACAGCCGCCTCCTGCCCAGTCTGGAGACCCGCATGGACGACGTGCGCGCGGTGATGGACGCCGCCGGCAGCGGCCGGGCGGCGATCCTCGGCGCCTCGGAAGGCGCGCCGATGGCGATGCTGTTCGCCGCCACCTATCCGGAGCGGACGCGGGCGCTCGTGCTTTATGGCGGCTATGCGCATTTCCACAGATGGGTGATGCCGCCGGAGCGTCTGGAAGCCTTCATCGAGATGGCGGAGACATCGTGGGGCACTGGCGCGACCTTGCCCAATTTCGCGCCGGGCCGGGTCGACGACGCTCATTTCGCCCAATGGTGGGCCCGGTTCGAGCGATTGTCGGCCAGCCCGACGGCCGCGGCAGCGCTTGCCCGCATGAACGCCGATGTCGACGTGCGCGATATCCTGGCGATGATCAGCGCGCCGACGCTGCTCATCCATCGCCGCAACGACGCGCGGGTCGACCCCGACGCCAGCCGCTTCCTTGCAAAGAAGATCCCGCATGCCCGGCTGGTCGAGATAGCGGGGCGCGATCATCCGATCTGGACCGGCGATGTCGATCGCGTGGCCGACCTGATCGAGGAATGTCTCACCGGGGAACCTGCGGTAGCCGACACCGAGCGCGTGCTGGCGGCGCTGCTGGTGACGCGGATCTATGACACGGCCAAGCTCGGCGACCGCATGTGGAGCGAGCGCAGCCAGYGCTTCCAGGAAACCTGGCGGCTTTTGGTCGGGCGCCACGGCGGACGCGCGGCCGGCACGCATGGTGAATTGATGGTGTCGCGCTTCGACGGACCGGCGCGCGCCATACGCTGCGCCGCGGCGCTGCGCGAGGCGGCGCAGCAGATCGGCGTGGCGAGCGCGCAAGGCGCGCATGTCGGCGAGATCGAAACGCGCGGCCAGCCGGTCGGGCTGACCGCGCGGGTGACCATGCAGCTCGCCGCCCATGCGCGGCGCGGCGACATCCTGGCTTCGCGGCTGGTCGCCGATCTCGCGGTGGGCTCCGGCCTGCATTTCGTCGATGCTGGCCGCGTCAGCCTCGATGAGCTGGATGAGCCTGTGCCGGTGGTTCTGGCGACGTCGGAGCAGCATCTGGAGCCGGCCTGCCGGCCCAAGGGAAGGCCGGCCGAGCCGATGGCGCTGACGGCGCGGGAAAGCGAGGTGGTGAACCTGATCGCCGACGGCAAGAGCAATGCCGCGATCGCCGCCGAGCTCAGCCTCAGCGAGCATACGGTCAAGCGGCACGTCGCCAACATCCTGCTCAAGCTCGACCTGCCGTCGCGGGCGGCGGCGGCGGCTTTTTCGGCGAGGCATGCTGGCCCGGACGGGCCATGAAAGCCATGGCGCTTTCGGGGGAAGCGCCCGGAGCGCCGCAAGCAGTACGAATTCTTCCCATGCAGGCCGGGCGATGTCGCCGTGACGGCACTGCGAATGGAGGATGAAATGCTGAAACTCAGTCGCAAGATCGGATTGCTGGCATTTGCCGCGGGCGCATTGCTGGCCGTAAGTTCGGCGCATGYCGAAGACGCGTCGGCCACTGCCGCCTACAAGGACATCCAGGCCACGCTCGGCTCGGTGCCCGACATGTTCAAGACGCTTCCCGACGTCGCCGTTGCCGGCGCCTGGGCCGAGATCAAGGGCGTCCAGCTCAACCCCAACACCGCGCTCAACGGCAAGACCAAGGAGCTGATGGGTCTGGCGGTCGCCTCGCAGATCCCCTGCCAGTACTGCATCTATTTCCACACGCTGGCGGCCAAGGCCAACGGCGCCAGCGACGAGGAGATCAAGGAGGCCGTGGCGATGGCGGCGATCGTGCGCCACTGGTCGACGATGCTCAACGGCAGCCAGGTCGATCTCGCCACCTTCAAGAAGCAGACCGACGACCTGTTCGCGGCAGTCAAAGCCAAGTCGCAGTGAACGAAATCCTGCCCGGCGAATGCCGGGCAGCTCCCACGTCAACCGCCCGATCGAAGACGGGCATATGGAGGATGACATGCTGACCAAGACAGGAAACGTAGACGGCGCGGCGATCAAGAAGGCGATCGAAGGCCGGGACGGCAAGCTCTTGTCGAGCTTCTACACCGACGACGCGCTGGTGCGGGTGATCGACCGCAACAATCCGCCGAGCAAGCCGCGCGAGATCCGCGGCCGCGCGGCGATCAGCACTTTCTGGGACGACATCTGCAGCCGGGCCATGACCCACAAGGTCGACACCACGATCGCCGAGGGCGACAGCCTCGCCTTCACCCAGGCCTGCGCCTACCCGGACGGCACGAAGGTGTTCTGCGCGGCGATGCTGGAGCTGAAGGGTGGCCGCATCGCGCGGCAGACCGTCGTGCAGGCCTGGGACGAGTAGCGGGCAGATCAACAGCGGCCTCGGCCGCAAATTTGGAGGAGAAGGAAGATGTTCAGCGCCAGATGGCAGATAGACGCGAAGTTCGGGCACAAGCAGACGGCACTCGAGCTGATGCGAAAATGGGAACGCGAGATCGGTTCGCAAGTCGGCATCGCCGATCTGGGATTCCAGATCATGACCGGCTCTATCGGTGCGCGGGAAGCGACGATCGAATCCCACCACCAGGTCAAGAGCCTCGCCCAACTGGAAGAGTTCTTCGCCAAGATCGCCAAGATCGAAGCGCACGCCAAATGGGGCAAGGAGCTTGAGCCTTATGTGGTGTCGGGCACCAGCCTCTGGCAGATCTTCCGGATCATCGAGTAGCACCTCTACCTCTCCCCTTGTGGAGAGGTCGGATTGCCCCGAATTGCTCTTCGCAATTCGGCTGGCAATCCGGGTGGAGGGGTAAGCCGGTGCCAAGCTGGAACACCCCTCATCCGTCTCGGCGCTACGCGCCGATCCACCTTCTCCCCCTAGGGGGAGAAGGGGGAGCCCGGTTTACCCGTGCGCCACCATCACGTGGCGGACGGCGGTGTAGTCTTCCAGCGCGTAGAGCGACATGTCCTTGCCGTAGCCGGATTGCTTGAGGCCGCCATGCGGCATCTCGTTGGTCAGCATGAAGTGGGTGTTGATCCAGGTGCAGCCATATTGCAGGCGGGCGGCGGTCGCCATGGCGCGCGAGACATCCTTGGTCCACACCGACGAGGCGAGGCCGTAGTCGCTGTCGTTCGCCCAGGTCACCGCTTCGTCGACATCCGAGAAACGGGTAACCGAGACGACCGGGCCGAAGACTTCGCGGCGCACGATCTCGTCCTCCTGCAGCGCGCCGGCGACGACCGTCGGCTGATAGTAGAAGCCGGAGCCCTCGCCCGGCTTGCCGCCGGTGGTGATCTCGATGTGCTTCAGCTCCGAGGCGCGCTCGACGAAGCTCGACACGCGGTCGCGCTGGCGGCGCGAGATCAGCGGGCCGATCTCGTTCTCGGTGTCGTCCGGCTGGTTGTATTTGATGGTGGAGACGGCGGAAGAGAGATCGGCGACGAGCTTGTCGTAGATCTTCTTGCCGGCATAGATGCGGCAGGCGGCGGTACAGTCCTGGCCGGCATTGTAATAGCCGAAGGCACGCAGGCCACTCACCACCGCGCCAAGGTCGGCGTCGTCGAAGACGATCACCGGCGCCTTGCCGCCGAGCTCCAGATGCGTGCGCTTGACCGACTTGGCGGCCGCCTGCAGCACCTTCTTGCCGGTGGCGACGTCGCCGGTGATCGAGATCATGTTGACCTTGGGGTGGTTGATCAGCGTGTTGCCGACGCTGTCGCCGCGGCCGAGCACGACATTGACGACGCCTTCTGGAAGCACCTCGGCAAGGATCTTCGCCAACTTCAGCGTGGTCAGCGGCGTCTGTTCCGACGGCTTGAAGACGACCGTGTTGCCGCCGCCGATCGCCGGCGCCAGTTTCCAGGCCATCATCATCAGCGGATAGTTCCAGGGCGCGATGGAAGCGACGATACCGACCGGATCACGCCGCACCATCGAGGTGTGGCCAGCAATATATTCGCCGGCCACCTGTCCGGGCATCGACCGGACCGCGCCGGCGAAGAAGCGGTAGCAGTCGACGATCGCCGGGATCTCGTCATTGAGCACGGCGTTGATCGGCTTGCCGCAATTCAGCGCCTCGAGCGCGGCGAATTCCTTTGCCTCCGCCTCGATGCGGTCAGCGATCTTCAGGAGATAGCCCGAACGCTGCGCCGGCGTGGTGCGCGACCAACTGGCGAAGGCCTTCTCGGCGGCCAGAACCGCCGCCTCGATCTGCGCCGGGCTCGCTTCCGGCAGGTTGAGGATCGTCGCGCCGGTCTTCGGATTGAGGATCGGCTCCTCGGTTTCGGTGCCCTTCTCGAAGGTCGAGCCGATCAGCATCTGGGTGTCCATAAACGTTCTCCCTGAACAGGAGCGAGTAGCGAATAGTGAATAGCGAATAGGGTTGACCGCCGATCTTCCCTATTCGCTATTCGCTACTCCCTATCCGCTGTTTTCATTTTCCACTCCCCGCGATCTGGTCGCCGTCGCGGGTCAGGTAATAGGCAAAGAGGATGGGCAGCAGCGTCACCAGCACGACGACCATGGCCACGACATTGGTGACCGGGCGCTGGCGCGGGCGGATCAGTTCCTCAAGCATCCAGATCGGCACGGTCTGCTGCTGGCCGGCGGTGAAGGTGGTGACGATCACTTCGTCGAAGGAGAGCGCGAAGGCCAGCATGCCGCCGGCAAGCAATGCGGTGGCGATGTTGGGCAGCACGACATGCCGGAAGGTTTGGAAACCGTCGGCGCCGAGGTCCATCGAGGCCTCGATCATCGAGCCGGAGGTGCGGCGGAAACGGGCGACGGCGTTGTTGTAGACGACGACCACGCAGAAGGTGGCGTGGCCGAGCACGATCGTCCAGAACGAGAAGGGGATGTCGGCCAGCGCGAAGGCCGAGCGCAGCGCGATGCCTGTGATGATGCCGGGCAGCGCGATCGGCAGGATGACCAGCAGCGAGATGGCCTCACGGCCGAAGAAGCGCGTTTGCGAGACGGCTGCTGCGCAAAGCGTGCCGAGCACCAGCGCGATCGCCGTCGAGATGGCGGCGACGCGCACCGACAGCGACAGCGCATCCCACACGTCCGGCCGGTTCCAGGTGACGGCGAACCACTGCGTGGTGAGCCCCGGCGGCGGCCAGACAAAACTCTTCTCCTCCGTCGTGAAGGCGTAGACGAAGATCAGGAGGATCGGCAGGTGCAGGAAGAGCAGGCCGCAGGCGGCGGCGATCTTCAGGCCGAGCGGAGCACGTTGACCACGGTCAGAGCGCATCGAAAGCCCCCATGCGCTTGGCGCCCCAGAGGTAGAAGCCCATGATGACGATGGGCACCACGGTGAAGGCGGCGGCCAAGGGAATGTTGCCGGCGGTGCCCTGCTGCGAATAGACGGCCTGGCCGATGAAGAGGCGCGAGGTGCCGATGATCTGCGGGATGATGTAGTCGCCGAGCGTCAGCGAGAAGGTGAAGATCGAACCGGCGACGATGCCCGGCAGCGCCAGCGGGAACAGCACGTTGCGGAAGGTCTGTCCCGGCGAGGCGCCGAGATCGGATGAGGCCTCGACCAGATTGCCGGGCACGCGCTCAAGTGCGGCCTGAACCGGCAGGATCATGAAGGGCAGCCAGACATAGACGAAGACGATGAAGGTGCCGGTGAAGGAGACCGACAGCGAGTTGCCGCCGACGATCGGCAGCGACAGCCACGCATCGAGCAGCCAGAGCAGGTTCAGCTTGGCGAGCAGCCAGGTGAGGATGCCTTCCTTGGCGAGGATCAGCTTCCAGGCGTAGATCTTGACAAGGTAGCTCGACCAGAGCGGCAGCATGACGCCGAGATAGAACAGCGCCTTCCAGCGGCCGCGCGCATAGCGCGCCGCGTAATAGGCGATGGGGAAGGCGATGACCGCGGAGGCGAGCGTGACGAGCGCCGCCATCGTCACCGTGCGCAGGATGATGTCGAGATTGGCGGCCTGGAACAGGTCGCCATAGGTCTTCAGCGTGAACTCGCGGTTGATGAGGCCGGAGAACTCGTCGATCGAGAAGAAGCTCTGTGCCAGCAGGGCAAAGAGCGAGCCGATATAGACGATGCCGAGCCACAGGAGCGGCGGGGCGAGCATCAGCGTGAGCAGGAATTTCGGCCGGCGCCAGAAGAGGTCGGAGAGCCCGCCGCGCAGTCCGCCGCTGCCGGGCAGGATGGCGGGGGTGGGCGCGCGAGAGACGACGGCGTCGAGGCTCATGCCGGCTCGTCCATCAGATGCAGGCTATCGCGGTTGAAGGTGAGCATCACCGCCTCGCCTTCCGCCGGCAGCGCCGTGCCCGCCGGCACGACCGCATGCAGTCTCAACCCATCGGCATCGAGCGCCAGCCTTGTGGTGGCGCCGAGATAGTTGGTGCCGACCAGGCGCGCCGCGACGCCGTCGCCGCTGGCCGCGCTGGCGACGCGGATGGACTCCGGCCGCAGGCTTCCCCAGCGGCGTTGGCCGGAATAACGCTGGACGAAATCCGGCGGCAGCACGTTGGACGAGCCGACGAAATCAGCGACGAAGCGCGTGTTCGGGCGCTGGTAGATATCCTCCGGCGTGCCGACCTGCATGATCCTGCCATCGTTGAAGACGGCGACGCGGTCGGCCATCGACAGCGCCTCGCCCTGGTCGTGGGTGACGAAGACGAAGGTGATGCCGAGCACCTTCTGCAGCGACTTCAATTCCTCCTGCATGTTCTCGCGCAGCTTGAGGTCGAGCGCGCCGAGCGGCTCGTCGAGCAGCAACACCTTGGGCTGGTTGACCAGCGCGCGGGCGAGCGCGACGCGCTGGCGCTGGCCGCCGGAGAGCTGGCCGGGACGGCGCGCGCCATAACCCGGCAGGCGCACCAGCGACAGCGCCTCGTCCGCCGCCTTCAAGCGCTCGGCCTTGCCGACACCCTTGACCATCAGGCCGTAGGCGACGTTGTCGAGCACGTTGAGATGCGGGAACAGCGCATAGTCCTGGAAGACGGTGTTGACGTTGCGGCGATAGGGCGGAACGCCTTCGGCGCGCTCGCCGAAGATGGAAATCGAGCCCGCCGTCGGCTGCTCAAAGCCAGCGATCAGGCGCAGGCAGGTCGTCTTGCCGGAACCGGACGGCCCAAGCATGGCGAAGAACTCACCCGGCGCGATCTCCAGATCCACCGCGTCGACGGCGCGAACGCTGCCGAAATGGCGCGAGACTTGTTTGAAGGAAACAGCGGAGGTCATGGACTGTCCTGAAGTTTCAGGGCTCTCAAATTTGAGCGTATGCGCTGCCCTCATCCGCCTGCCAGCGCCTTCTCCCCATGAAGGACGGGGAGAAGGGATTAGCGGCTACGCCGGCGATCCCCCTCTCCCCGTTCTTCACGGGGAGAGGGTAAGGGTGAGGGGCAGCGCCAAACGTCTAAAGGCTAGGCAACTCACCGCCCGCCGATGACGCCGATATAATCCGACACCCAGCGATAGTAGGGCACGCACTGGTCGTTCTGGCTGGCGCATTTCGACACCGGGGTCTTCCAGAACTTGATCTTGTCGAAATTGTCGTAGCCGTTGGTCTTGCAGCCTTCGTCGGTCAAAAGCTCGTTGCCCTTGCAGGCGGCGGGCACGACGGGCAGCGAGCCGAACCAGGCCGAGACGTCGCCCTGGACCTTCGGCGACAACGAGTGCTCGAGCCACATATAGGCGCAGTTCGGATGAGCGGCGTCGGCTTCCATCATGGTGGTGTCAGCCCAACCGGTGACGCCTTCCTCCGGCACGGTCGAGGCGACCGGCTTCTTGGCGGCGACCAGCGTGTTGACCTGATAGGGCCAGGAGCCGGAAGCGACCACGCCTTCGTTCTGGAAATCGTCGACCTGGATCGCGGCATCATGCCAGTAGCGGCCGACCAGCGTTCGCTGGGTGCRCAGGAGATCGAGCGCCGCCTTGTACTGGTCTTCGTTCAGCTCGTAAGGATCCTTGATGCCGAGTTCCGGCTTGTGGAACATCAGGTAATTGGCGGCATCCGCGATGTGGATCGGACCGTCATAAGCCTGGACGCGGCCCTTGTTCGACTTGCCGTCGGGCAGCTTCATTTCCTCGAAGACGACGTTCCAGCTCTTGGGCGCTTCCTTGAAGACGTCGGTGTTGTACATCAGGATGTTCGGGCCCCACTGATAGGGAACGCCGTAATGCACCTTGTCGACGGTGAACCAGGGCGCGTCCTTCAGGCGGTCGTCGACCGTTTTCCAGCTCGGGATCAGATCGGTGTTGATCGGCTGCACGCGCTTGCCGGCGACGAGGCGCAGGGATGCATCGCCCGAAGCGGTGACGAGGTCGAAACCGCCCTCGTTCATCAGCGAGACCATCTCGTCCGACGTGTTGGCGGTCTTGACGTTGACCTTGCAGCCGCTTTCCTTCTCGAAAGCCGTCACCCAGTCATAGTTCTTATCGGTCTCGCCGCGCTCGATGTAGCCCGGCCAGGCAACGATGTTGACCTGCCCCTCGCCCTTGCCGAGTTCCTTGACCTGGGCCATGGCCTGACCGGAAAAAGTCAGCGCGACAGTCAGCGCCGTGCACGACTTCAGGAATGCATTCATCGTCGATCTCCCATTGCTAGGGGCAGCGCTCTCAGGGCGCGGCTTTGTTCCCTGGGCGAAAGGTGCGGTGAAAAATCCGGTTTCGCAAATTCATTTATCAGAAAGCCGATATCGATTTTTCCGATAGTTATATTGGACGCAATTCCGAACGGAAAACCGCTTCACACTTTTCCTGGAATTGCTCTGATCACAGCCGCTGCCGCGCCATTCGCTGCGACTGCGCGAGGCCGATGAAGTCGCGCGCAGCCTGCGGCAGGCCGGAGCCGCGGCGCCAGACCGTGCCGACCTGGACCACCGGCAGTGACCCGGAAACATCACGCGACTCGATGCGGTCGCCTTCCAGCGACCAGGGCCGATAGACGAGGTCGGGCAAGAGCGCCACGCCGGCGCCCGTGGCGACAAGGCTGCGCACCGCTTCCACCGATCGCGTGCGGAAGGCGACATGGGGTCTCGCGCCGATCGCCGACAGCAATTTGCCGGTGTTTTCCTCGATCTCGTCGACGGTGAGCATGATCAGCGGCTCGGACGCGATGTCGCCGATCGAGATGATGTCGGCGCTGGCGAGCCTGTGGCTGAGCGGGATCCACAGCCGGTAGGCCGAGACCTCCAGGATTTCCGACTGCAGCGCCGTGCGGTCGCGCAGGTTGGACGTCACCATGACGGCGATGTCGAGCTTGCCGCCGACCAGAAGGTGCTCGAGATAGTCGCCATTGTCCTCGATCGCCGAGACCTCGACGCCGGGATAGGCGCGGCGGTAGCGGGCAAGCAGGTCGGACAGGACGTAGCCGGCGACCAGCGAAGTGACGCCGAGCTGCAGGCGGCCGCCGGCGGCGGCCTGCTCGCTGGAGAAGGAACGGCGCGCATCGGAGACATCGGCCAGGATCTTGGTCGCGTGGCGCAGGAACTGGTGGCCCTTGTGCGTGATGTTCAAGCCGCGCGGATGGCGTTCAAACAGCTCGACGCCGAGGTCACTCTCCAATTCCTTGATCGCCTCGGTGACCGAGGATTGCGAAATCGACAGGTTCTGCGCGGCGCCCGAGACGGTGCCCTGCTCGGCGACGGCGACGAAGAACTGCAATTGGCGGATGGTGAAGGCCATGGCCGGACTAAACACCGGCGCGCGCGGGAAGGAAAGCCGGCGCAGCCCCGTTGTTTATGCCGGTGAAGTTCGCTCATGCGAAACGCCAGTCATAGGTGTCGAGACCCTTGATCCTGGAGACGCGATAGACCGTCGCCGGCGGGAAGTTGCGCAAGGTGCCGCCGATGCGGACCGCCTCGAGGTCGAGCCTGTCGAGAGCGGCCTGGTCGAAGGGGCAGCGGCGGCCATAAGTGAACTGATAGAGAGCCGCGCCTGGCCGCAGACTGGCAAAGACGCCTTCCAGGATCGCGGATGATTTGCGCGGCGATATCAGCCGAAAGGGCAATCCGCTGACCACCGCGCCGACGACAGGGCCATCGAACAGCGGCAGATGGCGCAGGCCGACCGCGTCCATCTCGACAATGCGCGCCGAAGGGAAGCGGCGCGCGAGCAGAGCGGCAAAATCCGGATCGGACTCGACCAGCGTCAGGTCGTTTTCGCGCACGCCGCGCCGCAGCAGGGCGCGGGTGAAAGGACCGGTGCCCGGCCCGAGCTCCAGCACCGGACCCGTGTCGGGGCCGATCTCGCGCGTCATCAGCGCCGCCAGGCTCGGACTGGAGGGCGTGACCGAGCCCATACGGAAGGGCGCCAGCGTCCAGGCCTTCAGGAAGGACAAAGCGTCATTTGCAGGCATGTTGACCTCATTGCTTACGCGGGCGATTCGAGTTGCCCGGCACGGACGAGGCGCTGTTTGGAGGTCACGGATTGCATGGACATTGCGAACGGCGTGGCTTCGCGAAAGAAAAAGTTCGCCACCGGCGGCAAGAACTGGCGCCATGTTTATGCAATCTTGGCGCGGTAGCCGGCCAGGCAAGAATTGTAAGAGATGGGACTGCAAGAGGTCTTTGAATGCGTATCCTGCTGGTCGAGGACGAGCCGGAAATGGTTTCGGCGCTGCGGGCGGCGCTGAGGCGGCACGACATGGTGGTCGACCATGCCGGCTCGCTGCTGGAAGCGGAAGGGTTCGTCGCCGTCGACGGCTATGACGCGATCCTGCTCGACCGGCAGTTGCCGGACGGCGACGGGCTGACGCTGGTGCCGAAGCTTCGCGCCGCCAGAAACACGACGCCGGTGCTGATGCTGACGGCCCGGGGCGACACCGCCGACAAGGTCGACGGGCTCGACATGGGCGCCGACGACTATCTGGCCAAGCCTTTCGCCTTCGAGGAGTTGCTGGCCCGGCTGAGGGCATTGCTGAGGCGCCCGGCGGCGATCGAGACGCAAACGATCCGCGCCGGCCATCTTTCGCTCGATGTCGGCCACCGCGAGGCCTCGATCCGCGGCGAGCCCCTCGCCTTGCCGCGCCGCGAACTGCTGGTGCTGGAAGCGCTGATGCGGCGAACGGGGCGCATGGTGCAGCGCGAGGCCCTGATGGAGGCCGTGTTCGGGCTGGACGACGAGATCCAGTCCAACGCGCTCGATACCCATGTCTCGCGGCTGCGCCGCAAGCTCAGCGAAGCCGATGGCGGGGTCGTCATCAACGGCATACGCGGTGTCGGCTACCTGCTGCGCGAGACCACATGAACCTTCGCCGGCCGCGTTCGCTGAAATGGAGCCTGGTGCTGCGCATCGCCATCCTGCAATGCGTGATGCTGACGCTCATCATCGCCGGCATCATCGGCGCAATGCTCGCCACCGGCATCATTCCGCACGATTATGAGGACGGCACGATGGACGTGCTGGCGGATGCGGTGGTCCGCGACGCCAACGGGGCGCTGGTGCTGAAGGAAAATTCCGATCTGACCAAGTTGCGGTCGGATGTCCCGGACCTCTGGTTCATCATACGCGACAAGGACGGGCACCGGCTTCAAGAAGGCACCGTGCCGGTTGCCTACCAGCCGTTCGTCGGATTGCTGGACAACATCAGCGATGCCCGCATCGACCTTGCCATCGGCGAAGCGGCGCCGCCGGGCGGCAAGATCCGCTGGACCGACACGGCGGCCGGCAATATCCAGATCATGAGCGGCACCAAGGGCGAGCTTTCGTTGCTGCGCGTTCTCGGGCAGGCGCCGGAACTCTTCCTGCAAGGGATTTTGCCGCTGGCCGGGCTGATGGCGCTGGCGACGCTGTTCGCGACGCCCTGGGTGGTGCGCGGCGCGCTTTCCGGCCTCGGCAACGCGGCGCGCGCGGCGGAGCAGATCGAGATCGACAAGCGCGGCGTGCAACTGCCGCTGGACGGCGTGCCGAAGGAAGTCACGCCGCTGGTCGACGCGGTCAACGCCGCCCTATCGCGCCTCGATGCCGGTTATGCGCGGCACAAGCGCTTCCTGACCGACGCCGCGCATGAGCTCAGAACGCCGGTCGCCATCCTCAACACGCGGCTCGCCGCGCTGCCGGCGACACCCGAGCGCGCCAGGCTCCTGCAGGACGCAGCGCGGCTGTCGACACTCGCCGACCAGTTGCTCGACCTGCAGCGGCTCGATCGCCAGGCCGAGCATTTCGGGCCGGTCGACCTGGTCCTTCTTGCCCGAAACGTCGTGGTCGACCTGGCGCCGTTGGCCTTCGCCGTCGGCTACGAGATGGCGTTCGAGCCGGCCAAGGAAAAGCTTGTCGTGCGCGGCGACCGCACGGCGATCGAGCGCGCCGTGACCAATCTCATCCAGAACGCGATCGACCATGGCGGCAAGGCCGGTCGCATCACCATCAGCGTCCGCCCGCCCGCGGTGATCGAGGTGCAGGACGAAGGCGACGGCGTGCCGGCATCCGAACGCGAGCGGATATTCGAGCCCTTCTACCGCCTGCACCCGCAGGATCATGGCGCCGGCCTCGGCCTCAACCTCGTCCGCGACCTGATGCAACTGCATGGCGGCAAGGTCGAGGTGCTCGACGGCAAGCAGGGCGGAGCCTGCTTCCGGATGATTTTCCCGAGCTGATGCACAGGCTTGCCGTCGCAGCAGTCCGGCCGGTTTGACATCGGCATGATTCGTAACTAACTAAGTTACATGAAACGCAATAGCCGACTGTCCTCGACCCTGCACATTCTCGTCCATATGGCCGAGGCGCCTGACCGGGCGCTGACGTCCGAAGAGCTAGCCGGCTTCATCCACACCAATCCGGTAGTGGTGCGCCGCACCATCGCCGGGCTGCGGGAGGCGGGCATCGTCACTTCGTCGCGCGGCCATGGCGGCGGCTGGCAGCTCGGCCGCGCGCCGGACAGGATTTCGCTGGCCGAGATCAGCGCCGCGCTTGGCGAGACGCTGTTGCCGTTCAGCACCGAACCGGAAAGCCCCGGATGCCTGGTCGAGCAGGCGGTGATCGCCGTGCTCGACGATTTCCGCCTCGAGGCGGAAAGGCTGCTCGCCGAGCGGCTCAGCCATATCACGCTGGCCGACCTGACGGCCGATTTCCGCCGCCGTTATGACCTGATTGGAGTATCCAGCCATGCATTATGATGTCATCGTCGTGGGCGGCAGCTTTGCCGGGCTCTCCGCCGCCATGTATGCGGCGCGGGGCCGACGCAAGGTGCTGGTGATCGACGCCGGCCAGCCGCGAAATCGCTTTGCCGAGCACTCGCATGGCTTCTTCGGCCAGGACGGACGGGCGCCGGCGGACATACTGGGCGAGGCCAGGGCACAGCTGCTTGCCTATCCGGCTGTCACGATGATCGAGGGCCGCGCCAGGCGGGCCGCCATCGCCGGTACCGGCTTCGAGGTCGAGATGGACAATGGCGAGGGTTTCGGCGCGACGCGGCTGGTGCTCGCCACCGGCGTCCGGGACATCCTGCCGGACGTTCCCGGACTTGCCGGGCAGTGGGGCAAGACGGTGCTGCATTGCCCCTATTGCCACGGTTACGAGGTGGCCGGCGGGCCGCTCGGCGTGCTGGCCACCGGACCGATGTCGCTGCACCAGGCCGAGCTGATCTCCGACTGGGGCGACGTCACGCTGTTCGCCGACGGCTTGTTCGAGCCGGACGCGGACCAGGCGCGGGTCTTGGAGAAGCGCAACATCCGCTTCGAGCCGGAGAAGGTGAGCGAGGTGCGGGACGACGGCTCCGGCGGCCTGGTCGTCAGGCTCGATGGAAACCGCAGCGCAAGCGTGCGGGCGCTGTTCACCGCGCCGCGCAACGAAATGGCAAGTCCGCTGGCCGAGCAGCTGGGCTGCGCCTTCAACGAAGGCCCGCTTGGCCGGGCGATCGTCGTGGACGACAAGCAGCAGACATCGGTGCCCGGCGTGTTCGCGGCCGGAGACGCGGCGCGGATGATGCACAACATCGCCTTCGCGGTGTCCGGTGGCGCGATGGCCGGAGTTGCGGCACATCAGTCGCTGGTGTTCGGTTAGCCTTATTTCCTTGGCTGACGTCAGGCCGCCGCAATGGTCAGGCGCGCCCCGGCATGGGTCAGCGCGGCGGCGATGTCGGGCGGCGGCGGCTGGTCGGTGGCGAGCTCGGAAAAGCCGTCGAAGCCGCAGACCCTGACCAGCCCCTGACGGCCGAACTTGGTATGGTCGGTGACGACCAGCGAGCGCTGGCCACGCGACAGCACCATGCGGGCGAACTCCGCCTCCTCCAGCTCGTAGTCGGTCAGGCCGGCAGCGGCATCGACCGCGCCGATCGAGATCACCGCATGATCGACCGAAAAGCGGCTGACGAACTCGATCGCCGAAATGCCGAAAGCAGCACCCGAATCGCTGCGCAGCTCGCCTCCCGCCATATAGACCTTGTTGCCGTTCACCGTCGCCAGCGTGCGGGCAATGTCGGAGGAATTGGTGACCACCGTCAGCCGGCGATGGCCGAGCAGCTCTCGCGCCAGGAAGGATGTGGTCGTGCCGGTATCGAGCATGATCGCCTCGCCGTCACGGATCGTGGCCGCGACCATCCTGGCGATCAGCCGCTTGGCTTCCGCATTCTCGCGCATGCGCCGCTCGAACGGCGCCTCGCCCACCATCGAGGCAAGGCCGACGGCGCCATGCATCTTCAGCACCGACCCGTCATCGGCGAGCGGCCTGACGTCGCGCCGCACCGTTTCCAGCGAGACGCCGAGACGTTCGGCGAGGCTGGCAATGCTGATCGTGCCCTCCTCGCTGAGAAGCCGCAGGATTTCGCCATGCCGTTTCGAATGGATCATATGGATGTCCGGAAATTTTGACCGAATTTAAGGTTTTGGCAACGCTTTGAAAGGAGTCGCTTATATTTTCGGGCAAAACACCCAAAAAAGGTCACAGCTTTTGATTGACAGCTCTGCCACGCCGGCATGACACTGCCCCCGTGACAGGTTCGGAACTGCCACGGGAGGGTGATGGCAGAGCCGCAGCCTAGTGACCAGATCGCCTGGAACCAGCCGGGCGCGAGCTTTTATCGAATCCGCGGGGGCGGATGCCGGGATACCATGCCTGGCCAAGGGGCTCGTCGGTGCGGTGCGGGATACCGATCCTGGCGTCTCGCACCGACGAGGCTTTTTTGTTTTGTCCCATCGTCATTTTCCGCGGGACCGGCTGAGGCCGGAGCGAAGCCGTGAGTGCCGAAGACCGCATCCGCGCCCTGCCGTGCTGGAACGGCAGCATCGAGATCGAGCCGCTGCCGGGTGGCCTCAGCAACGCCAATTTTGTCGTCACCGATGCGGCCGGGCGGCATGTCGTGCGCTTCGGCCAGGACTTCCCGTTCCACCACGTCTTTCGCGAGCGCGAGGTGATGACGGCGCGGGCGGCGCATGCGGCGGGCTTCGCGCCGGCCGTGCACTATGCCGAGCCCGGCATCCTGGTGACGGAATTCCTCGGCGCCAAGACCTTCCTCGCCGAAGACGTGCGAGCTAATCTCGACCGTGTCGCCGGGCTGCTGCGCGCGTTCCATCGCGAGATGCCGAACCACGTCTCCGGCGCCGGCTTCATGTTCTGGGTGTTCCACGTCATCCGCGACTATGCGCGCACGCTGGACGAAGGCGGCAGCCGCAAGAAGGATCAGTTGCCGCGCTATCTTTCGCTCGCCGACGAGCTCGAGCGGGCACAGAAGCTGTTGCCGATCGTCTTCGGCCACAACGATCTTTTGCCGGCCAATATCCTCGACGATGGCAGGCGGCTGTGGCTGATCGATTTCGAATATGCCGGCTTCAACACGGCGATGTTCGATCTTGCCGGCGCCGCCTCCAATGCCGGCCTGAGCGATGACGAATCCTTCGCCTTCCTGACCGCCTATTTCATGAAGGAGCCGGATAGCGAAATCCGCCGCTCGCATGCCGCCATGCAATGCGCCTCGCTGCTGCGCGAAGCGATGTGGAGCATGGTCTCCGAGCTTTATCTCGACGCGCCCGGCATCGACTATGTCGCCTATACCGAGGAAAACCTCGTCCGGCTCGACGCGGCGCTGGAGAACTACCGGACGAAATACGGGACCAAGCCATGACCTTGCCCAGCCATGCCGAGATCGTCGTCATCGGCGGCGGCATCATCGGCTGCTCCACCGCCTATCATCTGGCGCGCGACCACAAGGCCGACGTCGTTCTGCTCGAGCAGGGCAAGCTGACCTCGGGCTCGACCTGGCACGCCGCCGGCCTGGTCGGGCAGTTGCGCTCGTCGGCCTCGATCACGCGGGTGCTCAAATATTCGGTCGAGCTCTACAAGGGCCTCGAGGCCGAGACCGGCCTGGCGACCGGCTGGAAGATGACCGGGTGCCTGCGGCTGGCAACCAACGCCGACCGCTGGACCGAGTTCAAGCGGCTGGCGACCACGGCCAAAAGCTTCGGCATGGACATGCAGCTTCTGTCGCCGGCGGAAGTGAAGCGCATGTGGCCGCTGATGGAGACCGGCGACCTAGTCGGCGCCTCGTGGCTGCCGACCGACGGCCAGGCAAGCCCGTCCGACATCGCCCAGTCGCTCGCCAAAGGCGCGCGCATGCATGGCGCTAAATTGTTCGAGGACGTGCGCGTCACCGGCTTCACGATGAAGGACGGCCGCATCGCCGCGGTGAAGACCTCAAAAGGCGACATCGCTTGCGACAAGGTGGTGAACTGCGCCGGGCAGTGGGCAAGGCAGGTCGGCGCGATGGCCGGCATCAACGTGCCGCTGCAGCCGGTCAAGCATCAGTACATCATCACCGAGAAGATCGATGGGCTCGCCAACGACGCGCCTACGATCCGCGACCCCGACCGCCGCATCTATTTCAAGGAAGAGGTCGGCGGGCTGGTGATGGGCGGCTATGAGCCCAACCCGCAGGCCTGGGCAACCGGGCTTCCCGGCGGCGACGTTCCCAACGACTGGGAATTCCGCCTGTTCGACGACGACTACGATCATTTCGAACAGCATATGAGCCAGGCGATCGCGCGTGTTCCGGCTCTGCAGACCGCCGGCGTCAAGCAGATGATCAACGGCCCCGAAAGCTTCACGCCGGACGGCAATTTCATCCTCGGCGTGGCGCCCGAATGTTCCAATATGTTCGTCGGCGCCGGCTTCAACGCCTTCGGCATCGCCTCGGGCGGCGGCGCCGGCTGGGTGCTGGCGCAATGGGTGGTCGACGGCGAGGCGCCGCTCGACCTGTGGGTGGTCGACATCAGGCGCTTCTCCAGCCTGCATCGCGACCGCGACTGGGTCCGCGACCGCACGCTGGAAGCCTATGGCAAGCATTACACGATCGGCTTCCCGCATGAGGAATATCTATCGGGACGGCCGCGCATCGTCTCGCCGCTCTATGAGCGGCTGAAGACGCATCGCGCCGTGTTCGGCTCCAAGCTCGGCTGGGAACGGCCGAACTGGTTCGCGCCGGATGGCGTAGCCGCCGAGGACGTCTATTCGATGGGCCGGCAGAACTGGTTCGGGCCAGTCGGTGACGAACACCGTCATGTGCGTGAGAAGGTCGGCATCTTCGACCAGTCCTCCTTCGCCAAATACGAGCTGACCGGCGCCGACGCTCTGAAGGCGCTCGACTGGATCTGCGCCAACGATGTCAACAAGCCGGCCGGACGGCTCACCTACACGCAGTTGCTCAACACGCGCGGCGGCATCGAGGCCGACCTCACCGTGTCGCGRCTCGGCGAGGACCGGTTCTACATCGTCACCGGCACCGGCTTCCGCACGCATGACCTGTCCTGGATCAGCGACCATATCGGCTCCGGCCTCAACGCCAGACTGAAGGATGTCACGGAAGAGTACGGCACGCTGTCGCTGATGGGCCCGCGCGCCCGCGACGTGGTGTCGGCGGTGACGGATGCCGACATCTCGAACGCCGCCTTCCCCTTCGGCCATGCGCGCGAAATCGAAATTGCGGGCCATAGCGTGAAGGCGTTGCGCGTCACCTATGTCGGCGAGCTCGGCTGGGAGCTGCATGTGCCGATCGCCGCCACCGGCGAGGTTTTCGATGCGCTGATGGCGGCCGGCAAGCCGCATGGCATTCGCCCGGTCGGCTACCGGGCGCTGGAGTCGCTCAGGCTGGAAAAGGGCTATCGCGCCTGGGGCTCCGACATCACGCCGAACGACACGCCGCTGGAAGCGGGGCTCGGCTGGGCGGTGAAGCTTCGCAAGAACATCGACTTCGTCGGGCGGAGAGCGCTGGAGAAAGCGGCCGGCAAGGCGCCGACGAAACGCTTTGCCGGCTTCACGGTGGACGACCCGGAGGTCGTGCTGGTCGGGCGCGAGACGATCCTGCGCAATGGCGAGCCGGTCGGCTATCTTACCAGCGGCGGCTACGGCTATACGGTGGAGAAGAACATCGGCTACGGCTATGTGCGCGATGCCGACGGCGTCAGGGACGACTTCCTCGCCTCTGGCGACTACGAGCTGGTGGTGGCGATGGAACGCACGCCGGCCAAGATCCATCTCGAGGCGCTGTACGACCCGGCCGGCGCGAAGACAAAGGCCTGATCCGCGCAGCGCGGGTCAGCTGACGCGCAGCGCCAGGCAACGGCTCGGCACGGTGTCGCCCTCGCCGGGCATCGAGGCATAAGGTCGCGTCTCCTCGAGGCGGCTTACCGCGCCGCGTGCTTCCAGCTCGGCGATCCGCTCCGCGAAACCGGCATCCCACAGTGTGTTCTTCACCGTCAGCACGATGACGCCGCCCGGCCGGCAGATGCGGATCAACTCGTCTAGGCCCTCGACCCCGACATGGCCCGAGGTGAAGACGCCCGCAGAGATGATGCCGGCATAGGCGCCGTCGGCGAAGGGCAGAACATCGCCCATCGCCAGGCGGTGCAGCGCCGTGTAGACGCCCTTGGCGCCGGCCTTGTCCAGCATGCCTTGGGAGATGTCGAGCGCCTCGACCCTTGGATAGCCGGTGATGGCGAGCCACTCGCCGATCAGGCCGGTGCCGGCACCGGCGTCGAGCAAGGGTTCGGCGCCGCGCGGCAGGTGGCGGGCCAGCAGCGCCAGGCAGATCGTCGGATGGCGATAGCCGGCGGCCGACATGTCGGCATCGTAGGTCTCGGCCCAACCGTCATAGACCGCGGCGACCTCGTCCGGCCGGGTCGCGGCATAGGCCGCGCTTAGTGAGCCGTTGTGCTTGCCGTCCGCCATTGCCGCTCCCGCCGTCGATTCGCGTCCGCCATGGTAGCCAAGCGGCAAAAACTGTGGAACCGTTCCGCCATAAAACATGGCGTGATGGTAAAGGGGGATGAGGATGGACGAGGCGCGCGCGGCGCTGGCCGCCATTCCGGCGCTTGCCGGGTACGAGGGTCCGCTGGAGCGGCTGGGCGGCCTTACCAACCGTGTCTACAGGGTCGGCGAGGTCTGCCTGCGCATCCCCGGCAAGGGTACAGAAGAATATATCAACCGCGCCAACGAGGCAGTAGCGGCGCGCGAGGCGGCCAAAGCCGGCGTCAGCCCCGAGGTGCTCTATTTTGATCCCGCATCCGGCCTGATGGCGACGCGCCTCATCGCCGGCGCGGAGACGATGTCGCCCGAGAAATTCAAGACGCGGCCGGGCAGCCCCGCGCGGGCGGGCCAGGCCTTCCGCAAGCTGCATTCATCGGGCGCCGCCTTTTCCTTCCGCTTCGAGCTGTTTGCCATGATCGACGACTATCTCAAGGTCCTGTCGACAAAGGATGTCGCACTGCCTTCGGGCTATCACGACGTGGTGCGCGAGGCGGACAGCGTGCGGGACGCGCTCGCCGCCCATCCGATCCCGCTCGCCGCCTGCCATTGCGATCCGCTGTGCGAGAACTTCCTCGATACGGGCGATCGCATGTGGATCGTCGACTGGGAATATTCCGGCATGAACGATCCGCTGTGGGACCTCGGCGACCTCTCGGTCGAGGGCAGGTTCGATACCGCTCAGGACGAGGAATTGATGCGCGCCTATTTCGGTGGCGAGGCGCGGCCGGCCGAGCGCGGCCGCGTCGTCATCTACAAGGCGATGTGCGACCTGCTCTGGACGCTGTGGGGACTGATCCAGCTCGCCAACGACAATCCCGCCGACGATTTCCGCGCCTATGCCGACGGCCGCTTCGCCCGCTGCAAGGCGCTGATGGAGAGAACTGAATTCTCACGCCACCTGGCGGCAGTGCGCCTGGGCTAGAGCCGGCGCTCTACCTGAAAACCCTCTGGATCTCGTTCAACGACCCTGTTTCGTCGGACTTTCTGCAATACCAGACGAGCAGTGCGATGGTGCCGATGGGGAACAATCCCGCAAGCAGCTGATGCCAGCCGCTTCTGTTGATGTCATGCAGCCGGCGCGCGGTCATGGCAAGTGTCGGCAGAAGGACGGCAAGATTCCAAAGCGACGAGACGGCTTCGTTTCCCACAAAGATATCGACTATACCCATAAGAACGGCAACGATGATAATGAAGAGGTAGGAATACCAGAATTCCGAGCGACTGGCCCTGCCGGAAAAGTCCACGTAATTTCGGAAAAAGCTTGCAATCGCTTCACCGAAGTTCATCGAAGGAGGCGTGTCCCCGAAACGATTGGCGCCGGCTGGCGGCGCCCTCAAGACAAACAGCAATGGCAAGCCGATAATGATCAGAACTATAAGCCAATGCCATATCGAGAAACTGCCCATGATTTCCCCCCAAATAGCGCAATTTTCCAGGCTATAGATATCCTGCCGGCCCTGCCGGAATCAATCACAGATTGCATCCGGATGGCGATTTGCACCGCAGAAAACTTTCGTGAAGTTGCCGTGGTTTCTCAACACAGTGATTTTGAATTGCAAGCTTGTCGGGCAAGGCTATCAACGTCCGTTTGGGGTAGTCAGCGCAAACGCCGGCGATGAGCCGAAGGCTCCCGAACCTCGTCATTCCAGGGCGGAGCAAGGAGCGAAGCCCGTGGATGACGACCCTATAGGCGTCTCGGCCAATCGCCAAAGCATGGATATGCCAACGCACGCATAGCCGACCGGTCAAAATTTCTGTGCTAAGAAGCTAGTTCACGCCCTTGGGCACGTTCTCGGGCGGCACCTCGGTTTCCACTACCTTCTGGCGGTGGAAGATGAACATGCCGGCAAGCACGACGATCGCCGAGCCGATCAATATGCGGGACCCCGGGACATCGCCGAAGAACACGAGGCCGAAGACCACAGCCCATAGGAGCAGCGTGTAATGCAGCGGCGCCAGCGCCGAAGCCGGCGCCAGCTTCAGCGCCCTCGTGATCATCAGATGCGCGGCGCAAGAGACGACGCCGAGCAACAGCATGGCGCCGAAATCGAGCGCCGAGGGCGTGCGCCAGGCGCCGATGGTGAGCGCGCCGCCGACGATCAGCGTGCCGATCGTCTGCCAGGTGACCAAGGTCGTGTCGCTGGTGCCGCGCAGAAGGCGGCCGAGGATGATGGCGAAGCCGAAGGCGAGGCTGCCCACCAGCGCGAAGCCGGAGGACATGGAGAAAGCCGCGGTGGACGGCTTCAGGATGATCAGCACGCCGCAGAAGCCGACCAGGATCGCCAGCCAGCGCCGCCAGCCGACCTTTTCGCCAAGCAAAAGGTGCGACAGCGCCGCGACATAGATCGGCCCGGCCATGTAGAAGCTCATCACGTCGGCCAGCGGCAGGTAGACGACCGCGGCGTAGAAGAGCCCGGTGTCGGTGGTGGTGGCCACGACGCGCAGGAACTGCAAAAGCGGCCGGTCCATGTGGAACAGCTTGCCGGTGCCCTGGTTGGCGATCATCGGGCCGAGCACGATGAAGGCGCCGATCGAGCGGATCAGCACCACTTGTCCGACCGAGAAGGAAGCGACCAGCCATTTGCCCATCGCGTCGTTCAGCGCGAACATGAAGTCGCCGGCCAGCATCAACAGGATGCCGGCGAGCAACATGTTCCTGATCGTGAAATTGCGGGCGATGGTCTGGGCCATGCCGCTCCCTAGCCGCAAGCGGCCGGTTTGACGAGGGAAATCCGTAAGACCAGCGCCGGGAACCGGGGTTGGCCGAAACGCCACGAGCGTTCCGGCCAATCGCGAACCGTTCGTGATGCTTTGCCCCAGACCAAGCAGATCGCTGTGCGGAGACCTACGACGTCTTATGCCGCCTATTCACCTGCGCCGGCCGGCCGGCGATCGACAGCCGGGTTTCCTGCTTCGTCCGCTCAGCCACCACCTTGCCCCTGGCGATGACGCAGAGGCGTTCGGGACGCAGGCGCACGGCCTCGATCGGATTGCCGGCATCAAGCACGACGAGGCTGGCGCGCTTGCCGACGGCGAGGCCGAGATGATCGAGCCCCATGATGGCGGCGTTGACGTTGGTGACCATGTCGAAGCAGCGCGCCATGTCGGCCGGGCTCGACATCTGTGCCACATGCAAGCCCATGAAGGCGACGTCGAGCATGTCGGCGGTGCCCAGCGAATACCAGGGGTCGAGCACGCAATCCTGGCCCCAGCCGACGCGGATGCCGAGCGCCAGCATCTCCTTGACCCGGGTCAGGCCGCGCCGCTTCGGGAAGGTGTCGTGGCGCCCTTGCAGCATGATGTTGATCAGCGGGTTGGGGATTGCCGAGACGCCGGCCTCGGCGATCAGCGGCAGGAGCTTCGAGACGTAGTAATTGTCCATCGAATGCATGGAGGTGAGGTGCGAGCCGGCCACCCTGCCCTGCAGGCCGAGACGCTGCGTTTCATAGGCCAGTTGCTCGATATGGCGCGATAGCGGATCGTCGGTCTCGTCACAATGCATGTCGACCATCAGGCCGCGTTTGGCCGCGATCTCGCAAAGCTCCGTGACCGAGCGCGTGCCGTCGGCCATGGTGCGCTCGAAATGCGGGATGCCGCCGACGATGTCGACGCCCATGTCGAGCGCACGAATGGTGTTTTCACGCGCGGTCGGCGAGCGGTAGAGGCCGTCCTGCGGAAACGCGACCAGCTGCAGGTCGATATAGGGCGCGACGGCCTTCTTCACATCGAGCAGCGCTTCCACCGCGAGCAGCCGGTCGTCGCAGACATCGACATGCGTGCGGATGGCGAGCAGGCCCATCGAGACGGCCCAGTCGCAATAGGCGAGCGCGCGCTCGCGCACGGCTTCATGCGTCAGCAGCGGCTTCAACTCACCCCAGAGCGCGATGCCTTCGAGCAGCGTTCCGGAAGCGTTGATGCGCGGGATACCGTAGGAGAGCGTCGCATCCATATGGAAATGCGGATCGACGAAGGGAGGCGAGACAAGGTTGCCGCGCGCATCGATCTCGGTCGGCGCGGAGCCCGGCAGTTTCTGCTCGACCGCCCGGATGGTCTCGCCGGCAATGCCGATATCGGCAATCCTGCCGTCCGGCAGCGTGCCGCCGCGCACGATGAGGTCGAAATCCATCCGTCGTCATCCTTTCCCAAGAATCGGCATTCATCGTGGCCGAAAGACAGCCAGGCGCAGCCTTTTCTTTCGCCTTCAGCCGAAAGGTTCCATCGCGCCGCAACTCGCTCTATAAGCCGCCACTCGCCCTCGTGGCGAATCCGAAATTCTTTGCAAGCCAGACACAGGATCGGCCGTTGTTTCGCTTCTTCCGTTCGACGGAAAACCAACGCCTCATTGCCAGGCTGGTGAGGGAATCCTTCCATGAGCATAAATTCGGCTATGGCGCGGCCATCCTGTCGATGCTGGTGGTGGCCGCCATGACCGGCGCCAGCGCCTGGATCCTGCGCGAGATCACCAACGAATTCGTCGTCTTCAAGCGGCTCGACCGCGTCAACCTGATCGCGGCGGGGGTCGCCGGGATCTTCCTGCTCAAGGGTTTTGCCAGCTTCGTCCAGGCCTATTTCATGAGCCGCGTCGGCAACGCCATCATCGCCGACCGCCAGCGCAAGATCTACGATCGCATCCTCGCGCAAGGCATCGAGTTCTATCATTCGACCTCATCGGCCGACCTGATCGCCCGCATGACCAACAACGCGCAGGCCGCGCGCAGCGTGCTCGACCTCGTCGTCACCTCCTATGTCCGCGACCTGGTGACGTTGATCGTCCTGGTCGGGGTCATGGTCTGGCAACAGCCGGCGCTGTCGCTGATCTGCTTTGTCGTCGGGCCTGTGGCGATCTATGGCGTCAACCGCATCCTCAAACGCGTGCGCAAGATCGCGGCGATGGAATTCGTCTCGCTCGGCCAGATCGTGCATGTGATGCAGGAGACGGCGATCGGCGTGCGCGTCGTCAAATCCTTCAATCTCGAAGCCGCGATGCGCAAGCGCATGCACAAGGCGGTGTCGGACGTCGAAACCCGCGCCAACAACATCGCGACGCTGGAAGCCGCCACAAGCCCGGTCATGGAAACGCTGGCGGGGCTGGCGATCGCCGGCGCCGTGCTGGTCAGCGGCCTGCTGGTGCTGCAGGGTGGCCAGATGCCGGGCAACATCATGGCCTTCATCGCGGCGCTGCTGCTGGCCTATGAGCCGGCAAAGCGCCTGGCACGCGTGCGCATCTCGCTGGAGACGGGCATCGTCGGCGTGCGCATGATGTTCCAGCTCGCCGACCGGCCGCTGACGCTCGCCGAGAAACCCGGCGCCACGCCGCTGCAACCAGGTCCGGGCGAAATCCGCTTCGACAATGTGAGCTTCGCCTATCCGGAAAGCCCGCCGGTGTTCGAAGGGTTCGACCTGACGCTCGCGGCCGGCAAGATGACGGCGCTGGTCGGGCCGTCGGGCAGCGGCAAGTCGACGATCCTGAACCTGATCATGCGCATGTACGACCCGCAGACCGGCAGGGTGATGTTCGACGGCCAGGACATCTCGTTCGCGACGCTGGATTCGCTCAGGCAGAAGATCGCCTATGTCAGCCAGGACACGTTCCTGTTTGCCGGCACCATCATGCACAACATCCGGCTCGGCCGCGAAGGCGCGACCGACGAGGAGGTGGTCGCCGCCGCCAAGGCCGCCAACGCGCATGAGTTCATCAGCGCGATGGCCAAGGGCTACGACACGGAGGTCGGCGAAAACGGCTCGATGCTCTCCGGCGGCCAGCGCCAGCGCATCTCGATCGCGCGCGCCATGCTGCGCAACGCCGAGATCCTGCTGCTCGACGAGGCAACCAGCGCGCTCGATGCCGAGTCGGAAGCGCTGTTCCGCGACGCGCTGCAGCAGCTCACCGCCGGGCGCACGACGATCGTCATCGCGCACCGGCTGTCGACGGTGCACCAGGCCGACACGATCGTGGTGCTGGAAAAGGGCAAGGTGCTGGAAAGCGGCCCGCACAAGGCGCTGCTCAAGCAGGGCGGGCTTTATCAGAAGCTTTATGAGTATCAGCTGATGCCGTAGCGCCGGCGCCTCTCCTTCTCCCCTTGTGGGAGAAGGTGGATCGGCGCGCAGCGCCGAGACGGATGAGGGGTGTTCCAGCGGAGTGAGACGCTGGCGAATTCTGACCGGATAAGCGGCGCCGCCAAGCTGGAACACCCCTCATCCGTCGCCTTCGGCGACACCTTCTCCCACAAGGGGAGAAGGGGGAGCCCAGCTTACTCCGGCACCTTCCTAACAGCGCCCTTGTCGGCGCTGGTGGCGAAGGCGGCGTAGGCGCGCAGCGCGGTCGTTACCTTGCGCTTGCGCTTTTCGGCCGGCTTCCAGGCGTCAGCGCCCTTGGCGTTCATCGCCGCCCGGCGCGCCTCGAGCTCGGCATCGCTGATGGCGAGGCGGATGGTGCGGTTGGGGATGTCGATCTCGATCGTGTCGCCTTCCTGGACGAGGGCGATCGCGCCGCCCTCGGCGGCTTCCGGCGAGACATGGCCGATCGACAGGCCGGACGTGCCGCCAGAGAAGCGGCCGTCGGTGATCAGCGCGCAGGCTTTGCCGAGACCCTTCGACTTCAAATAGCTGGTCGGGTAGAGCATCTCCTGCATGCCGGGGCCGCCGCGCGGACCCTCGTAGCGGATGACGACGATGTCGCCGGCCTTGATCTCGTTGCCGAGGATCGCCTTGACGGATGCATCCTGGCTCTCGAAGACGCGGGCCGGGCCGGTGAATTTCAGGATCGATTCATCGACGCCGGCCGTCTTCACGATGCAGCCGTCCAGCGCCAGATTGCCCTTCAGCACGGCAAGGCCGCCATCCTTGGAGAACGGCGTCTTTGCCGAGCGGATGACGCCTTTTTCGCGGTCAAGGTCGAGCTCGTCCCAGCGGCGGTCCTGGCTGAAGGCGACCTGGGTCGGCACGCCGCCAGGGGCGGCGCGGAAGAACTCGCGAACATTCTCGGCCGAGGTGCGGGCGATATCCCAATGGTCGAGCGCTTCGCCGAGCGTGGCGGTATGCACGGTCGGCAGGTCGCGGTTGATCAGCCCAGCCTGGTCGAGCTGGCCGAGGATCGCCATGATGCCGCCGGCGCGGTGCACGTCTTCCATATGCACGTCGGACTTGGCCGGCGCCACCTTGCAGAGCACCGGCACCTTGCGCGACAGCCGGTCGATATCCTCCATGGTGAAGTCGACCTCGCCCTCATGCGCGGCGGCAAGGATATGCAGCACCGTGTTGGTCGAGCCGCCCATGGCAATGTCAAGCGCCATGGCGTTCTCGAAAGCGCCCTTGGAGGCGATGCTGCGCGGCAGTGCGCTTTCGTCGTCCTGCTCGTAATAGCGCTGGGCGAGGTCGACGGCGAGGTGGCCGGCCTCGACGAACAGGCGCTTGCGATCGGCATGGGTGGCCAAGGTCGAGCCGTTGCCGGGCAGCGACAGGCCGAGCGCCTCGGTCAGGCAGTTCATCGAATTGGCGGTGAACATGCCCGAGCAGGAGCCGCAGGTCGGGCAGGCCGAACGCTCGATGACCTTGACGTCCTCGTCGGAGATCTTGTCGTCGGCGGCGGCGACCATGGCGTCGACCAGGTCAAGCGCCTGCGCCTTGCCAGCCAGCACCACCTTGCCGGCCTCCATCGGCCCGCCGGAGACGAAGACGGTCGGGATATTGAGGCGTAAGCTGGCCATCAGCATGCCGGGGGTGATCTTGTCGCAATTGGAGATGCAGACCATGGCGTCGGCGCAATGCGCATTGACCATGTATTCGACGGAATCGGCGATCAGCTCCCGCGACGGCAGCGAATAGAGCATGCCGTCGTGACCCATGGCGATGCCATCATCCACTGCGATGGTGTTGAACTCCTTGGCGACGCCGCCGGCCTTCTCAATCTCGCGCGCGACGAGCTGGCCGAGATCCTTCAGATGCACGTGGCCCGGCACGAACTGGGTGAAGGAGTTGACCACCGCAATGATCGGCTTGCCGAAATCCGAGTCCTTCATGCCGGTGGCGCGCCACAGGCCGCGGGCGCCGGCCATGTTGCGGCCATGGGTGGTGGTGCGGGAACGATAGGCGGGCATCGAGTTGTCCTTGCTGGCTGGCCGCGCCGACGCGCGGCGGGCGGCGCTCGAATTTTAGTCGGCAGCGGTTATAGCGGCCATGGTCCGGACTTGCCACAATTTTGCGCTGCACCAGCACGCTTCGGCAAATTTGAGCTCTTCAGAAAATTTTGCTGCCGCTGTCGGATCGCGTCTCGCTGCAGCGTCCTTAAGGCAGACGGCATCGAAATGGCACGAAATCGCCGGCGAACCGTTTGACAAGGAAAGCCAACATGAAGCCCGAGGAGCGCGACATGCAAAAGATCACCACTTGCCTATGGTTCAACGACCAGGCCGAGGAAGCAATGAACCATTACACATCCATCTTCAAGAATTCGAAGGTGCTGAGCGTGATGCGCTGGCCCAAGGGCCATCGGGATGAGGGCAAGGTTCTGGTGACCACGTTCGAGCTCGACGGGGTGCCGTTCCAGGCGCTCAATGGTGGACCGGAATTCAATTTCACCGAAGCCATGTCGCAGTCGATCGACTGCAAAACGCAGGAAGAGGTCGATCATTTCTGGGAGAGGCTCAGCGAAGGCGGCCAGCCCGGCCCATGCGGCTGGCTGAAGGACAAGTTCGGCGTCTCGTGGCAGGTCGTGCCGGAGCAGCTGCCAAGACTGCTTATGGATCCGGACAGGGCCAAGGCCGGTCGGGTGATGTCGGCAATGATGCAGATGGGCAAGATCGACATCGCCAAGATCGAGGAAGCGGCCAGGGGGTGAGAATTAGGGAATGGTGAATGGTGAAGATTAGCAGCCCACTCTTTCCCGCTACTACTCACTATTCACTATTCACCATTCACCAAATCACGCCGCCTTGTCGCGCACCTGATAGTCCTTCACCGCAGTGAAGCGGATCGCTTTCCAGCGCTCGGCTTCGTAGTTCAGCGAGAAGGCGTGYTGGGCGAGGAAGACCGGATCGTTGTCGAGGTCGCGGGCGATGTCGCCGCGATGCGCTTCGATGAAGCGCTGCACCTCCGCCTTGTCGTCGGCCGCGATCCAGCGGCAGACCGAGAAGCGCGACATCTCGAAATCCACCGGCAGCGTGTATTCGATGTTCAGCCGCTCCTTCAGAACGTCGAGCTGGAGCGCGCCGACGACGCCGACAATGGCCGGCGAGCCGTCTTCCGGCGAGAACAGCTGCACCACGCCTTCCTCGGCCATCTGGTGCAGCGCTTCCTTCAGCTTCTTGGCCTTCATGGCGTCGCCGAGGCGCACGCGGCGCAGGATTTCCGGGGCGAAGTTCGGCACGCCGCGGAACAGTATCTCCTCGCCTTCGGTCAGCGTGTCGCCGATGCGCAGCGTGCCGTGATTGGGAATGCCGACGACGTCGCCGGCGAAAGCCTCGTCGGCGGTGACGCGGGTGCGGGCGAAGAAGAATTGCGGCGCCGAGAGCGACATCGGCTTGCCAGTGCGCACCAGCTTGGCCTTCATGCCGCGCTCCAGCGTGCCCGAGCAGACGCGCACGAAGGCGATGCGGTCGCGGTGGTTGGGGTCCATGTTGGCCTGGATCTTGAAGACGAAGGAGGTCATCTTCTCCTCCGTCGCCTCCACCGTGCGGGTATCGGCCTCCTGGGCGCGCGGCGGCGGACCGTAGGCGCCGAGCGCCTCGATCAGATCGCGCACGCCGTAATTGCGCAGCGCCGAGCCGAAATAGACCGGCGTCAGATGGCCTTCGCGGAAGGCGTCGATATCGAGAGGCCGACAGGCCTCGCGCGCCAGTTCGAGCTCCTCGATGAAGGCTTCGCGCTCATTGTCCGGCAAAAGCCCTGCGACACGGTTGGAATCCGGGCCGTTGACGGGCGTGCGTTCCTTTTCCTCATCGCCCTTGCGCACGGCGTTGAGCGCCAGGTGATAGGTGCCGGAAAACGTCCTGCCGCGGCCGATCGGCCAGGTGACGGGCGCCGTGTCGAGCGCCAGCTTCTGCTCGATCTCGTCCAGGATCTCGAACGGGTCGCGGCTCTCGCGGTCCATCTTGTTGACGAAGGTGATGATCGGGATGTCGCGCAGCCGGCAGACCTCGAACAGCTTCAGCGTGCGCGGCTCGATGCCCTTGGCGGCGTCGATGACCATGACGGCCGAGTCCACCGCCGACAGGGTGCGGTAAGTGTCGTCGGCGAAATCCTCGTGGCCGGGCGTGTCGAGCAGGTTGAAGACGTTGCCTTCATACTCGAAGGTCATCACCGAGGTGACGACGGAGATGCCGCGCTCGCGCTCGATCTTCATCCAGTCGGACCGGGTCTGGATGCGGTCCTTCTTGGCCTTGACCTCGCCGGCGAGCTGGATGGCGCCGCCGAACAGAAGCAGCTTTTCGGTGAGCGTCGTCTTGCCCGCGTCGGGGTGGGCGATGATCGCGAAGGTGCGGCGGCGCGATACCGCCTGTTCGATGTCTTCTGCCAATTTTTGGAATCCTGTCTGTGGCGCGGGCTTCTAGCAGCGCCAGCCCGGCATGTCGACAGTTTCGGGCAGATCGGATCGACTGGCGCGACAGACAAAAGCGCCGTCGGCAAAAGACCCTGGCCTTCAAATCCACAGACCGCCGCGACCGGTGTTGCGGCCGTGCCAGGTGACCGACGAGATTTCCGAACGTTTGATACCGATGTCGCGCAACAGATAGTCGGGCAACTCGTTCAGCCAGGCGCGGTCCCTGCGGATGCGAACCATCCGTGCCACGAAGCGCAGGCCAGAGTGGCATATTTCGACGGCTGTTGCCGAGAAACGCCCGTCAGCGGACTGACCGGCGACAGGCTTCATTTCTATGCGAAGGGTTGGCATGATCATTTTCCTTTTATCCAAACGAAGAGATCGGGAGGGCCACGGCCCTCCCGAGGATGCTGCCCGTCACGCCTGTCAGGACCGGTCGTGCTCGCAGCTCACATAAGGGTTCCAGTCCGCGAACATGCCGGCCGGATTGTGCCGCCAGTGCCAGACGTGGAGCTCGTAGTACGGATCCACCGGGTGGACACCCACCGTCGTCTTACGCTGCAGGGTGCGGCCGAGGAATTCGGGGATGCCTTTACCCTTCCAGTCCTTTTCGAAGACGATGTATTCCATGCCGACGAGTTGCATCGAGCCATCGGCCTCCGGCTCGTAGGTCAGCACGTCCGGCTCGCCGAGCACCAGCTTGCCGTCGCCGGCCCGGCCGGGATGGATGAAATGGACGCCCATCGTGCCGTGCTCGTCATGCGTCGTGCATTCGAACAGCTGCTGGTAGCCGTCCGCCTTGGCGACCTTGATGTCGAGGTATTTGGCCGCCATGTCCCGGGACCGGTTGAGCACCGGATCGGGCATGTCATGCGCGACCGCTGTGCCGCAAAGCAGCGCCGAGGCGCCAACGGCGAGGACGATTTCCGCAAAGCGCGTCACGATCGATCCCTCCCCTTCAGGCGGCGGCGTAAGCCGTCGTCGGATCGAACAGGCGCTTGACCTGCGTGATCTTTGTCGCCGGGAAGCCGCTCATCTTCGCATGGCGCTGGATGATCGCCTCGTCCTTGGCGAGATAGACGCAGAACGTCTTGTCGTCCGTCACGAAGGATTCGACCCACTGGATGTCCGGGCCGAGCTCGGCCAGAACGGCGTTCGAGGCCTTGGACGCGTCGCGCAGTTGCTCGCGCTCGAAGGTGCCGACCTTGGGAATTTCGCGCTCAATGATGTACTTCTRCATTTTGCAATCTCCTTGATCTGAGGTTCAAATGCCGCCGGGCACTCGATCAGATCGGTGCCGGTGACATCCCTGGGGCGGCTGGGGTAAACTCTCGCTTGGCCCGCCAGGCAGACGGAGATTTACGGAACAGGCGGCCGACAGTCCTTACGCCGGCCTTATCTTCTTCTGATCCTTTGCCCATTGTCGTTACGGGGATTGCTGCCGATGGGAATTTATAGCTTCGGGGACTTCGAGCTCAATGAGGATTCCCGTGCCCTTCGTCTCGCCGGAAGCGAGATCGAGGCGCAGCCCCTGGTCTTCGATTTCCTCGCCATCCTGCTGCGGCACCAAGACCGGGCCATGAGCAAGGATGAGCTGCTTGAGACGTTGTGGCCCGGCGTGACGGTGACCGAAGCTTCGCTGCAGCGTGTCGCGAGCCTTGCCCGCGGCATCCTTAGACAGGGCGGCATGGAGGCGGCGCTGCGCAACCTGCCCCGTTTCGGCTACCGGATTTGCCTCGATCAGCCGTCGATTTCGGAACGCAGGCCCGCCGATGCGGGCGGCAAGCCTTCCAGCCTTGGCTCATCAATCCTGTCGGCACGCGCGGCCGTTGCAGGCAGAAAATGGCACGAGGCAGCGGCTTCCTTCGCAAAAGCGGATGCCGCCGACGAGCTGCTGACGCCCGACCTCGAAGAATGGGGCCTGGCGCTGGAATGCATGGGGCGTCCGGCCGAAGCCATCCCGCTCCTGGCGCGCGCGGTGACGGCTTACGGCGTCGCCGGCGAGCGCCTGCGCGCGGCTTCCCCGGCAATCACCCTTGCCAGGATCCATCTCGAGAGAGGCGAGCTTGCCGTCGCCAAAGGCTGGCACAAGCGCGCCGCGCAGCTGATCGATACCGCTTCCGACAGCAGGGAGCACGGCCTCTGGTGCTGGATGGGGGCGCGCATCATGGGCGCGGAAGCCGAGCCGGAACAGGCGCTTGCGCTGGCCGAGCAGGCCTTCGCGGTCGGCAGGCACCTCGACGATCCGGTGGTGGAGTCGCTCGGCCTCATCTATCGCGGCTTCTTCAAACTATGTCTCGGTGAAACCAAGGCCGGGCAGGAGGATCAGGACCTTGCCGCGGCGCTCGGCCTGTCCAGCGACGTCGACCCGATCGTCGGCGGCATTCTCTACTGCAACATCCTGTGGGCCTGCCGGAATTTCGGCGACTGGTCGCGCGCCAATCAATGGACGCTCGGCTACGAGGACTGGTGCAGAGGACATGGGCTGGAAGACCTTTCGGGCTCGTGCCGGCTGCATCGCGCCGAAGTGCTCGGCGTTCATGGCACGCTGAAGGAGGCGGAGGCGCTTGTGCGCGCGGCACTCGACCAGCTCGCCCTCGACGCGCCCTGGGCAACCGGTGACGCCTTGCGCGTGCTGGGTGATATCCACCTCGCGGCCGGGGAGTTCACGGAGGCCGAAACGGCCTATCGCGCGTCACATGCGGCGGGCTGGGATCCGCAGCCCGGGCTAGCGCTGCTGCAGCTCGAGCAGGGACAGGCGGAGGCCGCTTTCAGCGCTCTCGAACGTTCCTTGGTGGGCAACGGCTGGCCGACCCTGCAGCGGCGGGGCATGGTCCTTGCCACTCTGGCCAAGGTGGCGGCGTGCACCAACCGGCGCGAGCGGGCGAAAGAGGTGATTGCCGAATTGGAGACGCAGCCGCAGCGCTGGCCGATGGCGTCTGTCCAGGCGCTGACTGCGGAAGCCAAGGCGGAGCTTTTCATGCTGGAAGAGCGCTTCGCCGAGGCCGCCCGTGAACTGCAGATCGCATGCTCCCGTTGGAACGAGGTCGGTTCGCCGATCAATGTCGCCGACGCCAGGCTGTCGCTCGCCGCGCTTCTCATCAAGATCGGCGATCGTTCCGGCGCGGAACTAGAGCTCGGCACAGCGCTGGCGGCCGCGAAGAAAGTGGACTCTTCCCGGCTCATGCGGCGCTGCGAAAAGCTGAAGGACCTGATTGCCGGCGCGCAGGCGCTCACGGTGGGCGGCGAATAGCCGCTTCTCGCTTGAGGTCTGGCCGGTGCGATGGCATGACGGTGGAAACCTCCCCCAAAAGGTCCGGCATGAGCAGCGCAAAGCAAGTCATCGTCATCGGAGCCGGTATCATCGGCGCCTCGATCGCCTGGCATCTGACGAAAGCCGGCGCATGCGTGACGGTCGTCTCGACAGGCGGTGCCGGCGGTGTCGCAACGCCGAATTCCTTTGCCTGGATCAACGCAAGCTGGGGCAATCCGGAAACCTATTTCCGGCTACGCATCCGCGCGATGGCCGAATGGAAACGGCTGGCGAACGACCTGCCGGGGCTGCCGCTCGCCTGGTGCGGCGGCCTGTGCTGGGACCTGCCCGCGGACAGGCTCGAGGCCTACGCGGTCGAGCACTCATCCTGGGGATACGGCATCGAGCGGGTCGGGCGCGAACAAGCGGCGCGTATCGAGCCCAACCTGGCGGAACTTCCCGACTTTGCACTTTATGTTGCCCAGGAAGGCGTGGCCGAGCCAGCGGCGACCACGAAGGCGCTGCTGGCGGACGCGGAGCGGCGTGGCGCGCGGATCGTCACGGGTACCGTCGACAGGGTGGCGCTGGTCAACGGCAAGGTCACGGGCGTTGTCGTTTCGGGCGAAACCATCGGGGCGGACGACRTGGTGATCGCTGCTGGCGCCGGGGCGCCGGCGATCGCCGCAACCGCCGACATCAAGCTGCCGATCGAGACCCCGCCGGGCCTGATCGTGCACTCGCGCCCTTCGAGGAAGCTGCTCAACGGCCTGGTGCTGGCCGACAGACTGCACATGCGCCAGACGGCCGAGGGACGCATCATCGCCGGCTCCGATTTCGGCGGCGGCGATCCGGGCGACCATCCGGAAGCCGCCGCGCGCGAACTGTTCGCCGCGACGAAAGCAATGCTGCGCGACGCCGCCGGGCTGGAATTCGACTTCCACACCATCGGCTACCGTCCGACGCCGGCCGACGGTTTCCCGATCGTCAGCCGCGCCGAAGGCGTCGGCGGCCTCTACATCGCCGTCACCCATTCCGGCATCACGCTGGCGCCGGCCGTGGGGCTGTTCGCCACCCGCGAAATCCTCGACGGCGAGCGTGATGCGTTGCTCGCGCCTTATGCTCTGTCGCGCTTCGTTTAGTAGCCGGCTGACGGCGGCAGCCGCCGTGCCGAGACCTCAGCTTGCCAGCGCCCACCGGGACGTCGCCGGCGCGAAGGGCCGGATGCTGGTGGTGTCGCGGGTCATCGTCACGAAGCTCGACTGCGGAATCTCATGCCAAGTCCGGCCGTCGCGATCGAACGGTTCCGAGACGATGCAGCGGCCGACGCCCCGGGCGAAGGCAGCGGTGTAGAGCGTCGGCGCCTGGTCGTCGGTGGCGTAGCGAACCGCGTGAAGCGCCCTTCCGTCACTGAAGGCGGCGGTCAGTTTCAGGAACGGCTCAATGCCGGCCCGGCGCGCTGCCTCGAGCACGCGGCCGGTGGCGCGCGACACGGCGCCTTGCGGATCCTGCGCCAGGCCTTCGCCGAGCATCACGCGGAAAAAGAGTTCGGAATCCGTGGTACCTTCGAGCTGTTCGAACAACGTATCGGAGAGCGAATTCTCCAGCACCCGACGGATCTTCTCGAAGCCACCGATCTGGCCGTTGTGCATGAACGACCAGCGACCCGAGACGAAGGGATGGCAGTTCGCGCGGCTGGTGAGGCCGCCTGTCGAGGCGCGCACATGGGCCAGGAACAGGCCGGATTTCACCTGGCGTCCAAGGCTCCTGAGATTGGTGTCGGACCAGGCCGGCAGAACATCGCGATAAAGCCCGGGTTCCGGGCGGTCGCCATACCAGGCCACGCCGAAGCCGTCGGCATTTGTCGGCGATTTCGCCTCCCGCGCCTGGCTGCTTTGAACGATCAGCGAATGGGAGGGTGCGGCGATGACATCCTCCAGAAAGATCGCGTCGCCGAGATAGGCTGCCCACCTGCACATTGTCCTGTGATCCTCTGTCGATGCGTCTTTGAGCGCGCGAAGGAATTCGCGGCCCGTCGAGCGTCACAGATGACAGGAAGGAGATTGGGCGTCCTTACGCAGCGCTTACGTTTCGCTGATCTCTACCTGAATGCGGCAGCTCGGGAATTTTCATCAGCCGACGACCATTGCCAGCTTCCCCGCTGCCGGCGCGAACGGGCGGATGTCGGTGCCGGCCTTTGTCATGGTGACGAAGCTCGATGGCGGGATCGCCTGCCAGTCGCCGCCGTCCCGGTCGAAGGGCTCGGAGACGATGCAACGACCGGCGCGCCTCGCGAAGGCGCCGGTGTAGAGCGTTGGCGCATGGCCGTCGGTGGCGTAGCGCACGGCATGAAGCGCCTGCCCATCCGAAAAGGCCGCGGTGAGCTTCAAAGCCGGCTCAATGCCGGCGCGGCGCGAGGCTTCGATGACGCGGCCGGTTGCCCTCGAGACCGCGCCCAACGGGTCGCCGGCCAACCCCTGGTCGATCATCAGGAGAAAAAAGAGCTCGGAATCGGTGGTGCCCTCGCGCTGATCGAAGACTTCATCGGAAAGCGAGTTTTCCAGCGCGCGGCGGATCTTTTCGAAGCCGCCGATCTGGCCGTTATGCATGAAGGACCAGCGGCCGGAGACGAAAGGATGGCAGTTCATGCGGCTGGTGGCGCCGCCGGTCGAAGCGCGCACATGGGCGAGGAACAGGCCGGACTTGATCTGCCGGCACAGGCTTTTCAGATTGGGGTCGGACCATGCCGGCAAGATGTCGCGATAGAGCCCAGGCTCGGACCGGTCGCCATACCAGGCAAGGCCGAAGCCGTCGCCATTGGTCGGCGACTTGGCTTCCTGGGCGCAGTGGCTTTGGGCGATCAACGAGTGGCAGGGCGCGGTGATGATGTCTTCGAGGAAGACCGCTTCACCCAGATAGGCCGCCCACCGGCACATCGCACTCCACCTTTATCAGGCGCGATCCATCAGAGCCGCCGGCTCCTTGACCGCATTTGAACCTCTGTTGTGCGTGCGCTCATAGAGCTCACGAACGATTCGGCTCGCCGTAGTTTCGAACAGAAACGGCAAGAAAGCGTGAACGAGCGCGGCGGCCGCTGCCATCGACAGGCGCGAGCAGAACCAGGCGGCAAAGGCCATGTGGCCAAAATAGGTCTCGCCGACCTTCTCCGGGTGAGCCGTGAACAGTGCCGTAAACCGTGTCGTCATGGTGGTCCCTCCTGCCGGATTAGGTCTCGATGATGGATACCATGTCATACGGCTGGGGTGCATCGGTCCTAATTCGTCCTTGCTTTTTGCTATTTTGTGAGACATTCATCCCAATGTGCCGACGGAAATCGATGAGATCGATCGAAGATTGCTGGCCGAGCTGCAACGCGACGGCACGCTTTCGGTCGACCAGCTGTCGGAGCGCGTGGCGCTGTCGCGCAATGCCTGCTGGCGGCGCGTCAAGCGGCTGGAGGAGGACGGCGTCATCACCGGGCGCGTGGCGCTGGTCGATGCCGACAAGCTGGGGCTTGGTCTCTCGGTCTTCATCCTGGTCCGCACCTCCAACCACGACCCGGACTGGCTGCAGAAATTCCGCGCGGCGGTGACCGGCTTTACCGAGATCACCGGCGTCTACCGCATGTCGGGCGACCTCGATTACGTGCTGAGGGCCCGCGTCGCCGACGTGAAAGCCTATGACCGACTCTACCAGCGGCTGATCGCCAAGGTGGCGCTGTCGGACGTTTCGGCCTCCTTCGTCATGGAGGAGATCAAGGAGACGACCGTGGTGCCGGTGGAACTGCGCTGACGAACTTCGTCATTCCAGGGCGAAGCAGGAGCGAAGCTCCGTCGCGGAGACCCTGGAATCCATGCCGGGACCTTGATCGAAGGTTGCAGCGAAGCAAAATTCGGCACCGTGAGCGGCGCTCGCATGTCACGGAATGGATCGTCGGGTCTACGCGCGTCGCTTCGCTCCATGCACCGCCCGTGGATGACGAAGCGATGAGCATTCTCGCCAAAATTGGCGGCGATGCCATAGTCACGCCAGAAAGAAAGGCGTTGATAGGCTCTGATCCCGAGTTGACCGAATCGGCATTCGCGACGATACGAGTGGGCTCATGCGCACGGCTGTCCATCCTTCCTCCGTCATCGGCCCCACCGTCGGTTTCGTCAGGCTTCCGCATGGCGAGGGCCTGCCTCTGCCGGCCTATGAGAGCGCGGGCGCCGCCGGTATGGATTTGCGCGCCGCCGTTCCGGAAGACCGGCCGCTGCTCATCCTGCCGGGGAAACGCGCGCTGGTGCCGACCGGGCTTGTCCTGGAAATCCCGGAAGGCGTGGAAGGCCAGGTGCGGCCGCGCTCGGGCCTTGCCTTCAAGCATGGGCTCACCGTCCTCAACTCGCCCGGCACCGTCGACAGCGACTATCGCGGCGAGGTGAAAGTCCTGCTCGTCAACCTCGGCGACGAGGATTTCTCGGTGACGCGCGGCATGCGCATCGCCCAGATCGTCTTCGCCGCCGTGACCCAGATCACGGTCGAGGAGCGGGCACTGGCCGGCGGCACGACGCGCGGTACCGGTGGGTTCGGGTCGACCGGCATCGCTTGAATGGCAATACCCAAGCTGGTCATCTTCGACTGCGACGGGGTTCTGGTCGACACCGAGAACCTTGCCAATCGGCGCCTCGCCGAATGGCTGACCGATGCCGGCTTTGCGACCACATTCGAATATTGCCGCAAGCATTTTTCCGGCCGCAGCATGGTCTCGGTGCAGAAAGAGATCGAAGAGACGACCGAGGCCAGGCTCGGCGCCGATTTCGTCGAGCGCTGGAATGCCGGCCTGCCGGATCTTTTTTCGCACGGCGTCGAGGCGATCCCCTATGTTCGTGAGTTCGTCGAGGCAGTCCGCGCGGCCGGTATCGACTATTGCGTCGCCTCCTCGGCGCGGGTGTCGAAAATGCACATCACGCTCGGGCAGACCGGGCTCCTGCCGTTGTTCGAGCATGCGATGTTCTCGTCCACCATGGTCAGCCGAGGCAAGCCGTTCCCGGACCTGTTTCTCCACGCGGCAGGGACGCAGGGCTTCGCGCCGGCCGACTGCATCGTCATCGAGGACAGCGTCGCGGGGACCAAGGCCGGTATCGCCGCCGGCATGCGGGTGTTCTCCTATCACGCCGATCCATTCTCCGACCGCGACGGCCTGGCGGCGGCCGGCGRCATCCTGTTCGACGACATGCGCCAACTGGCAGGGCTGGTACCGATCCGCTGATCGGACACTCGGCTGTACGGCGAAATGCTGTACGGCGAAATCTTCCGTGCTAGCCTGCAGCGTCGGACAAGAAGCTGCCCACGCGTGAAACCCACTTTGCTTCGCCTCGCCCTTGCTCTTGTGCTGCTGTCCTGGCCGTGGGCCTCGGCGGGCGCGGAGGAGGTCAGCTTTCCGGACCTTGGCAGCGCCATCCCGGGCCAGAAAGACGTCACCTATCTCGATCTCGCCAGGATGGTCATCCCCGACTTGGCGTCGAATGCCGACGGCTTATACCACGGCACCTTGCCGATCGAGATGCGCCACATTGCGGGTCCGGATAGCGGGGGCTCGCCGCCCGAGACATCGAGCCTGCCCAACGCCGCCGTGCTCGCCATCAAGGCCGGCGGCAAGGACCGGCTGGCCGTGCTGTTCGATCTCGGCGACTCTCCCGACAGTGCCGAAGGCTATGCTGTGCTGGCGCTCTACGATCTGGCCGGCAAGCCGGCGCTGCTCGATGCCGTCAATGTCGCCGTCGATCGCAGCACCTATTTCCGCGAACCGAACAAACTGCCCGTCGGCCCCGGGGACGACGTGCTGATCACCATGAGCACGCATTTCAATTCGAGCCAGGGTTATGTGATCACGCCGCTGATCATGGTGCGCAACGACAAGTTCGAGCTGATCGACATGATCTACACGTTCGATGAAAGGCTATGCGCTTATAGTCGCAAGCAGGATATCGCATTCCACGTCGTTGGGGGTGGCCAGCCCCATGCGGCCATCAAGGTCACGGTTACCGACGCAACGGTGCCGAGCGGGGAAAGCTGCGACGACGCGCCACCCAAGGCGTCATCAAAAGACATATCCGTCACCTACCGTTGGAACAGACAAACGTCGCGCTACGTGGCGGGCTCGGACGCCTTCAAGCGTTTGTCAGCAGAGAACGAGAAACGCTTCTGAGCCAGACGCATTCGTTTGCCCGGTTCGAGCGACCGCGATAGATTTCCCTCACAACCCCGATCATGATTGAGGATCCGCCATGGACAAGGGCAAGATTTTTCGCGATCTGCATGCCTCCACCTTCGTCATGCCCAACCCCTGGGACATAGGCACGACCAAGCTTCTCGCTTCGTTCGGCTTCAAGGCGCTGGCGACGACCAGCGCCGGCTTCGCCTTCTCGCGCGGCCTGCCGGACGGCGCCGTGACCTTCGAGGCCATGATCCATCATTGCCGCGAGGTGACGGCGGCGACCGACCTGCCGGTTTCGGCCGATCTGGAGCGCGGCAAGGGTGACAGCGCCGAGCAGGCCGCCGAGACCATCTTCGCGGCCGAAGCCGCCGGTCTTGCCGGCTGCTCGATCGAGGACCACACCGGCGACCCCGCCAACCCGATCTACGATTTCTCGCACGCCGTGGAACGCGTCGCGGCCGCGGTCGAGGCGGCCCGGGCGCTCAAGCACGATTTCGTCTTCACCGCGCGGGCCGAGAATTTCCTGTGGGGCAAGACCGACCTCGACGACACCATCAAGCGGCTGCAGGCCTTCGAGAAGGCCGGCGCGGATGTGCTCTATGCGCCGGGCATCGGCGACGTCGAAATGGTGCGCACGATCTGCTCGTCGGTGAGCCGGCCGGTCAATGTGATGGCCCGACCCGGTTTCACCATCGCCGACCTTGCCATGGCCGGCGTCAAGCGCATCTCGCTCGGACCATGGCTGACCAACTTCGCCTACGGCATGCTGGAGACGGCAGCGCGCGAAATCCAGCAGGACGGCACTTTCGGCTTCACCCGCGCGGCGATGCCGTTCGGCAAGCTGCAGGCGCTCTTCCGCAGCGGCGACACCGATTAAACCGGCAGCCGCGCCGAAACCGCTTTGTGCAGATGCACCATCATGGCGGCCGCGAAAAGCGGCGTCAGAAGGTTGAGCAGCGGCACGGCCAGGAACAGGGCAATGACCAGTCCGGCCAGGAACACCGTGCCGGCATGTTTGCGGCGCAGCGCCTTGGCCTCGGCCTCGGGCCGGAAGCGCATGGCGGCGAACTCGAAGAACTCCCGGCCGAGCAGATAGCCGTTGACGATGAAGAAAGCGGCAATGTTGATGCCCGGCACCAGAAGCAAGAGCAGCGCGACGATGTTGCCGAGGACCACCACGCCGAAGAATTTGACCGCCAGCACAAGCGACTGCAGCGCCGGCATGGCGCGGCCGGGCAGGTCGTTGGGATAGTCGGTGCGCTCGACCACTTCGGCAATATCGTCGAGGAACAGGCCAGCGACGATCGCTGTCACCGGCGCGACGAGCAAGGCCAATCCCACAGCCAGAACGATGCCGGCAATGATGCCGCCCAGCCACCCGGCCCAGGACGGCAGACCAGGCAGCAGCGTTTGCAGCCATGGCCAGGCCAGCCATTCGAGCAGGCTCTCCAGACCGAGCCAAAGCGCCAGCAGAGCGAGCAGCGTCAGCCCCAGCGTCTTCAGGAAGACGGCGCGGAATTCAGGCGAGAACAGCCGGCTGGCGGCGGCGCGGGCAGCGTCTAGGATCACGGCAGGTCCAGGCCCTTATCGAGAAATGTCATCCCCGAGATAGGCGGGCTTCTTCCCGGAGGCAACCAAAGCGCGTCGCGTCGACGCGGTTCGGCTTTTGTCTCGATGCATGTCGGTTATCCCAACCGCGTCACGCTTTTGGGCGACATGCGTTATCGCGCAAGCTTGACCTGCCGTGCCGGAATGGTCATGGCCGCGACGCCGGCGACGACGAAGGCCATGCCGACCCATGCCGTGGCCCCGAGGCTTTCGCCGAGGAAGACGGCGCCGATGCCGACGCCGATCGGCACGCGCAGATAGGCCTGCGAAGTGGTGCCGACAGAGCCCAGCGTGTGGATCAGGCGGAAATAGATGACGAAGGCCAACGCCGTCGAGAAGACCGACAGGCCGAGCAGGGCCAGGATCGATGCGGCCGACGGCGCAAGCGTCCACGGCTGGTCCACGACCAAGCTCAGCGGAACAAGGATGACGGCGCCGCAAAGCATCGAACCCGCGGCGGGTATCATCGGATCGAGGCCCTTGAAGCCGCGGCCGAAGATCGCCGCCCCGGCATAAGAGACCGTCGCGATGACGATCGCAAGCTGCGCCCACAATTGATGGCCAAGCCCGCCGAGCGCCTGCGTGCCGATGATGAGGCAGATGCCGACGATGCCGGCGCCGACGCCGACCAGCTTGCGCATCGTTACGGGCTCATGGCGCGTGATCAATGCCGTCAGCAGGAAGGTGAAGATCGGCGATGTCGAGTTGAGGATGGTGGCGAGGCCGGCATCGACCGAGCGCTCGGCGGCGGCGATCAGCGTGAACGGCACGACGCTGTTGAGGCAGGCCTGGAAGGCGAACCGGCGCCACGTCGCCGGGTCGGCGGGCATGGCAAGGCCGCGCCAGCGGATGACGGTGAGGAGAATGGCCCCGGCGATCAGGGTCCGGGCGGCGATGAAGGTCACGGGCGGGATCGTCTCGACGCCGATCTTGATGAAAGTGTAGGAAGCGCCCCACAGCACCGCCAGGACGCCGAGCAGCGCAAGGTCGGTGGACATTTCGGTCTTTTCGGACATTTCTGCCTTCCGTTGCGGAAACGATCCGCTTGTAGCTCACCACGCCGCAAAGACGCTTCGATCGCGGCGGAACCTTAGTCGCCAGCGCCGCCGCTGATATGAGCCAGTTCGATGCGAACGCTGCCGCAGCCGGCGAACAATCGGCGCCGAGGCCGGCGTCACGGAAGACGATGGCGATTTTCGGGGTAGGCAAAGCAGCGCCAAGTCGCTAGACCCGCGCCCGGCCAGCATGCCAGATAGCCGGCCGGAAGCCTGATTGGCCCTTGGCGGAGATTTTGATGCCGGAATATGACGTGCTTTGCATCGGCAATGCCATTGTCGACATCATCGCGCAGTGCGACGAAGCCTTTCTCGAGACCAACGGCATCATCAAGGGAGCGATGAACCTCATCGACGCCAGGCGCGCCGAATTGCTCTACAGCCGCATGGGACCGGCGATCGAGGCTTCCGGCGGCAGCGCCGGCAACACGGCGGCCGGGGTCGCCAGTCTCGGCGGGCGCGCCGCCTTCTTCGGCAAGGTGTCGAACGACGCATTGGGCGGCATCTACACCCATGACATCCACGCCCAGGGCGTTGCCTTCGACACCAGGCCGCTCGCGGGCGAACCGCCGACCGCGCGCTCGATGATCTTCGTCACGCCCGACGGCGAGCGCTCGATGAACACCTATCTCGGCGCCTGCGTCGAGCTTGGCCCGGAAGACGTCGAGGCCGACAAGGCCGCCGGCGCCAAGGTGACCTATTTCGAGGGCTATCTGTGGGATCCGCCGCGCGCCAAGGAAGCGATCCGGCAGACCGCCAGGCTGGCGCATGCGGCGGGGCGCGAAGTGTCGATGACGCTGTCGGATTCCTTCTGCGTCGACCGCTACCGCGACGAGTTCCTCGAGCTGATGCGGTCGGGCACCGTCGACATCGTCTTTGCCAACAGCCACGAGATCAAGTCGCTCTACCAGACCGCCTCTTTCGAGGAGGCGCTCGCGGCCATCCGCAAGGATTGCAGGATAGCCGCCGTCACCCGTTCCGAAAAAGGCTCGGTGATCGTGCGCGGCGACGAAACCGTTACCATCGAGGCGACCAAGATCAAGGAACTGGTCGACACGACCGGCGCTGGCGACCTCTATGCCGCCGGCTTCCTCTACGGCTACACGACCGGGCGCAGCCTCAAGGATTGCGGCGACCTCGGCTCGCTGGCCGCCGGGCTGGTGATCCAGCAGATCGGCCCGCGCCCACGCCAGAACCTGCGCCGCGAGGCCGAGCAGGCCGGGCTGCTGTAGCGACGGCTTCGACGCCGCAGCTTGCTTGTCGCACGCCTGTCACAGAGCGCTCATACAGGCAGTGTGGGGCGTTCCGCGACTGACATTTCGGCACGCCAAACCAGGGGTGTAAAGATGCAAGCCAGCAAGCTGCCGGGCCGTGGGGCCCGATGCCGTCGCGTTTCCTGTTTTTCGCAATAGAATTTTCAGCAACCGCCGGCGCTTGGGGAGGAGCGCGGGCCGCAAGACAGATTCATGAGCAGATTCCAGAACCCGTCCGACGGGATTTCACAAGAGGCATTGGCAGGCCTTATGGCCGAAGCCGTGCAACAGGCGCTGATGCGGCATGGCGTTATGCTGGACGCCGAGGCGCTGGCTTCAGCAAGCAGGATCGCCGGCCATGTGGCTGCCGCCCTCCCCTTCCTGCCGCCAGCACAGCGCCTTGCCATGAGCTCCTTCAAGGGTGAGTGGACCGACCTTGCCTCCGACTTCTTTCGTGCGATGACGGACAAGGTCGCAAGCGACGGTTCGGCCATGTCCGACCGCGCCCTCGAGCGCTCACCGCCAAAATCGGAGACAGGAAGGCCTGCAGCCCGGCCGATTGCCGAGCGAGCCGTGGAGCTTCAATCGATGCTGATCGAGGATTGGGCCGGCGAGGTCGCCGGCTCGACCTATCTGGAAGAGAAGCTGCGCATCCCACGCTCCACGCTGCATCGCTGGCAAAGACGCGGCGAGGTCGTTGCCCTGCGCAAGGGCGGCCGCAAGCATGTCTTCCCCTTGGCCCAGTTCATCGACGGCAGGCCGGTTCCGGGGATCGGCGACGTGCTTTCGGCGATCGCCAATCCGAGGCTTGCCTGGTTCTGGCTGAGCCGACCCTCGCCCGAGCTCGACGGCCGCGTCCCCATCGAGATGCTGAGGGAAGACATGGTCGAGGACGTGATCGGCGCCGCACGCGCCCTGTCCTGACCGTTCTGCCGGAGCCGCATTTTCGCGTTATCCGATCGTAAATTTAGCCGGCAAACTCATTGTCATAAATCTGTAATAATTGGCACATTTTGCACATTCCGATGCCTTTTCGCGTGTTTCGATTGTATAGATTGTGCAAAATGTGCCATTTTTACAAATATATAACGTGATGTTTTGGCAACAAGACCTTTCTAAGAGTCAAAAATCCGCCTTTCAGACACAATCTCTGTTGTACGTGACGGCCGATTAAGCCATGTCCAAGGCGAAGAAGCGGCGCCGGTGCGCGACTTTTTCAACGATGGGGACGGGGGTGGCAAAAGCCGAACGGCATGTCAGGCCTGTCTTGAACCTTTGACTGGAGATTCAAGAAAATGAACATCAAGAGCCTTCTTCTCGGCTCCGCTGCGGCGCTGATCGCAGTTTCGGGCGCGCGCGCCGCCGACGCGGTGACCGTCGCCGAGCCGGAACCGGCCGAATACGTCAAGATCTGCGACGTTTATGGCGCCGGCTACTTCTACATCCCCGGCACCGAGACCTGCCTGCGCGTCGGCGGTTACATCCGCTATGACGCCGGCTTCGGCGATCCCGGCACCCTCGACGGCCGCAAGACGAAGGACGTCATGGACGGCGACCCGCAGAACAGCTGGAAAAAGAATGCTCGTTTCGCACTGAGGACCTGGACCGGCCAGGAGACCGAGCTCGGCACGTTGAAGACCTATACCGAGACCCGCTTCAACTTCAAGGATGGCGCGTCGGCGGTGAACCTGGAATTCGGCTGGGTCCAGCTCGGCGGCCTGCGCGTCGGTGTGGATGAGACACCTTACGACCAGTTCATCGGCTATGCCGGCAACGTCGTGCAGGACACGATCATCCCGTACGGCATCAAGGTCACCAACGTCGTCAGCTACTATTTCGACGCCGGCAGCGGCTTCTCGGGCGTGGTCTCGCTCGAAGAGGGTGCCGACGTCACCACCAGCAGCGGCGCCGTCCTCATCGCCGGCACGATCGACAGCTACGTTCCGCATGTCGTCGGCGGCCTCAAGTACAAGGGCGACTGGGGCGCTATCACCGGCGTCGTGGCCTATGACAGCAACTACGAGGAAGTAGCCGGCAAGGTCCGCCTGGACGTCAACGTCACCAAGGACCTGTCGCTGTTCATCATGGGCGGCTACGGCACCGACGACAACTTCGTCGACCACGCCAAGGGTCGCGGCTTCTACAAGCCCTGGGGCGGCAACTGGGCCGTCTGGGGCGGCGGCACCTACAAATTCGACCCCAAGACCGCCTTCAACCTCCAGGTCTCGGCTGACGACGCCAAGAACCTCGCCGTCGCGGCAAACGTAGCCTACACGCCCGTTCCCGGCTTCACGGTCACGACCGAAGTTGACTACTACCATGACGGCAAGTTCGGCCAGGCCGACGATTTCAACTTCACCAAAGCCGACAAGAAGAACAGTTGGGGCGGCATCGTCCGCTTCCAGCGCACCTTCTGATCGAGCGTAAATATCTCAAAAGGAAAGGCCCGCGGCATTGCCGCGGGCCTTTTTCTTTGGCTCAAGCAAAAGAAACGGTCGAACTGCTGTCCGTCAATTCCCCGCCGTGTAGGCCGCGATCGCCGCCATGTTGACGATGTCGGAGTCCTTGGCGTTCAAGGACACGATCTGGACCGGTTTGTTGAGGCCGACCAGCAGCGGGCCGATGACGGTCGAGCCGCCGAGTTCCTGCAGCATCTTGGTCGAGATCGAGGCTGAGTGGAATGCCGGCATCACCAGCACATTGGCCGGGCCGGTCAGGCGGATGAACGGGTACTGCGCCATGGCGCGCGGGTTCAGCGCCACGTCGGCCGCCATCTCGCCGTCATACTCGAAATCAACGCGGCGCTTGTCGAGGATGCGCACCGCTTCCTGCACACGCTCGGACCGTTCGCCCTGCGGATGGCCGAAGGTGGAATAGGCAAGCATGGCGAGCCTCGGCTCATAACCCATGCGGCGGGCGAACCCGGCTGCCTCCTCGGCGATGTCGGCGATCTGTTCCGCATTCGGCATGTCGTGCACGGCGGTGTCGGCGACCAGCACCGTCCTGCCGCGCGCGAGCACGATCGACACGCCGATGACGCGGTGGCCGGGCTTGGCGTCGATGACACGGCGCACATCGTCGAGCGCGGTGGAATAGTTGCGGGTGACGCCAGTGACGATCCCGTCGGCGTCGCCCAGGGCCACCATGCAGGCGGCGAAATGGTTGCGGTCGTTGTTGATCAGGCGCTGACAGTCGCGGAACAGGAAGCCCTTCCGCTGCATGCGCTCGTAGAGATAGTCGGTGTAGATGCCGTTGCGGCGCGACAGCCTGGCATTGATGATCTCGAGGCCCGGCTTGTTCAGGTCGATGCCGGCATTCCTGGCATTGTCCTTGATGACATCGTCGCGGCCGAGCAGGATCGCGGTGCCGAGCTTCTGGTTCACATAGGAGACGGCGGCGCGCATCACCTGCTCCTCCTCGCCCTCGGCGAAGACGATGCGCTTGGGCTGGCGGCGCACGCGGTCGTAGATGCGCTGCAGGGTCGAGGCGATCGGATCGCGGCGCGCCGACAGTTCCTGCGCGTAGCGGTCGAGATCGAGGATCGGCTTGCGGGCGACGCCGGATTCCATCGCCGCCTTCGCCACCGCCAGCGGAATCGCCGAGATAAGGCGCGGATCGAACGGCACCGGGATGATGTAGTTGGGGCCAAATTTCGGCCGGTTGCCCTGGTAGGCGGCGGCGACGTCGTCCGGCACGTCCTGGCGCGCCAGCTCTGCCAGCGCCCTGGCGGCCGCGATCTTCATCTCGTCATTGATGGTGGTGGCGCGCACATCCAGCGCGCCGCGGAAGATGTAGGGGAAGCCCAGCACATTGTTGACCTGGTTGGGATAGTCCGAGCGGCCGGTCGCCATGATGGCATCGGTGCGGATCTCGGCCACTTCCTCCGGCGTGATCTCCGGGTCGGGATTGGCCATAGCGAAGATGATCGGATTCTTCGCCATGGACTGCACCATGGCGGGAGTGAGCATGCCTTTGGCGGAAAGGCCGAGGAAGACGTCGGCGCCATCCAGTGCTTCGGCGAGACTGYGCAAATCGGTCTTGACCGCATGTGCCGACTTCCACTGGTTCATGCCTTCGGTGCGGCCCTGGAAGACCACGCCCTTGGTGTCACACAGGATGACGTTTTCGGGCGGAAAGCCCATCGCCTTCATCAACTCGATGCAAGCGATGCCGGCGGCGCCCGCGCCGTTGCAAACCATCTTCGTGGTCTTCATGTCGCGGCCGGTGATCTCCAGCGCGTTGATCAGCCCGGCGGCCGAGATGATGGCGGTGCCGTGCTGATCGTCGTGGAAGACGGGAATGTCCATCAGCTCGCGCAGCCGCTGCTCGATGATGAAGCATTCCGGCGCCTTGATGTCCTCGAGATTGATGCCGCCGAAGGAAGGCCCGAGGAAGCGCACGCAATTGATGAACTCGTCGGCGTCCTCGGTCGCCACTTCGAGGTCGATGGAATCGACATCGGCGAAGCGCTTGAACAGCACCGCCTTGCCCTCCATCACCGGCTTGGACGCCAGCGCACCGAGATTGCCGAGGCCGAGGATGGCGGTGCCGTTGGAGATGACGGCGACCATGTTGCCGCGCGCCGTATAGTCGAAGGCGCGGCTCGGATCCTCGGCGATGGCGCGCACCGGAACGGCGACGCCGGGCGAATAGGCGAGGCTCAGATCGCGTTGCGTCGCCATCGGCTTGGTGGCGACGATCTCCAGCTTGCCGGGCCGTCCCATGGCGTGGAACTCCAACGCCTCCTCGGGGCTGACGGAGGGGCCGCTGCTTTCGGTTTTCCTAGCCATGATGCTTTTGATTTCCTCACCTTCGCGCACCCTTGAGGCAGGCGCGTGTTTATGCGTCTTCGGATTAAGGCTACACGGCAGCGCTGTAAACGGCCAAGCGATCAAGCCCGGTCCGGCTCGCCGACGAGCGCGGCAATTTCCCGCACGGTGGCCCAGCGCATCAAGCCCTCCGTGCCGGAGAACGGCCATGTCTCCAACGGGGGAGCGCTGCTGCCCTTGCGGCGCAGAAGCGCCGAGAGGAAAGCCGTGAGTTCCAGGCGCTGCGCGCGAACCTTTTCCAGCGTCCTGCCGCGAATCTCCTCGCGCGGAATGGCGCGATCGCGAAGCCGCTCGACGGCGCGACGAATGGCCGTAGGCTCAGGCTCGACGATCAGGCAATAGTCTGGATCGAAATAGACGTCGCGCCCGCCGAGGCTGGGCGTGCTGACGATCGGCAGCCCGGCCATCAGATACTCCATGCTGGAATACATCGCCCCTTCGACGGCGGACAGGCACAGCCCCACCGCGGCCTGGTTGTAGACATGGTTGACCTCGGCGGAGGTCAATCTGCCGGGCAGGCCGTCGACAAGCGGATTGGCGATCCGGTGACGTGGCGATTGCGCCTGGAGGCGGCGAATGAAGGCGCGCGCGGCCGGCGGCGTCAATTCGCCGATCGAATAGGTGACGTGGACCAGCCGGTCGATCTCGAAAGCGAGATAATGGCGTTTCATCGGCGAGATGCGGCCGTTGTAGACGGCATCGAACTCGACCGGCACGTCCGGCAAGGGCCGAAAGACGTCTTCGGATATCATCAGATTGTGATTGGAGAACATGGCATTGCCGCCGACCGCGGCGATGAGACGACGCTCTTCCTCGTTGTTGCAGAGGAAGACGACCTCATGAAGAGGAAAACGCTTGGCGTACCAGGCAAGGTCGCGGCCCATCTGGGCGACGACGGCCGGCCTCTCCATCGTCCACATCGGCATCAGCAGGAAGGTGACACGACGCGCGCCGAGACGCCGGCCCATAGCGGCCAATGGATACAGCGGACGAGGTCCGCCGACCGGGATATACAGCACCAGCGGATCGCGGCTGAATATATGCGCCGACATCTCGATGCCGCCGTCGAGATCCGACAAAGGGCCGCGCGCCGGCAGGATATAAGGAAAACGCTTGCGCGCCGAAACCCTCAGTTTGTTCGCGGTTCGATGGGCGCGCCGCGTCGCCAGCAGCCAGAGCCGCTCGGCGGTCGAGCCGACCGGGCCGACCATTTCGTCGAAAGTCTCCTGCTTGTCGCGATCCACCAAAGACCCCGCCGCCTTGCCCCAAGGGAACCATAGAGTGCCCGGCCGGCCCGGCGCAACCGGGTTTCCATCGCGGCGGCCGCCACCAGTCTTCCCCTGCTTTTCGCGCCGCCGGCATTAAACCGGGCTGCTACTTCTGCTAGCGTCCGGGGATGAACATGCACATGCTGACAGACACCGACATCCAGGAAACGACGACGCCTGCGCCCGCCGCGGGCGGCGTCACGCCGATGATGGAGCAATTCATCGAGATCAAGGCGGCAAACCCGGATTCGCTGCTGTTCTATCGCATGGGCGATTTCTACGAGCTGTTCTTCGACGATGCGGAGAAGGCAAGCCAGGCGCTGGGCATCGTTCTGACCAAGCGCGGCAAGCACCAGGGTCACGACATACCGATGTGCGGCGTGCCGGTGCATGCCGCGGACGATTATCTGCAAAAGCTGATAGCGCAAGGCTTTCGCGTCGCCGTGTGCGAGCAGATCGAGGATCCGGCCGAAGCCAAGAAACGCGGCTCCAAATCGGTGGTGCGGCGCGACGTGGTGCGGCTGGTCACGCCGGGCACCATCACCGAGGACAAGCTGCTTGCGCCCTCGGAATCTAGCTTCCTGATGGCGCTCGGCCGCGTCAAGGCCGGCGCCGCGGCCAGCCAGGCCGGCTTTGCGCTGGCCTGGATCGACATTTCGACCGGCGCCTTCCGCGTTGCCGAGACGAGCGCCGAGCGGCTGCTTGCCGACATCTTCCGCGTCGATCCGCGCGAGCTGATCGTCGCCGAACCGGTTTTCCACGATCCGGACTTGCGACCGGTCTTCGACGTTCTCGGCCGGGTCGCCAATCCCCAGCCGCCGTCGCTGTTCGATTCGGCTTCGGCCACGGGACGGATCGCGCGCTTCTTCGAGGTCGCGACGCCGGACAGTTTCGGCACCTTCTCGCGCGCCGAACTGTCGGCGATCTCGGGCGCCATCGCCTATGTCGAGAAGACGCAGAAGGCCGAACGGCCGCCGCTGTCGCGCCCCGAGCGCGAGGAGCAGGGCTCGACACTGTTCATCGACCCGGCGACGCGCGCCAATCTGGAATTGCTGCGCACGCTGTCCGGCAGCCGCGACGGCTCGCTGTTCAAGGCAATCGACCGCACCGTGACCGGAGGCGGCGCGCGCTTGCTCGCCGACCGGCTGATGGCACCGCTGACCGATCCAGAGGCGATTGCAGCCCGACTGGATTCGGTGTCGTTCTTCCGCACCGAGACAAGGCTTTGCCAGGGCCTGCGGACGAGCCTCAAAAGCGTCGCCGACATGCCGCGGGCGCTGTCCAGGCTGGCGCTCAACCGCGGCGGTCCGCGCGATCTGGGCGCGCTGCGCGCCGGATTCGAAGCGGCCGGCGCGATCGCCGAACTGTTCGCGGCGGCCGCCCTGCCCGCCGAGCTCGCCGCGGCACTGGCCGCGATCAAGGCCTTGCCGGAGGCGCTCGCCCGCCACCTCAGCGAGGCGCTCGACGACGAGCTGCCGCTGATCAAGCGTGACGGTGGCTTCGTGCGGTCTGGCTACAATGCCGAGCTCGACGAGATGCGGGCGCTGCGCGATGAATCGCGAAAAGTGATCGCAGGGCTGGAGCGTTCGCTGATCGAGGAAACCGGCATTCGCTCACTGAAGATCCGGCACAACAATGTGCTCGGCTACTACATCGAGGTTACCGCCAACCACCATTCGCTCATGACCGGAAGCGACGCCGCCAAAGCGCGCTTCATCCATCGTCAGACCATGGCCAACGCCATGCGCTTCACCACGACGGAACTGGCGGAGCTGGAATCGAAGATCGCCAACGCCGCCGACCGGGCGCTGAGCATCGAGCTCGCCGCCTTCGACCGGCTGACGGCGGAAGTGGTGGGCGAGGCCGAACGGATCCGTGCTGGCGCCGACGCACTAGCGGCGCTGGATGTTTCGTCGGCGCTGGCTTTGCTTTCCGAGAGCGAGGGCTGGTGCCGGCCGCTGGTGGATTCGAGCCTCGCCTTCGAGATTGCCGGCGGGCGTCATCCGGTGGTCGAACAGGCGCTCAGGCGTTCCGGCGAAGGGCCGTTCGTCGCCAATGATTGCGACCTGTCGCCCGAAGGCGGCACCAAGGCCGGCGCGATCTGGCTGCTCACCGGCCCTAATATGGGCGGTAAATCGACGTTCCTCAGACAGAATGCGCTGATCGCGATCCTTGCCCAGACCGGCTCCTACGTGCCGGCTGAGAGCGCCCATATCGGCGTCGTCGACCGGCTGTTCTCGCGCGTCGGCGCCTCGGATGATCTGGCGCGCGGCCGCTCGACCTTCATGGTCGAGATGGTCGAGACGGCGGCGATCCTTAATCAGGCAGGCGAGCGGGCGCTGGTCATCCTCGACGAGATCGGCCGCGGCACCGCAACCTTCGACGGCCTGTCGATCGCCTGGGCGGCCGTCGAATATCTGCATGAGAAGAATCGCTGCCGGGCGATCTTCGCCACGCATTTCCACGAGATGACGGCGCTGGCCGGCAAATTGCCGCGGCTTCACAACGTCACCATGCGGGTCAAGGAATGGGAAGGCGACGTCGTCTTCCTGCACGAGGTCGGCAAGGGTGCGGCCGACCGCTCCTACGGCGTGCAGGTGGCGCGACTGGCCGGCCTGCCCGAGGCGGTYGTCGCCCGCGCCAAGGAGGTTCTGCATCAGCTGGAAGAGGGCGAGGTTTCGGGCAAGACCAATCGGCTGGTCGACGATTTGCCGCTGTTTTCGGTGGCGATGAAACGCGAAGCGCCGAAGCCGGTCAAGAGCGACGCGCTGGGCGACGCGCTCGGCGCGATCAATCCCGACGAGATGACACCGCGCGAGGCGCTGGAGGCACTCTACCGGCTGAAGGGACTGTCGAGCCGGTGATCAGAACAATCGGAACATCGGCGTCACCAGCCCTGCCGACTGAAGCCAGCCGAGCAATTCGACCGCCAGTATCGCTGCAAGGAAGTAAGAGCCGTCGATGGCGGTCCGCCTCAACGCCGTCGAATCGAACGTGACGGGAGACGGGCCCGAAACATCGTTATCATCGCGCCGCAGACGGGGAAAGAAGGCGGGCACGCTTCGACGATAGCGCCAATAGGCCTCGCCAAAGATCGCATCCAGCGCCATCGCTTCGCGCATCGCGACATAGGAAAAGACCAGGCTGGTGAAGACAAAAAGAGCCGCCGAAAGGATCAGCGACCCGAATGTCAACCCGACGCCGGCCAGTCCAAGGGCCGAGAAGAAATAGAGCGGGTTGCGCGTATAGGCGTAGGGGCCGGTTGTGACGAGTTCACGGTTCTTGCGCCCGCCAACGTAGAGCGACGCCCAGCAGCGGCCGCCGATACAGATGAGGATCAGCACGGTACCCGCAAATTCCAGCATTTCTCGAAAGGCGCTGCCTTGCGGCCACCCACTCTGCGCAAGCAGGGCCGGCGCCAGGACGACGGGCGCAGCCAGCCAAAGGAAGCGCATCCTTCTGCCCTGTTGAAAAACCGTCGGGGGGAGCGGCATCTTCTGCATTTGCGTCACCGCCTCAGTCGTTGCGCACCGCGGCTCCCTTGTCGGTCCAGGCCGGCGGCAGGCCAATCCGATCGCCGACGAAGCCGACGAGACCGGGCGACTTTCCGAAGGCCTTGCAGGCCGGGTATTTCGGCCCGCCGCCGGCCATGGCGCGCAGCTCCGCCCTGGTCGGAAGCGACGGCAGCTTGCCGAAAGGCGTCGTGCCGGTGACAAGGAGCTTGCTGAAATCATGGCCGAATTTCGCCGCAAGGTCGTAGGCATCGCCCTCCCGGGCTACCCGGCCGGAATCCAGCAGGGCGTTGGCGCCACGTCCCCAGATCATGGCAGCTGCCTGCTTGCCGTTTTCACCAATCGCTTCGGCTTCAAGCGACAGGCTGCCCAATCCGATCGGCAGGCGCGGGACCGGAATGCGGACTTCGGGGAGCGCGACGGAAACCGCCGTTGACGCGACCTTCGAAACGCCCACCGCCAGCGCATTCGTCGGCGCCACATGTGTTACCATCGCGTGGACGGTCAGGTCGGCCGGCTCGGTCAGGGCGACCACTTGAAAGCGCCGGCTCAGGCCGGAGCAAAGGGTCCTGTCGACGGCGTTCGTGATCAGACCGCGCTGCGCCGGTGTCAATGTCGATGTTCCGGCGGCAGGTTGCGAAAAGCCCGTCGGAATGATCCGGACGGTTTTTGCCGCAAGCACGTCGTCCTTGGCCACCCGCATCAGTGAGCGGGTCAACAAACCGTCCGACGGTTTCAACTCGTCATAGGATTGCAGCGAGCCTACCTGATCAAGCGGYGCGGACGCGCAGCCGACCGCAAGCATGCTCAAGACCAGCACAAACGGCCATACTATGCGGTGGTCCGCGCGGCACGCGCTCGGATCGAACAGGCCACCACGACCGGTGTGAGCCTCGCGACGGGAACGCAAGCAAGCTGCCATGGATGCCTCTGTCTGGGTGCGCCCGTGGGTCGTGTCGGGGAGCATCAATATTTGCACTCAGTGCAAATATTGATGGCGCCATTATGGCGAGGCGTGATGACGGGACTTGAATGTGCGCCAAATTTCTTGTCGCATTTGAGGAAAGGTCGTGTCAGGAGCGCCTCATGAACGATGCGCCAAAACCAGAAGGCTTGCGCGAGCGGAAGCGGCGAGAAACCTCCCACCGCATCGCAGCAGCCGGCCTGAACGCTTTCCTGGCCAAGGGCTATGACGCGACCACGCTCGACGAGATCGCCGCAGCCGCCGGCATCTCGCGCCGGACGTTCTTCCACTATTTCAAGAGCAAGGACGAGGTTCTGCTGGCGTCTCTGAGCAACTACGCGAGCATGGTCAAAGCCATGATCCTTGCCGAGCCGCCGAGCGGATCGGCGATCGACATCGCCCGCGGCGCATTGCTCAATCTTGCCGGCAGTTTCCATGCATCGGAAATGATGGCGACCGCCAAACTCATGCGGGAGAGCAAGACGCTGCGCTCGCGCACGCATGCGGGCTACCTGCAGCTCGAGCAAGCCATCTTCGACGGCTTATCCGAGTTGCGGCCGGACGAGGCACGCAACAGTCTGCGGCTGGTCTCCCTGGTGGCGGTCGTGGCGTTGCGCCTAGCCGTGGAAACATGGCAGCAGCAGCAGGCCAGGCATCCGCTGGCAGGATATGTCCAGGACGCCTTTGAACGACTGAAAGCCGAGATTCAATAAGTCCAGTCGTCTGAGGCATCGCAAAGAACAAAAGCTGTGTTGACTAATTGTACCGATCGGTACAATGTCGGCTATCGACAATCGGAACCGACAGGAGATTTCCATGAGCCGTCCGCCATTGCCGCCCTTCACGGCCGAAACGGCGGCGCAAAAAGCGCGCCTTGCGGAGGACGCCTGGAACAGCCGCGACCMGGAACGGGTTTCGCTCGCCTATACCGAGGACAGCGTCTGGCGGAACCGGGCCGAGTTCATCTCAGGCCGCGGCGAGATCGTCGGCTTCCTCAAGCGCAAATGGGCGCGCGAGTTGGATTACCGCCTCATCAAGGAGGTCTGGACCTGGAACGAGAACCGCATCGCAGTGCGCTTCGCCTATGAATGGCGCGATGACAGCGGGCATTGGTTCCGTTCCTACGGCAACGAGAACTGGGAGTTCGACGAGGCAGGCCTGATGCGCCGCCGCGTGGCAAGCATCAACGACCTGCCGATCACCGAGCGCGAGCGGAAATATCATTGGCCCCTCGGCCGCCGACCGGATGACCATCCCGGCCTCTCGGAGCTCGGACTGTAAGACCCGCGAATGCGCAGAATCGCTCCAGATCGCGACCAGTTGCTGGGGATCATTGCGGAAGTCTTCCGCGAGCATGGCTATGAGGGCGCCAGCCTGGCCTTGATCGGCGAGGCGACGGGGCTTGGCAAGGGAAGCCTCTACCACTTCTTTCCCGGCGGCAAGGAGGAGATGGCGGGAGCCGTCATTGCCCATATCGACGGCTGGTTCGAGGAAAATGTCTTCGCGCCCCTGCGCGACAGCGCCGACCCTTTGGCCGGGATCGAACAGATGCTTGCGGGGACGGACAGCTATTTCCGCTCGGGGCGCCGGGTTTGCCTGATCGGCGCCTTCGCGCTGGATGAATCGCGCGATCTCTTCGCCGGCCAGATAAGAGACTATTTCGGCCGCTGGGTGACGCATCTTGCCGATGCGCTTGCCCGATCCGGGCACCGGCCGGGCGAGGCCAGCGAGCTGGCCGAGGAAGCCGTCGCCGCCATCCAGGGCGCGCTCACGCTTGCCCGCGCCGCCAACGACCTTGATGTGTTTTCACGGGCATTGCGGCGACTGCGCATGCGGCTGCTGGCCAAAACGTAGAGCCGGCCGCTACAGGGGCTGGAAGCGGAAAGCTGCTTCGGTTCGGAAAACCCGGCCGACGCCCGGCGAATCGAGATGCGCTCCGGCAACGCACCAGGCGTTGTCGGCGGCAAGCCCCAAGATGCGCAGCCGGGTTGCCCGCGCCTGCTCCTGGTCGGCGTCGAATTCCCATGCGACCTCCGGCCGTTCGAACTGGAGCGATGGCACATGCACGAGGTCGCCCCAGACCAGCAATGTCTCACTGCGGCTCGTGACACGAAAGCCGGTGTGACCGATTTCGTGGCCGGTAGCGGCAACCGCCTCGATACTCGCGCTCAGGTGCTGCCCGGGGTCCGAAGGTTCTGCTCGATCATGGAAGCGGCTCAACCGCGCTACCGACCGGAACATGTCGAGTTCAGGCCGAGGCACAAGCAAGCGGGAGAGTTGCGGGAAGCCGTCGCGGCCATCCGGAAGGACGAGCCCGTGGATATGGTCGAGATGGGTGTGGGTGAAGGCGACCGTGCGTATCCGATCGACGACGATCCGCGCTTCGCTTAGTGCCTGCGGCAGAAAGCCCATCGTCGGGTGCCAGGCGTTCGAGGACCCCGTATCGATCAGCGTGATGTCTTCGCCGTCGTCGATGGCAAAGGCGTTGACCGACAATCTGAGCGCGCCTTCGAAGAGCGGTACCTGCGACGGGAGATCGCCGTCGAAGGGCTTGTCTCCCGGCTGGCGCAGCCGCCGGACCGGCATGTCGACATAGCCGTCACGCAGCGAGGTGACGGTCAAGTCGCCGATCTTATAGGCCGTGTGATGCGGCCCGGCTGAAATTCGTTCCAATGCCTGCTCCCGGTTCAGTCGCAAAATCCGGATCGAGGTTTTCGGCTAGAGCGTTTCACCGTTTCACGGAAACGGCGAGCCGCCCTATCCCTTTGTTTTTACGCAATTCCGGACGGAAAACCGCTCACACTTTTCCTGGAATTGCTCTAGATCATCTCCAGCCCGCGCTTGCGCGTCGGCGGCGGGAAGGCGCGGTCGAGATCGGCGAGATCCTGCGCCGTCAGCTTGATGTCGAGTGCGGCGGCGTTTTGGCGCACATGCTCCTGGCGACTGGCCTTCGGGATAGCGATGACGCCTTGCTGCGCCATCACCCAGGCAAGCGCGATCTGCGCGGCGGTCGCCTTGTGCCGGGCGGCAATTGCATCGAGCCTGGCGTTGCGCGCCAGCGCGCCCTGCTCCACCGGCGAATAGGCCATCAGCGGTATGCCGCGCTCCGCGCACCACGGGGCCAGATCGAATTCGGGGCCGCGCCGGGAAAGGTTGTAGAGCACCTGATTGGTCTGGACATTGCCGCCGGACGGCAGACGGACGAGATCCTCCATCTCATCCGTGTCAAAATTGCTGACGCCCCAGTGGCGGACCTTGCCTTCGGCCTTCAGGGCCTCGAAGGCTTCAACGGTTTCGGACAGTGGCACGCTGCCCGGCCAATGCAGCAGATAGAGATCGATGCGGTCGGTGGCGAGCCGTTTCAGGCTGCTCTCGCAGGCGCGCTTCACGCCGGCGCGCGAAGCGTTGGAGGGCAGCACCTTGGAGACCAGGAAGGTCTCGTCGCGCCGCCCGGCTATGGCTTCCGCCACAACTTCCTCGGCGCCCCCGCTGGCATACATTTCGGCGGTGTCGATCAACGTGATGCCGAGATCGAGCCCGAGCTTCAGCGCCGCGACCTCATCGGCGCGGCGGCGCCGGTCCTCGCCCATCTTCCAGGTGCCCTGGCCCAGCACCGGAACGGCTTCGCCGGACGGCAGCTTGAGGGTTCTGATCGACGCGGGCATGGCTTTCTCCGTAGGATGCCGGATGGCAGCACAGCCTTGGCCGGAAATCCAGACCGAAGGCTCGTGGCTGCCTGGATTTCTGAGGCTGCCCGCCCGCAGTGGCTATTTCGCCGGATGCTTGGCAAGCCAGTCCTGCATTTCCTTAATTTCGGCCTCCTGGGCCGTGACCACGCCTTCGGCGAGCTTGCGGATTTCCGGGTCCTTGCCGTTGGCGATCACCACCTTGGCCATGTCGATGGCGCCCTGGTGATGCGGGATCATGCCGCGGACGAAGTCGACATCGGCATTGCCGGTGTATTTGATCGCCATGTCCTTGTGCATCTTCTTCATCGCCGCCTCATACCCCGTCGTGGCCGGGCTCTGGGCGCCCATCCCCATCTTGGACATGTCGTGCTTCATCTCCTCGGACGAGGCCGGCACGCTTTCGAGGAAGACGGCAAGCAGCATTCCCGCCGCCATCAAAAGCAGCACGATTTTCTTGGCCAGGGTCATTAAGGTCTCCTTTGTTGGATTTCGTATCTGGGGGCTTTGCTCAGAGTTTCAATGTTCTCAGCCGCAAGGCATTGGCGATGACCGACACCGAGGACAGGCTCATCGCCGCTGCGGCGATCATCGGCGACAGCAATGTGCCGGTGAGCGGATAGAGCACACCGGCGGCGACCGGCACGCCGAGCACGTTGTAAAGGAAGGCGAAGAACAGGTTCTGGCGGATGTTGCGGATCGTCGCCTGAGCAAGCGTGCGCGCCCTGACGATGCCGTTCAAATCGCCCTTGACCAGCGTGATGCCGGCGCTTTCGACGGCGACGTCGGCGCCGGTGCCCATGGCGATGCCGACATCGGCGGCGGCCAGCGCCGGCGCGTCGTTGACTCCGTCGCCGGCCATGGCGACGACAGCGCCTTTGCCGCGCAGCTCTTCCACCAGAGCGCTCTTGCCGTCCGGCAGCAGGCCGGCGCGGATATCGTCGATGCCGAGCCTGCCGGCGATGGCTTTTGCCGTGCGCTCATTGTCGCCGGTGGCCATGATGATCTTCAGGCCCGTGTCATGCAGCGCCCTGATCGCCTCGGCCGTCGTTGCCTTTACGGGATCGGCGACAGCGACGATGCCGGCGAAGCCGCCGTCGACGGCCACGAACATGGCCGTCTTGCCGTCGGCCTGCAGCGCCTCGGCACCGGCCGCCGACGTTCCGACGCCCAGATCCGCCATCATCGCCGCGTTTCCGAGCGCGACCTTCCGGCCCGACACCATGCCCGAAACGCCCTTGCCGGTGACGGCTTCGAAATCGGCGGCGTCGGCCAGCTTCAGACCGCGCGCGGCGGCGCCTTCGACAATCGCCTCGGCCAGCGGATGCTCCGAGCCCTTTTCGAGCGTGGCGGCAAGGCCCAGAAGATCGTTGTCCTCCATGCCCTCTGCCGCAACGACATCGGTAAGCCGCGGCTTGCCCTCGGTCAGCGTGCCGGTCTTATCGACGATCAGCGTGTCGACGGCGGCGAAGCGTTCGAGCGCCGCCGCTTCCTTGATCAGCACGCCGGCATGCGCGCCACGCCCGGTCGCCGTCATGATCGACATTGGCGTGGCGAGACCAAGCGCGCAGGGGCAGGCGATGATCAGCACCGACACCGCCGAGACGATGGCGAAGATCAGGCTCGGCGACGGACCGAGAAGCGCCCAGGCGAAGAAAGCGATGATGGCGACCAGCACGACGGCCGGAACGAAATAGAAGGACACGCGGTCGGCCAGCCCCTGGATCGGCGCGCGCGAACGCTGCGCCTTGGCGACCAGCTCGACGATGCGCGACAGCGTGGTTTCGACGCCGACCTTCTCGGCGCGCATGACCAGCGAGCCGTTCTTGTTCAGCGTGCCGCCGGTAAGATTGTCGCCCTCGGTCTTCTCGACCGGCAGCGGTTCGCCCGTGATCATCGATTCATCGATCGCCGAGCGGCCCTCCAGCACGATGCCGTCGACCGGCACGGCGTCGCCGGGGCGGATGCGGAGCTTGTCCCCGGTCTTGACATGATCGAGCGGCACGTCGTTCTCGGAGCCATCGGCGCCGATCAGACGCGCCGTCTTCGGCGCAAGGTCAAGGAGCGCGCGAATGGCCGAGCCGGTGCGCTCGCGGGCCCTCAGTTCCAACACCTGGCCGAGGAAGACCAACGCGACGATGACGGCGGCGGCCTCGAAATAGACCGGAACCGCGCCGTCATGACCGCGGAACTGATGCGGGAAGATGTCCGGGAACAGGGCGGCGACCACGCTGTAAAGATAGGCGGCGCCGACACCCAGCGAGATCAGCGTCCACATATTGGGGCTACGGTTGAGGATCGATTCCCAGCCGCGGTGGAAGAACGGAAACGCCGCCCACAGCACCACCGGGCTTGCCAGCGCCAGCTCCGCCCAAGTCTTGGTGCGACCGTCGATGAGGTTTTCGAAGCTGAAGCCCAGCATCGGCGCCATGGCGACGATCAGGAGCGGTACGGAAAGCACCGCGCTGACCCAGAAGCGGCGCGTGAAATCGACAAGTTCCGGGTTAGGGCCTTCGTCGCCTGTCGGCACGCCCATCGGCTCCAGCGCCATGCCGCAGATCGGGCAGGAACCGGGCTTGTCGCGGATGATCTCGGGATGCATCGGGCAGGTGTATTGCGTGCCCTTCGGCATCGGCTGCGGCTCGGGCCGGCCGGCAAGATATTTTGCCGGCTCCGCCTCGAACTTGGCCTTGCAACCGGCGGAGCAGAAATAGAAACCCTGCCCTTCGTGGCGAACGAAGTGCTTCGCGCTCGCGCGATCGACATTCATGCCGCAGACCGGATCGGTGGCCGTCAGGTAGCTGTCCGGCTCGGCCTGGAATTTCGCGCGGCAGCGCTCGCTGCAGAAATGAAACGTCCGGCCGCCATGCTCGGCCGTCGGCTTGCCGGCCGCCGGATCGACCGTCATGCCGCAGACAGGATCGCGAATCACCGCTTCGGCGGCGGGCGCGGTGCTCTTTGCGGAGCAGCAGGCGCCGCCATGCGCATGATGGTGGTGATGGTCGGAATGGGTCATCGGCAGTACCTCGAAATTCTCGAATTGAGGCGGAGGTAGTCCTTCCAGTTACTGGAAGGTCAAGGGCCGGTTTCGACTTTTGCGAAAATCGGCCGGGCGATTGCGGTTTACGCTTCCGCGCGGCGGCAAATCGCGGCCGCCGCCCCCATACACAGCGCCGCGAAAACAGGCTATAGACGCCGCCGAATGGCAAAGATCTCCCTGAAACTCGACGAAATCATCGATGGCGACGCGCTGCGCCGCGACCTGACCGCGCTGACGGCGGCGACCGCCGGCGACGGTTCTGGACCGGCGGTTCGCACGGCCGTCCTGCAGCTGCTCAAAGGCAGGCTGGCGGAGGGGCGCAAGATCGCCGAGGCCATGCTCATGCAGGATGGCGGCGGCAATGCCTGCGCCGAGCGGCTCTCGCATCTGATGGATGAGCTGATCCGGGCGCTCTATGATTTCGCCGCCACCCACGTCTACCGCGTCAAGAACCGGTCGGTGGCCGAGCGCATGGCGGTCGTGGCCGTCGGCGGCTATGGCCGCGGCACGCTGGCGCCGGGCTCCGACATCGACCTGCTTTTCCTCTTGCCCTACAAGCAGACGCCGTGGGGCGAGCAGATCGTCGAATACATGCTCTACATGCTGTGGGATATKGGGCTAAAGGTCGGCCACGCCACCCGCAACATCGAGGAGTGCCTGAGGCTCTCGCGCAGCGACATCACCATCCGCACATCGATCCTGGAGGCGCGTTTCCTGTGGGGCGAACGCAAGCTCTATGACGAGCTGCTCACCCGCTTCGACCACGAAGTGGTGCGCACGACCGGGCCGGAATATGTGCAGGCCAAGCTCGCCGAGCGCGACGAGCGCCACGCCAAGGCCGGCGAAAGCCGCTACCTGGTCGAGCCCAACGTCAAGGACGGCAAAGGCGGCCTGCGCGACCTGCAGACGCTGTTCTGGATCGGCAAATATTTCTATCGCGTGCGCACCGGCGAGGAGCTCGTCGAGAAGGGCGTCTTCACCGAGGCCGAATACCGCGAGTTCCAGAAGGCCGAGGACTTTTTGTGGGCGGTGCGCTGCCACATGCATTTCCTCACCGGCAAGGCGGAGGAACGGCTGCATTTCGACATCCAGCGCGAGATCGCCGAACGGCTAGGCTATACGACGCATCCCGGCCTGTCGGCGGTCGAGCGCTTCATGAAGCACTATTTCCTCGTCGCCAAGGATGTCGGCGACCTCACCCGCATCTTCTGCGCTGCGCTCGAGGAAGAGCAGGCCAAGCATGTGCCGGRCTTCAACCGCATCTTCCTCACCTTCCAGCGGCGCAAGCGCAAGCTTGCCGGCACAAGCGATTTCATCGTCGACAATCACCGCATCAACATCGCCGACGACGGCGTCTTCGAGCGCGATCCGGTCAATCTGCTGAGGTTGTTCTGGTTCGCCGACAAGCATGGGCTGGAGTTTCATCCGGATGCGCTCAAGCTGCTCACCCGCTCGCTTGGCCTCGTCAACAAGTCGCTGCGGCGCGACGAGGAGGCCAACCGGCTGTTCCTCGACATATTGACCTCGGACCGCAACGCCGAGCTCAACCTGCGGCGCATGAACGAGGCGGGGCTGCTCGGCAGGCTGATCCCCGATTTCGGGAAGATCGTCGCCATGATGCAGTTCTCGATGTACCACCACTACACGGTGGACGAGCATCTGATCCGCTGCATCGGCGTGCTGGCCGAGATCGAGCGCGGCGACGGCGCCAAAGTGCATCCGCTGTCGCATTCGCTGATGCCGGGGCTGAGGAAGAGCCGCGAGGCGCTTTATGTCGCCGTGCTTCTGCACGACATCGCCAAAGGCCGTCCGGAGGATCATTCGGAAGCCGGCGCCCGCATTGCCCGACGCATCTGCCCGCATATGGGGTTGTCTGCAGCCGACACCGAGACCGTCGCCTGGCTGGTCGAGAATCACCTCGTGATGTCGATGATGGCGCAGACGCGCGACCTCAACGACCGCAAGACCATCGAGGATTTCGCCTCGATCGTGCAGTCGGTCGAGCGGCTGAAGCTGCTTTTGATCCTGACTGTCTGCGACATCCGGGGCGTCGGGCCTGGTGTGTGGAACGGCTGGAAGGGGCAATTGCTGCGCACGCTTTATTTCGAGACCGAACTGCTGCTCACCGGCGGCTTCTCCGAAGTCTCGCGCGCCGAGCGCACGGCGGCAGCGCGCGAGCAGCTGGCCGGGGCGCTGTCCGCCTGGCCGGCCAAGGAACGCAAGCGCTACGTCGCCCTGCACTACGAGAACTATCTGCTCACCGTCGACCTCCCCGACCAGCTTCGCCATGCCGAGTTCATCCGCGAGGCGGACGCGGCCGGCAAGAAACTCGCCACCATGGTCAAGACGCATGAGTTCGAGGCGGTGACCGAGATCACCGTGCTGGCGCCGGACCATCCGCGCCTGCTGTCTATCATCGCCGGAGCCTGTGCCGCGGCCGGCGGCAACATCGTCGACGCGCAGATCTTCACCACCTCGGACGGGCGCGCGCTCGACTCCATCCTGATCTCGAGGGAATTCGACCTTGACGAGGACGAGCGCCGCCGTGCCGAGCGCGTCGGCCGGCTGATCGAGGACGTGCTGTCCGGCAAGAGCTGGCTGCCCGAGATGATCGAGAAGCGCACCAAGCCGAAACGCGGCGCCAAGGCTTTCAGGATTCCGCCGCGCGCCGAGATCCGCAACACGCTGTCCAACCGCTTCTCGGTGATCGAGGTCGAGGGTCTCGACCGGCCGGGGCTGCTCTCCGAGATCACCGGAACGCTTTCCGACCTTTCGCTCGACATCGCCTCGGCGCATATCACCACCTTTGGCGAGAAGGTCATCGACACGTTCTACGTCACCGACCTGACCGGACAGAAGATCGACAGCCCGACGCGCACCGCCGCCATCCACAAGCGGCTGATCGATACGCTGGAAGGCAATTCGTCGGAACGCAACGGCAAGGCCAAGGCGGCGGCCGAGTGACCATCCAATTGACGCAATTTTTCTGGCAGTCATTCCCAGCATGAGCCTCGTCAAGAAATTCGCCACCGTCGCCTCCGGCACGCTGATGAGCCGCGCGCTGGGTTTCGGCCGCGAGATGCTGATGGCGGCGGCGCTCGGCACCGGGCCGGTCGCCGATGCCTTCAACGCCGCCTTCCAGTTCCCCAATACCTTCCGCCGGCTGTTCGCCGAAGGCGCCTTCAACGCCGCTTTCGTGCCGCTCTTCGCCAAGGAGATCGAGCAGCACGGCAATGAAGGCGCCAAGCGCTTCTCGGAGGAAGTGTTCGGCGTGCTGTTTTCGGCGCTTTTGGCGCTGACCATCGCGATGGAACTCGCGATGCCGCTGATCGTGCGCTACCTGGTGGCGCCGGGCTTCGCCGACATTCCGGGCAAGTTCGAGACGACCGTCACGCTTGCGACGATCATGTTCCCTTATCTCATCTGCATGTCGCTCGGCGCCATGATGGCGGGCATGCTGAACTCGCTGCGCCGCTATTTCGCGGCGGCGATCGCGCCCGCCTTCCTCAACATCATCCTGATCAGCGTGCTCGCCTATGCCTGGTATCACGGGCTCGACGCGCATGATGTCGGCTTCGGGCTGTCCTGGGGCGTGCTGGCGGCGGGCATCGTGCAGCTCGCCATCGTCTGGGTGGCGGTGCGCCATGCCGGCATCTCGATCGGCTTCCGCCGGCCGAAGATGACGCCCAACGTCAAGCGGCTGCTGATCCTGGCGCTGCCGGCGGCGATCACCGGCGGCATAACCCAGATCAACCAGCTGATCGGCACGGCGATCGCCTCGGGGCAGAACAGCGCCGTGTCCTCGCTCGCCTATGCCGACCGCATCTACCAGCTGCCGCTCGGCGTCGTCGGCGTGGCCGTCGCCATCGTGCTTTTGCCGGAACTGTCGCGGGCGCTGAAATCGGGCAATCTGATCGAGGCCGCCAATCTGCAGAACCGCTCGGTCGAGTTCACCCTGTTCATGACGTTGCCGGCGGCCGCCGCACTCTGGGTGATGTCGGAGCCGATCGTGCGGCTGGTCTATGAGCGCGGCGCCTTCGCCGCCAACCACTCGACGCCGATTGTCGCTTCCATCCTCGCGATCTTCGGCCTCGGCCTGCCGGCCTTCGTGCTGATCAAGGCTTTCACGCCGGGCTATTTCGCGCGCGAGGACACGCGCACGCCGATGATCTTCGCAGCAATCTCGGTCGGCGTGAACGTCGCCACCGCATTGACTTTGTTCCCTTCGATGGGCGCGCCGGGCATCGCGGTGGCCTCGGCCGTCGCCGGCTGGGTCAACGCGCTGATGCTGCTCGGCATGCTGATCAGGCGCGGCCATTGGGGCCGCGACATCCCGCTCTTGAAGCGTATTCCGCGGCTGGTGCTGTCGGCGGCGATCATGGCGACGGCGCTTTACTTCGCCGAACACTACTTCGCCGCCAGGCTCGGTCCCGGCTCGCCGCTGGTGGTGAAGGCGACGACGCTGTTCGCGCTGGTCGGCGGGGGTGCGGCGCTCTATTTCATCGCCGCCTTCGGCACCGGCGGCGCCGATTTCGGCATGATCCGCCGGAACGTTCGGCGCGGGTCGAAGACAACGCCGCCTGTTACGGAACAGTCTCCAGATCCGTGAGCCTGAATTCGTCTGCCGTAGAGAGCATCGGAACGGCGTAATAGCGAGCGCAAGCGTAGTGGAAACAATCCGCCATGTTCAGGCGCATGGCGTTGCTGCGAAATCGTGACGCGGCCTCAATGGATAGCGACGCTGCCTCGGGCGCCGGCGGAAGCTCGCGTAACGCAATTGCGCGTTCTTCGAGAAAGCGGCCTACAATCTCCGCACTTCTGACGACCGGTATGGCCAGCTTTTCCGGCCGAGCTAGCGCCATGGCGGCTTCCCACACGGCGATGGCGGAAGTGAACGGTGCCGATGCTTCGGTGACCGCTCGCGCGCAGCGTTCGGCTTCGACCTCGTTGCTCAGCATCGCGACGATGGCTGCTGCGTCGACAAACATCAGTCGTCGCCCGACAATTCATCGTAGACCGAGCGAGGCAGCGGCTTGCGCGCTTGCTCGCTGAGCTTGATCCCAAATTCAGCCCGCAACCGCGCCGCCGTTTCCAAAGGCGTTTCACGATTGCGGCGACGCTCCAATGCCTCCCGCATCGCAATCACGATCGCCTCGGTGAGACCGACCCCTTCGACTTTAGCGAAGGCCCGTGTCAGCCTGTCGGCTTCCTTGTTGTTGATGTTGATGGTCATGTCTACATTTCTGCGTGTAGCCAGTAGTATGTAGTTCCATCCACGGAGTGTCAATTGTGAGCTCGTCTCAATTGGCTCAATTCCAAGCTCTTGATCCCACAACCACCTTCGTTCATAAGCGCGCCGTCGAAAGACTTTCGCCGCGCGCGAAACGGCCCTCCACAAGCCATGAGGACATCATGACCGCCTTCAAGCCACTCGTCTTTTCGGGCGTCCAGCCGACCGGCAATCTGCATCTCGGCAATTATCTCGGCGCCATCAAGAAATTCGTCGCCCTACAGGAACAGTCCGACTGCATCTATTGCGTCGTCGACCTGCATTCGCTGACGGCGCAGCTCGTGCACCAGGACCTCGGCGACCAGACGCGCTCGATCACCGCAGCGTTCCTGGCCTCCGGCATCGACCCGAAGAAGCACATCGTCTTCAATCAGTCGCGGGTCATCCAGCACGCCGAGCTGGCCTGGATCTTCAACTGCGTGGCACGCATCGGCTGGATGTACCGCATGACGCAGTTCAAGGACAAGGCAGGCAAGGACCGCGAGAACGCCTCGCTCGGCCTGCTCGCCTATCCGAGCCTGATGGCCGCCGACATCCTGCTTTACCGCGCCACCCATGTGCCGGTGGGCGAGGACCAGAAGCAGCATCTGGAGCTCACCCGCGATATCGCGCAGAAATTCAACAACGACTTCTCCGAGAAGATCGCGGCGCTCGGCGTCGGCGTCGAGATGAGGATAGGCGAGGAGACGGTGAACGGCTATTTCCCGATCACCGAACCGGTCATCGGCGGCCCGGCGGCGCGCATCATGAGCCTGCGCGACGGTTCCAAGAAGATGTCGAAGTCGGACCCGTCTGACCTCTCGCGCATCAACCTGACGGACGACGCCGACACCATCTCGAAGAAGATCCGCAAGGCCAAGACCGATCCGGAGGCCTTGCCGAGCGAGATCGACGGGCTGGAAAGCCGGCCCGAGGCGGAAAACCTCGTCGGCATCTATGCCGGCCTGGCGGAGATCTCGAAGGAAGACGTGCTGAAGCAATATGGCGGCCAGCAGTTTTCCGTGTTCAAGCCGGCGCTTGCCGACCTTGCCGTGGAAAAGCTGGCGCCGATCGCTGCGGAGATGCGCCGCATCGAGGGCGACCGCGCCTATGTCGATGCCGTGCTCAAGGATGGCGGCGACCGCGCCCGCGCGATCGCCGAGGGCACGATGAAGACGGTTCGCGACATCATCGGCCTGCTGCAGGACTGATCGACAAGTAGTTGTTTCGACGCAATTCCGGACGGAAAACCGCTACACACTTTTCCTGGAATTGCTCTGGGACCATTGCCGTACCGGCCGGCGGCTTGCCGCCGGTCCGTGGCGGTGGCAGATTGCGGCTGAAACCATACCGAGCAGATAGACATGGTCTCCAAACGCCTCAGCCGCGAAGCCGGGCATCGCAGAAAATTCCTGGCGATCATCGACGACACGCCGGAATGCGAGCGCGCCGTCGCCTATGCCTCGAAGCGGGCGCAGCACACCAGCGGCGTGCTGGTACTGCTCTATGTCATCGAGCCGGACGATTTCCAGCACTGGCTGGGCGTGGAAAAGATCATGCGCGAGGAAGCAAACGCGACGGCGCGCGGGGCACTCGACGGCTACGCCAACAAGGTGCGTCAGAGCGTCGGCATCGAGCCGGAACTGGTCGTGCGCGAAGGCAAGCCGACCGAGGAGATCCACAAGCTGATCGAGGACGATCAGGACATCGCCATCCTGGTGTTGGCGGCCGGCGCCGGCAAGGAAGGCCCGGGACCGCTGGTCAGCGCGGTTGCCGGCCGCGGCGCGGCTTTCCCTATTCCAGTGACGGTGGTGCCGCAGAACCTGTCCGACGAAGAGATCGACAGTCTCGCTTAAGCCATCTCAATCGGGCGACCGCCAACCCGACCACCGCGACCCACTTCAAAACTCATGGCGGAGGCGATAAAACATTCCGCCAGCCAGCCGTTCGCAGCGACGCGTTTCGCTTGAATGTCCAGCCGATAGAGCCTATTTAGAACTATTCCAAACTATCGGCCCGCGAAGGGCCTGGAGATACCCATGTTCATCCAGACCGAATCGACGCCGAATCCGGCGACGTTGAAGTTTCTTCCCGGCAAGGAAGTGCTGCGCGAAGGCACCGCCGATTTCCGCAACGCCGAAGCCGCGGCGGAGGCCTCGCCGCTGGCCGGCCGGCTGTTCGAGATCCCGGGCGTCACCGGGGTTTTCTTCGGCTATGATTTCATCACGGTGACCAAGGACGGCCCGGACTGGCAGCATCTGAAGCCGGCGATACTCGGCGCCATCATGGAGCATTTCATGTCCGGCGCGCCGGTCATGGCTTCGGCCGCTCCGGCGAGCGAAGCCGGCGGGACCGGCGAGTTCTACGACAAGGCCGACGAGGAGCTGGTGCTGACCATCAAGGAACTGCTCGATACGCGGGTGCGTCCGGCCGTCGCGCAGGACGGCGGCGACATCACCTTCCGCGGTTTCGAGAACGGCACGGTGTTCCTGCATATGAAGGGCGCCTGCGCCGGCTGCCCGTCGTCGACGGCGACGCTGAAGCACGGCATCCAGAACCTGCTTCGTCACTTCGTTCCCGAGGTGCAGCAGGTCGAGCAAGTCGCCTGAGAGTCCGCCAGCCGCGTGGCGGCGGAGCGAGTTCTGATCCAGAACGCAGAAAACAAAAAACCGGGCCCCAACAGCCCGGTTTTTTGTTTTCAGGACGTCTTGTTGTTGCCTAGACGGTCCGCTTGCGAAACTCTTTAGTTGACCATGATCTTTTCCGAAAACCGGCTTCCACCTTTCGGGATCATGGTCCTTACATCACGATGACCTTGGCGCCGACCGACGTGCGGTCGTAGAGGTCGATAATATCCTGGTTCATCAACCGGATGCAGCCCGACGACATCGCCTTGCCGATCGAGAACCATTCCGGGCTGCCATGCAGGCGGTAGCCCATGTCACCGCCCTTGTTGAAGAGATACATGGCGCGCGCGCCGAGCGGGTTCTTCAGACCCGGCTCCATGCCGCCGGCAAATTTGGCGAGCTCGGGCTGGCGCTTGATCATCGGCGCCGGCGGCGTCCAGGTCGGCCATTCGCGCTTCAGCGCGATATGGGCGGTGCCGTGCCATTCAAAACCTTCGCGGCCGACGCCGATGCCGTAGCGCATCGCCATGCCGTCGCCTTCGATGAAGTAAAGGAACTTGTTCTGGGTATCGACGATGATGGTGCCCGGCTTCTCGGGGGAGTCATACCGCACTTCCTGGCGGTGATACCTGGCGGGGACTTTTTCGATCGGGATGCGCGGCAGCTGATAGCCGGCATCGGTCATCGCGCCATAGTTGTTGGTGAACATTTGCCCRCCGATGGTGCTGCACCCGCTGATCGCGGTCGACAGCGCAAGAGCGGCGAGGATTGCAAATGACTTCAAGCGCATGAATAGGTCCGACGCCCCGTCTCTATGGCAGCGGCACGAGTCGGCCGCTTTGCTGCCATCATTCATGCTGGCATTTCTTTTGCTTGCCAAGCGCGCACTGCCTATATGCAAGACCTTACCTGCCGGTAAGTGCCGAACTGCGGCATTTCGGCAACAGGGTTCACAGGATTGTGAAACAAAATCAATGAGGCGGCTCATAGAGCCGCCTGGAGTCCAAGGAGAGTGCCATGAATGTCGGTGATGCCGCCGAGCGTTCCGGCCTGCCGGCCAAGACCATCCGCTACTATGAGGAGATCGGCCTGATCCGCCCGGCGCGGGCCGGGAACGGCTATCGCGACTACTCCGGCGACGACGTCCATCGGCTGGCCTTCCTGCGCCGTGCGCGCAATCTCGGCTTCTCAATCGAAGATTGCAGGCAGCTGATGGCGCTCTATGAGGATCGTGGCCGCGCCAGCCACGACGTGCGCGAGATCGCCGCCGCCCATGTCAGGGCGATCGAAGAGAAGGTGCGTGAATTGCAGTCGATGCGCTCGACGCTGCAGAAGCTCATCCATGCCTGCCATGGCGATGACAGGCCGGACTGCCCGATCCTGGACGACATGGCGGGCGCGGCGGACCAAGTATCCGCCTGAAAGAAATTACCCGCCGCGATATTGCGTGGGCGAGGCGCCGAAGCGAGCCCGGAACCGCCGGTTGAAATAGGATACGTCGTTGAAGCCCGCGGCGAGCGCGATGTCGCTTACCTTCGTGGCGTCGTTGCGGATGTCCGACAGCATGGCGCATGCCTTGCGCAGCCGTAGCTCCAGCACGCGCTCGGCAAAGGTGCTGCCGCTCTCGAGCAGAAGCGTGTTGAGATATCGACGCGAAAGCCCGATCGCACGGGCCACCATCTCCGTCGACAGCGCCGGGTCGGTGAAGCGTAACTCGATCAYCGCCAAAGCTTCACGCAGCCGCGCCGCGCGCAGCCCGCGGCCGATCGCGATCTCCGCGGCATCGCCCTTGGCCCCCAGCGCCAGCACGATCAGATCGGCCAGCGCCGTTCCGGCCTGCCGCGAAAGCGCCGGCTCCTCATCCACCTCCTCGGATCGAAGCAGGAAGTCGATCATGCGCTCCAGATGGCGCACGGCGGGACTTGCCGGGTCGAGCCGCGTCACCGGGCGGTCGTCGGCATGCGGCACCTGTCTCAGCAACGAGGCGCGGGGGATGGAGGCCAGGACCCATGACGTGACGCCGTCGGTGAAGCTGCGGCAGGGCTGGGCGACGTTGTAGGCGATGCCGTTGCCGAGCCGCAGCGACAGATCGCAATCGGCGACCGACCATATCTGCGGCTTGGGGCTGCGGTAGAATCCGACGAAGATATCGTCGCGGTCGTTGGCGACATGCCGGCGCGTGCGCACATAGTATTCGGTCGTGGTCTCGAACAGGCCGACGCGAAGCTCGCCGAGGAAGCGCATCTTCGTCGCCGTCGCGAAAGGCTTGTCCTCGGCATGCCTGATCTCGGCATTGCCAAGTTGCTCCATCCACATGTCGCGCCAGAGGCGAAAGCGATCCCTGTCGCTCAGATGCGCTGGCAGGCTGGCCGACGAAAAATCGATCTTCTGCATGGATGGAAATCTGTTTGCCCCGTTCTCAGCCTAGCACGACTGTGCCAGCGGGGGTCGACCAAAAAGAAGCCAAAAGGCTCCCCAGTCCAATCCTAGAGCCACCCGGTCCAAGCTGTGATCATTTGGATCGGTGTTCGTTGCAGCCGCGCCACATTCCCAATCGATTTCAAACCGCGCCCGCCCATCCAATGCCGGAGCCCGTCCGTCCAAGACGGCAGCCGCAAAATCAGCCATGGCTGCACGTGCCAAGATCAATTTCGGGGACTTTCGCATGAGATTTTTGCACGCGGCCGGTATCGTGATCGCAAGCATGTTGCCGCCGGCGGCTTGGGCGGCCGACATGAACGCCGTGAGGCAAGCGCCGGCCCGGGACTGGAGCGGGTTCTATCTTTCCGCCGGCGGCGGGTTCGGCTGGTGGAGCGCCGACCAGTACACCGATTTCGGAGGCTTTCCTGCGCCGGGACCGTCGGTGGGGACCAGCGGCAGCGGCGGCTTCGCCACCGTAGGCGGGGGCTATGACTGGCAATTCACCCCCAATTGGGTGGCCGGCGCCTTTGCCGACGCGCAGTTCGGCGACATCAGGGGCTCGATCAAGGCGCCCTTCGAGCAATATTCTGGCACCACGAGCAACAGGCTGAACTTTGCCGCGGGGCTTCGTCTCGGCGTACTGGCCACTCCGGACGCGCTGATCTACGTGGATGGCGGCTACAGCCACGCCGAGTTCACTGGCTCCGGCCTCGACCCGGCGCCGCTCGTGCCCTTGAGCGTTGCGGGGCAACATTATGGCGGTTGGTTCGTGGGCGGCGGCGTCGAGAACACGCTCGACTTCACGGGCATCGCTTCACCGGGCTGGTCCATGAAGACCGAATACCGCTTTGCCGACTACGGCCGCAGAAGCGCGGGCATGTATGTCGAAGCCACCGGAGCCCCGGACAGCGCCATTTCCTTCAAACCGACCGTGCAGACGCTCTCGCTGTCGCTGGTCTACCGATTCAACGAGGCGGGAAACGCCAGCTTCTGAGACCGTGTCAGCGCTTCCAGAAATCGCGATGCGGGGCGAGCAATTCGTCGGCGATTTCGGGAAAGGGGCCGAAGACCTCGATCTTCTTCTGGCCGGAGGCGAAGACGGTGCGCGAGGCGAGGTTCATCGTCGGATTCTCCTCGTGATCGCCGGTGAGCGCCAGGAGGCTGGTTTCCTCGACCCCATAGACCAGGCGCCCGATATTCGCCCAGTACATCGTGCCGGCGCACATCGCGCACGGTTCGAAGGTCGAGACCAACGTGCATTGCCACAGGAACTCAGGCTCATAGGCCGCCGCGGCGCGGCGGGCGAGCTCCGTCTCGGCATGGCGCACCGTGTCGAGATTGCCCTGCCGCATCAAAACGCGATCGTCCGGCCCGATCAGCACGCAGCCGAACGGATGATGCCCATGCACCGCCGCCTCGCGCGCGACGGCGTCGGCGGACCGGAGGTGGGCAAGCATCTGATCGCGGGTCATGGGGAAATCCTCTCAGGGCGAGATTGCTGCCGAGGGGCATGGTTAGCAAGACCTAATCTTGCGTGAACCACGGCCAAGCATCCCGCTTGGCTTTACGCTCCACGCATTTCCGGTTTGGTGCTATCTTGACGATTGTGCACAATGAGATTGCCGGCCATGAGTCTCCAGGAAGACATCGGACGGGTCGAGCAGCATATCCGCGAGATCGAACAGCGGATCGAGCGCCAGCGCGCGGTCATCGCCCAGGCTGAGGAAAGCGGCCTGCCGACGGACGGCCCGAGCAACTTCCTGTGGTTCCTGAAAGAGACATTGAGCCTGAGCCGCGACCACCTGGCCAGGCTCCTGGCGGATGAATTTCGAGCGGCGGATTCGCAATAAGGGTCCCCGAAGCCCTCATATTCCACGGGCTGTCAGGAATCCGCACTGACTCGATGGCCAAGCTCAGGAGTGCATCTGGCTGAATTCATCCGCCGGTTTGGGCCAGATCACCTTAAAGCTGGCCCGCCCGAGATGGCTGTCACGGGCGGGCTGTCAGGTCATCCCCAACGGCGGCACGACAAGCAGTGTTCCAGTCCTACGGGATGCGCCGCGCTGCACAACGTGGGAGGTCAGGCAATGTTCCCCCCGTTTTGGGCCGGGTCGCGCTAGATCGTGAACTCACAAACCGGCACCGTAATCGCGCTGGAGCGCGGGACCGGCTCGTCCCCAAGGTTACCCGCGCCCAACCGGCCTTTGTCCAGCCATCGGATCACAGCAGGATCCCGTCGCCTCGCACTAGCGACGGATTTCGACCGCCGGTCTGTATAATCGCCCGCCCTTTGGCGATTATATCTTTCACAGGACGCCGCATTCATCCGCTTGTTGGGCCTGAGTCGCTAGCTGTGCCCTAGCTTCCTGAGCGGCTTGGATAAAGCGGTCCACATCACCATCGGGAATTGGAAAGACTATGCATCGCCAGCCGTATGAAAACTCATACGGCATGTCTGCGCACCATCGTCAGAACGATAAACTTTGAACGATAGCGTGAAGTCTCGAGTCTCGACGTCTTCCTGCTTTACGAGCCGTTCCGACCAGAACCGCCGCCATCCTTTTGCTATAGATTGCCAATCCAAATGGCCGCTCCCCGGTTCAAAACCCAAGGTAGAAACCTATCGCCGGGCGGTTAAGTATTGTAAAATACAATCGCAGCTAGAGGTCAAACCGCTGGTCTGCGGGTGGGTCTAAGTAGGCTTTAGCGCCCTTGCCGCTCTCGGTAGAGCATCCAGAGCGGCACGGTTACCATAGCGAACGCCATTAAGGCCAACTCGACCCAGTAAGTAAATGGGTCAAGGGCTCGCTCTATGGGGTGATCCTTGAAAGGAATCCGGCTTGTCCAAAGGGATTGGGCAACCAGCCAGGCTAGAGCAAGCTCCATAGCGATTACAACGGCTCGCATCATAAACTTATTGGGTTGCCTCATGCGCTTTTCGTATCAGCGCTCCCGGCTTTTCAAAATATATAATCGTGCGCCCATTGCGGGTTCAAACCGTGAACAAAATCTGGCATGGTGCGTCCCATGCCCATCGTTTCCCCGATTCCCCTCAACCCGTTGATCGACGGCCGCCAGTCGGAGCGGGCCATGCTGGTGCGGCGCGGCGTGCAGCGGCTGCTCACCGAAATGGGCGCGCATGTGCTGCCGGAGCTGTCTTTGGCCACCGGGCGGCGCGCCGATCTCGTCGCGCTGACCAGGCAGGGCGACATCTGGATCATCGAGATCAAATCCTCGATCGAGGATTTTCGCGTCGACCGCAAATGGCCGGACTACCGGCTGCACTCCGACCGCTTCTTCTTCGCCACCCATCCCGGCGTGCCGGCTGACATCTTTCCCGAGGAATGCGGCTTCATCCTTTCCGACGGCTACGGCGCGGAGATCCTGCGCGATGCGCCGGAGCACCGCATGGCGGCCGCGACGCGCAAGGCGCTGATGCTGCGGATCGCGCGGGCGGGCGCCGCGCGGCTCCTGGCAGCCGAGCTTGCCGGCGTCGCCGTGCCGGCGCTGGACGGCGAGAGCGAATAGGTTCTTTTCCCGAGGATTAGGTGCCGGGGTCCTTGACGTCTGGCGTGGGGCCAGGCTCGAACCTCCCCTCGCCTGCGGCCGGCAAGAATTTTCATCTCGCACCGATGATTTTCGCTCATCCCGATTGTCTTCACCTACAGGCGCGTCCGGATGGCCGGCGGCCTGGAAGAGGTGATCACATGAAACCGTTGCAAAATCAGAATGTCGTCGTCGTCGGAGGCAGCCGGGGCGTCGGCCGCGCGATCGTGGAAGCCGCGCTTGGCGCGGGAGCGACCGTGCTTGCCGTCGCCCGAGGCGCCGCCGACCTGAAGCAGCTTGCCTGGGAACGCCCGGGCTTGAAGACATTGGCCGCGGATGCGACGGCGGAAGCCGCGCCGCAGGCGGTTTTCGATGCGCTGGCGCCCGACCTGCTGGTGGTCTGCGCGGGGGCGCTCGCCGCTGCCGCGCCGATCCAGGAGCAGAGCTGGGACGTCTTCTCGGCGAACTGGGAAATGGACGTCAAGGCATCGTTCCTGTTCTGCCGCGAAGCCCTCAAGGGTCGACTCAAAGCGGGCAGCCGGGTGGTGCTGATTGCCAGCGGCGCCGCCATCACCGGCGGCCCGCCGAATTCGGGCGGCTATGCCGGCGCCAAGCGCATGCAGATATTTTTGGCCGGCCATTGCCAGAAGGAATCGGACAAGCTCGGCCTCGGCCTGCGTTTCATGGCGCTTTCGCCGGCCCGCATCATGCCGGGCACCGGGGTCGGCGATCGCGGCATCGACAGCATCGCCGCCTATATGGGCATCCGCCCGGCCGACTTCCTCGCCAGCTTGAGCGACATGCAGACGCCGGACGATGTCGGACGGGCGGTGGTCGAGCTCGCGACAGGCAAGCCGCAGGGCAGTTCCTTCACGGTAAGCGGCAGCGGCCTTGCGGCGGCGGCATGAGGCGCGCAGGATGCGGGTCGGATTCAGCGCCCCGGGGCTTCCCATGACTGATGCTGCCGGCCCTATCGAGCCTTTGGGCCGGCCGGGCCAGCCGGTGCTCGACCGGCTGGCCTTCGAGCGCCTGACCGTCGCCCACCGCCGCGCGCTCAAGCTGCATTGCTACCGGATGATGGGCTCGCTCAACGAGGCGGACGATCTCGTCCAGGAGACGTTCCTCAAGGCCTGGCGCGCGCGGTCGCAATTCGACGGGCGCGGCTCGGCGCGCGGCTGGCTTTACGCGATCGCCACCAAGAGCTGCCTCAACGCGATCAAGGCACGGTCGTCGGCTGGGCGCATTCTCGAACAGCCTGGACGGTCGCCCTCCGAAGGAGGCGCGAACGGTGGCCCGACCGCGGAGCTCGCCTGGCTGGATCCATATCCGGACGTGGAGCTCCCGGATATTGCCGACGACAGGCCTGGTCCGGAAGCGCGCTACGAGGCCCGCGAGGCCGTGCGGCTCGCTTTCGTCGCGGCGATCCAGTTGTTGCCGCCGCGGCAGCGCGCGGCCCTGCTGCTCTGCGATGTGCTCGGATGGTCCGCCATCGAGACGGCGCAGTTGCTCGGCGGATCGACGGCCTCGATCAACAGCGCCTTGCAGCGGGCCCGCGCGACGCTGGGCAATYGCCAGGTGCGCACGACGCAGCGGTCGCGACCCAGCGCGGACGAAGGCGTGCTGCTCGAACGCTATATGCAGGCCTGGCAGGCCGACAATCTCGACAGACTCGTCGACCTGCTGCGCGAGGACGCCGTCTACCACATGCCGCCATGGCGGGAATGGTACCATGGGCGCCCGGCCGTCGGCGCTTTCCTCCGAACCGTCTGGGGAAATTTTGCCGCCTATCGAGCGGTGGCCATCGGCGCCAACGCCCAGCCGGCCGTGGGGGTCTACGCGCTCGGCCGCCAGGATTCCGCCTGGCGGCCGCATTCGCTGCATGTGATCGAACCAGCCGAAGACAGAATCGCCGCGCTGACGATCTATGTCCCGCCGCTCGGCCCCGCCTTGTTCGCGGCCTTCGGCCTGCCGCCGGAGCCAGTTGCGTCCTGAGGATCAGCCCAGATCTTCTTCCGCCCCGCCGGCCGCCGGTGCCGTCAGCAGCACGGCGGCGCCGAGCAGCGCGGCAACCAGCGACCCCGCGAGGATGCCGACCTTCACCGCGTCCTGGAGCGCCGGGTCGGCGGCGAAGGCGAGCAGGCCGATGAACAGGCTCATGGTGAAGCCGATGCCGCACAGCAGCGAAATGCCCAGCATATGCAGCCAGCCGGCATTGACCGGCAGGTCGGCGAGGCCGAGCCGGATCGCCAGCGCCGAGGAGCCGAAAACGCCGACCAGCTTGCCGAGAACCAGGCCGGCGGCGACGCCCAGCGTCAGCGGTTCGACAAGGGCTGCAAGGCTCAGGCCGCCGAGCGAGACCCCGGCATTGGCAAAGCCGAAGATCGGGATGACGATGAAGGGCACGAGCTTGTGCAGGCCGTGCTCCAGCCGGTGCAGCGGCGAATGTCCCGTATCGTGGCTGATGCCGGGAGAACGCTCCAGCGGGATGGTGAGCGCCAGCGCGACGCCGGCCAACGTGGCATGCACGCCCGATTTCAGCACCAGCACCCACAAGACGACGCCGAGCAGGAGATACGGCCAGAGTTTCATGGCCCGCATGCGGTTGAGCAGGACGAGCAAGGCAATGACCACGAAGGCGGCGGCCAGATAGGCGAACGACAGGCCGCTGGTGTAGAACAGCGCGATAATGACGACGGCGCCGAGATCGTCGATGATGGCCAGAGCGGTGAGGAAGACCTTCAGCGCGGCGGGCACGCGGCTGCCGAGCAGCGAAAGCACGCCGAGCGCAAAGGCGATGTCGGTGGCGGTGGGGATCGCCCAGCCGGAGAGCGCCGCCTGATTGTCGCGGTTGATCAGGACATAGACCAGCGCCGGCACCRCCATGCCGCCGGCGGCGGCGATGCCCGGCAGCACGCGGCGCGGCCAGGTCGAGAGCTGTCCGTCAAGCATCTCGCGCTTGATCTCCAGCCCGACCAGCAGGAAGAACACCGCCATCAGCCCGTCATTGATCCAGTGCGAGACGCTGAGCGGCCCGAGATAGGCGTGCAGGACGGCGAAATAGGTCTCGGCCAAAGGCGAGTTGGCGACGATCAATGCAAGGGCCGCGGCCACCATCAGGATGATGCCGCCGGCGGCCTCGCCGTCGAGGAACTCGCGCAGGATCGATCTCGGCCGTTGATCCAAAGCCTGCATTTCGACTCCTCGCTTCCCTTTCGGCGGCGCGATGATGCGCAAACTTCAACGGCCGGGCAAGCGCCACAATTTTGCGAACGCCGGCGCCGCCCCTCATCTGCCTGCCGGCATCTTCTCCCCGTGGAACGGGGAGAAGGGCGCTGTCGCCGGCGGTTTCGCCAATCGCCAACGTTGCAAGAAAAGCGCCAAGGCTTCGGACGGCCCCTTCTCCCCGTCACCATACGGGGAGAAGTGCCCGGCAGGGCGATGAGGGGCAGCGCCGGCCTTGGCGGTTGGCATCTTTACTGCAAGCCGGACCAAGGCCGGCCTGGAGGTGCATAACACTGCGCGCTCAGCGCTGATTAGCGCGGTGCCCGCTTTGCGAGGATCCGCTGCAGCGTGCGGCGGTGCATGTTCAGGCGGCGCGCCGTCTCGGAAACGTTGCGGTCGCACATTTCGTAGACGCGCTGGATGTGCTCCCAGCGCACGCGATCGGCCGACATCGGGTTTTCCGGCGGCGCCGCGCGCTCGCCCGAGGTGCGGGTAAGCGCGGCGAACACGTCGTCGGCATCGGCGGGCTTCGAGAGGTAGTCGACGGCGCCGAGCTTCACCGCCGTCACCGCGGTGGCGATGTTGCCGTAGCCGGTCAGGATGATGGCGCGGGCGTCGTCGCGCTTCTCGCGGATGGCGGCCACGACATCGAGGCCGTTGCCGTCGCCCAGCCGCATGTCGACCACCGCATAGGCCGGCGGATGGGCGCGCGCCTTGGCGACCGCCTCTTCCACGCTCTCCGCCGTCTCGACCACAAAGCCCCTTGTCTCCATGGCCCGGGCAAGCCGGGTGAGGAACGGCTTGTCGTCCTCGACGATGAGCAGCGAGGTGTCCTCGCCCTCGACCATTGCGCCAGTCGTTTCGTCTCCGCTCATCTTATCGGCATCCTACTGATCTGAAGCGCACCGCGCCGAACCTATTCTGGCGGGGGGCCCTTCCGATCCTTGTTTCCGGGCATGTCGTCTTCCCAAAGCCGCTGCACGGTTTTAGGCGACATGCCTCACTTTTACGCAGATACAGTCCTGCAAGAACAATGTCCAATTTTTAGAGCCGGCAACAGAGCTGCCATGCGGCAATTGCAAGGTTTAAGCACCGTCCAACCAAGATTTACGCGTTGTCGAACATGGTGGCCGAAGCCTGGTCCTGGTTGAGGAAGAGGCCGCGCGGCCAGGAAATCTGCACCACCGCGCCCTCGCCGAGCCCGCTCGAATTGCGGAAATCGATGGTGGCGCCGGAGCGCTCCAGCAAGGTCTTGGCGATGAACAAGCCCAGCCCCAGGCCGCCGCCGGCCTCCGTGCCCTGGCGCGTCGACATGTAGGGTTCGCCGATGCGATCGATGATCTCGGCCGGGAATCCCGGCCCGTCATCGGTGATGGTGAAGGTGACCGCCTCATTGTCCCAGCTCCAGCTGACGGTGACGGACTTGCGGGCGAAATCGACGGCGTTCTCGACCAGATTGCCGAGCCCGTAGATGACGCCGGGGCTGCGCCGCCCGACCGGCTCGGGGCCGATACGCTCGCCGGGCCGCAACCGGATCGAGATGCCGAAATCGCGATGCGGCGCCGTCACCTCCTCGACCAGCGAGGTGAGCGGCATGCGCGACAGATGCGCCTCGCCTTCCGACGAAAGGCTGGTCAGCCGCTTCAGGATCTCGCGGCAACGCTCGCTTTGCGAGCGCAGCAGCTTGACGTCCTCGCCATATTTCGGATCCTTGCCGAGCGCCTTTTCCATCTCCTTGGCGACGACGGTGATGGTGGCCAGCGGCGTGCCGAGCTCATGCGCGGCCGCCGCCGCCAGCCCGTCCAGGGCCGACAGATGCTGCTCGCGCTGCAGCACCAGCTCGGTGGCGGCTAGCGCATTGGCGAGCAGGCGCGCTTCCGCGGCGACGCGGAAGGCATAGATGGCGGTGAAGGCGATCGAGGCGAAGACCGCCATCCACATGCCAGCGACATAGATGAAGGGCATCGGCAGCGGCGATCCCTCATACCAGGGCAGCGGCAGGTGAAAGAACACCAGCAACGTCGCGGCCACCATGACCAGCGCGCCGAGGATCGCGGTGAACCGCAGCGGCAGCGAGGCGGCCGAGATGACGACCGGCACGGACAGCAGCACACAAAACGGGTTGGTCAGGCCGCCGGTCATGTAAAGCAGGCCGGTGAGCTGGATGCCGTCGAAGGTGAGGATGGCGAAGGCCGAAAGCGGGGTGAGCCGATGCGCCGCCGGATAGCGGAAGGTGAGCCACAGATTCATCCAGGCCGACAAGGCGATCAACGCGAAGCACATCGACACCGGCAGCGGGAATTTCAGCCCATAGGCGACGACGAGCACCGCGATGCTCTGGCCGACGATGGCGAGCCAGCGCAGGCGGATCAGCGTGTTAAGCCGCAGCCGCTGGCTTTGCTGGGAATCGGGCGCGCGCAGGATGTTGATCATCGACTTACGATTATAACCGCGAGAGGGTAAGCGCTAGTAGTGCTGAAAAGGCGACCTAAGCGATTGGCAGCCGGTGCTTCATCGTTCGTGAACACTCGGGATTGACCGAGGCGCCTCGCGACTTCGTCATCCACGGGCGGAGCGACGCGAAGCGGAGCGCAGACCCGAGGATCCATTCCGTGACTTCCAAGCGTTGCCACGGTGCAGAATTCTGCTCCGCTGCATTCTACGGTCGAGGTAACGGAATGGATCCTCGGGTCTACGCGCGTCGCTTCGCTCCTTGCTCCGCCCGTGGATGACGAAGTGGCGAGGTGTTTGCGCCAATCGCAAAGGTATGCGGCTCATTGCTGTGAGCCCTATCACTACGTCCCACGCGGCTTGGCGCGACTGGTGGCGGCGGCCAGCAGCGGGTTTTCCGGCCAGACGTGCTTGGGGTAGCGGCCGCGCATGTCGGTGCGCACATCCGCCCAGGAGCCACGCCAGAAGCCGGGGAGGTCGCGCGTCGTCTGGATGGGGCGGTGCGCCGGCGACAGCAGCTCCAGCGTCAGCGGCACGGTGCCGCCCGCGATCGCCGGATGACGGTCGAGGCCGAACAGCTCCTGCACGCGGATCGCCAGCACCGGCCAATCGCCGTCATAGCGGATCGGCACATGGCTGCCCGACGGCGCGTCGAAATGGGTCGGCGCCAGCACGTCGACCTTGCGCTGCAGGTCGTGCGGGACCAGCGCCATGAGCGCCGACGACAAAGTCGCCGGCTTGATGGCCGCGAAGGAGGCATCGCCGGAGAGAAAGGGCAGGAGCCAGTCGTCGAGGCCCTCGATAAGGGCCTCATCCGAAACATCGGGCCAGGGTGCGCCTAAGCCGCGATGCAGCCAGCCAAGCCGCTGGCGGAGCGCTTCCGCCTCCTTGCCCCAATCGAGCAGCGACAGGCCGTGCTCTCTCAGGGCGTCGAGAATGGCGCGGTCGGCATCGGCGCCGGACGGCGCCGGCAGCATCCGCTCGGACAGCGTGATGGCGCCGAGCCTGGCGGTCTCGCGCATGCGCACGGCGCGGCGCTCGCGGTCGAAGCTCGCCTCCCGCTTCGTCTCGATGCGATCGGCAAGGGCGGCGCGAATATCGGCTTCGCCGACCGGCGCGGCGGCGGTGATGCGGGCGTTCTGCGCCTTGCCCTGCAGGTCGGCGACGACCAGCCAAGCTTCATTGGCAAGCGGATCGGCGGCATCGACCATGGCGCCCGAGCCGTTGGCCAGCACGAAGCGGCCGCGTTCGCCACGCGCCCTGGCGACGCGATCCGGCCAGGCGTGAATGAGGAGGGCGCCGGCAGAGGCCGCCTCGTCGCCCTGCCCGCCACCGGCCTGCCTGGCCAAACGCTCGGCGAGCTGCCTGGCGGCGTTGGCGCGAGGGGATTTCTCGGCGCGGAACCGGAGCAGACGCCGCTCCAGGTCGGCGCTGTCGCCGCCCAGCCCACGCTCGGTCAAAAGCACGGCAATCGTCGCCGCTTCCAACGCGTGGCCGGTCTTCGCGGCCTCAGCCACCATATGCGCCAGCCGCACCGGCAGCGCCAATTTGCGCATCGCGGCACCCGCCTCGGTCAGCCGTCCGGTATTGTCGATGGCATGCAGCGCCGTGAGCAGCACCCTCGCCTCGTTGAGCGCCGGGGCCGGCGGCGGATCGAGGAAGGAAAGGCTGGATGGATCGGCGACACCGAAAGCGGCGCAGTCGAGCAGCAGGCCGGACAGATCGGCCTCGAGGATTTCCGGCGGCGTGAAGGCGGGAAGCGACGCGGTCTGCTCGGCGCGCCACAGGCGCACTGCCACGCCGGGTTGGGTACGGCCAGCGCGGCCGGCGCGCTGGTCGGCCGAGGCCCTGCTGACGCGGACAGTCTCAAGCCTGGTCAGGCCGCTTGCCGGCTCGTAGCGCGGCAGGCGCGACAGGCCGGAATCGATGACGACGCGCACGCCGTCGATGGTGATCGAGGTCTCGGCGATCGAGGTCGCCAGCACAACCTTGCGGCGACCGGCCGGCGCCGGCTTGATCGCCTGGTCCTGCGCCTTGTTGTCGAGCTGGCCGAAGAGCGGAACGATGTCGGTGTCGGCCGCGACATTGCCCGCGAGCCGCTCGGCGGTGCGCTCGATCTCGCGCTGTCCGGGCAGGAAGGCGAGCACGCTGCCCTGCTCGCCTGCCAGGGCTGCGCGCACGGCTTTGGCCATGGCGTCCTCGATCGCCGTTCCGGCCGGCCGTTCGTCGTAGCGGATCGCGACCGGAAAGGCGCGGCCCTCGCTTTCGATCACCGGCGCTTCCGACAAAAGCTTCGCCACGCGCGCGCCGTCGAGCGTCGCCGACATGACCAGCAGGCGAAGGTCCGGACGCAGCGCGCCCTGCACGTCGAGCGCCAGCGCCAGGCCGAAATCGCCGTCGAGCGAGCGCTCATGGAATTCGTCGAAGATCACCGCCGAGACGCCCGGCAGCTCCGGATCGTCGAGGATCATGCGCGAGAGCACGCCTTCGGTGACGACCAGGATTTTCGTCCGCGTCGACGTCCGGTTCTCCATGCGCATGGCATAGCCGACCGTGCCGCCCGGCTCCTCGCCGAGCAATTCGGCCATGCGGCGGGCGGCGGCGCGGGCGGCGAGCCGCCGCGGCTCGAGCAGCACGATCCGGCCCTGACCGAGCCATGGCGCGTCGAGCAGCGCCAGCGGCACCAGCGTCGTCTTGCCGGCGCCGGGCGGCGCCACCAGCACGGCGCTATTGCGCGCGGCAAGTGCAGCGGCAAGCGCCGGCAGCGCGGCTGCGACCGGAAGCTCCGGCAGGGGTCTCGTCATCATGTCGCCCGCATATCAGCGGTCGCGGTCGCCATGCAACGTATGCGCTCAAAGCCTGGTGCGCGAAAACGGGTTCCAGCGCACGGTGCCGAGCCTCACCTCCTCGCGCACCATCGTCAGCAGGCCCGAGGCGCCGACCACCGCCAGGCCGACCAGCGACAGCCAGTCGGGATATTCCTGAAAGAACAGCGCGCCGAGGATGACCGCCCAGACGATCTGCGAGTAATGCGTCGGCGCGATGCGGTTCGCGGGCGCGTATTTGACCGCAAGCAGCTGCAGCAGCTGCCCGCCGGCGGTAAAAACGCCAGCCAGCACCAGCCAGACCAGTTGTCCGAGACCGGGGAGCGAGAACGAGGTCGCGGCAGCACCCACCCCGTTGAAGACCAGGCCATAGCCGACCAGCGCGCCGAGGATCGTCGTGCGCTTTTCCTGCTGGGCGAGCGAGCGCATCAGGATGACGCTGATGGCGGCGAGGAAGGCGTTGGCGAAGGCGGCGAGATGGCCGAGATGCAATTCGCGAAAGCCTGGCCGCACCACCAGCATGACGCCGACAAAGCCGGCGACGACGGCCAGCCACCGCCAGGGGCCGACCCTTTCCTTCAGGATGACCGTCGACAGGATGGTGACCAGCAGCGGCGCCAGGAAAATCAGCGCGTAGACTTCCGCCAACGGAATGGTGGTGAAGGCAAAGACACTGAGCACGCCGGATGCGATGCCCGCCAAGGCGCGCGCCTGCACCGCCCATGGCCTTTTGGTGCGCCAGGCGTCGCGCCAGCGTTCGTCGCTCGGCTTGGTGAAGAACAGAAAACAGCCGGCAAACAGGGTCGAAAAGAAGCCGATCTCGAAGACGGTGAACTGCCCGCCCAGGCTCTTGATGACGGCGTCGCTGAACGAATAGCTTGCATAGGCGATCAAGGCGAGCAGGATTCCGTTCGGCATACCATTTCCGGGAGAGAAGACGTGAAGATACTGGCGCTGGGGGCACATCCCGACGACATCGAGATATTCATGTTCGGTACGCTGGCCGCCTATGCCGCGCAAGGCGCAGAGCTTAATTTTGCGATAGCCACCGATGGTGCCAAAGGCGGTACAGGGGACCCGGCGGCGCTCACCCGCTTGCGGCGCAAGGAAGCGGCCAAGGCGGCAGGGCTGCTCGGCGTCGAGCCGCGCTTCCTCGACTTTCCCGACGGCGAACTCATCGCCGATGCCGCGCTTGTTTCGGCGCTGAAGACGTTAATCCACGAGGTGAAACCCGACCTCGCCATCACCCATGCGCCCTATGATTATCATGGCGATCACCGCGCCCTTTCCGACGGCGTGCGCATCGCGGCGTCCTTCGCGGTGCCGGTGCTGCATGCCGACACGCTCGGCGGCACCGGTTTTTCGCCGACGCATTATGTCGAGATCTCGCATCACTGGGACATCAAGGCGAAGGCGATCCGCGCGCACCAGTCGCAAGGTCCGGAGCACTATGTGCACAGGGCGCGCCTCCAGAACGAGTTTCGCGCCGGCCAGTGCAACGGCGCCTCCGGCGCGCTGGCCGAGGCCTTCCGCTTCGAGCCGACTTTCCCCTTCGCCGACATACGCGCGCTGTTGCCGCCGGCGCCGGCGATCCGGCCGGTGATGGCGAGCCCGGGCCCCGCCAAACCGGTCAGCTGACGGCTGCGGAACGCAGCGTCCGGCGATCATTTCCCAACGATTTCAATGACCCGTTTCGACATGCTGCGGCGCAGCAACGAATTCGCTTGCGTTGTTTAGTAAAAAGAGCATCACTAAACAAATTACTAAACATCGGCTGCGCATCTCGCGCCTTGTTTAGGCCCTCGGAGGAGCGAGGGTTGAGGGGCTCTTGAAACCGTCATCCGGACGCGTTTCGCAAATGGGAGGTAAGGCATGAAATCGACCTTGAAACTGGCGTTGGGACTGGCCTCGGCGATCTTTGCGTCGACAGCCGTCTCGAACGTCGCGCATGCGGAAGACCTGACGCTGTGCTGGGCGGCCTGGGATCCGGCCAACGCGCTCGTGGAACTGTCCAAGGACTTCACCAAGGAAACCGGCATCGGCATGAAGTTCGAGTTCGTGCCATGGACCAACTATGCCGACCGCTTCCTCAACGAGCTCAACTCGCACGGCAAGCTCTGCGACCTGATCATCGGTGACAGCCAGTGGATCGGCGGCGCGGCCGAGAACGGCCACTACGTCAAGCTGAACGACTTCTTCGACAAGGAGAAGATCAGCATGGACGACTTCGTGCCGGCGACCGTGGTCGGCTATTCGGAATGGCCGAAGAACACGCCGAACTACTGGGCGCTGCCGGCCATGGGCGACGTCGTCGGCTGGACCTATCGCAAGGACTGGTTCTCGCGGCCCGAGCTGCAGAAGGAATTCAAGGAGAAGTATGGCTGGGACCTCGCTCCGCCGACCACATTCGACCAGCTGAAGCAGATTGCCGAGTTCTTCCAGAAGCGGCAGATCGACGGCAAGACGGTCTACGGCGCCTCGATCTACACCGAGCGCGGCTCGGAAGGCATCACCATGGGCGCCATGGACGTGCTCTACAGCTATGGCTTCCAGTACGAGAACCCGAAGAAGCCCTACGAGATGGAAGGCTTCGTCAATTCCGAGAAATCGGTGAAGGGCCTCGAATTCTACAAGGCGCTCTATGATTGCTGCACGCCGCCCGGCGCTTCCAACAGCTACATGGGCGAAGGCGTGGACGCCTTCAAATCCGGACAGGTGGCGATGCACATGAACTTCGCCTTCACCTGGCCCGGCCTGCAGAAGGACGAGAATGTCGGCGGCGACAAGATCGGCTATTTCGTCAATCCGAAGGGTCCCGACGGCGACCAGTTCGCCCAGCTCGGCGGCCAGGGCATTTCGGTGGTCTCCTATTCCGACAAGCAGGAATCGGCGCTGAAATACATCAAGTGGTTCGCCAACAAGGACGTGCAGGCCAAGTGGTGGTCGCTCGGCGGCTATTCCTGCCTGAACTCCGTCGTCAAGGATCCGAAGTTTCCGTCCAGCCAGCCCTATGCGCAGGCCTTCCTCGACTCAATGGCCATCGTGAAGGACTTCTGGGCCGAACCGAGCTACGCGCCGCTGCTGCAGGCTTCGCAGAAGCGCTTCCACGACTATGTCGTGGCCGGCCAGGGCTCGGCCAAGGACGCGCTCGACGGTCTCGTCAAGGACTGGACGCAGGTGTTCCAGGACGACGGCAAGATGTAACCGGCTCCTCCCGAGCCCAAACCGCAGCGTCCCGTGCCGCCCTTGGCACGGGACGCAGTTCAGATAAATTCCATAGCCGAGACCGACCCGTGACCGAAGCAGGACTTACCATGCTCAATCGGACTGCGGACAACGTTGCCCGGGCGACCCCGGAGCCGTTGGCCAAGAAGATCCGGGGCATCAGCGACAAGGGCCTCGCCTGGCTGTTCATCTCGCCGACGATCCTTTTGCTGTTGGCCATCAACATCTTCCCGCTGTTCTGGGCGATCTATCTTTCCTTCACCAACTACCGCGCCAACCGGCCCAACGAGGTGGTGAAGAACCTCGGGCTCGCCAATTACCAGCGCATCCTCGGCGACCAGGACATCTGGATCGCCATGCAGACGACGGCGCATTTCGTGTTCTGGACGATCCTTTTGCAGACCGTCATCGGCTTCACGCTGGCATGGCTGATCGATCGCAAGTTCCGCGGCCACGCTTTCTGGACCACCATCATCCTGGTGCCGATGATGCTGTCGCCGGCGGTGGTCGGCAATTTCTGGCGCTTCCTCTACGAGCCGCAGATCGGGCTGTTTTCCTACGTCGTCTCGTTCGTCACCGGCATTCCGCCGACGAATGTCCAGATGCTGTCCAATGTCGAGCTGGCGCCGTGGGCGATCATCATCGTCGACACCTGGATGTGGACGCCTTACGTGATGCTGATCTGCCTCGCGGGCCTGCGCTCCATTCCCGAATACATCTACGAGGCGGCCGAGGTCGACCGCGCCTCGAACTGGCGGCAGTTCTGGTCGATCACGCTGCCGATGGCGCTGCCCTTCATCATGCTCGCGGTGCTGTTCCGCGGCATCGAGAACTTCAAGATGTTCGACATGGTTAACCTGCTCACCGGCGGCGGACCAGGTTCGACCACCGAGGTCGCCTCGATCACGCTCAAGCGGCAGGCCTTCGAAAGCTGGCGCACCGGCTATTCCTCGGCCTTCGCCATCATCCTGTTCGTCGCGGTGTTCGGCCTCGCAAACATCTACGTCAAGGCGCTCAACAAGGTGAAGCAGAGATGAGCCTGACCACCGCCCATTCCGTCGTCGCGCCCTCGTCGAACGCCAAGCTGATCGCCGGCACGATCATCATCGCCTATGCGCTGATCTCGATCGTGCCGCTGTTGTGGATCTTCGCCACCAGCTTCAAGACGCCACCGGATTCGATCGCCTATCCGCCGAAGATCGTCTTCCAGCCGAGCATCGAGGGCTATTGCAACCTCTTCACCACCCGCACCCGGCAGACGCCGGAATACATCAATTCGCTTGGGCCGGCGACGGGCTTCTGCGACGAGACGGTGCGCAAGCGCAACATGGTGATCGCCGGCCCGTCGAACTTCCTGCCGCGCTTCGTCAACTCGCTGATCATTGCCTTCGGCTCGACCTTCTGCGCGGTGTTTTTGGGCACGCTCTCGGCCTATGGCTTCTCGCGCTTCAAGGTGCCTTTGGCCGACGACCTTCTGTTCTTCATCCTGTCGACGCGCTTCATGCCGCCGATCGCGGTGGCGATCCCGATCTACCTGATGTACCGCGAGCTCGGCCTCTCGGACACCGCGCTCGGCATGATCCTGCTCTACACCGCGGTGAACGTCTCGCTGGCGGTGTGGCTTCTCAAGGGCTTCATCGACGAGATCCCGCGCGAATATGAGGAGGCCGCGATGATCGACGGCTATACCCGGCTGCAGGCCTTCTGGCGCACCGTGCTGCCGCAGGCGACGACCGGAATTGCCGCCACCGCCATCTTCTGCCTGATCTTCGCCTGGAACGAATATGCCTTCGCCGCACTTCTGACTTCCGGCACGGCGCAGACCGCGCCGCCGTTCATCCCGACCATTATCGGCGAGGGCGGCCAGGACTGGCCGGCGGTGGCGGCGGGCACGACGATCTTCCTGGTGCCGATCCTCGTCTTCACCATCCTGCTTCGCAAGCAATTGCTGCGCGGCATCACCTTCGGCGCGGTGCGCAAATGAGCACGATCCAGACTGCAAAACGCAAATCGCGCTGGCCCGTCTGGGCAAGGCGCGGGCTGATGGAAAACATCGCGACGGCGATCATCGCGATCGGCTTCCTGATGCTGTTCCAGCCCTTCGCGCTGTCGCTTTACACCTATTCCTTCGTCACCATGCTCGCCGGCACGGTGATGTTCATCATCGTCTCGAAATTCCCGGAATAACGATGGCCGAGATCCGTGTTCAGAACCTGAGGAAGGCCTTCGGCGCATTCGTCGCCGTGCAGGATTCCAATTTCGTCGTCGAGGACGGCGAGTTCTTCGTCATGCTCGGGCCGTCCGGCTGCGGCAAGACGACGACGCTTCGCATGATCGCCGGCCTCGAGCTGCCGACCGGCGGCAAGATCCTGCTCGGCGGCGAGGACGTCACCATGCGCCGGGCGCGCGAGCGCGACATCGCCTTCGTCTTCCAGCTCTTCGCGCTCTACCCGCATATGAATGTGCGCAAGAACATCGGCTTCCCGCTGCTGGCGCAGGGCATGCCTGCCGCCGAGATCCGTCAACGCGTGGAGGAGACAGCGAAGCTCTTGCGCATCGATCATCTGCTCGACAAATCCGTCTCCGGCCTTGCCGGCGGCGACCGCCAGCGCGTCGCGCTCGGCCGCGCCATCGTGCGGCGGCCGAAATGTTTTCTCATGGACGAACCGCTGGGGACCCTGGACACGGAATTCCGCGATCTGATGGTGCATGAGCTGCGCGAGCTGCACAACCGCATCCACGCCACGACCGTCTATGTCACGCATGACCAGATGGAAGCGATGTCGATGGCCGACAAGATAGCGGTGATGAACCACGGCGTCATCGAGCAGTTCGGCACACCGCGCGAGATCTACGACCGGCCGGCGACCATGTTCGTCGCCGATTTCATCGGCTCGCCGCCGATGAATTTCCTGAAATTCGGCGGCGGCCTCGCCAGGGGCGCGAAGGAGATCGTCGTTCAGGGCGCCAAGGTGGCGGTGCCGGAAGTGCGCGAGGACATCGCGCCCGCCGACATGGCGCTCGGCATCCGGCCCGAGCACATCCGCTTCGACGACGCCTCCAAGCTGCGCGGCGCGATCTACGGCACCGAATATCTCGGCACCACGCAGATCGTCGCGGTGGAGACGGCGGACGGCATCATCAAGGCGCGGGTGCCGGCTGGCATCCATCTCAGCCCCGGCGAGCAGGTCGGGCTGACGCTGAGCAGCGCGCGGCTGTCGCTGTTCGACAAGGGTTCCGGACGCGCGGTCAGGACCGCCATGCATGATCAGGAGGCGCGCCATGGCTGATGTCCGTATCCAGGGCGTGACCAAGAGTTTTGGCGACACCGTCGCGATCGACGATCTCGACCTCGCGATCAAGGACGGCGAGTTCGTCGTGCTGCTTGGGCCGACCGGCGCCGGCAAGACGACGACGCTGCGGCTGATCGCCGGGCTGGAACGGCCGGACAGCGGCACGATCCATATCGGCGGCCATGACGCGACGGCGCTATCGCCGGCCGAGCGCGACACCGCCTTCGTCTTCCAGCAATATTCGCTCTATCCGCATCTGTCGGTGTTCGACAACCTGGCCTTCCCGCTGCGCTCGCCGGCGCGGCGCTTTCCGGAAGACGCGGTGCGCCGCCGTGTCGAGGAGGTGGCGCGCATGGTGCGCATTGACCACAAGCTCGACAACCGCTCGACAAGGTTGTCGGGCGGCGAGATGCAGCGCGTCGCCATCGGCCGCGCGCTGGTGCGCAAGCCCGCGATCTACCTGATGGACGAGCCGCTGTCCTCGCTCGATGCCAAGCTGCGCGCCGATCTGCGACTGGAGCTGAAGCGCATCCAGTCCGAGCTCGGCGCCACCATGCTCTATGTCACGCACGACCAGATCGAGGCGATGACCATGGCCGACCGCATCGGCATCCTCGCTGACGGCGTGCTGGTGCAGATCGGCACGCCGCGCGCGATCTATTCCGAGCCGGCAAACCTGCATGTCGCGGCGCGCCTTGGCCAGCCAGCGATCAACCTCTTGCCGGCCGGCCTGCTGCCCGACGGCGGCGCGCCGACCGGAACGAAAACGATCGGCGCCCGCACCGAGCATCTGGCGATCGAGAAGGCGGCGAACGGCCATGCCGACGGCGTCGTCGACTGGGTCGAGCATCTCGGCGACCAGAACCATCTGCATGTGACGGTGGGGGCGAAGAAGCTGGTGACGCTGACCGATCCAGACACGCCTTTAGCCAAGGGGGACAAGGTGACGATCCGCTACATCGCGCCGCTCTATTTCGGCTCGGACGGGCAAAGACTGATGTAGCCGGTTCGCGCCATGTATTCGCACATTTGACGACCGCAGATACGGACTGGACGAAATCCATGAAGCACTTTTTCAACCGCAAGGACACGATCGTCACCGAGGCGATGGACGGCTTCCTCGCCACGGCAGGGTCGGGCGCGCTCGCCCGCCTCGACGGCTATCCCGAGATCAAGGTCGTGCTGCGCGCCGACTGGGACAAGACGAAGGTGGCCGTGGTTTCGGGCGGCGGCGCCGGGCACGAACCCTCGCATGCCGGCTTCGTCGGCGCCGGCATGCTGACGGCGGCCATCTCCGGCGAAATCTTCGCCTCGCCCAGCGTCGAGGCGGTGCTGGCGGCGATCCGCGCCACGACCGGTCCCGCCGGCTGCCTGCTGATCGTGAAGAACTACACCGGCGACCGGCTCAATTTCGGACTGGCGGCGGAGAAGGCGCGCGCCGAGGGTCTCGCGGTCGAGATGGTGATCGTCGCCGACGACATAGCCCTGCCGGACATCGCGCAGCCGCGCGGCGTTGCCGGCACGCTGTTCGTGCACAAGATCGCCGGTCACCTTTCCGAGAGCGGCCGGGACCTGGCGTCGGTCGCAGCCGCGACCCGCGCGGCGGCGAAGGACATCGTTTCGCTCGGCATCTCGCTTTCCTCCTGCTCGATCCCCGGACAGGCGCATGAGGAGCGTTTCGGCGCGAATGATGGCGAGCTTGGACTCGGCATCCATGGCGAGCCCGGCGTCGAGCGCATCGCCCTGGAGGCCGCCAGCAAGCTGGTCGCCATCATGGCGGAACGCCTCGCGGCGCGGCTCGATCCGCACAGCCGCCACGCCCTGCTGATCAACAATCTCGGCTCGGTACCACCGCTCGAAATGGCGCTGATCGCGAATGCCGCGCTGTCTTCGTCGTTGGCAAAGGCGGTGGCGCTGACGGTCGGCCCCGGGCATCTGATGACGGCGCTCAACATGAACGGCTTTTCGCTGTCGTTGATCAAGCTGGATGCGGAACGCGAGGCGGCGCTGCTGGCGCCCGTCGGGCCGCATGCCTGGCTGCCGGCAAAGCCGGTTCGCGCACCGGTCATTATCGCGATGGCCAAGCCTGCCGCCGGCACAGCCACAAAGCCCGCCAGCCGCGATGCGGCCGCCGAGCGGCTGATCAGAGCCGCCTGCCAAAGGCTGATCGCGCTCGAAGAGCCGCTCAACGCGCTCGACGCCAAGGCAGGCGATGGCGACACCGGCTCGACCGTGGCGACCGGCGCGCGCAGCATTCTCGAACGCATCGGCACGCTGCCGCTTGCCGATCGCGCCGCGACCGCCGCGGCGATCGGCGATACGCTGGGCACGTCCATGGGCGGTTCCAGCGGCGTGCTGCTGTCGATCTTCTTCACCGCCGCCGCGCAGACTTTGGGTTTTGGCGCAACTCTACCCAAGGCGCTGCTCGCCGGCCTCGACCGGATGACCTTCTATGGCGGCGCCAGGATCGGCGACCGCACCATGGTCGACGCGTTGGAGCCGGCGCTGAGAGCCCTTGACGCCGGCGGGCTGGAAGCGGCCGCCAAGGCGGCGCGGCAAGGCGCCGAGGCTACCGCCGCGATGCGCAAGGCCAAGGCCGGGCGCTCCGCCTATATCGGCAGCCAGCTCGACGGTGTCGCGGATCCGGGCGCCTTCGCGGTCGCCGAGGTCTTTACTGCCGTGGCGGCGCTCTTCGCCCCGGCATGAAGGACCAATGATGGCCGCAGCCGATTTCTCCCGATTGATCGCGGCGGCAGCCGATACGATCGCGGCGCATGCCGACGAGTTGACGGCGCTCGACCAGGCGATCGGCGACGGCGACCACGGGCTGAACATGAAGCGCGGCTTCGAGGCGGTGCGCGCCGAGGCGGACGCCTTTTCGGCAAAACCGCTGCCCGATGCGTTGAAAGCGGTCGGCACCAAGCTGGTGATGACCGTCGGCGGCGCTTCAGGCCCGCTGTTCGGCACGCTGTTCATGGCGCTGGGCAAGGACCTGCCGGAGGCACCCGACCGCACCGCGCTGGCGGCGGCACTGGGCAAGGCGATCGAGGCGGTCGCGGCACGCGGCAAATCGCAGCCGGGGCAAAAAACCATGCTCGACGTGCTGCAGCCGGTGTATGAGGCATTGGCGCAGGGCAAGACGGCTGGCGAAATCGCCGATGCCGCCGATCAAGCGGCCGAAGCCACGGTGCCGATGAAGGCCCTGCGCGGGCGCGCCTCCTTCCTGGGAGAGCGCTCGATGGGGCATATGGACGCCGGAGCGCGCTCGACCGCGCTGCTGGTGCGCGCAGTCGCGGAAGCGATAGAGGGTATTTGATGAGCAATGTCGGGATCGTCATCGTGTCGCATTCGCCCTTGGTCGCCGAGGGCACGGCCGACATGGTGCGCCAGATGGTGGGCGACGAGGTGCCGCTTGCATGGTGCGGCGGAAACGGCCATGGCGGGCTCGGCACCAGCGTCGAGGCGATCATGGGCGCGATCGACAAGGCCTGGTCGGACGCGGGCGTCGCCATACTGGTCGATCTCGGCGGCGCCGAGACCAACTCGGAGATGGCGGTCGAGATGATCGGCGAGCCGCGCTCCCACAGAATAGTCGTCTGCAACGCGCCGATCGTCGAGGGCGCAGTGATGGCGGCGACCGAATCCTCCGGCGGCGCCTCGCTCAAGGAAGTGGTGGCGACGGCGCATGAATTGTCGCCGTCGTGAACGAACGGGAACCGACTGAATGTCCGCATCCGCCGAAGCAACGGTCCTGATCACCCACGCGGTGGGCCTGCACGCGCGCCCTTCGGTGAAGTTCACCAAGCTTGCCAAGTCGTTCGCGGCCGAGGTGGAAGTGGCGGTGGCCGCCAACGGCCCCTGGTTCGACGCCAAGAGCATCGTCAAGGTGATGGCGGCCAAGGCGCCGAAAGGGACCATGCTGCATATCCGCGCCAAGGGCGACGGCGCGGCCCAGGCGGTGAAAGCGCTGGTCGATCTGGTGCAGCGTAACTTCGACGAGGATGCGGACCATGCCCGGTCCGCTTGAGACCGATCTGCATGACGGCAGGCCCGCAAGGAACGCGAGCCATGCAGGTTGAGGGTATCCCCGCCTCTCCCGGTTACGCCGAAGGCCCGCTGTTCGACCTCGACCAGCCTCCGGCCAGTTACAAGCCCCAGGCCAGTACCGAGGAAGAACGAGCCGCACTGGTGAACGCAATCGGCACGGCCGTCGGCCGGCTGACCGCACTGGTCGAGACCGCCGATGGCGACGCCGCCGGCATCCTCGAATTCCACATCGCCATGCTGGAGGACGACGCATTGAGCGGTCCGGCCTTGGCGGCGATCGGCTCAGGGCAACCGGCGGATGCCGCATGGCGCGCGGCGCTGGACAGCGAGATCGCCGGCTACGAAGCGTCGGACCAGGACTATTTCCGCGCCCGCGCCGCGGATTTGCGCGACATCCGCGACCAGGTGCTGCGAGCGCTGAGCGAGGACAACGAGGCCGAGGCGCCCCCGGGTGCGATCCTCTATGGCGAGGACATCGCGCCGACACGCTTCCTCGAAACCGATTGGAACAAAGGCGGCGGCATAGCGCTCAAGCGCGGCAGCACCGCCAGCCATGTCGCGATGCTGGCGCGCTCGCGCGGCGTTCCGATGGTCGTCGGCCTCAGCGCCCCGGCCGGACCGCTCGGCAGCGACGCGCTGCTCGATGCCGAACGCGGCGCGATCGTTTTCTCGCCATCCCCGGCTGAGGTCGAAGCCTTCCGGCAATCGGCCGCCTCCTTCGCCGACCGCCAGGGCGCGGCGCGGACATTCCTGACCGAGCCGGYGGTCACCAAGATCGGCACCGCCGTGCGCGTCCAGGTCAACATCGCCTACCCCTCCGACGTCGACGGCATCGATGTCGCGACCTGCGACGGCGTCGGGCTGATGCGAACCGAATTCCTGTTCGGCAAGGCATTGCCGGATGAGGAGACGCAGTACCGTGCCTACCGCAAGGTGCTGGAATGGGCGGGCGACAAGCCGGTGACCATTCGCACCGTCGATGCCGGCGGCGACAAGCCGGTGCCGGGCTTCACCGTCGAGGAGACCAACCCATTCCTCGGTCTGCGCGGTATAAGGCTCTCGTTGGCGCGGCGCGATATCTTCCGCGTGCAGATACGGGCATTGCTGCGCGCCGCCATCCACGGCAATCTGAAGGTGATGTTCCCGATGATCGCCACGCATGACGAGTACAGCCAAGCCGCCGCGCTATTCGCCGGGGAGCAGGCCGCGCTTACCGCGCGGGGCGTCGCGCACAAGCTTCCGCCGCTCGGCATCATGGTCGAGGTGCCGTCCGTCGCGCTGGCGCCGGAAACCTTCGCCGACGTCGCCTTCTTCTCGATCGGCTCCAACGACCTGACGCAATATGTGATGGCGGCCGCGCGCGACAATGCAGCCGTGGCGCATCTCAATTCCGTGCGCCATCCGGCGATGCTGCGGCTGATCGCTGCGATCACGGCCTTCGGACGGGAGCGAGATATTCCAGTCAGCCTATGCGGCGACGCGGGCGGCGATCCGACAACCATCCCGGCGCTGCTCGAAGCGGGCCTGCGTGACCTGTCGGTCGCCCCCGCGCAACTCGCCATGGCCAAGGCGGCCATCGCGGACGTTTCGGTGTAAGCGTATGGCCAAGGCCGCCAGGATAGCCGAAACCGGCTCGGAAGACGCGATCCGCGCCTACAAGACGATCCTGTCGCAGGTCATCGACCAGCGCCCGTCCGGCATGCGCCAGCGCCTTGCCGATGCGCTCGGCAAGCACCGCAGCTTCGTCACCCAGATATCGAGCCCGGCCTATTCGATCCCGATCCCGTCAAAGCATCTGCCGGCCATCTTCTCCGTCTGCCATTTCAGCCAGGCCGAACGCGACCAGTTCATGGCCGCCTATCACCAGGCGCATCCCGGCAAGGCGCCCGCCGCGTCCGGGCCGCGCAAGACACGCCATGTCTCGCTGATCGTGCCGGATTTCGGCGACGACAAGCAGAACGCCGCGCTCGATCGGGCGATCAACGAATTCATCCAGAAAATAACCAGCATCGCCGGCAAGGGCAGCGGCTAGCGGAAGCATGGGAGGACAGCCATGAAGAAATTCATCAATTCGGTGGACACGATATTGGCCGAAAGCCTCGATGGTTTTGCGGCGGCTCATGCCGACATCCTCATGCTTGGAGAGGACCGCAAATTCATCCGCCGCAGAGAGCTGAAGCCCGGCAAGGTGGCGTTGATCTCCGGCGGCGGCTCGGGCCACGAGCCCCTGCATGGCGGGCTGGTCGGCCACGGCATGCTGGACGCGGCCTGTCCGGGCCAGGTCTTCACCTCGCCGACGCCCGACCAGATGCTGGCCGCCGTTGAGGCCGTCGGCACCGGCGCCGGCTGCCTGTTCATCGTCAAGAACTACGAAGGCGATGTGATGAATTTCGATATGGCGGCCGAGATGGCGGACGGCGTGCTGCAGGTGGTGACCAATGACGACGTCGCGGTCGAGAACTCGTCCTACACGACCGGACGGCGCGGCGTCGCCGGCACGCTGGTGGTGGAAAAGATCGTCGGCGCTGCGGCCGAGCAGGGCATGGCGCTGCGCGAACTCAAGGCGCTGGGCGAGCGCGTCAACGCCGCGACACGCTCGATGGGCGTGGCGCTGACCAGCGGCACGGTGCCAGCGGCCGGCAAACCGACCTTCGAGATCGGCGACGGCGAGATGGAGTTCGGCGTCGGCATCCACGGCGAGCCCGGCCGGCGGCGCGACGCGCTGAAGAGCGCCGACGCCATCGCCGAAGAGGTCTGCGCGGCGATCGCCGGCGATTTCGGCGGCCGGACCGAAGGGCCGGCGCTGCTCTTCGTCAACGGCTTCGGCGGCACGCCGTCTATGGAGCTCTATCTGATGTACAACAGCGCCCGCAAAATGTTCGAGAAACACGGCGTGACAGTGATCCGCTCGCTCGTCGGTTCCTACGTGACCTCGCTCGACATGGCCGGATGCTCGATCACGCTCACCCTGCTCGACGACGACATGACGGCGCTGTGGGATGCTCCCGTGCACACCGCGGCGCTGCGCTGGGGGATGTAGGCGTCGCTGGCTTACCCGGTGCTTTTCTGGCAAGCATACGCGAAACCTTGCTGCTGCCTGAACGATGCTGCCCGAGCTTTCGCCTGCCCAGGAAAAATTGCTGATCAAGCTTGCGGACCCCGAGGCGCCCGCCGATTGGGGCAACGACGTTTCCGCAGGCGACCTGTTGGCGCTGCTGGCCAATGCCGAGTTCCACGGCGTGCTGCCGATCGTGCTGCGCAAGCTCCGGGAACGCGGCGACGCCGATCTGCCGAATGACGCGGGCCTGAGGCAAAAGCTTGCCGAGCTGCGCGACCAGATGACGACGGCGACCGGGCAGTCGATGCTGCTGCAATATCACGGCGACCGCGTCATGAAGGCGCTGGCGGCAAAAGGCGTTCCGGCCCGGATCGTCAAGGGGCCGGTGTTCGCGCGCAGGCTCTATCGCCAGCTTGCCGACCGTCCCTTCACCGACATCGACATCCTCGTCGACCCCGCCGGCATCGAGGCGGCCAACCGGACGATCGCCGAATGCGGCTTCGTGCTCGGCAGCGGCGAGGCCCTCTCGCACGCGCTGCAGGAATTCAAATGGCTGGAGAAAGAGAATTCCAGCCTGCTGATCGAACTGCACGGCAACCTGGTGCACGACACCGGCATGCGCAGGCGTCTGTCGCTCGGCTTTCGCGAGCTGCGGGCGATCGACAAGGGCGAGACCGACACGCCGGCGGCGCTGCTCACCATCGCCATCGTCCATGCCGCAGGCGGCCACAAGTTCCATAGGCTGCAGCTCTGCGTCGACGTGCTGCAAGGCGTGCGGGCGTTGAAATCGCCGGAAGACGAAGCGCGTCTGCTCGAGGCCGCCCGCATGACCGGGATCGAGCTCGAGCTGGCGACGGTGCTCAACGTGACTGGGCGCCTGTTCGGCGCGCCGCGCGCGATCGAGCTCGCGGACCGTATCAAGCCGGATCTGTCGATACGGCTGGCGAAATGGCTGATCACCGGCAACATGCTGCTTCGCGTCAATTCCCGCGAGAAGCTGCGCTCGCGCCTCAGCCGCGATGCCTTCCGCTGGGTGCAGAGGCTTGCCCGGCCGCGACCTTATCCGGCCTGAGGGAAGCTCACTTCCGGCTAAATATCCACCGCAGCGCGGATCAGCGCCGCCGCCTCGGCCGGCCTTGCCCCAACCTCCAGCGTGAAGGTCGGCACCGCCTTCACCAGCGCCGCGATCATCGCCATGCGCCTTTTCTGCAGCGACAGCAGGCCGGTCATGCCGGTCCGCACATTGTCGGTGGCCAGAGCCACCATGGCGTCTGTCCTGGCCAACGGCAGCAGCCGGGTCTCGGCGTCGGCCGAGCGCGCAAGATGCAGGAGCGCGGTGACGGGCCTGGCGCGCACATCCTCGACCCGAATGATTTCGCCGAGGCAGTCCAGCGAAACGGACTGCTCGCCCTCAGCGTCCCACTTCTCGCCGAGGCAAGGCGCGACGAAGGGCAGCATCGCCGCCGTGTTGCGGTGGACCTTCACCCGGCGCGGCATGCCCCAGGCCGTGATGCCCTCAGCTCTTGCGTTGAGGATCATCACGTCGTCCGAGCAAAGGCCGAAGCCCCGCGACGCAAGCGCCAGCGACGTCGTCGACTTGCCCGTGCCGCTTGGCGCATGGATGAGAACCAAGCCGTCCTTTCCAGGCAAGGTGAGACCCGCCGTGTGCAGCATATGCTGGCCGTCGGCGTCGAGCGCCGCGTCCAGCACCATCATCAGCAAGGTCCACTTGATCTTGCTGTCGGGATGAAGACGGATTTCGGCCCGGCCCTCACCGTCGCGGATCGACAGCGTCTGCTGGCCCGGAAAGACGAGATGGAAGACGCTGCCGGCGTCGATCATGCGGCAATGGCCGTCCAGCGGCACGTCGCCGTCGAAGGCCAGCTTTCCTTCGGGGTTCTCCTGCAACGCAGCCGTCTCGACGATGTCGACGCGAAAACCGGGCGGGACAGGCTCTTCCACACGCAGGGCGCCGAGCATCAGGTCGAAGCTTGGCCACAGATCGGCCCGCGCGGCGGTGATGCCTATGACCTGGCCGTTGAGGTCGTAGCGGAAAGTCTGGTCGCTCAAGCGGCCGGCGCCTTCATCCTGGCGGGGTGGCGATAGATCTCCACCATGCCGGGCTGGCTGTCGCTGACCACCGGCTTGCCGTCGAGGCAGACCCAGCAATGCGCCGACAGGCGAGGCTCGTGCATCGACCTGGCGTCGACCCCGAAACGCAGCTCCGGGTCGAAGCCGGCCATGCGCAGGAAGCGAAAACCGAGCAGACCTTCCCGAAGGCACCTGCGGTCGCGCATCAGCCAGGGGCGCCGCACCGTTCGCTTGACGTGATGGACGATGTAGGTCCAGGGCAAGTCACGATAGGGCGCGGGCGACTGCAGAGGCGCCAGTCTCAACACGCCTTCGAAATCGCGCCGGCCGACCAGCACCGGCATCAGCCGGGCGCTGAGCCACAAATGGACGCGGAACAGGGCGCGCAGGACCGGTCCGTCGGCCATCATGCGCCCGGGTCGGCGAGGATGCCTTCAGCCACCAGCTCGGCGGCCAATTCGGCCATGTCCTGGTCGAGCGTTGCCTTGTCGATCTCGAATTCGTCCGACAGCAGGTCGACGATCTGGTTAAGGTTGCGCGCGCCGTCCACCTTGTCGAGAAAAGCCTCGGTCGTGTCGTTGCAGGTATAAAGCTGGCCACTGCGCGCCAAAAGCACGACCGCGCCATCGCCGACATGCTGGACGGACGCGTCGTCCGCCATGCGCAACACCGTTTCAGAGCCGATTTCAGCCATCCGCCCGCTCCTTTAGCAGCAGCGCAATTAACGCGAGACGATGGCGCTGTCCATCGCCGGCGATAGCGACACGGAAGCGAACTGGGCTATATCAGTCGATCGGAGGGCTTTGGACGCCCGCCACCACATTCGAGAGCCTCTCACGCTTCACCAGCGTCGGCTTTTCGTAAGTTCTCTTCATCGAAAATCCCCCAAGTCAAACAACCCGCAGTGTGAACATGACGGGTGATCGCGTCCACTGTCAAGGCGGCGGTTGCCTTCCTTCCCCTGAGTAAGCTATGAATCCGCCGGGCTTTGGGGAGTGATCTGTATGCGTTACAATTGGGAACGGGCTCCGACGGCGTTCGAGCGCCACCGGAAGGCGCTGGCAGCGGCCATCCTGATCGCCGGCGGCGTCGGGCTGATGCTGGCGGCGCTGCCGCTCTAAGCCATCACGGAGTGACAGCGACGCCTCCGCCAGAGGCGCCGAACAGAGACGTTTGCCGGCGATGTCGACCAAAATGCAGGAAGACATGGCCGCGACGCGCGGCTTAGTCTATGGCAGGCGGCAGAACGTTTCTTGGGAGGAAGGCGGATGGCCTCACGCTATCACGAAGTCTATGCGGGCTGGAAACGCGACCCCGTAGGGTTCTGGGCCGAAGCAGCGAAAGCGATCGACTGGTACAAGCCGGCCGAAAAGGTCTTCGACCCGACGCAAGGCGTCTATGGCCGCTGGTTCGCCGGCGCCACCTGCAACACCTGCCATAACGCCATCGACCGCCATGTCGCGGGCGGCCGCGCCGACCAGCTGGCGCTGATCCATGACAGCGCGATCACCGGAACGATCCGGAAATTCACCTATGCCGAATTGAAGCGCGAGGTGGTCGCGCTGGCCTCGGTGCTGAGGCATCGCGGCATCGGCAAGGGCGACCGCGTCATCATCTACATGCCGATGGTGGCGGAAGCGGCCATCGCCATGCTCGCCTCGACAAGGCTGGGCGCCGTGCATTCGGTGGTGTTCGGCGGCTTCGCCTCGCATGAGCTCGCCACGCGCATCGACGACGCCAAGCCGAAGCTGATCATCTCGGCCTCCTGCGGCCTGGAGCCTGGACGCGTCGTCGCCTACAAGCCGCTGCTCGACAAGGCGATCGAGATGTCGAAGCACAAGCCCGACGCCTGCCTGATCCTGCAGCGCGAGCAGCTGCGCTGCGAGATGAAGGACAATTACKACTTCGACTATGCGGACGCAGTTGCCCGCGAACGGGCGGCCGGCGCCAATGTCGATTGCGTGCCGGTGCTGGCCACCGATCCGCTCTACATTATCTACACCTCCGGCACGACCGGGCAGCCGAAGGGCATCGTGCGCGACAATGGCGGCCACATGGTCGCGCTGAAATGGACCATGGACAACGAGTTCGGCGTCAAGCCCGGCGAAGTGTTCTGGGCTGCCTCCGACGTCGGCTGGGTGGTCGGCCATTCCTACATCGTCTACGGACCGCTTCTGCAGGGCTGCACCAGCGTGCTCTTCGAAGGCAAGCCGATCGGCACGCCGGACGCCGGCACCTACTGGCGGGTGATCTCCGAGCACGGCGTCGTGGCGCTGTTCACCGCGCCGACCGCCTTCCGCGCCATCAAGGGGCAGGATCCCAAGGGCGAGTTCGTGCCGAAATACGACCTGTCGAAGTTCCGCACCTTGTTCCTCGCCGGCGAGCGCGCCGATCCCGAAACGATCAAATGGGCGGAGCAGAAGCTCGACCGGCCGGTCGTCGACCATTGGTGGCAGACCGAGACCGGATCGCCGATGACGATCAACCCGGCGGGTCTGGGACTGCTGCCGGTGAAATACGGCTCGCCCGGCGTGCCGATGCCGGGCTACGACATCCGCATCCTCGACGATGCCGGCCATGAAGTCTCGCCCGGCACGCTCGGCAATGTCGTGGTCAAGCTGCCACTGCCCGCCGGCTGCCTGCCGACACTGTGGAATGCCGATGCCCGCTTCCGCCAAGCCTATCTCGAAGAGTTCCCCGGCTACTACAAGACGGCCGATGCCGGCATGATGGACGAGGACGGCTATCTCTATGTGATGGCCCGCACCGACGACATCATCAATGTCGCCGGCCACCGACTCTCGACCGGCGCGATGGAAGAGGTGCTGGCAGCGCATCCCGATGTCGCCGAATGCGCGGTCATCGGCATTGCCGATGCCATGAAGGGCCAGGTGCCGCTCGGCTTCGTCGTGCTCAATGCCGGCGTGTCGCGCGACACCGGCGCGATCGAAAGCGAGGTGGTGGGGCTGGTGCGCGAGCGGATCGGCCCGGTTGCCGCCTTCAAGACCGTGGTGACGATCAAGCGGCTCCCCAAGACCCGCTCGGGCAAGATCCTGCGCGGCACGATGCAGAAGATCGCCGACAGGGAGGAATGGACGATGCCGGCGACCATCGACGACCCCGTGATCCTCGACGAGATCACGGCGGCGCTGAAGGGACGCGGCATCGGCGTGTAGCAGCCCGCAGACGGCCGCGTTAACGAAGAATTCACCAGTTTGTCCTGCCCTGCAATCGCTTGTTGTGCAGCGCAGCAGTGGACCTTAAAGTTCGTTTGGGGGGCCATACCGAAAGCACGGCATGGCTCAACAAGAGACGACATTCGGCGGCGTCGACATACCGCGACGCCTTGCTACCGTCGCCGTCAACCGACCGGTAAAGCCCGGCGGCGATCCGCGCACTCTGCCGTCGCTCGGTCCCACCCTGTTCCGTCATCCGTCGACGGCCGCCGAGAGCGGTTCACCGTCTCGTGGAAACGGGGAACCGCTCGTCTGGCTGTCTGGACCGCCGGTGTGGAATTGTTCGCATTCGGCATGATATCGAGGCGCAAATCAGTGCAAGTATCCGAGCCTCAATCCGTGAGCCTGTTCCAACGATCGAAACGCCCTCGACCCGCGCCGCGCGAGCGCCTCGTCATGGACATACGCGACACGGTCGTCTACGCGATCGGCGACGTGCATGGCTGCCTTGACGAATTGCGCGCATTGGAAGGAAAGATCCAGCTCGACGCGCAGCGCTTCCGCGGCCGCAAGATCATCATCATGCTGGGCGACTATATCGACCGCGGGCCGCATTCGCGGCGCGTGATCGACCATCTGATGGCGCCGCCGCCAAAGGGCTTCCAGCGCATCTGCCTCGTGGGGAACCATGAGGTCGCGCTGCTCCTCTATCTGGACGGTCATCTCTCGCGTGAAACCTGGCTTGGCTATGGCGGCCGCGAGACCCTGTTCTCCTACGGCGTCGATCCTGACCGGCTGATAAGCCTCTACGGTTCGAGCGAACAGGCGGATGCGCGCATACGCGAGGCCATTCCCGCCAGCCATGTCGACTTCCTGCGCACGCTGCCGGCGATGGTCTGCTCAGACCAATTCGTCTTCGTGCATGCCGGCATCCGGCCCGGCATCGCGCTCGAGGCGCAGGACGAGGGCGACCTGCTCAACATCCGCGAGGAGTTCTTCCAGGCGGCGCATCGCCTCGACCGCTGGGTGGTGCATGGGCATACGATCGTCGACGCTCCGACGCTCGACGGGCGCCGGCTCGACATCGACACCGGCGCCTTTCAAACCGGACGGCTGACCGCGCTCAGGATCGTCGGTAAATACGGCCGGCTGCTGTCCTCAAACGATTAGGGCGGTTCACTCTTTTAGGCTGAACCGCCAACTCTGTCTTTCCGAACGGAAACCCGCCTCAGGCTGCCTGCTTGGGGCGCTGTTCGGATTTTTCCAGATAGTAGGTCGAATAGCGGTCGAAGAACCTTTCCGAACCACCGAGCGCGCCGTATTTGGCCAGCTTCTTCAAATCGACCTTGTTGAGCACCGCGCCGATCACCTTGTTGGCGATGTAAGGCTCGGATTCCAGCATCGAGCGAACCATGTTGCGCGGCGTGCGGCCCCACTCGGTGACCAGAACGAAGCCGTCGACCAGCGGCGCGAAGGCCTTGGCGTCGACGACGGGGCCGAGCGGCGGCAGGTCGACGATGATGTATTCGAACGTCTCCTTGGCGTTCTCGATGAAGCGCCGCATGCCGGCCGAGCCCAGAAGCTCGCTGGTGTGCGAGAACTGGCCGCGCAGCACGGCGGGAATGATCGCCAGCTTGGTCTGGCGATCGACCTTGCCGACCGACTGCCAGGTCTGGCCGTTGACCACCGCTTCCATCAGGCCCTGCTCGGCCTCCATGCCGAGGCTGCGGCTCAAGCCCGGATTGCGCAGGTCGCCGTCGATGAGCAGGGTCCTGGCGCCATTGGCGGCGAGCAGGCCGGCGAGATTCGCGGCCACCGTCGACTTGCCCTCGCCGGGCAGCACCGAAATGACGCCGATCACCCGGCTGCCGCGGTCTTCCATCACGACGTCGAAGGCGATCTTGGCGTTGCGCAGCGTCTCGGCGAACATCGAAGCCGGGGCATCGATGCTGACACGCATGCGCGCCCGTTTCTCCGCCGCGGAAAGGCTTGCCACCTTGCCGTCGGCCGGCAGGTCGTCGGCCTTGGAATCCTTGGCCTTGCCGCCGCCGATCGTCGGCAGATAGCCGAGGAACTTCAGACCCACACGGTCACGGATGTCCTCGCCCGTCCTGAAGAACCGCTCGTTGAACTCGTTGAGGCCGCCGAAGCCGGCGCCGAGCATCAGGCCGAGCACCAGCGACAGCGCCAGCACGCGCAAGGTGCGGGGGCTGGAGGCCGCGAGCGGCATCGTCGCGTCGGATATGATGCGGACCTTGCCGACCGGGAAGGACTGCTGCTGCGAGGCTTCCTCGTAACGGCTGAGGAAGGTCTGGTAGAGCGTGGTCAGCGCCTGGGCCTGCTGATCGAGCTCCTTCAGCTTCACCTGCGACTGGTTGTCGATCGAGCTCTTGCCGGCGGCCGTGGAGATCTTGTCGCGCAGCGCCTGCTCGCGCGCCTGCGCCACTTGGAAGTCGTTGCGGTAGCTTTCGGTAAGCTGCTTCAGCTGGYCGAAAATCTGCGCCAAGACGTCGGCCTTTTCCTTGGCCAGCGCGACCGCCTGCGGATGGTCCTTGCCAAAGTTGGTCTCGACGTCCTGCAGGCGCTTGGCGATGGCCAGATAGCGGGTCTTGAGCCCGATGATGACCGAGCTGCTCGGCTGGTCGGCGCCGATGGCCGAATCGTTGAAGGCGCTTTCGGAGCCGCTGTCGACGATCGCCTTGTATTGCTGGTAGCGAGCGCTGGCTCTGGCGGTATCGGCCTGGGCGACAATGAGCTGCGCATTGAGATCGGCGAGCTGTTTGTCGCTCAGCAACTGGCCGTCRCTGTTGGCGGAGAGCCCATGTTCGGCCCTGAACTTCTCGACTGCCATCGCAGCCCGCTGCGAGCTTTCGCGCARCTCGGTGAGCCGGCCCTGCAGCCACAAGGCGGCGCGCTCGGTGGCATCGAAGCTGGCGTTGAGCTGGTCAGCCAGATAGGCATCGGCATAGGCCTTGGTAATGGCCGTGGCCAAAGCAGGGTCGGGCGCCTGGTAGCCGATGGAAATCACGTAGCTGCGGCCGTTGCGCTGCGCCAGCACCTCGCTCTGCAGCTTCAACACGGCATAATCGTGCGTCGCCGTTTTGATCATGGCCTGGCGCGTCGCCTCGTCGACATTCTCAATGCCGGGGATGTCGCCCGCCGAGCTGCCGCGGAAATATCCGACCACGCCGCGCAGGAAGCCGATGCCCTTGGCCAGCGCCGATTGGGGCGGGTTCATGAACGCGTCGTTCTGATCGAGCTTCAGCTTGTCGACCACCACCGACGCCAGGCGTGCGGAGGTGAGAATCTCGACCTGGCTGAGAAAGGAAGCGTCGGTCTGAACGGTTTGTGACGCGGCCGAGATGTCGTCGACGACCTTGTTCAGGCCCTCGTCGACCAGGACGCTCGCCACGGACATATATTGCTTGGGCGTGGTCTGCAGATAGATCACGCCCAGGAACAGGCCGATGACGGCGCAGGCCGCTACGACCTTGGCCTGTCGGGCGGCCATGCCGAGCAGACGCTCGACATCGATGAAGTCTTCGCCCTTTTCCTGATCGGCACCGGGCAACGGCACCCTCTTGTCGAGAGGGAATTTGGCATAGTTCATGTTCGGTCCAATTCCAGGTTGCAGGCGCTATCGGCCTTGGTAGATCGGCGTCGTGACCAGAAAAGACCGCGCAACGTTGTTGCCAGGATGCGCCGGGCCGGAAGGCCCGGGCGCTGGAGTGGCTGTCGCGCCATCGCGAAACCGCATATGCACCCGAAAGATGGGCATTATGCGGCTACTTCCCGGCGCTCATGCGACCGGACAAATTGCTGCAGCATCTCGAAGACAGGGCCCTTCATGTCGTCGCGCGCCAAGGCGAAGGCGATGGTGGCCTCGATGAAGCCCTCCTTGGAGCCGCAGTCGAACATGCGGCCGTCGAAAGGCTGGGCGTAGAAAGGCTGGCTCTGAGCCAGGCGCACCATGGCGTCGGTGAGCTGGATTTCGTTGCCGGCGCCGCGTTGCTGGTTGCCGAGCAGGGCGAAGATCTCCGGCTGCAGGACGTAGCGGCCGTTGATGTAGAAATTCGACGGCGCGTTGGCGGGCGCCGGCTTTTCGACCATCGCCGTGACCTTGAAGCCGGAGCCGACCTCGTCGCCGCGGCCGACAATGCCGTATTTGCTGGTTTCAGCCGGGTCGCAGCGCTCCACGGCAATCACATTGCCGCCGGTGCGCTGGTAAAGGTCGACCGTCTCGGCAAGGCAGCCGCGCGCGCCGAAGGACACCATGTCGGGAAGCAGCAGCGCGAACGGCTCGTTGCCGATCACGTCGCGCGCGCACCATACGGCGTGGCCGAGGCCCTGCGGCGACTGCTGGCGGATGAAGGAGGTGGCGCCGGCGACGGGCAGCAGGCTTTCCAGCGATTCGAGCTGCGCCTTCTTGCCGGTCTGCTCCAGCGTGCCGATCAGTTCAGGGTGCAGGTCGAAATAGTCCTCGATGACCGCCTTGTTGCGGCCGGTGACGAAGACGATGTGCTCGATGCCGGCCTCGAACGCCTCGTCGACGGCATATTGCACGACGGGCTTGTCGACGACGGGCAGCATTTCCTTCGGCATCGACTTGGTCGCCGGCAGGAACCGCGTTCCGAGCCCCGCCACCGGGATGACTGCCTTCCTGACTTTCTGCATCTGGTCTTCCTTCTGAGAGAAAAAGGTTTCTACCTGTCGCCGGCTATCAGATCGCCCGCATGCTTTATCTCCCCACCCCCGCGGCGAACCTGCGCCGCAACCCTTCTGAGCCGGACCGCGATCGGCATGCTCAAATGCCCGATCGCGGCCGGATCCCTGAGCGCCGCGCCGATCGCCTTGAGCGGCGCGCGCGCCTTGATGTGCTGAACCAGGGACAGAAACGACGACGCCTTGCGCAGGCTGCGGCCGCGCCTGGCGAAGGCCGCCTTCGCGCTGCTGTCCATGGGATATGCCACCGCGAAGGCGGCATCGGCGCGCGTCATCGCCTCGACGTGATGCAGTTCGAGCACCCGCGAGATCGAGCCGGTGCGGATGTGATAGACATAGCCGACGGTCGGCTCGACGACGCAACGGCCGCCGCTGGCCAGCGCGCTGGCCAGAAGAATATAGTCCTCGCCGATGCGCAGCTTCTCGTCGTAGCGCAGCCTGTTGTCGTCGAGAAAGCGGCGCTGGAAGATCGGCTTGAGATAGCCGAGATTGAAGCGCGATTCGAAAATCAGATTGCCGTCGATGTAGTCGGCGAGCGAGATTTCGCGCAGGCCTTCGAGATAGCCGGCCGGAAACATGGTGTCGTCGGGGGTGCCGTCCTCGCGCACGACCTGGACATTGTCGACCGCAATTTGGGCACCCGCTGCTTCAGCGCGGGAGATCATCATGGCCAGGCGGTCGGGAAGAACCGCATCGTCGGAATCGAGCACCGCCACCCAGCGGCCCCTGGCCAGGTCGAGGCCGGCATTGCGGGCGCCGCCCGGACCACGATTGGCCGGCAGCGCCACCACCTTGACGATGTCTTGCGGATAGGCGCGCGCCACATCCAGCGTGCCGTCGCGCGACTGGTCGTCGACGACGATGACCTCGACGGTGACGCCAAGCTGCGCGATCGCGCCGGCGATGGCGCGGTCGAGAGTGGCCTCCGCATTATAGGCGGCGATGACGAAGCTGACGTCAGGCTGCACGCTTGTTCCCTTGTTCTGGCGACGTGAGGCCGTATTGGCGGATTTCGCGGACGCCGACCAAACCGCTGACGACGCCAACGTGCATAATGCCGCGCAGCACGCTGCGGTTCCGTCGCACCGGGCTGATCGCGGTCAAAATCGCCATGCCGAAGCAGTAGGCGGCCTTGGCCGAAGCGAGCCCTACCTGGCCGGCGCGACGCAAACCGCCGGCGCCGCGCCCGATCAGATGGCCATGCGTCTGGCCGAAGCGGAAACGGCGGCGGCGCAGCCAGTCGAACGCGGCCCTGGCGCGCGGCACGACCTCGTCGACGAAGGCATCGGGCGCAAAGGCGATGCGGCCGCCGGCCTTGACCATGGCATCGAAGAATTCGGTATCCTCGCCGCCGGTCTGGCCGCGCGCCAGGCTGAAGCGACGGCCGCGCAAGCTCGCATCGGTCATCGCGAGCAGGACGTTGCAGGTGTAGCCGGTGCGGATCTCGCCGCGCACCCAGACCGGCAAGGTGGAATGGAAATCGCCCTTCCGCATCCAGTCCGGCGCGTCATGGCGGTAATGCGCCCGCACCGGACCGAGCACCGCCGCCGCGCCCGTCGCGTCGACCGCCGCCATCAACTCGACCAGCCAGGAGGGCGACGCCGTCTCGTCGTCGTCGATGAAGGCGACGAAGTCCGACACGCTGGCGTCGAGGCACGCGTTGCGGGCGATCGAGATGTTGCGCGCCGGCGCGTGGCGATAACGGATCGGCAGCTTCAGCTCGTCGGCCAATGCCTTCACCAGCTTCTGCGCGCTGGGCTCATCGTCATTGTCGGCAATGATGATGCCGATCTCCAAACCCTCAGGCCTCTCCAGCGCGGCGACGGAGCGCAGCGTGTCGGCCAGCTCCGGCCGGCGGAAGGTGCAGATGCAGATGTCGATCGAGCGCCCGGCCATCACGCCACCTCGCGCTGCGAGCGGCRCATCAAAAGCTGCTGCCAGAAGCCGACGGACCAGCCGAAATGCATGACCATCGCCGAGACGCCGGCGAGCGCTATGCTGGCGTTGCGTTGGCGTATCGCCGTCACCAGCCCGTAGCCGAGGCACACCGCCGCCCACAAAAGGAACGGCACCGCCGCCAGCCAGTGGACGAAGGAGAACAGGGCAAGCAGCACCACAGGCGCAACCAGCAGCGGAATCATCTGCCGGACCTTCGGCACCATGCGGTGCTTCAGCACGTTCCTGGCGCGGCCGCGGCCATAGCCGAGATACTGGAAATAGAGGCTCTTCAGCGTCGAGCGCGGATAATAGACCATCTGCGTCCTGCCGCTCATCCAGATGCGGTAACCTGCCTGGCGCAGGCGATAATCGAGCTCGGCGTCCTCGTTGTGGCTGAAGCTCTCGTCGTAACCGCCGACATGCCTGAAGGCGGCGATGCGCATCAGCGCGTGGTGGCCGTGGTCGACCCACTCGCCCTCGGACATATGCCGGTGCTTCGAGCCGCCGGTGCCGAGCTTGGAATTCTGCGCCGCCGCGACCRCTTTCTGCACGGCGCCGGTGCCGGCGGTCAGCATCGAAACGACGACCGAATCGGCGCCGGTGGCAAGCGCTTCCTCGACCAGCCGGTCGCAGTAATCGTCCGGATAGCCGCCATGCGCATCGATGCGGATGAGGTAATCGGCGCCCTCGCCGAGGCTCGCCACCGCGAGATTGATGGCGGCGCTCTGGAGGCGCTTCGGATTGGCGAGCAGGATGACGCGGGGATCCTTCGCCACGATCTTCTCGACGATGGCTTGCGTGCCGTCGGCGCTGCCGCCGTCGGCGACGACGATGCGGCCGCCGAGCCGTGCCGCCGCCGGCCGCAACTGGTCGAGCAGGCCGCCGATATGAGCTGCCTCGTTGAGGCAGGGAATGACGATCAGGATCGACGCCTGCGTCACGGGTTCTTGCGCGTCCCCTGCCATCACGCCGCCGCCTCCGTCGTTGCAAAATTTGAAGGCATCGTGGCGAGGCCGCTCAGCTTTTTGACGAAAGCCGCGCAATCGCTGCGGTCGTAGCTCCAAGTCCTCGGATTGCGCGCCAGCACCCGCGACTTCAGGTCGCGATATCGAACCTGATCCATCCGGCCGAGYACCGCCCCGACGCTTTCGGGCGTCGCTTCGGGCAGAAGCACGCCGATATCCCGCTGCTTCAGGAACCTTCCGGTTTCGGTGTCTGCCATCGAGATCGGCACCGCGCCGAAACGGCAGCCCTCATAGAGGCGGTTGGGAAGCAGCCATTCGGAATTCTGGCCGGCTTCAAAGAAATCGATCGCCCAAGAGAAGTGCACCTGCCCGTAGATTGACGCCATGTCCTCCGGGTTGCGGTAAGGCCCCTCGAACGAAAGCCAGGGCTCGGCCTCGACGAAGCCATGAAAGTCCGGGAACTCGGACAGCGCCGGACGGCCCCTGAGCACGACCTCGAAACGCCCCGCCTGGCGGCGGGTGAAATCGGCCAGCAACTCCAGCGAGCGGCGGCAGCGCAGCGCGCCGAACCAGCCGATGCGCCAAGGCGGCGACGCCGGACTGTCGTCCTCGAGGGACCGCGCGGCGACACCGGATGCCGTCTCGAAATATTTGTTCTCGATCAGCTCGACGGGTGCGACGATCTGCCCGAACGGCTCGAAATAATTGGCGATGAAGGCCGGCGAGCTCGTCACCAGAAGCTTCACGTCGCGGGCGAGACGACGCTCGGCGCCGCGCAACGTCCTGCCGACTAAATCGTCGCGCAGCACCAGACGGTGAATGTCCAGGCACTCATAGACGATCGGCACGTTTGCCCCAAGAGCAGCATTGGCGCGGCGGGCCAGCGCCAGCATTTCGAGATTGCGTGCGATGATGAGATCGGGCGTGGGCATGGCGCCCAGCTTCGCGCCGATCGACATGGCTGCCTTGGCGACCGCGCCGAGGCGTTGCGCGAATCGGCCGTCGCGCGTCGCGCCGAGGTCGACAGGCTCGATGCCTTCGATCTCGGCGACCGGGCTGGTGGTGCGGCGGAAGCCCGCCAGGGTGACCCCGGCGCCGCCTGCCTTGAGCATCTGAACCCTCCGGCGCACCGCCGGGTCGGATACGTCATGCACAAGGTACAAGACATGCAGCATGTAACTCGACCGCTGTTGGGCCCACCCATCGGCGATGCTAGTACAGCTTTTGCTGCATCGCAACATTTTTGGTGCGACGAAGCAAACGCCTGCACATTTTTTGTTGCACTGCAAAAATGATACGATACTCTGGCCCTGCTTGGCGTCGATCTGGATTCCTCATTGGCTGCCAGCGTGGCGCACCACGCCAGGATCGCGACGCGGATCGCGTGGCAACACTTCGGCAAAACATGCCGTTTTAACCGCCGCTGGCCTGGCGACGGACGCGAAACGAGGTTTCCCCATGAAAGTCGTGATCGAAAACACGGTGTGTCTGAACACGGGCGATGCCGCGATCCTCTTGGCTATCCGCCATATTCTCAGATCGATCGCCGGCGGCGATGTGCAGTTCCTGGTTTTCGACAGTCAGCCCGACGTCGCGGCCAGGCTTTACCCGAAGAAAGATTACCCGGATCTCGAATTCCACAAGCTGTTGTCGGAATCCCTATTCAAGGATCAGCGTGGCGGCGGGATCAAGGGCCGGCTCAAGTCAATCTACAATCGGGGAGTCTGGCGCGCCTTGCGTCGCTTCGCGCAAACCGGCGCCGCCGGCAGCGTTTTCTTCAGCCAGGACGACCGCCGCGGCCTTGAAGCCTATGCGAACGCCGACCTGGTGGTGACGACAGGCGGAACCTATCTCGTCGAGAATTACGATCTTGAAAAGCGCCTCAATCAATTCCGCATCGACGCGATGTTGGGAAAGGACCCAATCTTCTTCACGCAGTCGCTCGGCCCGTTCAAGAAAAGCTACAATCGCCAGGAACTGGGCCCGATCTTTGACCGGGCTCCGCTCATCCTGCTGCGTGACGAGCGATCCCGAAACCACATACTGGACCTGGTGAAGGACCCGGGCAAATGCCATGTGGTCGCCGATGCCGTGTTTGCCCTGGCGGATTCCGACAGGATCAAGAAACTTCTCGGCACCGCGCCGGCGCCGACGGGCCGTGTCGCCATTTCCGTTCGCCACTGGAGCTTCGTCAGCGACGGTGAGGATGGCATGCGCCGCTATCTCGATTCGATCCGGGAGATCGCCACAATTCTTGTCAGAGACCACGCCAAAGAGGTGACCTTCGTCTCAACCTGCCAGGGCGTGCCGGAATATGCCCATGACGACGCCAAGACTGCGAGGGCGGTCGTGGGCGGACTCGACCCGGAGATCGCCAAACACGTCAATGTCGACGCCGCATTTCATACGCCCGACCAACTGATGTCGCTGGTGAAGGATTGCGACTTCGTCGTCGCGACGCGCATGCATATGATGATCATGTCGCTTTGCGTCGGCACGCCTGTGCTGCCGATCGCCTATGAATTCAAGACGAAGGAAGTCGCCAAGCGCATCGGCGTCGCCGACCTTCTGCTCGACATCGATACTGTGACGCCGTCGGAAGCAGCCGAAAAACTCGGCAGATTCATCGGCAATCTGGACCACTATCGGCGGGCAAGCCTCGAGGCGGTTCTAGATGAGCATGCGTCGGCAATGTCGGCAACGAGGCAGTTGTCGTCCGTGATAGGCAGCCGCTCACCCAATGTTGCCGGCAACGTTGGCAAGAGTGGCGAGYAGCACCCTGCGCGACTGCGGAACAGCAAGCATGAGGGCCAGGGCGAACCCGTAATTTAGGGCGATCGCCGCAAGGATCGCGAGCAGGTCCGACTGATTGGTCAGCAACGCCGGCAGCGACAGGTACGAGAGCCAGGCGAGCAGCGACGAGACGATGAAGAGCCCCTGTATGCCCAGGAAATCGCCGGCTGTCACCGGGCCGACACGATGGATCATGGCGGCAAGCACCGGGACGCGCAGCACATAACCGCTGATGGCATAGGCGGCCGCGACGCCGATCGCCCCCCAATGCAGGCCGACGATGAACGAGGCGACCGTCGTCAGCGACGAATAGATGCCCCAATGGAACATCGTCTTCGTCTTGCCCTGGCAGATGAATATCCACCCCGTGGTGCTCGATACGGACTGCATCAGGCCGGCGATGCCCAGCCAGGCGAAAATCGGCGCCACAGCCATCCAACGCTCGCCGAAGAGAAGCCTGACCACCTGCTCCGAAGTCAGCGTCAGCGTCGCAATGCCGGGCATGGTGATGACGGCCAGCAGCCAGTTTGTACGGACGTAGATGTCTCGAAAGCGCTGCTTGTCCTCATGGATGCGGCTGAGAAGCGGCACCATGATACGCGTCAGCGGCTGGTTGATGTTCTGCAGCGGAAAGAGGAGCAGCTTGTAGGCGCGATCATAGTAGCCCAGTTCGACCGCGCCGGAATATTTTCCGATGAGGATGTTGTCGAGGTTGCGGGAGAGAAAATTGACAAGGTTGAAGCCCGTGAGGTTCGCGCCGAACCTGAATATGTCGCCGTCGATCTTCAGATTCGGCCAGGACGGCACCCAGCGCGTCACCAACCAGCCGGCAGCCAGCGCTACGACGGCTGAAACAGCCGGCCCCAAAACCAGCGACCAATAGCCAAGCCCGCAATACGCCGCGGTTGCGGTGGCGAGCAGGCCGACGGCCGCGGTGATTGTGTCGTTGAGCGCAAGCTGGCCGAATTGCAGATGGCGGTTCATCAGGGCAAGCGGCACGGCGGCAAGACTGCCAAAAAGCAGCGGCACGGCGGAAGCAAGTGTTATTCCCCACATTCGCTGGTCGCCGTAGAAGGCGGCAATGGCGGGGGCCAGGCAAGCCACGACCGCCCCGGCGCACAGGCCGACAACCGCGCTCAGCCAGAAGACCTGGTTGAGTTGCCGCTGATCGATCTCCTTGCGCTGGATGACCGCCTGCTGGAGGCCGAGATCCTGGAGCAGGCCGACAAACGCCACGATCGGTCCCACGGAAGCCACCAGGCCGAAATCCTCGGGAACAAGCAGCCGGGCAAGGATGACGACCGAAAGGAACTGGATCGCTATCTTGAAGCCTTGGGCGCCAGCCGTGACCAGGCCGCCGCGCAAGGCAACGCGACCGAATTGAGGGGGCGGCGGGTTGGCGTTCATGTGACGGATCCGGTCTCCCCCAGCCGCGCGACGATCCGCGCAAAGCGTTCGTTCAAGATATCAGCATTGAAATCCGCCTCGACCTTCCGTCGGGCGGCAAGCGCTATCGGCTCGCACAGGCCCGGGTTCTCGGCGATCCAGGCGAGCTTGCCGGCAAGCGCAGCGACGTCCCGTTCGGGTACGAGGAAGCCTGTCTTGTGATCCTCGATCAGCTCGGGAATCCCCGAATGATAGGTGCTGACAGCGATCAGGCCGCCGGCCATCGCCTCCATGAGCGCAACGGGGATTCCTTCCAGATCGCCGTCCCGCCCGGCGACGCTTGGCAGAAGGAAGACATCCGCCTCACGCAGACGCTGCTTCACCTCGTCATGCGGACGCGGTCCGAGGAAAGTCACCCTGTCGGCAATACCGAGGTCGATGGCAGTGCGCTTCAACTGCTCCAACAATTCCCCGCCGCCGATCACCGAATAGATCCAGTCGCGATGCGGCAGGCGGGCGAGCGCGCGAAGCGCATATTCGGTCCCTTTTTTCTCGGTCAGCCGGCACACCGAGATGAAGGACAGCGTACGTCCCTGCCAGGAGCGCCAGCGATATTCGATCTCGCCAGGGCGAACGCCCATGTGGTGGACCGCGACCTGCGCCGGCTCGGCGCCGGCATCGATCAGGGCCTGGCGGAAGAACGCATTCACAGGCAGTTGGAGAGCCCCTTGTTCAAAAACGGGCCTGTAGTAGCCGAGTGCGTTGTCATGCATCGGCCTGCCGACATCTGTGCCGTGGAAAATGGTCACCAAAGGCGCGGAAATCCTGCGCCGCTTCATGATGCGGGCGACGCGCAGGCCGTTATGGCCAAAATGCGCCACGATCACATCGACGTTTCGCAGCTTGTGCGCGTTAGCCAAGTCGATGAAGGTCGAAAGCTTGTCCCAAAACCTGCCGGACCATTTCCTGAGCAACGAGCGGTAGCGACTGAGGCCACCCCACCAGGAAACGACGGGCCCGGGCAATGTCCGCCAACGTGCATCGTCCACGTTGCTGTCCTTGCCAAAGGCCATCTCGTTGCAGACGACACTGACTTCCATCTCTCTCTCGAGGCATCCGGCAATCTGATCGAGCACGAATGTCTCGGACAGGGTGGGAAACTTGTCGACTACGAAACAGATCCTCATCGGCAGGGTGTTCTCRCCCGGATCAGGCTGGAAACGTCGCCGGCAAAGCCTGACACATGCGGCATGAACTTTGACTCCTGTCGGCACAACCTAGTATGAGCAATGCTGCGTCGCAACAATTTTGGTGCAGCGCAGCAAATCAACTTTGTCTTCCAGCTCGCCAAACTACGCAGCGCGGCGAACGCCTTGCCGGGCCGCCCTTTCGAGCAGATCGAGAAACACCACCAATTGCCGCGCGGGATCGAGCTCCGGGCGTTTGGAGAAGGCGAGTGCCGCGGCCGAAAGCCGGTCGTATTCCTGGCGATCGTTCCACAGGCGCCTTACCGCCGCGGCCCAGTCGGCGAGCGGCGCGTCATAGTCGAGCACCACGCCCCCCGGACCGATCGCCTCGGGCAAGCCGCCGCGCCGCGATCCGACGACAGGGATGCCGCTGCAATGCGCCTCGGACGCGACTCGGCCCCAGGCCTCCTCCCATTTGCTCGGCGCAAGCAGGATCCTGGTACGGCCATAGACCGTCTTCATGTCGTTGGTGCGGTTTTCGAGCGTGACGTTGCCGAGCGGCGCGATGGTCTTCTCGACACGGGCGCGATGGTCGTCGTCCAGCTTCCAGCTCTCAACGAAGAGGAAGGGGATCTCCGGACAGGCGGCCGCAATCCTCACAGCCAGATCGAACCCCTTTTCCTCGTAGGGATTGATCATGGTGACGAATTCGCCGGTGGTGTGCGTGCAATAGAGGGCGTCGTTGATGGTCGGCGGAAGCACGACGGACTCGATGCCGAATTTTTCCTTGTAGACGCGCGCGGTGAACTCCGAATTGGCGATGTAAAGCGCCGAACCGAGTTCGCGCGGATCGCCGGCGAGCTCGTGAAACTCGACATTGTGCAGATAGACGACCAGCGGCACGCTTTCGGCAAGGAGCGCCTTTCCGAGCAGGACGGATTTGTGGCACTGCACGACGGCGACATCGGGCCTGGTTTTCCTGACGGCGAAGCCGGCCGCCTCCCAGGGGAACCAGGCGCGCAACACCGGATAGCCGGGAAAATTGTCGACGACCGCGGGCTGCCGCAACAGCTTCATCTTGGCGCGTGCCTTGAAGCCGAACATGCCGTCGCCGAACAGCGAGGCGAGGACCGATGCCTGGTGGCCATGCTCGATCAGCTGTTCGACCAGATGATGGGTGTTGGATTGCACGCCGCCGGTGAACTCGGGAATGTATCCATTGCCGCTTGCAAAAAGCACTTTCATCGGTTGGCTCCTAATTCGGTCCAGCGTTGTCCGGCGGCGCTCGATTGCAGGTCGTCAGCTTGCACTGCGTGGCAACGGAAGCTTCGACGTCATTGCCCGGCAGAGGCGGCTGACCGAGCCTGAAAGAGACAGCGTCGAGTACTCCCGCAAGAGCTTCGATGCAGGAACGAATTTTCCCGCCTTCAAATCGCGGGCGAGAAAATGCGGGAAGGAGTGCATGTATTCCCTGACGATGTCGGCCTTCAGCGGACCTGGCTTCCATGCCTTCACAGCCGAGACGAATTCGTCGGCGGGGGCGGTGGCCAAGCCCGTGTCATAGGCTTCGAAGGTGCGCCGCACGATGGCGCGTTCCTTGTCGCTGAGCGACGTCTTTCCGGCTCGCTCGGCAAGCTGGGCGTAGCGGCGGATGTCCGCGGCCGCATGATGCCATAGCCCCTTCCTCGCCATGATGCTCGAGCGCTGCAGCACCGCCTGCATTTCGAGATCGGCCGTTTTCGGCAAGGCCTGTTCCGGGCGATCGAGATATTCGTGGAGATCGACCGACTTGTAGATCTCTTCCATGATCACGCGGTCGTACGAGCCCCAGGCCTTTATCCGGTCGGTGTAGGAAATCACCACCTTGGTGCTGCCGCGGACCATGTCGTGCTGGCGCTGGAAGAACATCAGGCCGTCGACCCGGATCGCCTTGAACCGGCGAGCGAGCCTCAACATCATCTCATAGTCCTGCGACCGGACCAGGGTCTCGTTGAAGCCTCCCACCTCGTCATAGCATTCGCGGCGCACCAGGAGACCGGGTTGGTGGACGTGGCAATATTCGAGGTGGGAGGGGAAGAAATTGTCCGGGGTGACGTGGCCGAAGGCGACGATCTCGTAATCCTGCTCCTCGATCTGGGCCGAGCGCTGGAAGCGCGCATATTCGCCAAAGGCGAAATCGGCGTCCGGTTCCCGCTCGAAGGCGGCGAGAAACCGTTCCAGCGCCGTCGGATGCGCGACGTCGTCGTCGTCGAATATCCAGACGAAATCGCCCGTGCAGTGCTTCAGGGCGAAATTCAGCGCCGTCGACTTGCCGCCGTTTTCCTTGCGGTGATATTCCACCGGGGCCGCGAACGAGGCGGCGACCGCACCAGTATTATCGGTCGAACCGTCGTCCACGATCAGGATTTGATCCGGCACCACAGTCTGCCGCAGCAGGCTGCCAATGCATTCGGGCAGGAACTTCTCCCGATTGAAGGTGGGGACGATGACGGTGACTGTGGGTCTCTGCCGCGAAGCCATTGGTGACCTCATTATTTTATTGCCGATGCGCCGTTCGCCGGCGTTGTGTCGCGGACGTGGCGACGACAATTGTCCTCGAGGCAGGCAGCCATCGTCATGCCGCCATCCTGCCGATCGAGAAATATTCGATGCCGTAGCGCGCGATCACCTTGGGATCGTAGAGATTGCGGCCGTCGAAGATGACCGGCGTCGTCAGCGCATCCTTGAGCGCGTCGAAGGACGGCGCGCGGAAGCTCTTCCATTCGGTGCAAATCAGCAGCGCGTCGGCGCCGCGAAGTGCCGCCTCCTTGGTGCCGCACAAAAGCAGATCCTCGCGCAGGCCGTAGATCGCCTGGCACTCCTGCATCGCCTCGGGATCGTAGGCCTGCACCTTGGCGCCGGCCGCCCATAGCGCTTCCATCAGCGTGCGCGACGGCGCCTCGCGCATGTCGTCGGTGTTGGGCTTGAAGGCCAGCCCCCAGACGGCAAACGTCTTGCCCCTGAGAGCGCCCTTGAAATAATGGTTGACCTTGTCGAACAGGACCGACTTCTGCGCATTGTTGCGCTCCTCGACGGCGCGCAGCAATTTGGCGTCGAACTTGACGCCCTCGGCGGTCTTGATCAGCGCGCGCACATCCTTCGGGAAGCAGGAGCCGCCATAGCCGAGACCGGGATAGATGAAGTGGTAGCCGATGCGCGGATCCGAGCCGATGCCCTTGCGCACCTCCTCGATGTCGGCACCCAGCTGCTCGGCGAGATTGGCCATCTCGTTCATGAAGCTGATCTTGGTCGCCAGCATGCAATTGGCTGCGTATTTGGTGAATTCGGCGCTGCGCACATCCATCACGATCATCTTCTCGTGATTGCGGTTGAAGGGCGCGTAGAGCTCGCGCATCACCATCTCGGTGTCCTCGCTGGAGGTGCCGACGATGATGCGGTCCGGCTTCATGCAGTCGGCGACCGCCGAGCCTTCCTTGAGGAATTCGGGGTTCGAGGCGACATCGAAGGCGAGGTCCTCGCGGCCGCGCTTCTTCAGCGTCTCGGCGATCCTGGCCTTCACCTTTTCGCAAGTGCCGACCGGCACGGTCGACTTGCCGACGACGATCTTGGGGCTGTCCATCTCGCGGCCGATGGTCTCGGCGACGGCGAGCACATATTTCAGATCGGCCGAGCCATCCTCGCCGGGCGGCGTGCCGACCGCGATCATCTGGATCTGGCCATGCCTGACCGCCGCTGCCGCGTCCGTGGTGAAGCGGATGCGGCCGGCCGCGTGGTTTTCCTTGACGAGGCTTTCGAGGCCCGGTTCGAAAATCGGGATCAAACCCTGGTTGAGCCGCTCCACCTTCTTCTCGTCGATATCGACGCACACCACCTCGTGTCCGACCTCGGCAAGCACAGCGGCCTGGACGAGACCGACGTAACCAATCCCAAACACCGTCAAATTCATTTTGGTTCTATTCCTGTCAAAGGCCGGGCCGCAAAAGCGGTCCGGCCGGTTCAGATGTCCCCAGGTCCAACGGCCTAGTTGCTGTTACTTATGCTGCATGCCAGCGATTCCGGAAACTGGCATGGCTGGCCCAGGGCGGTGAAAGCGACGCGCTTGACCTGCATGGTCACCTTGCTGCCTGGATCGGTGAAGGCGCCCATCCAGTTGGTCAGCTTGTCGCTGCCCCAGAGGCTGAAGAAGATCTTCTGCGAATGCCTCGGCAGCTCGTCCGGGTTGGTCACTTCATGGACGAGCTTGCCGTTGACGTACCAGCGCAGCCGGTCCTTTTCCCAGACAAAGCCGTAATCGTTGAAGCCCTTGTCGGCGCCGCCCTCGACGTCGACCAGCTTGCCGTTCTTCGGCTTGCCCTGGATGTAGCTGTTGACCTGCACTTTCGATGGATCCTTGGTAAGGACCTCGAAGTCGATCTCGTCCCAGGGCTGTTTGTCCTGCGGGCCGATATAGGAGAAGAAGGCGGCGTTGAGGCCGGAGCCGGTGCCGGTCTTCATGCGCGCCTCGTAGACGCCGTAGCCGAAGCGCTGCTTGGTCTGGATCTCGGCACAGGCGAAATCTCGGTCCTTCAGCTTGCGCTTTTCGAAGCCCAGCGACAGCACGCCGTCGGAAAGCCGCACGAGATCCTTCGACCAGGTGCAGTTCTGATGGGCGCCATTGGTCCAGCCGTCCGAGACGAACCAGCGGGACTGGTTGAAATTCGAGAAATTGTCGACGAAGGATGGTGCGCTTTGCAGCTCTTGCTGCRCCTCTTGCGCATGCGCGGGGTGCAGGCTTGCCGCAAGGGCCACCGTAGCCGCAACCAGGGCTCCGACGAAGCCTAGCCTCAGGCTGGTCAATCCGCTCCCTGGCGCATGCGACATCGCGCAAGCCGCCATGGTGGAGATGTTGTCCGGATCTGCGTTCATAACAAACTCACCTTGTGTTGTCCGCCCAACCCAAGTCATCCTCGGTTCGCATGAGCGAGCCGCTTCTGATCCTCCGCCCTTTGAACTCCTCTAATGTCTCGTACCGATGACGGCGCCTAACACGTCATCAACCTCTTGCCGTCGCCTGCGCAGCAAGCCGATTGGAACCATCCTCGACGATCGCGTCGAGCGAATGGCGCAGTTCCTTCATCAAACCTTTCTGGCGAGCGAGCTCCGCAATGCGCCGCTCGCAGTTCAGGATCGAACTGGTCATCGCGCTGACATCCGATCCCTTGCTGGCCGACGCCGAACCGTTCTCCATCGCCTCGACCAGAAAGGCCGCGTTGGCGGCCGTCGACTTGTAACGGTTCTCCAGCCCGGTTTTCTCCGCCTCGATCTCCGCCGCGATCTGGTCGAACAGCTTCGCCAGCCGGTCGAAACGCTGAAGATCGGTCTGCCGGTCGCGCGCCGGATCGCGGGATCTGAAGCCAAAAATCGAAGCCATCCTATCGGCCTTTCGAAATTGCTGCATTGCAACATAGACTGCCATTCCAGCAGCGACTAGGCAACATCATAGTTTTGCGAATGCGGATTTTTTGAGGGGCCGCAGCTTCCGGGACGATGCGGGATCACTCGTTTGCCGCATTGGTTGCCGCCATCAGGAAGCGCATCGGCGGTATTTGCTGCCGCGCAACAATCCCGGTGCGGCGGAACAGCGCGTCGAGCTTGTCGGTGGCGACGCCGCGCACGATCGGGATCAGATTCGACTGGCTGGCGAAGGCGTAAGCCGCGGCCGACGCCAGCCCGCGCTCGGCTTTCACGTCAAGGAAGTTGCGTAGCCGGTATTTGTCGCGGACATGGCGCTCGTGGCGCCGCAACGCGGCCTTCGAGCGCTCGGGAAGGCTGTCGATCTCGAGCAGCGCCAGATCGGCATCGGCAAGACGCTTCAAATCCTGCGTCCGGTGGCGACCGCTCAGCGAATCGGCGCGCACGATCGCGCCATAGCCGCAGGACTTGATGACCTTGAAGCGAGCGCCGCAGGCGACAGCGCGCGCGTAGAGCTCGTAGTCCTCGCCAAGCCTGAGGTTCTCGTCGTAGCTCAGCCCATGCCGCTCGAGGAAGGCCCGGCTGATCACCGGCTTGAGGAAGCCCAGTTCGCCGCGCCGCACACGGCGGCGGGAGATGTTGCCGTCGATGAAGCGCTCGAAATCGAGAAATTCCGGCTCGGCCGCGAAAGGCGGCGCGGCGACCTTGGCGAGGTCGGGCGCGGCATCGTCGCGGATCAGCATGATGTTGTCGGCGGCGAAATCCCAGTCGGTGCTGGCGAAAAGCCGGCGAAAGCGGCCTTCCAGGAAGAAATCGTCGGCGTCGAGAATACTGATGAAAGGCGATCTGGAGGCCCGGACGGCGGCGTTGCGCGCCGCGGAAGGACCGCGATTGACGTCGAAGCGGATGACGGCAAGCCGGCCGCTGCCGTCGTCGGCGGCCAAAGCCACATCCCGGGTGTCGTCGGTGGAGGCGTCGTCGACCACGATGACTTCGGCCACTTCCGGCTCGCGCAGCGCCGAAGCAATGGCGGCGGGAATCGTTCGCGCCGCATTGCGCGCGGCGATGATGACGCAGACCCCCAAGGTCGCCATAGGGTTCGCCACTGGGGTCGTCACAGGCGTCGTCACGGGCATGGGCTCACCTTTCGCTTGCATGATTGGCCGCCCCGCCAACGATTTTGATCATTTCGCTCCGTGCCGGCTCGACCATGGCCGGGCGCTCGAAGATACGCCGGCTGAGGTCGGCCGAGGCCGCCCAGCCGGCTTCCGCCAGGTAACGGACCGGCTCGCGACCGCAGAGCTCCCACAGCACATGGCGGCGCTGCGGCCAGCGCAGCGACGCGAGCCACGGCGCCATGACCATGTGGAAGAGGTCGGCGTTGTCGATGCGGGCCAGAATGCGGGTGGCGCGATCCGAAAGCAGCGTGCCGTCGCCGCCGAGCAACACGTCGGCCGCGCGCAATCCCAAGAGCAGTGTGTCCGCCAGGCCCTGTCCGGCTGCGTGGTCGAGCACCCTCTGCTGCTCGGCTTCGTTCAGCCGGCTGGCGCTGGCCCTGACGTCGCAGACATAGCCGGCGCAGGGTTCGCGGTTGAAAAAGGCCTTGGCGACGCTGATCGAGGACAATAGCAGCGTGTCGGCCGCCGAGATCACCGGCATGATGACACCGGCCACCTCGACTCCGCGCTTGCGACGAAGAAAGCCGTCGATGTCGCGCGGGCTCGGCGAGCCCGGCTGCTGCAGCCGGTGATGGAGGTCGACCGTCGAGGCCCTCGCGCCATCGTCGCGAACCATGTGCTGCTCGCCGAGGAAGCGAACCCACCAGACGGAACGGGATTTGCCGGCAATCTCGTAGCCGATCGCCCGCAACGCCTCGCGGGCTTGCCCAAAGCGCGCCGGCGAAACCAGTATGTCGACATCGCCCGATGGCTTCATGAAATGATCGCCATAGAGCAGATGCTGCTGGAGCGGCCCCTTGAGGAAGACGAAATCGACCCGGCTCTCGCGCAGCGCGCGACCGATGGCTATCGAGTCGCCGATGCAGGCGGCGTTCATCGACATCGTGCGTCGACGATAGCCATCGAGCCATCCAGCCAACTCTGCGGGCACAGCATCTGCGGGCCTACGCTTGAGCGCCTTGAGCAGGAACACGGCGACCTTGTTCAGCCTGGCGATATCGGCGACATTGGTCGCCGAGACTGGGGTCGCCGAGATTGGGGAGGCTGAGACTGTCGATGCGGGCAGATCGGCCCGGCCATCGGTGGTGTTGGCTCCTGGCGCGAAAAACAGCCTCAGGCAGGCCTGCACATAGGCGACTTCGTCGGCGCAGCCGGCGGCGCGCAGCCTTTCATAGGAGCCATCCTGCACCGCCATGCCCGATGTCGTTCTCCGCAAAATGCCGCCCGAGGCGCTTATACCGCAACTGCGAAGAAAAGCATCGGAAAAATTAACGCCATCATCCCAGATCCGGACTGAACCGCCTCACGACTGCAACCTCAGCGTTTAAAACTGCTGCGCGCTCAATCACTTTTGAAGACAACTCCGGAGACGTTCCAGCAGGCCGGAATGCGGCGAATTTTTGCAGGAATTTCTTCGCAGGTGCGAGATGCCTTCCTCGCCTTAAAAAATATCATAAATAAATCAAATGCTTATTTGAACAGCGAAGACCCGCGGTTGAATTTCTGAATGGGCAGGGTCTACGATGACGGGGCTTACGCCTTGACCACCAACGAAGGCGAGCGCAACCAAGAATTGATTAACGCTTGGTAAATCAGGCTTGACTCATGGATGGTGCCGTGCAGCAATCGCATTGCAGCATAGCCATATGCTGGCGGCATTCTGCAGCCGCTTCCAGTCCTTAATTGGAGAGTAAAATGGAACAGAATGTTGAAAAGCATGAGTATGAAACCCCCAGCCTGACGGTTCACGGTTCGATTGAAACGATCACGCAGGGCGGTGCTGGCACGACGGCGCTTGACGCGAGCTTTCCCGCGCACACGCCGGTCGGCGAGCTGACCTTCTCTTAAAGCTTACAGGCATCCGGATGTCTAAGTTGGGGCTCCGGATGCTCTCCAACAGGTGAGCCGGGGGGCTTTTGCCCCCCGGCTTCCTGCCGAGGATCGCCGGCAACCGATCCACGGCGAAAGGCCCTAGGGCGCGGTGGCCAGCAACGAGGTTTTAGGATGGACTGGAACCCCTCGGACCATGACCGCGTGGTCGCGACCGGCGAGGCGGTCGCATGTGAATTCGGCGCCGGACTGGCGCTGCTCCACCTCAAATCCAATGTCTATTACAGCCTGAACGGCGTCGGCGCCTTCATCTGGGAGCAGATCCAGGAGCCGCGATCGATCCTCGATATCCGCGGCGCCGTGCTCGCGCGCTACAATGTCGATGCCGAGCGCTGCAAGGCCGATGTCGAGGGCTTGCTCAAGGGGCTGAGCGAAGCAGGGCTTGCGAGGCTCCACCGTGAGGAACTGGTCTAGGCTCCGCTCGCTGAGCGGCCGGGAGATGCTGTTTCTGGCACGCTGCCTGATGGTGGTGAGCGCGGTGCGGCTTGCGCTGACGCTGTCTTCCTACAACCGTGTCCGCGGCGCGGTCACGCGGCTGGACGCCAGGCGTGACGCCGGCATCGCCGATCTGCGGCGGGTCGCCTGGGGCGTTGCGGCCGCGGCGCGGCTCGTGCCGGGCGCCACTTGCCTCACCCAGGCGCTGGCCGGGCAATATCTGCTCGCCCGCCAAGGCAACGCCTCGAAGATCAGCATCGGCATCGAGAAAGGGACCGGCAGCACGCTCAAGGCGCATGCCTGGCTGATGAGCGGCAACCACATCGTGCTCGGCGGCACGATCAAGGGATTTGCCCATCTTGTCGACCATGGGTCGTGAGCGATGAGCGGCGTCGCCGGACTCGTGCATGGCGACAATGGCCGGCCCGCCGGGGCCGGCGATATCCAAGAGATGCTTTCGCGCATGCGCCACCGCGCCCGCGACGGCAGCTCGTGGTGGACCGAGGGCAGCGTGGCGCTCGGCCACGCCTGGCTCGACACGACCGGTGAGGACGGCCCCGGCCCGATGACGATGGCCGGGGGCAAGCTCGCCATCACCGCCGACTGCCGGCTGGACAATCGCGACGAGCTTCTGGCCCGGCTCGGCCTGCGCGACCGGTCGATCGCCGACGCAGTGCTCATCATGCGCGCCTACCTCAAATGGGGCGAAGCCTGCCCGACCTATCTGCAGGGCGATTTCGCCTTCGCGATATGGGACGGCGAGCGCCGGGCGCTGTTTTGCGCGCGCGACCATTTCGGCGTCAAACCTTTCTACTATCATTCGACCGGCAAACGCTTTGCGTTCGCCTCGGAGATCGGACCGATCCTGGCGCTGGACGGCGTCGGCAGGCGCCTCAGCGAGCACCAGATTTCCGGCTTCCTCGCCGGTCTGCCGGACGATACGCAGGCCACGCCCTATGCCGAGATCTTCCGCCTGCCGGCACGGCACAGCATGACGGTCGCGGACCGCCAGGTGACGCTGCGGCGCTACTGGCAGATCGAGCCGTCGCAACGGCCGCCGCGTTCGGACGTGGCCGAGGAATTCAAGCATCTCTTCGCGCAATCGGTGGAGAACCGGATGCGCGGCACGCCGGCCGTCGGCGCCATGCTGAGCGGCGGGCTCGATTCCTCCTCGATCGCTTGCGTTGCCGGTCTTCGCGCGGCGGCGCAGCGCAATCCGAAGCTCAAGACCTTCTCGCTGGTCTTCGGCAAGGGCTCGCCGATGGACGAAAAGCCGTTCATCGATGCAGTCCTCGCCGACAATCCGCTCGATGCCACGCTGATATCGGTGGGCAATTACGCGCCCTTCGCCGAATTCGAGCGCATCCTGGAGGAGCAGGAAGGCACGTTCCTGGCGCCCGGCCTGTCGCTGACGCGCGACCTTTACCGCACCGCCGGCGCAAAGGGCGTCAAAGTGCTTCTCGACGGGCATGGCGGCGACGAGGTCGTCTCGCAGGGCCATGGACACCTTCATGAACTCGCCAATGCCGGCAGGTGGCTGGAGCTGTGGCGCGAGCTGCGCAGCGCCGCAAACACCTATGGCGAGGGCATGCTCTCGCTCTATTTCAAGTTCCTGACCATCTACGGACCGGCCTGGCGGATCGTCCGGATGAGGTCGATGGCCAGACGCATCGTCGGCAAGGCGCGGCGCAGGCCGGCGCAAGCGGCGCGCGCCGCCTGGACGGGCCTGGTCAACCCGGAGCTTGCCAGGCGCACCGATCTTGCCGAGCGTTTCCATCGCAGCGGCCACATGCCGACAGCCGTCAGCGCCAGCGAAGCGCTGACGCATCGCTGGCTTCTGTCTACCGGACTGGTGCCGCACGCCTTCGAAGTGCTCGACAAGGCCGCAGCCAATTTCGGCGTGGAGCCTCGTTATCCGTTCTGGGACAAGCCGCTCATCGAATTCTGCCTGGCATTGCCCGGCGAGGAAAAGCTCAAGGACGGCTTCGGCCGCCATGTGCTGCGCCGGGCCATGCAAGGCGTTCTGCCGCCGGCGGTGCAGTGGCGGCGCGACAAGATCGATTTCACCGCCAACCTGGTCAAAGGCATGCTCGGCAATCATCGCGAGCTTCTGGACAGGCTGCTGATTTCGGACAGCGAGCGGATCGCGCCCTATGTCAACCTGCCTGAAGTGAACGCGGTCTACGAGCGCCTGCTCAGCCAACCCGAGCAGGCGACGCTGCCGGACGTCCAGCATGTCTGGCGCTCGGTGTCGCTGTCGCTGTGGTTGCGGCAAGTCCAAGGAAGCCCTGCATGAACTTTTCGATCGCTTCCCTTGAGCGGCAGGAGCCCGCCGCTGAAACAGCGGCGCCGGCGGGACGTGTGCACCATTTCTACAGGGCCTACGGGCTGATCGTGAGCTCGGAAGTGAGCTTGCCGGAACTGGAACCGACGGCGCCGACGACGCCCGACCTGGAGATCGCGGTCGGGCCGGTCGATTTTCCGGACGGTGCATCGCCGGGCGCCACGGCGTTCCGTTTCGAGCCGACGCGCCAATATCTTTCATGGCAGGCGGTCGGCACCTTCATGATCAGCGGCGCCAGCCGGATCGATGTCGATCCTGCGCCGGGGGTCGACGACCCGCTGCTTGCCTTTCCGCTGCTTGGGCCGGTGATGGCGCTCGCCCTGCATCGGCGCGGGTTGCTCGTCCTGCATGCCAGCGCCATTGCCGTCGGCGGCAAGAGCGTGATCTTCATGGGCGACAAGGGCGCCGGCAAATCGACGACGGCGGGCGCGATGATCCGCGCCGGCCATCGGCTGCTCACCGACGACGTCGTGGCGCTGGATTTGTCCGATCCCGAGCGGCCGATGATCCTGCCCGGATTTCCGCAGCTCAAGCTCGCCGCGGATGCAGCCGGCGCCATCCGCCTCGAGCAGGCGGAGGTGCGCCCGCAGGTGCATCCGCAAATCGACAAGGCGCAGCATCGGCTGCGCGACGGATTTGCCGCCGAAGCAGTGCCGGTGTCGCGCCTCTATGTGCTCGAGCGCGGCGCGCGAGCGGCGATCTCGCCGCTGACCGGGGGCGCCGCGCTGCCGGCGATCATCAAATTCTCCTATGTCACGCGGTTCGGCCGCCAGGCGCTGCCGGGCGACCTTGCCGCCGCGCATCTGCGCCAATGCGCGCGGGTTGCCGGGCAAATCGGCGTCAGCCGCCTCGAAGTGCCGGCCGGATTAGCCCGGATCGACGAAGCGGTTGCCGCGATCGAAGCCGACCTGGCGTCCGGGACAAGGTGAGCCAGGGCATGGGCTGGTCCTCGAAGCTTCGCCTGTCGTTTTTCCGTGATGTCGCGGGCTTCGGCGCCATGATGGCGCATGTCGGCGGGCGGCGCACGGCGACGGCGCTTGCCTTCCTGATCCTGGGGAGCCTCACGGAGGGCATGTCGATCCTGCTGCTCGTCCCGCTGCTGCGCCTGATCGGCAAGGCCGAGCAGGATTACGCGGTGCGGGTGCCGGAGGCGTTGCGTTGGCTTGTGCCCGGCGGAACGCTGTCGCTCGCCACCGTGCTCTCACTGCTCGTCGCGCTGGTGGCGCTGCAAGCGATTTTCAACCGCTTCAAGTCGGTCTACATGGCGCGGCTGCTCTACGACTTCGTCAACCAGGTGCGCATGAACCTGTTCGAGAGCGTCGGCAGGGCGCGCTGGGGCGTCTTCACGCGTATCCGCAGCTCCGACCTCGACCATGCGCTGAACGGCGACGTCGACCGGGTGCAGGTGGCGGCCTTCTCGCTGCTGATGCTCACCCAGGCCACGCTGCTTCTCACCGGCTATCTCGTGGTCTCGCTGTTCATCTCGCCGGTGATGACGTCCTTCGCCATCCTCGTCGGCCTGGTGCTGCTGATCGCCCTGCAGCCGTTCCGGGCGCGCGCCAGCGCCTATGGCCGCACGCTGACCGGCAACCGYCAGGACCAGTACCGCACGGTCTCCGAGTTCCTCGGCGGCAYCAAGGTCGCCAAGAGCCTGAATGTCGAGGCAAGCTACTTTGCCGAGCTCGGCGCGACGCTGGACAGGATGAAGGCCGACAACATCGCCTTCGTCCGCAACTCTTCGCTCGGCACCGCGCTGTTTCAGGTCACGAGCGTGATCGGGCTCAGCCTCTTCATCTATATCGCGCTGGTCGGCTTCCATCTGTCGCTGGCCGAGATCGTCGTGCTGCTCCTGGTCTTCATGCGCGTCGCGCCGCGCTTCATGGACATGCAGCTTCAGACCCAGCAGGTGCTGATCAACCTGCCGGCCTACGCTTCGATGCAAAGCCTCCAGGCTCGCTTCGAGGCAGAACGCGAGACGGGAGAGAGCGCGGCCGAACAGGGCGCGAAACTCTCGCTCGAGACGGGCCTCAACATCCGCGATGTCTCCTTCACCTATGGCGAAGGAGACGGGAAACCGGTGGTCGGCGATATCACCTTCGGCCTGCCGGCCGGCAAGGTGACGGCGCTGATCGGCCCTTCCGGTTCCGGCAAGAGCACGATTGCCGACATGCTGCTTGGCCTGCTCGAGCCCACCGAGGGACGCATCCTGGCTGACGGCGTGGAGATCACTGCGCAAAATCGCAGGGCCTGGCGCGATCAGGTCGCCTATGTGCCGCAGGACGTGTTCCTGCTGCACGACACGATCGCCGCCAATCTGCGCCTTGCAGCACCCGGGGCGAGCGAGGACGAGCTCTGGGCGGCGCTGCGCAACGCCCATGCGGCCGATTTCGTGGAGCGGCTGGCATTGCGGCTCGAGACGGTGGTGGGCGACCGCGGTGTCCGGCTCTCCGGCGGCGAGCGGCAGCGCGTCGCCCTGGCGCGAGCGCTGCTGCGCAAGCCCTCGCTGCTTATCCTCGACGAGGCGACGAGCGCGCTCGACTGGCAGAATCAGTCGCTGATCGCCCAATCGATCGAGGCGCTGCGCGGCGAAATGACGATTTTGACCATCGCGCACCGACCATCGATGATCGCCTTCGCCGACTGGGTCGTGGCCATCGAGAACGGGCGCATCGTCGAGGTCGGACAATATCGGCGGCTGAAGGCAAAAGCCGGCAGCCGTCTTGCGAGGATGCTGTCGGGCGAGCAGGCCGAGCGCGGCACCGCGCCTCCGGTCGAGGCCGGACCGGTCCCGACGCCGGTCGAACGATCAGTGGAGGCTGCGCCTGGCGCTTAGCTTTTCGCCTTCGGCGACCTTGTTCAGGATCGTGCCGCGGTCCGCCTCGCGGGCTTTGTCGGCCGATGTCGGCGTGGCCCTGCCGATCATGGCGAAGACCAGAAGGAAATAGCCCGCCTGGATGATCACGGCGCAAACGATGGCACGCAACAGGATGGTGCCCGCCGATGCGCCGTCGAAATACGACCAGCCGATGACGATCGCGAGCGCGAATATCATGCCGATGATGAATTTTGGCAGAGACATGTTCGCCGGCCCTTCAACCGAGACGAGCATGCAGAAGCTGTGACTTACCCACCCGCGTAACTCCCCGTTGCGCCAAAGAGTTCTTTCTGGCTGCCCAATCCGGCCGGTTGCTTCCGGCCTTCCTTACCCATGCAGACAATGACAGGAACAATTTGCGACTCTATTAAGGCGGGCCGGTTGGAGCAAGGCCCGGCAGGTATGGTTTCCAAGGATTTTACGAGATCGACTCCACCATGCTGCGTCGCACACTCTGGCTCCGGCAGCTATTCAATGCACCGCCTGTCGCTTCAGTAAAACCTACCACTTTGATTAGTATTTTAGCTGAATAACTTACCGTTGCGAGTGCTCCCAGCGACATGCAACCGCATTTCTTCTGCAGCAAAGAATGCACTGTCCAAAAATGGCCCAAAAGGTGGACTACATTTTCCTGGTTTGCTCTCACCTTGTCATAAACATGCCACAAAGGTGAAAATTTGGGCAGGGCAGGTTTATTATTTAGTCAATTCATGACGTGAACATTTCAGCGCGATGGGAAATTGTGTGTTGCGCTGCAGCATTTTTTTGATATCTTGCCGTAAACCATCCGTTCAACGTATGGAGCTTCTGCATGAGGGACGTCGCCAAGTCGGCTAATGCGGGTTTTGCGCAGGTCGGCGTTGATTTTCCACCCCCCATCGGCGGTCTGCTCAAACGCAGTTTCGATATCGTCGGTTCCCTGTCCGGGCTGGTTCTGCTCAGCCCGCTTTTCCTGATGGTCGCCCTGCTGGTCAAGCTTTCGGACAACGGTCCGATCTTCTATGGCCACAAGCGGATCGGTCGTGGCGGCAGGATTTTCTCCTGCCTCAAATTCCGCACCATGGTGACGGACGGCGAGCGCGTGCTCGCCGCCTATCTGGCCGCCAATCCGGAAGCCAACGCCGAATGGATCGCGACGCGCAAGCTGAAGAACGATCCGCGCGTCACCCGCGTCGGCCAGGTGCTTCGCAAGCTCAGCCTCGACGAGCTGCCGCAGATCCTCAACATCCTGCAGGGCGACATGAGCCTTGTCGGCCCGCGCCCGGTCGTACGCGACGAACTGGAGATCTATGGCAGCGCCGCGGTCTATTACCTGAAGTCGCGCCCGGGTCTCACCGGCCTGTGGCAGGTGAGCGGCCGCAACGACGTATCCTACGACACACGCGTCGCCTTCGACCGCCACTATGTCGAGAACTGGTCGATGTTCCAGGACATTCGCATCATCTTCAAGACGGTTCCTGCCGTGTGGATGTCGCGCGGCAGCTATTGACCGACGGGGCTGCCCCGCCAGATTAGGGGCAGGCATCCGGCAGTGATCTCATCGGGCGGATGGGGCCAAAGCGGATCGGAAACGTTCATTTGACAAAAGACCTCTTCGGACTGTCTTTCGCCTGCAGTCTCATATCCCGGACACCGGCCCGCGTCGCGGGCTTCTTGCTTGCGGCGTCGCTGGCCATGCCGCAATTGGCTGCCGCCGGCGATTATCAGCTTGGCCCTCTGGACAAGCTCAACATCCGCGTCGCCGAATGGCAGACGGTCGACGGCACGTTCCGCGACTGGTCGGCCATCAACGGCGAGTATTCGATCGGCCCGGGCGGAACGCTCTCGGTGCCGTTCGTCGGCGACATGGAGGCCGCCGGCAAGACGACGGCGGAGATCGCTTCGGCGATCGGACTCGCGCTGCAGCGTAAGCTGGCGCTACCCGACAAGCCGGAAGCTTCAGTCCAGATGGCGCAGTTCCGGCCGTTCTACATTTCGGGCGAAGTCCAAAATCCCGGCCAGTTTCCCTTCGTGCCCGATCTGACCGTGCTCAAGGCAGTCAGCATTGCCGGCGGCATAAGGCGCAATGCCGACTATGGTCCGCAGATCGAAAAGGATCTGATCACCGCCAAGGGCAGCTATGACATCTATGACGACCAGCGCTTGCGGCTGATGGTCAAGCGAGCCCGCATCGACGCCGACCTGGCCGGGAAAACGACCTTCGAGGTGCCTCAGGAAATCCAGGGTGATTCGAGATTGCCGACCATCGTCGCCGACGAAACGGCCATCCTGGTTTCCGACCAGAAGTCGCTGAAGCTGAAGCTTGATGCGCTCGACCAGTTGAAGGGTGTTCTGCAGTCGGAAATCGAATCGCTGCAAAAGAAGATCGCCAACCAGCAGAAGCAGGTCGACCTGGCGGAGCAGCAGGCAAACAGCATCGGTCCGCTGGCGCAAAAGGGCCTGATTGCCAATGCGCGATTGCTTTCCTCGCAGCAGACGGTCACCGACCTGCAGGGCAAGATCCTCGATTATGAGACGGCTATCCTCACCGCCAAGCAGTCGATCAGCAAGGCGGAGCAGGACGCCATCGATGCCCGTAACACACTGAGTTCGAGCCTCACTGCCGACCGGCAGCAAACGGAGGCGAACCTGAACGAGGCAGCCTTGAGGGTCGGCATGCAGAAGGGCCTGATCGCCCAGGCGTCGGATCCGGCAACGACTGCGGCCCTCACCGGCAGTCAAGAACCGCCCCTGCTCTATTCGCTGGTGCGCGTTGCCGACGGCAAGACGAGCGAGATCGAAGCCAAGGAAGACACGCCTGTGCTGCCGGGCGACGTGATCAAGGTGAAGCTGGCGCCGACGGCCAGCCAGTAGCGCCGCCGGCCACGGCTTGCACGCGGCGAACCGAGCAACGGAGGCGGGAGGAACAAGTCAGGCTCGTTCGCGCGCAACGCGGGCGGGCGATCTGTTTTGGACCGCTTGAAGGCATAACATGCAGCCCGCAGCTCCGCGTCATGTGTATCTCAATCTCGACGCCATCCGCGGAGTGGCGGCGATCAGCGTCATGCTCTACCACTTCTCGCCGTTCCTGGCCGACGGTAGGGTGCTGCCGTCGAGCTATCTCGCCGTCGATCTGTTCTTCCTGCTGAGCGGCTTCGTCATCGCGCATGCCTATGACCGCAAGATCGAGAACGGCATGGGCTTCGGCACGTTCGTGGCCATCCGCCTGATCCGGCTCTATCCGCTCTATCTCGCCGGCACGCTGCTCGGCTTCTTCTACCTGCTGGTCAAGAACAGGCTGATGCCGGTCGAATACATGCCGCTGTCCGAGATCGGCATGCGGCTGACGACCGGCATGTTCTTCATCCCGCTGGTCAGCGATGCCTATCACACGATCTTCCCGCTCAATCCGGCTTCGTGGTCGCTGTTTTTCGAGCTCATCGTCAACATCGCCTATGTCGCGGTCTTCGTGCTCCTGTCGCGGCGCGTGCTGACGGGCATCGTCGCCGTCAGCCTCGTGCTGCTCGTCGTCGCCTCGATCTTCGCCGGCACGCTGGATTTCGGCATGACCGGCAATACCATCCTCAGCGGACTGCCACGCGTCACCTTCTCGTTCTTCCTCGGCGTGCTGCTCTGCCGCTCGATGGCGCGCTGGCAAGGCAGTCTCGGCTTCCTGCGGCACGGCTTGTGGGTCGAGGGCGCGATCCTGCTCACGCTCGCCGTCTTCGCCATCGCACCTGGCGGCGGCGCGCGCGTTGCCTACGACCTCGCGGCGATCGTCATCGTCTTCCCGATCATGGTGATGACCGGCGCGGTGGCGCCGACCGCGCCGCTTCTGTCCGGCTTCTATGGCTGGCTCGGGCGGATTTCCTATCCGATCTACATCATCCACACGCCGATGCTGATGATCATCGCCGGAGCCGGCAAGGCCTTCTCGATCGATCCTTTCGCGCATCATCCCTGGTTCGGCATCGTGATGGCGGCCTCGGTCATCGTCATCGCCGACATCGCCACGCGCATCTATGACGAGCCGGTGCGGCGCTTCCTGCAGCGGCAGATGCAGCGCGCGCGAGCCGTGGCTTAGACCGGCTCACTGAAGAAGGGCTCAACGGACAGATCCGGCATGAAGATTCCGAAATCCATTCTGATCGATCCCGACCGCAACGAGACCTACGGCGCCTTCGCCGTCGCGGTTTCCATGGTCGCTTTCGCCTACTCGCCCAATTTCGGTCAGATCCTGATCCTCGCCTATTACGCCGTCTGGCTGCCGCTGCTCTTCGTCGATTACCGGCGCTTTACCTGGAGGCTTTCCAGCGCCTGGCTGCCGATACTGCTTGCGGCCTATGTCTGCTTCTCGGTGTTCTGGTCCCAGGCGGCGGGCATCAGCGCGCGCGCGGCAGTGCAATATTCCTCGCATATCGTCTGCGCCTATGTCGCGGCGCGCACCATCAGCGTGCGCACGCTGGTGGTCGGCTCGCTGATCGGCATCTTCATTGTCCTGCTCTATTCCCTGAAGGTCGGCGCCTACGCGCTCGACACGATCGACGGCACGGTCAATTTCGTCGGCGCCTTCGGCTCCAAGAACCAGATCGGCTTCTTCTCCTCGCTCGGCATCTTCTTCTGCCTTGCCTTCCTGGTCTTCTACCGGCGCAACTGGCTGGGCTTCGTCTGGACCGCGCCGATCATGCTTCTGTCGGTCTATATGCTTGCCATCGCCCATTCGGCGACGTCGGTTGCCTCGCTGCCGGCGGTGATCGGCATCGTGATGCTGCTCACCATGACCAAGGTTTTGTCGCTGCGTTATCGCCGCGTGCTGTTCATCGTCGGCGCCGGCGCGCTGGTGACGGGCGTGGTGGCGGCGCTCAACCTCGGCCTGCTGGATTTCGTGCTCGGCCTCTTCGGCAAGGATTCGACGCTCACCGGCCGCACCTATCTCTGGGAACAGGGCTGGGAAGCGGCGCAGCAGCATCCGCTGCTCGGCTATGGCTATGCCGCCTATTGGGTGCAGGGCTTTGCCGATCCGGAACGGCTGTGGGCGGAATTCTACATCTCGACCCGCTCCGGCTTCCACTTCCACAACACCTATGTCGAGACACTGGTCGAGATTGGCTTCATCGGCGTCACCTTGCTGGCGCTGGTCATCCTGCGCTCTTTCTACGGCCATGTGTCGAAGGTTGTGTTYGGCGACTGGAACGCCGATTCGGTGGTGCTTGCCGGCGCGATCGGGCTGATGCTGATCCGCTCCTTCTTCGAGGTCGAAATGCTCGGCCCCTACTTCATGGCGTCGTTTATCGTCTATTATGGCCTGTTCACGCTGACCCCGTTGCCGGCTTTCCGGCGCCGCAGGGCGGTCGTCCCAACCGAGGACGAGAGACCTGCCAATGGCCGTGTGCCGGCGCCGGTCTGATCAGAGCGACGAAGCCGCCGAGCGTGCGACGGCGGCCTGGATCAACCGGTCGGCCAGGATCGCCAGGAAGGCAATCGACAGGCCGGCGATCAGGCCCATGCCGGCATCGGCCTTGCCAAGCGCGACATAGACCGCCTGGCCAAGATCGCGCGTGCCGACAAGGGCGGCGATGGCCAGCATCGACAGCGCCGCCATGATGGTCTGGTTGAGGCCGAGCATGACGACCGGCAAGGCGAGCGGCAGCTTGGCCTGCAGCAGCGTCTGCAGCGGCGTCGCGCCCATCTGCTCGACCGCCTCGACCACATCGGCGCGCACATGCCGCAGTCCGTGCTCGACATAGCGGATCGGCGGCACGATGGCGTAGAGCATGATGGCGATCAGCGCGGTGAACTCGCCGACCTTGAAGAACATCAGCGCCGGGATGAGGAAGACGAATTGCGGCATGGTCTGCAATGCATCGCAGATCGGCTTCAGGACCTGCGAGACGCGGTCGCTATGCGCCGCCCATGTGCCGAGCGCGCCGCCGACCAGAAGGCAAAGCAGGACCGCCAGCGTGCAGAGATAGAGCGACTGCACCAGCTGCGGCCACAGACCGTTGACCAGGATCAGCCCGAAGCCCGCCACCGCGAAGAGGCCGAGCCGCGGCCCGCCCACCTGACCGGCAAGCAAGGCGACGGCAAGGATGAAGACCGGCCAAGGCAGATCGAGAAAGCCGGTGTAGAGGACGAGGCCGGCGGCCAGCACCGCGGCCGCCGCCTGCCAGCCGAGACGGCGCRCAGCCAGCACGGCCATGGCCAGCACCAGGACGGCATAGGCGGCCAGCGCCGATGGCGGCAGCGAGAAGCCCCACATGACCGGCGTCGCCGAGCCGGAAATGCCGACGCGCATCGGCAGCAACAGGCAATAGAGCACCGCATTGCGCGCGCCGTTGAAGAACCAGGCATAGTCACGCACCAGTCCCAGCAGCCACTCGTTGACGGTGCCCATCTGCATGCGCAGCCCGGTTTGCGGCAGAAGCGTCGCATCAGGCACGGCCAACCGGATGACCACTGCAAGAGCCAGCGCGACCGCCAGCGACAGCACCAGCCGGCGCGGCGTCATCCAGCGCATGGCGCGCGTTGGGCCGGTCTCCGGCGCCCTGGCGAAGCCGATGGTGAGACGGTCGATGAGGATGGCGAGCAACGCGATCACCAGGCCTGAGAGGATGCTCTGGCCGAACTCGGCCTTGCGCATCGACGAAAGGACCTCCCAGCCGATGTCCTCGAAGCCGCCGATGATGGCGGCGACGATGACCATCGACAGCGCCGCCATCGTCGTCTGGTTGAAGCCGACGAGAAGCTGCGGCAGCGCCGTCGGCACCTCGACCTGCCAGAATTGCTGGCGGCGCGTGCAGCCGCTCATCAGGCCGGCCTCGCTGATCGCCGCCGGCACGCGATCCAATCCGAGCATGGTGTTGCGCACCATCGGCGGCGTCGCGTAGATCGCCGAGGCGATCAGCCCGACCACCGGGCCGAAGCCAAACAGAAGCAGGAGCGGGATGAGATAGGCGAAGGCCGGCACCGTCTGCATGAGATCGAGCGCGCCGTTGAGCACCGGACGCCAACGCGGGCGGGCATGGCCGAGAACGCCAAGCAGGAAGCCGAGCACGATCGAGATCGGCACCGCCAGCAGCACCAGCGCCAGCGTGTTCATGCTCTGCGGCCAGTAGCCGGCGAGCAGGATATAGGCGAGCGTGGCGAGCGCGAAGATGGCCAGCCGTTCGCCGCTCGACTTCAGCGCAAGGGCGGCGACAGCCAGCATCACCGCCGGCCAGGGCAGCCAGGCGAGCGCCAGCCGCGCGCCGCGCATCGGCGCATCGAGCAGAGCGGAGAGCGCGCGGAAACCCGGCTGGATGACGGCGACCACCACGTCGGTCACGGCATTGATGTATGTAGCCAGCGGCAGCGTCCATTCCTTTGGGAAATTGACCAGCCAGGGAAGTTCGGTTTTGAGCAGCAGGCAAAGCACCGTCAGCACGGCCAGCGCGCACCAGGGAAGAAGGGCCGGCGCGATGGCGAACCTTTGCGGGGATGGTGCGATCGCGGCCGGCGCCGTCATGAACTTTTGCGCCTCGCCTGCTCGCGCTCCATCACGGCGAGCACGGCGCCGGCGCTGAGCACCGCCGGCGGGCTGTCGCCGGCGCCCGGCACTGTGAACGCCGCCACGCCGGAGGCGAGCTGCGGGATCAGCGCTTCGAGGCTGGTGTCGGCGGCGACGCTGCGCTCAGGCAGCACCGCGCCATTGGCGGGCGCGGCGATGTCGCCAGCCGTGATGACGCGCAACAGCGGCATGTCCTCAGTGAACTGCGCGACATAGTCGTCGGCCGGGTTGAGCACGATATCGGCCGGGCGGCCGATCTGCACGATCTTGCCGGCCCGCATGATCGCCAGCCGGTCGGCGAGGCGGAAGGCCTCGGCGATATCGTGGGTGATGAAGATGATGGTCTTCTTCAGCATGCGCTGCAGGCGCAGGAACTCGTCCTGCATCTGCTTGCGGATCAGCGGGTCGAGCGCCGAGAACGGCTCGTCGAGAAACCAGAGCTCCGGCCCCACCGCGAGCGAACGGGCGATGCCGACGCGCTGCTGCTGGCCGCCGGAGAGCTGATGCGGGAAGGACGCCTCGCGCCCTTCAAGCCCGACCAGGGCGATCATCTCGCGGGCACGGGCCTCGCGCTCCTTCGCCGGCTTGCCCTGGATCTTCAGCGGGAAGGCGACGTTTCCCAACACGTTCAGATGCGGCAGCAGGCCGAAATTCTGGAACACCATGCCCATGGCGTGGCGGCGCAGCTCGATGAGCTCCTTGCCGCTGGCGGCGAGCAGATTCCTGCCGTCGAGCAGGACCTCGCCGGCGCTGGGCTCGACCAGGCGCGACAGGCAGCGCACCAGGGTCGACTTGCCGGAGCCGGACAGGCCCATAATGACGAAGATCTCGCCGGTCGCCACCTCGAAGCTGGCATCGACGACGGCCGGCAGATGCGCCTCGGCGCGCAGGCGTTCGGCCAGCGCGTCGGGATCGATGATATAGCCGCGCGAGTCGAAGTAATAGGCCGGGCGCCGGCCGTAGACCTTCCAGACATTTCGGCAGGCAAGCTTTATCGGACGCGCGGCCGTGTTCATCCTTAACCACCCGTGCCGATCGCCCGCCCGGCTCCGCGCAGCGCGGAAGCCGGGCCTATGGTGCCCTCAGCCCTTGCCAAGCACATCGGCGAATTATCCCTTGGCGGCGTCGAGCCAAGGTTTCCACACCGTCTCGTTCTTGTCGATCCATTCCTTGACGACGGCGTCGAGATCCTTGCCCTGCTTGTCGACGGCCAGCATCATCTTCTGCTGCTCGGTCGCATCCATCTTGAAGGCCTTGAGGAAGGCGTAAGCCGCCGGCCATTTGGCGCCGAAACCCGACCAGACGATCTTGTCGACATCGGGAGGGGTGATGCAGTGCTCGTTGGTCTGCTCCTTGCAGGGCGGCATCGTCACCCAACCGACATCGTTCTCGGCCAGCGCGTAATGCGGGCCCCAGAACATCATGATCAGCGGCGTCTTGGCGGCTTCTGCTGCTTCCAATTCGGCGACCAGCGCGCCTTCGGAGCCCGACGGAACGGCGGTGTAAGGCATATTGTTGTCGGCGAGGATGGTCGCCGCGCGCGAACCCCAATCGGCTGGATAATCGAGAAAGCGGCCGTTGGGTGCCGTCTCGGGCGTCRCCAATGCCTGCACGCATTCGGGCTTGTTCAGCGCATTCCAGTCCGGCAGGCCGGGGCAGACCTTCTCCATGAATTTCGGATAGATCCAGCCTTCCTGGGTCTTCAGGTCGAGCTTGCCGATGTCCTCGATCTGCTTGGCGGCCAGCACCTTCGGATAGATGTCGCCGACATTGTTCAACCAGATCTCGACCGAGGCGCTGAGCGAGCCATCGGCCAGGCCCGAAAATTGCGGGAAATTGCCGGCGGTGACGTATTCGACCTTATAGCCGAGCTTCTCCAGGAGCTGCCCGGCGATGTGCGTGGAGACATGTGCGCCGGTCCATTCCAGCATGGCGAGCTTGATCGGCTCGTCCTTGGCGCCGAGATCGGCGCTGTACGCCGCGCTCCCTCCGGCAAGCATCAGCGCGAGGCCAATTCCGGCTGTTTGCAAGACATTTCTTATCATCATGTCAGTTCCCCTGTTGGTTGATGGTCCTTCCGTCATGCCGGCCTCCTCCCACGAGACCGGTATCCATCACCCCTGCCGATGCTACCATAAGGCTCCGCCGGTGATCTGGATGTTTTCCATGGTGATCCCCTTGGCCAGGTCCGAGCAGAGGAAGACCGCGAGCGCCGCGATTTCTTCCGGCTGCATCATACGCCCCTGCGGGTTGCCCTTCCTGAATTCGTCCATCAGGTCCTCGGCGCTGCGGCCCTTGCCTTCGCGCTCTACGACCTGCGCCACGTTGCGGCGCATCAGCTCGGTTTCGACCCAGGTCGGGCTGATCATGACGCAGGTGACGCCGTGTGCCGCGCCTTCGAGCGCGACGCACCGGGTCAGGCCGAGCAGGCCGGCCTTGGAGGCGCAATAAGCTGGATTGTCCTTCCAGCCGACGGAAGCGGCGGTCGAGCCGATGTTGACGATGCGGCCCCAGCCGCGCTCGATCATGCCGGGCAGGACCGCGCGGGTCGTACGGAACGCCCCGGTGAGATTGGTGTCGACGATCTTGTCCCAGAGCTCGTCGGAATGGCCGCAGACCGGCTGCTCGGCCGTGGTACCCGCGGCGTTGACGAGGATGTCGGCCGGGCCGACCGCCGCCTGGGCTTCCGCAAAGAAGAGGTTGGTGAGCGCGCTGTCGCGCACGTCGAGATGGGTGGCATGCACCTTGGTGCCGTGGGCAGCCAGCGCCGACTTCACGCGCTCGATCTCGTCGGCGCCGGGATAGTAGGCGGCGTCTGCCCTGCCCGCCTGCGGCGGCGCCACATAGGAGCCGACGGCGACGTTGGCGCCGGCCTTGGCGAGCGCCGTGGCGATGGCAAAGCCCATGCCGGAAAAGCCGCCGGTGACGATGGCGCTGCGGCCGGTGAGGTTGGTCATCGCAAGCGGTCTCCGGGTTCACACTGCAAGATAGCCACCGTCGACCACCATTTCGGAGCCGGTGACGAATTTCGATTCGTCCGAGGCGAGGTAGAGGACCATGTAGGCGATGTCGTTCGGCTCGCCGAGAAAGCCGATCGGGTGCCGCGACAGCGCCTTGGCCTTCTCCTGCTCGAGCGTGCCGAGGTCGCGCAAATAGGTCTCGGTCTGCGGCGTCCAGATGTAGCCCGGATGGATGGAATTGCAGCGGATGCCGTAGCGCTGCTCGGCGCAATGCACCGCAACCGCCTTGGTCAAGGTGCGCACGCCGCCCTTGGAGGCGCAGTAGGCGGCCAAGTCCGCCTCGCCGATGATGCCGTCGATGGAGGAGAGATTGATGATCGATCCGCCGCCGGATTTCTTCATCAGCTTGACGCCTTCCTGGCAGCCCAGGAAGACGCCGTCGAGATTGACAGCCATGGTGCGCCGCCATTCGGCTAAAGTCGTGTCCTCGACGTTTTTGGCGATCGCGATGCCAGCATTGTTGACCAGCACGTCGAGCCGCCCGAAGCGCCGCTCGATCGCCGCCATGACGGCCGGCCAGTCCTCGGGTTTCGACACATCATGGCGCAGTGCCAATGCCTCGCCACCGGCMTTGACGATCTCCGCCGCCGTGTTGGCCGCGAGGCCTTCATCGATGTCGCTGACGACGAGCCTGGCGCCTTCCGACGCCAGCAGAAGCGACGACGCACGGCCGAGGCCGAGCCCGGCCCCGGTAACGAGCGCCACCTTGCCTGCGACGCGGCCCATTGCGGCATCAGCCTCCCTTGTTCAACGGCTCCAGCGGCTTGCCCAGCCAGTCACGATAGAGACCTTCGAGATCGGGCTCGAAATCATGCACGATCGGATAGCCGGGGGCGGCCGCTTCGACCTCATGCAGCGTGCCGCATTGCGGGCAGATGAATTCGCGGATTTCCATCCACTCCGGATCCGGCAAGTCGCTGTTGGGGTAGATCTCGCGCAGCGTCTCCTCGGTGTCGCGCACGATGATCGCGGCCTTCAGCTTCCAGTTCTTGYGGTAGTCGCCGAAGGAGTGGCCGCATTCGCATTTCGTCACCCGCTCGTCGCCGCTCTGGCAGATGAAGAGATGGTCTCCGACCGGGAGCAGGATCGGGTCCTTCCAGCCGACGCGATCCTGCAGCACCGCGACATATTTGAAGAAACGGTCGTCGTCCTTGTAGGCGCTCATGATGCGCCGCGTCTGCGGCCAGGGCAGCGTGCCGGCAACCAGATCGGCGATGACTTCCTTGCTGTATGAGGTCATGGTCCTTACTCCACGCCGAAGGTCGATTTGGCATCGACATCCCAGAAGGTCGAAAAGTCCCTGGTGAAGCGCGGCGACAGCTTGATGGCGCTGGCGTACATCTTCTTCACCTCGGGCGCGAAATCGGCGGCTTTCACGCGTTCGCGCTCCTTGGCGATCCATTCCGAGACCGGTTTTGCACGCGCCAGGCGCTTGGCCCGCATCTCGGCGCGGTGGCGCTTGGTGGCTTCGAGATTGGCGACCGGAAAACCTTCCTCGTCCTCGTCGAGCACGATGCCGAAGATGCCCTCGGCTGCTTCCTTGGTCAGAAAACCGTTCTCGACGTCCCAGGCGGTCTTGATCGGATCGCGCTCCAGCACGTCACCGTAACCGCCGCCGCCATTGTAGGAATGGGTGAAGACATCGCCGGTCTTATGCGGCGCGGTGATGTAAGGGCCTTCCAGCGTCACATGATCGCCTTCGAGCCGCACTTCCAGCTCCGAGCGGTACGGATTGGTGCCGGTGTGATGGGCGAGCGGCGCGCCGTTTTCGGCCAGCTCGAAGATGTTCGAATCGCGCACGGCGCGGTGCTTCTGGCAGGTCGGCGCCGGATAGCCGCCGCACAGGCCGCCATTGTCGAAGACCCGCGAGGAGTGCTCGGACGTCACCAGCCGCAAATGATCGGTCTTCGAGACCAGCCACGTCGACAGGAAGGAACAGCCGCCGCGATATTTGCCGGCGCCGCCGGAATTGGGAACGATCGACCTGCCGATATAGAGCATCGGCATGTTCTGTTCCCAGATCTCGATATTGCCCATGTCGGATTCCGGGTTCCAGCCGACATAGGCGGTGTCGAGCCCGTCCTTGATCGCCAGCGCACCGGAGCCGGCGGCGGCGCATTCGAAATGCGCCATGCCGAAAGGCGTGCCGTACTGGCTCTCGCCGCCCATCTCGATCATCGGGCTGTTGACCTGGCCGACAAAGGCCTCCTCGACGAAGCCGCGCGCGATGAAGGAGCGCGACAAGAGCCGCTGGAAGACGCCGTAGGCGGGCAGCAGCAGCGCCCAGGATGTGGCCGTCGCCACCATCTCGTTGTCGGGGTTGGTCCAGGTGCCATGCGGCAGCTTCAATTCGGTCGCCATCCAGGCGCCGTCATTGACCAGGCCCTCGAAATTCATGTGCTGGGTCAGCGTCACGAACATGCCGCCGTCCATGCCGGCCGGCGTGCAGTTCATCGAATGGTACCCCCAAGGCTGCGTGCCCTCGAAGTCCATGACGATCTTGCCGTCGGACGTGATCTCCATCTCGATCGGAATGTTGTAGAGCCAGTTGGGGTCGCCGAGCGGCTGGTAGCCCGGCTTGCCGGCGGTGACGTGGCCGTAGAAGGTGTGGCCGCGATAGATGCCGGGCACGGTGAGCTGGCGGGTGCGGGCGAGCTGGGCGCGGCGACCTTCCTCGATGAACTCCTTCGACACCTGCATCCAGTAATCGAGGCCGATCTCGTCGATCAGCGCCTTGACGCTTTCGCGCATGTCGATGCAGGAGGCGACCTTGGCCTTCTCGTCCAGCACCCAGTAGATCGGCATGCGGAGATTGCGCTCGCAACGGATGACGTAGTCGCGCCTGAGCTCGTCGTTCTCACCGACCTTCTCGGCACAAACGAACAGGCCTTCGGTGAAGCGCTCCTGCGCCAGCGCCACGTCGCCGCCCGGCGTGATGCCGCCGGCCTCCAGCTCGTGACAGACGGCGCCGGCCCAGCCGACGAGCTTGCCCGAATGGAAGATCGGCACCACGTCCATCACGTCCGGCACCTGCACGGTGCCGATGAAGGCGTCATTGTTGGCGAAGATATCGCCGTCGCGGATCTGCGGGTTTTCCTCGTAGCCGTTGCGGATCATCCATTTGATGAAGCGGCTCATCGTGTGGACATGCACCATGATGCCATTGGAGAGCGCAATCGCGTCGCCCTCCGGCGTGTAGATGGCGACGACCATCTCGCCGACCTCGCGCACGCCGGGCGAGGCGGAGATACGCCGCGCCATTTCGCGGGCCGACACGCAATAGGCACGCAATTTGGTGTGCAGCGTCTCGAACTTCAGCGGATCCTGGTTGCGCAGCTCGAGCTCGGTGATGCCGTCATAGCAACCGGTCTCGTCCATCAGCCGTTCGGATTCGATCAGCCTTTCGCGGATGCGCAGCGCAGAGGCGGGTTTGTCCAGCATGGCGTTCGCCCTTCTCAAGCGTGGGTGTAGTGCAGCAGCGTCCATTCATCGACATGGACGCGGTCCTGCGGGTGGACGACGAGAGTGGTCGCCGGATGTTCGATGATGGCCGGGCCGATAACCTCGTGGCCGGGCTGGAGCAGATCCATCTCGTAGAGATTGGCCTTGTGCCAGCGGCCGCCGATATAGGCCTCGCGCACCCCCTTATGGGCCGACGCGGGGTCGGATTTGCCCAGCGGCCGCTTGACCAGCATCGGCTTGACCTTGTCGGCGGTCGCGATCAAGCCCAGCTCGGTGATCGAGAAGCCGGCCTCGCCATAGCGCGACACACGGTGATTGACCTTGGCGTAGACCGCCTCGAACTCGGCGATGACCTTGCGCATGTCGTCGGCCGAACGAACCGCCGACAGCGGCGCCATCACCTCGACGTCCTCGAGCTGGCCGGTGTAGCGCATCATCAGGAACGGCACGGTCTTGATCTTTGAGAGCGCATGGCCGTCGGCGACCATTTCTTCGACCGCGGCCTTCGTCAGGTCGTTCCACACGCCGGTAACCTTCGCCCCGAAAGCCTGCAATTCGTCATCGCTGGCGCGCGCGCCGATGTCGATCTGTGTCGACACCGAATGCCGGCGCATGAAATCGGCAGTGGTGCAGCCGAAGGCCGAGAAGGCGGCGGCGAACTGGAAGGTGATGATGTCCTTGAAGCCGATGCCTTTGGAGCAGCCGGCGAGGTGCAGCGGGCCGGAGCCGCCATAGGAGAGCAGCGTGAACTCCGATGGATGGATGCCCTGGCCGGAGATGACGCGGCGCAGCGCATTGTTGGCGTCGGCCTCCAGCATGTCGATCATGCCTTCGGCAGCTTCTTCGACACCGACGCCGAGCACGCGGGCGCATTTCTCCTCGAAGGCTTTCCTTGCTTTTTCGACCTGCAGCACGACCTTGCCGCCAAGGAAGTAATGCGGGTTCAAGCGGCCGAGGATGGCGTCGCAGTCGGCGATCGTCGGCTCGGCGCCGCCCTTGGCGAAGCAGATCGGGCCGGGATCGGAGCCGGCGCTTTCCGGCCCGAGCGATACCTTTTTGGTCAGCGGATCGACCTTGAGGATCATGCCGGCGCCGGCGCCGATGGTGTCGAGATGCAGCGTCGGGACGTTGAGCTTGAAGCGGTCCATCAGCGGCTCGTTCTCGATCCGCGTCTGGCCGCGCGTGATGACGCCCATGTCGAACGAGGTGCCGCCCATATCCGAGCAGATCAGCGAGTCGTTGCCGATCAGCTTGCCGACATAGGCCGCGCCCAGGATGCCGCCGATCGGACCGGAGATCATCGTCTCGTGCAGGCGCGGATGGTCGATGGACGTCAGGCCGCCGAAGGAAAGCAGCGTCTGCACGCCATATCTGAAGCCATATTTCTTCGAGACGTCCTCGATGCCCTTGAGCTGCCTGCGGCCGCGTGAGGTGGCATAGGCTTCGATCAGCACCGAGTTCAGCCGCGACTGCTCGCGGATGACCGGGCGCACTTCGTGGCTGGTGTAGACCAGGATGTCGGCGCCGGCGGCGGCGATCTCCTCGCGGCAGATCTCGGCGATGCGTTTCTCATGCGCCGGATTGACATGGGAGAAGATGGTCATGATGCAGATCGCCTCGACCTTGTCGGCGATCAGCTTCTTTGCGGCAGCGTGCACCTCGTGCTCGTAGAGCGGCAGGATGACGTCGCCGAACTGGTCGATGCGCTCGGTGACGCCATGGGTGCGGCGGCGCGGCACCAGCGGATCGGGATGATGGTGGGTCACCGCGTGCAGGCGGTCGGCATAGGAATAGTCGGCCCAGGCCTGCAGGCCGCGGCCCATCAGGATCATGTCCTCGAGGCCCTTGGTGGTGATCAGCCCGAGCTTGCGGCCGGTGCGCGACAGAAGCGTGTTGAGCATGCCGGTGCCGGAATAGAGCACCACGTTGACGCCCGAAAACAGATCCTGAAGCGAGATGCCCCAGGCATCCGCCGCGTCCTCGGCCGAAGCGAGGAAGCCCTCGGCCTCGTTCTTCGGCGTGGTCGCCGACTTGCCGATCTTGAAGTGACCGTCCTGATCGACAAGGATCGTGTCGGTCATGGTGCCGCCGGCGTCGATGCCGATGACGATTGGGTTGGTGGTGATCTGGTCCACGGGTCGCTTTCCCTTGCCGAGAGTGACCGCAGGCTAGATTCCCGAAGCCGGATCGCGCCATATGCCTAAAGACACAATGACGCTTGGGCCGGGTTCGCCGAGAAAAGGGCATGCGCATGGGCAATATCTGGGCGCCGCTGGCAAAAGCGATCGCCGCCACCGGCACCGACCGGCATGTCGACTGCCTGATCGACCTGATCGGCGCCGACATCGCGCATGACCTGGTGACGGTGACGCGCTATTCGGCGACCAAGACGCCGGAATTCGTCAAGCACCGGCGCTTCTCCGACGAGATGGTGCGGCGCTATCTCGACAATTACTACGTCTTCGACCCGTTCTATGCGTCGTGGCGCAGCGAGCGCCGGCTGGGCATCATGCCGCTGAAGGGCCTGGCCGACGAGGAGGCCAAGCGCGGCCAGTACATAGCCGGCTTCCTGGCGCAGTCCGAAATCTGCGACGAGGTCGGCATCCTGCTCGCCGACGGCGGCGACTGGTGCCTCGGCATCTTCCTCGACCGCTCGACCGTGTCGTTCAAGGACGGCGAGATCGCGCTGCTGACCGAGCGGCTGCCGGTGTTCGAAGCGCTGCATGCGCTGGACATCAAAGCGCGCGGCTCAGACTTTTCACGCACCTCGGCGCCGAGCGGTCCAGGCGCTTCGCCGCAGCAGAAGCCCAGAATTCCGGAAAGCCTGTGGCCGGAACTCTCATTGCGCGAGCGCGAGCTGGTGGAACTCATCCTCGCCGGCCATCCAACCGCCAACATCGCCGAGCGGCTCGGCATCACCGTCGGCACGGTGAAGAACCACCGCCGGCGAATCTATGAAAAGCTCGACATCACCACCGAGCGGGAACTGTTCCTGCAATTCTTCCAGCACCGAATGGACGGCTAGCCCGCAAAATAACGCGTCGGGCCGGGATGAATTGCTTGACGACGGCGCTGTTGGCTAACGAAGATCGGCCGTGGGTTCGATACGGGCAAGCTGGCGCATGCAGCCTGAGGTGCTGACCGATTATGCTTTGAGGCTGCGGGAGCGCGGCTACATATGCCTTCCGCTTCGCGCCGGCGGCAAGCATCTCGACCTTGCGGCGATGGAGTATGATCCGCTGCATCTGCAGACGCTGCGCAAGGACCTGAAGGAACTGGCTTTCAATTCCATCACCTTCCAGCTGGCGCAGAAGCCGCCGGACGGTAGCGACATTGCAAGCTGGTTTCGCGGCTTTGCCGGCAATGTCGGCATATTGGGGGGATTCTCCAACCTGATGATCCTCGATTTCGACAGCGATGCCGGCTACCGTGCCTGGCGCGCCGATCACATGGCAATTGCGAACGGCACGCCGATAGCAAAGTCGCCGAGCGGATTTCACGTCTATCTGAGAACGCGGGAACCGATGGTCTCCTCCAGCTTGCATTTCGGCCTGCGACGGGTCGGCCACGTCAAGGCGCTCGGCGGTTATGTGGTGGGCTCTCCTTCGGTGCTCAGGGACGGTTCTTCCTACCGCTGGCTCGAAAACCAATCGCCATTCGACATCGAGCCGCAGCTCGTCGATGGCCTTGGCAGTCTTTCGCTGCGGCCGGTGTCACTGCTCAAGCACCACTACGACCGCCTGCTCAAGCGCGGCTTCTTCGAACGGCAATGAGCGGTTGAGCGCATGGCGGCCGACATAACCGTCGTCATCCCGGCAAGGAATGCGGCCGCGACGCTGGACGCGGCGCTCGGCAGCCTGACCGCCGACAGGGCGGTCATCCGCGAGATCCTGCTGATAGACGACAGCTCGGATGACTGCACGGCCAAGGCGGCGACGGAGAGTGCTCGCCGCCATGGCTTGCCGCTGGATGTGGTGAGCGTTCGCCTGGGCAGCGCGGGCGCCGCGCGCAATGTCGGAATCGAGCGGACGAGCGGCACATCCATCTTCTTTCTCGATGCCGATGACGAGGTGATGCCCGGCAGCCTGTCGCTGCTGGGATCGGCGCTCGCAAGCCGGCCTGGCGCCGGCCTCGCCGTCGGGGCCAGCATACGGCGCGCGAAAGGCCGGCCGGACAAGCTCAAGACCCCGCATGGCTATGGCCCTGACAAACGGCAGAACACGCGCCGATACCTGCGCAACGAGCTGTGGCCGATCGCCATGGGAAGCGCGCTGGTTGCCGGTTGGGCGACAGCCGGCATCCGCTTTCCGGAAACGATCGGGCTCGACGAGGACACCTGCTACTGGGCGGCGCTGCTGGCGCGCGCCGAAATCGTTGCCATCGACACGCCGGTGCTTCTCTATCACCATGACGAGGAACGTATGGCGCGCCGTTTCATCACCGCGCCGCGCAAGACGTTCCTCACCATAGCGCGCGAACTCAACGGCCTCGCGGCCGCCGGCGTCGAGCGGGACGCGTTGCAATGGCGAAAGGCCTGGATAGCGCAGCGCATCGCCCGCCAGCTTATCAAGCACGGGATGTTGGCGGACGCCGCCGGCATGATGCGCGCGGTCAAGGGCCATCGAGAACTTGGCCGGAGCTGGAAAGCGGCCCAATACCTGGCCAGGATCCGGTTCGGGCGGCTGGCCGGGATCAGGCCGGATACATCCACCGGCTTGGCGGCGCCACGGCGCACGCTGATCGTCAGCTTCGATCCGGCCTACCCGCCCGCCTCCGGCGCCGACCTCAGGACTTTCGGCAATGCCGTCGCGGCCGCCGAAATCGGTCCCGTCCGTCTTGCCTCGGTCAGACCTGCCGGCTCGACGCAGCCACCAGGCCGCGACATCCGCACGGTCTCACTGACCACGGAAGCCGAAAGGCTGTCGCATTCGCTCGGCTGGCGACGCATCAAGGGCGAGAACAGGATTCCGCGGCCGGCGCTCGCCCGTCTCAGAGCCCTGGTGCGCGCGTTCCGCCCGGACACGATCGTCGTCGAGAGCATTCCGCTGTTCAAGCTGCTGCAGCCTCTGCGGCCGTTGACCGGTCAGCTCATTCTCGACATGCACAATGTCGAATCCGATCTCGCCACCCAGACGCCCGGCGATGCCGCGTCGGCCGTGTCGCCCGAGATAAGGCAGTTGGAGCGGAGGGCGGCGGCGATCGTCGATCGCATCTGGGTCTGTTCGAAGCTGGACCGCGAGCGGCTCAAGGCGATAACCACGCATGAAACGCCGGTCGATATCGTGCCGAATGGCATCCCCCGCGCCAAAGAGATGTCTGAGACGCTACCGCCACCACCCGGCACAGCCGATGGATTTCCGGTGATCCTCTTTGTCGGCCATCTCGGCTATCATCCCAACGTCGATGCCGCTGAACGCCTGGCGCGCATCATCCTGCCGCGGGTCCGGGAGGCGTTGCCAGACGCGCGGCTCGTCCTTGCCGGCCGTTCGCCCGATCCAGCCGTCCAGGCCCTGTCGGAACTCGACGGCGTCGTCCTGATCGAAAACCCCGATGATATCGGACCCCTGCTGTCGGCAGCGCATCTCTGCATCGTTCCGCTCAGGACCGGGGGAGGCACGCGCATCAAGATCCTAGAAGCGATGGCCGCGGGTGTTCCGGTGATCGCGACGCCGCTCGCGGCGGAAGGGCTCGACCTCACCAGCGGCGCGGACTTGCTCCTGTCCGACACCGACGAAGGACTTGCCGACCTGGCGGTCGCACTCTGTTCCGACCCCGCTCGCATGGCCAGGCTGCGCGTCCGCGCCCATGGCACCGCATGGTCCCGCTTCGGACCTCAGGCGATCCGCGACGCCGTTCGCCATGGCCTGGGGCTGGAGGGCGCCAGCCGATGAACCGCTGCACAACGAGTCTTCGATGATCCCCAAGATCCTGCACCAGACCTGGAAGACCGACGACATCCCCGCCCGGTTCCAGGCTTATGTCGAGAGCTGGAAGCGGCACCATCCGGACTGGACGATGATGTTCTGGAACGACCGGCGGTTGCTCGAGTTCGTCGCCCGGCATTATCCCGACTTCCTGCCGACCTTTTGCAGTTACGAACGGGGTGTGCTGAGGGCGGATGCCGGACGGTATATGCTTCTGCACCATTTCGGCGGCGTCTATGCCGATATCGACTGCGAATGCGTGGCCTCGTTCGATCCGCTGGCCAGCGAGGACCGGATCGTGGTCTGCAAGGAACCGGACACGCATGCGCGAGTGCAGGCCGATTTCCGCCGATTGCCCTATCTTCTGTTCAACGGCACGATCGCCAGCCCGCCCGGACATCCCTTCTGGCTTCACCTCCTGTCCTTCCTGCCGGGGCTGGCCCACGCCAAGGAGGCCATCGACGCGACAGGCCCCTGTGTGATGACTTCGGCGCAGCTCAGCTACGGTGACCAATCCGCCTTCGCCATCCACCCTTCGGCGTTGTTCGCGCCGGTGGACTCGGCCGGACGCAATGGCGGCAACGAGACGCCTACCCTTTCCATCCACCATTGGGCCGGCACATGGTGGACACGCGCCCCGGCGCCGGGATGGCGAGACAAGATCCGCACGCGGGTCTACCGGTCCTGGCACCATCTGACGCGCGGCGCCTATCTGAGCGAAGCAGCCGCCAGGGAGGGCGTGGACCCGGCGGCCGTCGCCGCGCCTGCCCCGTCAGGCGGCAACGTCGCCATTCTGGTGCCGCTGYGCGACGCGGCGGATCATATCCAGCCGTTTCTCGATGCCGTCTCCGCACTCGATTACCCAAAGGACAGGATCAAGCTGGTCTTTTGCGAGGGCGACAGCACGGACGGAAGCTGGGAGCGATTGCAGCAAGCCGTGGCGCCGCTGACCGGCAACTATCGTGACGTGGTTCTGCTGCAGAGACAGACAGGCGTCCGGGTCGATCGAACCAAGCGCGCCAAGCGACGCCTGCAGCGCGCAAGGCGCGGCGCCATCGCGAAGGTGCGCAACCACCTGATCGACCACGGCCTCAACCCGGATGACGATTGGGCGTTGTGGGTCGATATCGATGTATGGCGGTTTCCCGGCGACATCCTGAGCCGGCTTATGGAAGGCGGGCATCGCATCGTGGTTCCCAACTGCGTCAAGATCGCCGGCGGCGGCAGCTTCGACCTCAACAGCTTCATCAGCGTGGGCAAGGAGAAGGATTATCGCTACTATCGCGAGATATACGGCGGCATCCATCAACCCCCGGCGTATTCCTACAACCGCCTTCATCTCAGCGACGTCAGGCATCTCGACAGCATCGGACTGGACGGCGTCGGCGGGACGATGCTGCTGGTCGACGCGACATTGCATCGCGGCGGGCTCCGCTTTCCGGAAATCCCCTATCGCGACCTGATCGAGACGGAGGCCTTTGGCGTGCTCGCCAACGATCTGGGGATCCGGCCGATCGGCCTGCCGAGACTCGAGATCCTGCACGTGCCGTGGTGAGACGGGCCTACGGTGCGTCGCTCAGTCGTGCAGGTCCCTTGAAATCGCCGGCCCGATCGTGAAGCCGGAGAATGTCACCTCGAAACCTTCGCGTTGCGGCGAGCAGCACATCATGCCGACATCGACCGCTTTCGAGGTCGGGAAATAGGCCAGCCGAACCGGCTTCCAGTGGCCATCCGAGGCGTCGAGATACTGGATGCGGATCGCCTCGGCGTGGCGGGTCAGGCGGATCCTGACGCCGTCCTTGCCGGCGGCGATGGCGACCAGCGACCAGTCGGAGGTGTCGTTGGTGACGACGACGGAGAAATAGGCCAAGCCGTCGGTGTATTCGATGCCGGCCTTGATCCAGTGCGTTTCGCTGAGGCGCAGCATCAGCCCCGCCTGGTCGTAAAGCACCTTGTAGTCGCCCTTGACGGTGACCTCGGCGCTGAAATCACCCTCGACGGGACGGTGGAGGAAATGGCCGTTGTCGCGCCAGAAGCCGTAGAAGGTCTCGCGCCAGAAGTCGGTCTCCTTGCCCGTTCGGACGGTGAGCGTRCCGTCGCCGACCGTGTGGTGCGGCGGCGGGTTGAGCCATGTCATGTCGGCCACGTTCATCGAGCTCCTCCCGGATTGGATTAGAGCAATTCCAGGAAAAGTGTGAGCGGTTTTCCGCCCGGAATTGCGTCAAAACAAAGAGATAGAGTGGTTCGCCGTTTCCGTGAAACGGTGAACCACTCTAGCCGGCGAATGTATAGGCCGTCTTCACCGTGGTGTAGAACTCCATCGCGTAGCGGCCCTGCTCGCGCGGACCGTAGCTCGAGCCCTTGCGGCCGCCGAACGGCACGTGGAAGTCGACACCCGCCGTCGGCAGATTGACCATCACCATGCCGGCTTCGGAATTACGCTTGAAATGCGTCGCGTGCTTCAAGCTGGTCGTGCAGATGCCCGAGGTCAGGCCGAACGGCGTGTCGTTGGCGACAGCCAGCGCCTCGTCGTAGTCCTTGACGCGGATGACGTTGGCGACCGGTCCAAAGATCTCCTCGCGCGAGATGCGCATGGCATTGGTCGAGCCGACAAACAGCGCCGGCTGCAGATAGAATCCCGGCGTGCCGCGCTCCAGCCGGTCGCCGCCGAAGGCGAGTTCGGCGCCTTCCTGGCGGCCGATGGCGATGTAGTCCTCGTCCTGCTTGAGCTGCGTCTGGTCGACGACCGGGCCGATCTGGGTCTTGGCGTCCAGCGCATCGCCGATGACGAGCTTGTCCAGCCGCTCCTTCACCGCATTGACGAAACGGTCGTGAATGCCGTCGGTGACGATGAGACGCGAGGACGCCGTGCAGCGCTGTCCGGTCGAGAAATAGGCGCCGTTGACGGCGCAATCGACGGCGACGGCGAGATCGGCGTCATCGAGCACGACGAGCGGGTTTTTGCCGCCCATCTCTAGCTGGAACTTGCGCATATGCTCAACACTGGCCGCGGCGACGCGCTTGCCCGTGCCGACCGAGCCCGTGAAGGAGATGGCGTTGACGTCAGGGCTGTCGAGCATCGCCTGGCCGACAACCGAGCCCTTGCCCATGACGAGGTTGAGCACGCCCTCGGGCAGGCCGGCGCGGTGCAGGATGTCGACGATGGTCCAGGCGCTTTCGGGCACGAGCTCCGCCGGCTTGAAGACGATCGTGTTGCCGTAGGCGAGCGCCGGCGCAATCTTCCAGGCGGGAATGGCGATGGGGAAATTCCAAGGCGTGATGATGCCGACGACGCCGACGCCTTCGCGGGTCATCTCGACGCCGACGCCCGGCCGCACGCTCGGCACCATCTCGCCCGACAGGCGCAGCGTCTCGCCGGCGAAGAAATCGAAGATCTGCGCCGCACGGATCGTCTCGCCGACGCCCTCGGCCAATGTCTTGCCTTCTTCACGCGCGAGCGAGCGGCCGATCTCGTCCTTGCGCGCCATGATCTCGTCGGAGGTCTTCTTCAGCACGGCGTGGCGGGCCAGCGGGCCGGAGCGCGACCAGGCCGGAAAAGCGGCCTTGGCGGCCGCGATCGCCTGCTTTGCCTCTTCCGGCCCCGCCGAAGCGTATTCGCCGACGACGTCGTTGGTGTTCGAGGGGTTGATGTTGCGCGAGCCGGCCTCGCCAAGCCACTCGCCGTCGATCAGGTTCTTGCGGAGCACGGTCATCTTGTTTTTTCCTTCGAGATTGGTCGCGGCGGCCTTCGGCCGGGTCAATTGTCAGACAAATGATATAGCTATTGGCCAGCAGGAGGTCTACCCGCGATCTTAACCTAGAGCCGGATCGCGTCAGGTCGAGAACGACCAGAACAGGCAGGCGAGCGTGACCGCGCCAAAGACGACGAAGAACAGGCTTCTGAGCAGGACATTGCGGCGAAGCTCGTTCATGGTGAGGTGCGCCGCCACGATCACTGCCACGAACAGGAAGCGCCAGTTGAAGAGCGCCCAAAGCACCTCATGCTGGCCGAAGGCCCATCTGGCGACGAGCGAGCCGACGATGGTCGCGAAGAGCATGATCGTCGCCCAGAAGATCGCGTCGGCGGCATGGGTCAGCACGATGCCGGCGGCGCGGATCGGCAGGATCATCATCAGCATGGCGCCGAAGAAATAGACGGCGGCGATCGCCAGGAAGGAGCCGGCGTCGGCGATGCCGTCGAGGCGCTTCACGCCATAGGCGCCGTAGGGATAGCCGTGCCTCGCCACGGCCAATGACAGCGCCATCAGTAAGGCGCTCAGAACCGTGATCAGTGCGAACGTGCCAAGGGCCTTGCTCATGCCGTTTCCTGTCGAGACGAATCAACAGGAGTCTAGCAATCAAAGCCGCAATTCACCTCTCGATATTCTCGAAAGCGCCGATGCCTTGGGCGATCAGATTGGTCGCCATGACCAGCGAGACGATCGCGCCCGAGTTGAAGACCACGACCCACCATTTTCCGCCGGTGAGGAAGCCGTAGCCTTCGGCGATCGCCAGGCCCCAGTCGGCCGAAGGCGGCTGGATGCCGAGGCCGAGGAAGCTCAGCGTGGCGATCGAGAAGAAGGCGTAGCCCAGCCGGGTGACGAGATCGATGAGGATCGTCTCCCTGATGTTGGGCAGGATCTCCAGCACCATGATGGCGAAAGCATTCTCGCCGCCTAGGCGGGCCGCGCTGACATATTCGCGCTCCTTCTGCTCGCGCACCGCGGCGCGCACGGTTCTGGCCACCAGAGGCGCATAGGCGATGGCGATCACCAGGATAACCGTGAGGTTCGATGGCCCCAGCGCCACCAGCGTCATGGTGACGAGCACGATGAAGGGAAAGGCCATCAGCGTGTCGAGYAGCCGCGCGCCGATCGCGTCGACCAGGCCATCGAAATAGCCGAGCACCAGGCCGATGATGGTGCCGGCGGCAACACCGCCAAGCGTGGCCAGCGGCGCCACCAGCAGGATATCGCGCGATCCGACGATGATGCGGGACAGCACGTCGCGGCCAAGATGGTCGGTGCCGAACCAGTGCGCGGCGTCCGGCGGCGTCAGCGTGGCGAGGAAATCCTCGGCATAAGGATCATAGGGAACCAGCCGGTCGCCGAACAGGGCGCAAGCGATCCAGAAAGCGAGGATGAGCGATCCCATGATGACGGACGCGGGAAGGCCGCGAACGGCGCGGCTCAGCCTGCCGGCGACCCGCAAGACAACGGGCGCGTGCGACGGTGCCGGGAATTCCAAAAGGTCCATCATGGCGACGCCCGCCGCCRCTGCCGCGGGTCGAGYAGCGCCTGGACGAGATCGCCTATCGCGGCGGACAGGACGAAGATCGTCGCCATCACCAGCACGCCCGCTTCCAGCATCGGGAAATCGCGCGACTTGGCGGCATTGAGCACGAGGTTGCCGAGGCCCTGGATGCCGAACAACGCCTCGATCACCACCAGCCCGCCGAGCATGTAGCCGCTCTGCGTGGCAAGCACCGCGATGGTCGGCGTCAGCGCATTGGGCAGCACGTGGCGGAGAATGACCTGCCGACGATCCAGCCCTTTCAACGTGGCGGTGCGCGTATAGTCGGCGGCAAGCGCCTCGATGACGCCGGCCCGCGTCATGCGCGCCAGATAGCCGGCGAGGTTGAGCACCAGCGGCAGCGCCGGCAGGATGAGATAGTAGCCGCTCGTCCAGAGGCCCGCGCCATCGGGCGCGGCACCCGTGATCGGCAGCCAGTTCAGCCACAGGCCGAAGACCAGGAGCAGGAGCAGGCCGGACACGAAATCCGGAACGATGCCGAAGGAGACGCCGGCGAGCACGATCAGCCGGTCGATCAGTCGTCCCCGGTTGAGGCCGGCGACAATGCCCGCGCCGACGCCGAGCGGCACGAGAAACAAAAGGATGATGCCGGCAAGTGCGGCCGAGCGGCCGAGGCTTGCCAGCACGAAGGGGCCGACCGGCGCGCGCATCGACAGCGACGTGCCGAAATCGCCGGTGAGCGCCGCGCTGAACCAGCGCCAGTATTGGACGAGCACCGGCTGATCGGCGCCGAGCTGTCTGTTCAGCGCGGCGACAGCTTGCGCGTCGGCGAAGGGACCGAGCATGACGCGCGCGACATCGCCGGGCAGGACCTGCCCGGCGAGGAAAACCAGCGCGCTGACCAGCCACAGCGTCAGCAGGAGCGAGGCCGCGCGCGCCGACAAGGTGCGGCCGGTCAGCATCCGGCATCCCGCCTGGTTTGGCGTTTCCGCGTCATGCCTGGACGAAGGAAACGCGGTCGAGCAGGAGATGCGAGATCGCGGTGAAGCGCACGCCCTCCACTTTCGCGCTGGAGATGCGGCTGTATTGCGAGAAGTAGCTGATGATCTCCGGCGTCTCGTCGAGCAACAGGGCCTGGATCTTGCCGGCCGCGATGCGCTGCGCCTGAAGGTCACGCGCCTTGCCGTATTCGACCAGCAAGGCGTCATAATCCGCATTCTTGAAATGCGCGGCGTTCCACGCGCCGTCGCTCTTCAGCGTCGCGTTGAGGAAGATGTCGGGCGTGCCGCGATGGCCGAAATCGGTGATGCCGAGATTGGAGTCGAGCCAGGGCGAGCTGCCGAAGGTCGCCGATCCGTAATAGGCGTCCTGCGGCAGCACATTGAGCTTGACGTCGATGCCGGCCTTCTTGGCGAAGTTCTGGATGATGACGGCGTAGTCGGGGATGTCGTAGGCGCGCTCGGTGGTCAGCGTCACCTCGAAGCCGTTGGGCACGCCGGCTTCGGCGAGCAGCCGCTTGGCCTCGGCGATGTCCTGCTTGCGCTGCGGCACGGACGGATCGGCCGAGGGGAAGATCGGAGCGAACGGCGTGTCGTTACCGGCGATGGCGCGACCCTTGAGCAGCCCCTTCACGATGGCCTCGCGGTCGAGGGTGAGCGCCAACGCGCGGCGGACGCGCTTGTCGGTGAACGGCGCCTGGTCGGTCCTGAGATGCACGGCGTCATGCGAGCTCGCCTGCACGCTCAAAAGCTTGAAGTTGGGATTGCCCTCGATCGCCAATTCCAGGCGCGTGGTGCTCGGGATGACGTCGAGCTGGCCTGCCTGCAGCGCGACGACCTGTGCCTGTTCGTCGTCGAAGAATTTGATCTCGACGCGATCGGGCAGCGCCTTGTCGCCCCAATAGTCGGGATTGCGCACGAAGCTGGCGCCCTGCTTGGGACGGAAGGATTCGAGCTTGAACGGCCCGGTGCCGTTGAAATTCTTCTCGAAGTCGCCGGCATAGTCGGCCGGCAGGATCACGGCGTTGTAGACGTCGGACGAGACATAGAAGGGGAAATTCGAGTTCGACTGGTCGAGATCGAAGGCGACCGTCTCGTCGTCGACAATCTTGGCGCCGCCCTTGGACAGGATGCCCTTATAGGCAGAGAGCGCCGACGAGCCGCTGTTTGGATCGACCAGACGCTCGAAGCTCGCCACCACATCCTTGGCGGTGACGGTGCGGCCGTCATGGAATTTCACGCCGGGCCGCAGCTTGAAGGTCCAGCGCTTGGCCGTCTCGTCGGCTTCCCAGGACAAAGCGAGCTTCGGCTGCAGCCCGTCCTTGGGATCGTCGAGGATCAGGTATTCGCCGACCTGACTGAGCACCCCGATGCTGGCCGGATCGGTGACCGTGACCGGATCGATCGCCTTGGTCGGCTGGCCGAGCCCGACGCGGACGGTGCCGCCGGCGACAGCCGCGCGGGCCCGGGAGAAACCGAGGCCTTGCGAAGCGGCGAAGCCGGTCAGGCCGATGAGGGCTGCATATTTCAGCAGGTCGCGGCGCTTGAGATAGCCTTTGGCATATTCGTCGACGGCGACGTTCCAGATGTCGCCGGACAGGTTGCGAAGGGCGTCGATTTCGTTGCGTTTGGTCATTTTTGCCTCTGTGAAAATCGCGGTTTGAAATGAAGTGGAGGCGACGGAGCCGGGTCAGACCGGCTGGCCGTCGAGATGGATGCGGTCGACTGCTTGCGGATAGAAGGCGATCAGCCCCTTGATCTTCGGCATTTCGGCGATCGGATCGCGGTAGCTCCAGGCGATGTCCTCGCGCAAAGAGCCGTCCTTGAGCACGCCGGACCAGTAGGAGGCGATGCCCTTGTAGGGACATCGGGTCCTGGTCAACGAGGCCCTCAGCCGGTCGAGGCGGACATCCTCGAGCGGCAGATAAAACCGCGTCGGCAGGTGCGTTTCGAAGAGCAGCACGGGACGCCGGCTGTCGGCGATCGGCTCGCCGTCGAACCAGATCTCGACATGGCTGGAGCTTTGCAGCACGTCGATGCGCGCATAGGGATCGCGGGCATGGACGAAGACCTCTTCGTCCTCCTCGAACCACTGGTCCACGAGGTTCCAGGTGAAGGCGACGCGGCCGGCGAGCGGCGCGAGGTTCTCATCCGGCGGCGCCGTGAACGACCAGGCGGCATCGGCGGCGCGCCTGTCGCCCGTTTCGATATCCCAGTATTTCGTCTCGCCGCCGATCGGATGCTGCTGGCCTTGCTTCGACGGCTTCAGCACCGACTGGTCGATCGCCGCCAGCGGGAAGAAATAAATCGGCAGGAAATGGTTGGAGCGCAGAACCATGACGTTGCGGCTGTCGGCGATAATGCGGCCGGCGAACTTGACGCGGATGCGCTTGGGGCTGTGCAGGACGTTGATCAGTTGCGGCGCGGTGGCTTCGCGCGGCTGCAGTCTCGGTGCGGCGGTCATGACAGCTCTCCCTCAGGACACGGCGCGCTGGTTGGCGCGCTGCTCGGCGAAGCGGTTGGCGGGGCGGGCGAGGCCGAAGCGGTCGCGCAGCGTTCCGGGCGCGTATTCGGTCGGGAAGACGCCGCGGCGCTGTAGTTCGGGCACGACCTGCTCGGCGAAATTGATCCAGTCCTCCGGCAGCAGCGGGAACATCAGGTTGAAGCCGTCGGCGGCGCCCGCCTCGAACCAGTCCTGGAGCTGGTCGGCGATCTGTTTCGGCGTGCCGGCGACGGTCGGCACCGAGCCGCTGTTGGCGAGTTTGCGGGCGATCTCGCGCAGGGTCAGGTTCTGCGTCGCCCACTGCCTGACGCGATTGAGCGAGGTGCGCCCGCCATTGAAGGTGCTTTCGTCCGGAAGCTGCGGCAGCGGGCCGTCCGGCGGATAGGCCGAAAGATCGATGCCGCTCCAGCTCGACAGGAGATCGATGCCGACGCGATCGGGGAGCAGCGTCTGCAGGTACTCCTGCCTGTCGCGCGCCTCGGCCTCGGACGCCGCGACGATCGRCAGGATGCCCGGCAGGATCTTGAAGCTTTCCGGCCGCCGACCGTGACGGGCGAGCCGCTCGTTGATGTTCTCGCGGTACCGGATTCCGTCTTCCCTGGTGCTGTAGATGGCGAAATGGGCATCGGCGTGGGCAGCCGCAAAATTCTTGCCGTCCTCGGACGAGCCGGCCTGGACGATCAGCGGATGGCCCTGTGGCGGGCGCGAGACGTTGAGCGGCCCGCGCACCTTGAAATGCGCGCCGCGATGGTCGAGCACATGGACCTTGTCCGGATCGGCGAAATAGCCGGTTTCCTTGTCGAACAGCAGAGCTTCATCCTCCCAGCTGTCCCACAGCCCCTTGACGATATCGAGGAATTCGGCCGCGCGCTGGTAGCGGAAGGCATGCTCGATATTGCCGTCGCGGCCGAAATTGCGCGCCTCCTCGTCCATGGCCGAGGTGACGACGTTCCACGACGCCCTGCCCCCGCTGATATGGTCGAGCGAGGCGAACAGGCGGGCCACATTGTAGGGCTCGCTGTAGGAGCTCGACGCGGTTGTGATGAGACCGATATGCTTGGTCACGCCGGCCAGCGCGGAAAGCAGCGTCAGCGGCTCGAGGCGGGCATTGGCGTAATGCGCGACGCCGCTCTTCACAGAATCCCAGATCGATACGTGGTCGGCGACGAAGATCGTGTCGATCCCGGCGCGCTCGGCGGCCTGGACGAGCTCTCGATAGTAGTCGAAGCCAAGCACTTCCCGGCCGGGCGCGCGCGGGTGCCGCCACGACATGCGGTGATCGCCCTGGGGGTTGAAGAAGAACGCGCTCAGGATCAGTTGATTTCGCGCCATGCCGGCCTCCTTGCAGCTTCGCGAGAGAGCCGGCGTTGCATCGGCAGCGCCGTTGAAATCTCTCGATCAGGTGAAAGGCTAGATTGCGCTTGTCGTTAATTCGAGTAATTTTATAGAGATAATGTACTAAATGAGCGGAAGCGATTGCCCTTGATTAGGGTACCGGCAGAAAGCGATTTCGAGGTCTTGATGTCCCCTTCAGTGCTGAACGTGGAGAAACTTTCCATCGCCTATGGCGGGAAAAGAGGATGGCAATCCGCCGTCAATGGTGTCTCGCTCTCCATAGGCCAGGGCGAAGCGTTGGGGTTGGTCGGCGAGTCAGGTTCGGGCAAGAGCTCCGTGGCTTTGGCCATATTGCGCTATCTGCCGGGCAATGCCCGGCTGGCGGCCTCGGCGCTGGAGTTCCAGGGTCGGGAAATACGCGGCCTCTCCGGCGAGGAGCTGCGCGGCCTGAGAGGCGATCGTATCGCGGCGGTCTACCAGCATCCAGGGGCCGCGCTCAGCCCGGCCATGACGATCGGCCGACAGATCGGCGAGACGATCATGCGCCATCGTCCGGTCCGCCATGAGGAGGCGCGTTGGCGCTCGGCTGAGTTGCTCCGGCGTGTGCGGGTCGCCAATCCCGAGCGGGTGCTCGACCTCTACCCGCATGAGCTTTCCGGCGGCATGCAGCAGCGCGCCAACATCGCGATTGCCATCGCGCTCGACCCGGCGCTGCTGGTATTGGACGAACCGACGACAGCGCTCGACGCCAGCGTGCAGTCGGAAGTGATCGCGATCCTCGACGATCTGCGCCGCGACCACAAGACCAGCATCCTTTTGATCAGCCATGACATCAACCTGATCCGCCGCTCCTGCGACCGCGTTGCGGTGATGCAGTCGGGCGCCGTGGTCGAGAGCGGCGGCGCCGAGAAGGTTTTCGAGAATCCCGCCCATGCCTATACCAAGGCGCTGATCGCCTCGATCCCGGCGCTCAATTTCACCAAGCGCGACGGCCGGCTGGCAGAGATCGGCGCGGCAAGCCACATCCAGCCGGCCGCTCGCCAAACCGGCCCGGATCCGGAACGCCGGACCGCTATTGCCTGCAAGAGCGTCAGTCATTCATTCGGTTCGCAGCCGGTGCTGCACAATGTCGAGTTCCGCATCGGACAAGGCGAGACCTTCGGCCTGATCGGTGAATCCGGCTCGGGCAAGTCGACGCTGGCAAGGATCGTCACCGGCCTGCAGACACCCAGCCAAGGATCGGTCGAGCTGTTCGGCAAGACCGTCGCGCCGCGCGCCGAGAGACGGGCGCGGCGCGAACGGCGCGACTTGCAGATGGTTTTCCAGTCGCCCGACCGCACGCTCAATCCGCGCCATCGGATCGGGCGGATCATCAGCCGGTCACTGCGGCGGCTTGCTGGCCTTGGCCGCAGAGATGCGAAGAACCGCGTCGCCGAGCTGCTACGTTCCGTCAGGCTGACCGACACGACCGTGGAACAGAAGCCGCGCTCGCTCTCCGGCGGCCAGCGGCAGAGGGCGGCGATCGCGCGCGCCTTCGCCGGCGCGCCGAAAGTGGTGGTGCTGGACGAACCGACCTCGGCGCTCGACGTGTCGGTGCAGGCGACGGTGCTCAACCTGCTCAACGACCTCCAGCGCGACCAGGACACGACCTATCTGTTCATCAGCCACGACCTCAGGGTCGTGCGCTACATGGCCGACCGGATAGGCGTGCTTTATCGCGGCCGGCTGATCGAGACCGGCTCATCGGAACAGGTTTTTCGCGGACCCAACCACCCTTATACGAAGCTGCTTTTGGCGGCGTCTTCGGACGAGGCGCCGGCAGTTTCGGTCCAAGCGGCCGCAGAGACAGCGCATGGCGGGTGCGCGTTCGCCGATCGTTGTCCTCTTGCCTTGGCCGGTTGCCGGGAAGCGGAGCCGGCTGCCGCCGATGTGGGCGACGGCCATCTGATCGCCTGCTGGCGAACGGATGCACTGCTGGCCAGCTAGCCGATCCGATTTCCACTTTTCGGATCGAAGAGATGCAGCGCCGCCGGATCGGCGGCGAGACGGATCGTGTCGCCCGGCCTCACGTCGCTGCGGCCCATGACGAAGACGCAGATCTGCTGATTGGCCAGCCTGACATAGAACTGCGTCGACAGGCCGAGCGGCTCGACGACCTCGACCTCGGCCTTCAGCGCGCCGTCGTCCACCAGCCGGATATGCTCGGGCCGCAATCCTACGGTGAGCGCATCGCCGTCCTTCAGCGGCAGGCCGTCCGGCAATCTGAGCTTCTGGCCGTCCGCCAGCACGGCATCGACCTTGCCGCCCTTGGCGACCTTAGCCGGCAAGAAATTCATGCCGGGCGAGCCGATGAAGCCGGCGACGAAGGTGTTGGCTGGCCGGTCGTAAAGTTCGAGCGGACGGCCAACCTGCTGGACATAGCCGTCATGCATGACGACGATGCGGTCTGCCATGGTCATGGCCTCGACCTGGTCGTGCGTGACATAGACGGACGTGGTCCTGAGCTGCTGGTGCAGCGCCTTGATCTCGGCGCGCATATGGACGCGCAATTTGGCGTCCAGGTTGGAGAGCGGCTCGTCGAACAGGAAGACTTTCGGGTCGCGCACGATGGCGCGGCCCATGGCGACGCGCTGGCGCTGGCCGCCGGAAAGCTGCCTCGGCAAGCGGCCGAGATAGGAGTCGAGGCCGAGGCGCTTGGCGGCGGCGCCGACGCGGTCGTCGATCGTCGTCTTCTCCGCCTTCTTCAGCATCAGGCTGAAGCCCATGTTGGAGGAGACATCCATATGCGGGTAGAGCGCGTAGGACTGGAACACCATGGCGATGTCGCGGTCCTTCGGCGCGACGTCGTTGACCAGGCGCTCGCCGATATGGATCTCACCGCCGGTGACCTCTTCGAGGCCGGCGATCATGCGCAAGAGCGTGGACTTGCCGCAGCCGGACGGGCCGACCAGCACGACGAACTCGCCATCGGCGATCTCGAGATCGACGCCGTGCAGGATGCGCAGCGCGCCATAATCCTTCTCGACGTTTTGCAGCGTGACGGAAGCCATCTTTTATCCTTTGACCGCGCCGGCGGTGAGGCCGGTGACGAGATAGCGTTGCAGGAAGGCGAAGAAGACGCAGACCGGGATCAGCGCCAGGATGGAAGCCGCCATCATCTGCCCCCAGTCGACGGCGAACTTGCCGATGAAGGTGAGCAGGCCGACGGCGAAGGTCTTCTGCTCGTCGCTGGAGATCAGCATCAGCGCGAACAGCAATTCGCTCCAGGCGGCGGTGAAGACGAAGCCGAGCGTCGCGCCCATGCCCGGAAGGGTGAGCGGTACGATCACGCGGCGCATCGCCTCAGCGCGCGTGCATCCGTCGATCATCGCCGCTTCCTCCAGGTCCTTCGGGATGCCGTCGAAGAAGGACTGCATCAGGAAGGTGGCGAAGGCGGTGTTGAAGGCGGTGTAGATGATGATCAGGCCGATCAGGCTGTTGGTCAGGCCGAGATCGCCCATGATGCGGTAGATCGGCGGGATGACCATGACCAGCGGAAAGGTCTGGGTCAGCAGCAACAGGATCGCCAGCGTCGCCTTGCCGCGGAAGGTGAAGCGCGACATGGCATAGCCGGCGAGCGTGGCGATGACGGTGACGAACGCTGCCGTCGACACCGAGACGATGACGCTGTTGAGGAAGTAGCGCGGGAAGTCGGAGGCTTCGAGCACAGTGGCGAAGTTCTTGAGCGTGGTTTCAGACGGCCAGAAGGTGATGCCTTCGGAATAGAGCAGGCGTTCGGGCGTCACCGATATCTTCAGCGTCCAGAAGATCGGGAACAGCGCGAAGATCACGTAAGCTGCGATTGCCGCGTAGAGTCCGATGCCGCCGAAAATGCGCGAGGAGGTGGAGCGACCGGCGATCATCAGACGTGCCTCACCAGCGTGCGGCGGATGGCGATCAGGCCGATGGCATAGGCAATGAGCAACACCAGAAGCAGCACCGCAACGGCCGAAGCGTAGCCTTTGTCGAGCGACTTGAAGGCGCTGACATAGATGTAGACCGGCACCGTGCTGGTCGAGCCGGCAGGCCCGCCCTCCGTCATGACGAAGATCAGGTCGGCGAAAGTGGCGATCCAGATGGTGCGCAGCATGACGGTGATGACGATGGTCGGCGCCAGGAAAGGTAGCGTCACCTTGGTGAAGCGCTGCCAGGGCGAGGCGCCGTCGATGGCCGCCRCCTCATGCAGTTCGGACGGGATCGACTTCAGCGCGGCGAGCAGCGTGATGGCGAAGAACGGGATGCCGAACCAGATGTTGGCGACGATCGGTCCCCACATGGCGGTGGCGGGATCGGAGAGCACATTGGTCGGCTCGGCTTTCAAGCCCAGCGCGAAGAGCCAGTGCGGCAACGGCCCGATGATCGGGTTGAACAGCCAGGCCCAGGTAAGGCCCGAGAGAAAGGACGGCACTGCCCAAGGCAGGAACACCACCGCCTGCACGACCTTGCGGCCGTAGAAGGGCTTGTCGAGGAGCAGCGCCAGACCGAGGCCGAGGAAGAACTGGAAGAACAGGCTGGCGACCGTCCACCACAGCGTGTTGATCAGCGCCTGGCCGAGCACCTGGTCGGAGAGCATCGCCTGGTACTGGGCGAGGCCGACATATTGCGACTTGAAGGCCGAGAATTTGCGGAAGGAGTAGCTGATGCCGATGATGAGCGGCACCAGAAGCACCAGGACCAGCAGGACGATAGCCGGCGAAAGATAGAGCCAAGGCTCGATCGCGGCCTTGCTCAGCCGCCGCTTGCGCGGCCGGGYGGCGGATCGGATTTCGGACACTGCGTAGGTCATACGGTGCTCGCGTTGGGGAATGGGGACCGACATTGGCGACAGCGCCCTTCTCCCCGTTTACGGGGAGAAGATGCCGGCAGGCAGATGAGGGGCGGCGCGAACTTACGAAGGTCTGGCGCTGCCCCTCATCCGGTCCTTCGGACCACCTTCTCCCCGTAAACGGGGAGAAGGAAGAGGCCTGCGCTTACTTCTTGTTCTTGGCCAGCCAGTCCTGCTGTTCCTTGGTCAGGAACTTGGCCCATTCGTCGGCCACGTCCTTGGCCGGCTTCTGGCCGAGCAGCACTTCCTGGAAGTTCTTGATGGCCACCTGGTCGACGAAGTTGCCGAGGTTCTCCAGATGGGTCGGCGGCGTCACCATTTCATATTTCGAGCTGTCGCTGAGCTCGGTGAACCAGCCCTTGAACTGCTCGGTCTTGAAATGCGCGTCCTGGTCGGCGCCGTTGTGGATCGGGATGACGCCGACTTCCTTGGCCCATTCCAGATTGTCCTTGGGCGACAGAAGGGTGGCCATCAGCTTCCAGGCTTCGTCCTTGTGCTGGGAATTGGCGAACATCGCCCAGCCGGCATAGCCCAGCGTCGGATAGGACTTGCCGCTCGGGCCCACCGGAAGCGGCGCGACCGCGAAGTCGTCGGCGCTCATCTTGTCGGCGATGCCGAGCAGCGCGTCCGGATCCTGGTTGAGCATGGCGCAGGTGCCGGAATAGAAGCCGGTGACCGTTTCGTTGAAGCCCCAGCTCACGGCGTCCTTCGGCGCCAGGCCGTCCTTGTACATGTCGGCCAGCATCTGCAGGCCCTTGATCGAGCCCGCGTCATTTATGGTCGAGACACCGTCGTCGGTGAAATAGCCGCCCTTGCCGTCGGCGATGTTCATGAACATGTGCATGCCGTTGAAGGCGCCGGGGCCGCCGCGCAGGCAGTAGCCGTATTTGCCGGGGATGGCCGAGATCTTCTTGGAGAAGGAGACGAACTCGTCGAGGTTTTCCGGCGGCCGGTCGAGGCCGGCTTCCTTGAACAGCTTCTTGTTCCAGAACAGCGCGTTCACATAATAGCCGTAGGGGATCATGAACTGCGTGTTGTTGACGGTCGAGCCGAACTGCTTGGCGCGGTCGCCGAGCGTCTTTGCGTCAGGCCACTTGGCCATGAACGGACCAAGATCCTCGAGCTGGCCGTTGTTGGCGTAGAGGCCCATCCAGCGCTCCGGCATCTCGACCACATCGGGCGTGTCGCCGGCCTGCACCATGGTCAGGAACTTTTCGAAGGCCTGGCCCCAGGGCAGCGAGACCACCTCCACCTTGATGCCCGGATTGGCGCTCTCGAATTCGGCGATCTGCTTCTTCAGGAATTCGGTGCGCGGCGGGCTGGTGATGACCTCGACCAGCTTGATGGTGGTGTCGGCCAGCGCGCCGCTGGCGGAAATCGCCAGGCCGGCGACGGCGGCAAGCATGAAGGTCAGTCTTTTCATGTTCAGGACTCCCATTTTGAACACTCGTTATTTTTTTGACTTGTCGAAGGCTTTACTTTTGTCGAAGGCTTGGGCGATATCGGCCCAGAGGTCTTCGACATTTTCCAATCCGACATTGAAGCGGATGGTTCGGGGGCTGACGCCGAAGCGCGCCATCGAATTGATGCCCGGCGTCTGCTCGAGCGAGGCCTTTGCCGGCACGACCAGGCTTTCATGGCCACCCCAGCTGACGCCGATGCGAAAATATTTCAGCGCATCGACGAAGGCCGGGATATCGACATCCTCGGTGACCTCGAAGGAGAACAGCCCGGCATAGCCGGCTAATGTCCTCTTGCCGGGATGGTTGGAATAGGCTGGGTGGTTGACGCGCTCGACCTTGCCATGCGCCTTCAACCGCTCGGCGAGGACAAGCCCGCTCTTCATGTGGTGCGGCAGCCGCAGCGGCAGCGTGCGCAGGCCGCGCAGCAGGAGCCAGCCTTCGAAGGGCGACAGCTTGCCGCCAAGCTGGGAATAGGTCTGCTCGTTGATGTGCTTGATGTGGGCGGCCGAACCCGCAACCACGCCGGCGACGGTGTCGCTGTGGCCGCTCAGATATTTCGAGGCCGAATGCAGCACCAGGTCGACGCCATGCGAGATCGGCTTCTGGAAGACGGGGGTGGCCCAGGAATTGTCGATCGTGGTGACGATGCCCTGCTCCTTTGCCAGCCGCGTCAGATGCTCCAGGTCCTGCAGCTCGAACATCATCGAGGTCGGGCTTTCGAGATAGAGCAGCTTGGCGCCGGGAAGAGCGGCGGCAACCGCGTCGGGATCGGCGCCGTCGACATAGTCGACCTTGATGTGCAACCGCGGGAACAGGCGCTCGAACAGGCGGTAGGCGTCGCCATAGCAGTTGCGCACGGCGACCATGCGCTCGCCGGCGCCGACAAAGGCAAGTACGGTGCTGCTGATCGCGGCCATGCCGCTGGAAAAGCCGCGCGCGGCTTCCGCGCCCTCAAGCGCAGCGACCCGCGCCTCGAACTCCATCACCGTCGGATTGTCGCCACGCGAGTAGATCGGCTGCTTTCTCCGGCCGGCAAAGGTATCGGCCATGTCGGCGTAACTGGCGAAGGTGAACAGCGAGGTCTGGTAGATCGGCGGCACCACCGCGCCGCCGGGGAACGGATCGTCATGCGCCAGAAGCGTCGCCGCCTCGCCGAGATAGTCGCTGGCCAGGGAGGCCGGATCGAAAGTGTTGGGCTGCTCGTTCATCTGCGGTCCGAAAGTTTGAGGTTGGCGGCGCCGCGCTTCAGATCGTCCTCGACGGTGGCGATGAGCTTCAGCGCCTCGGCGCGGGCGCCGTCCGGATCATGCGCGGCGATGCGGTCGAAGATGGTGCGGTGATAGGGGAAGCTGGCATGGCCGAAATCGCGCACGCCGAGCGGATGCTCCCAGAAGCGGTGGAACAGCTCGTGCATGGCGCTGATGATCTGCTCGAAGAGCGGATTGCCCGAGGCGCGGTAGACGGCCTGGTGGAATTCCCAGTCCTCCTCCGAGGACATGCCGGCGCGGGTGCGGAAGGCATCTTCCATGATGTCGAGCTTGCGCTCGATCTCGGCGATCTCGGCCTTGCCGGCGCGGATGGCGCAAAGGGCCGCCGCCTCGGCCTCCAGCGCGCGGCGGATCTCCAGCGTGCGCATCAGGCCGGCGAAATCGTTGCCGCCCGCCAATGTCAGCGGCATGTGCAGCATGTCGGGCGAGACAGCGGCCTTGAGATAGGTGCCCGAGCCCTGCCGCCGCTCGACAAGGCCGAGGCCTTCCCAGCGCGTCAGCGCCTCGCGCACCGTGTTGCGGCYGACCTTGAGGCGTTCGGCCAGGATGCGCTCGGTCGGCAGCTTCTCGCCCGGGCCCAGAGCTTCCTGCCGCACGAAGCCCGCCAAGGCCTTCAGCACCGCGTCGTCGCGGGCCGTGGTCTGGATGGGGGGCAGGAAATCGGTCACGCAGGTTGAGCCCGAAGTGGTTCAATGGTCCAACCAATTTCTGCACAGGCGGAAAGATGAGTCAACAGTCGAAATGGTAACGACCGAACGGCGGAGGGACCCGCCATCCGGCCTGTCGTTCAGGCGCCGATGCGTGCCGGCTTGGCCGACGCCCGCTCTTCGCGCCAGCGCGCGAACATTTCCTCGCGAACCCGCCGCGAACCCGAAAGCCGATCCTTTGCCTCCGCCAGGACGGCCGGCGAAGCCCCGGCGGGCGTGCCGGAGCGGAAGGGCGGCGCCGGGGCATATTCGAGCGAGAGCTGCACGATTTCGGCTTCCGCTTGACCGAGCAGCCTTGCGACCAGCGCCAGGCCGAAATCGATCCCCGAGGTGACGCCGCCGGCGGTGATCAGCTTGCCGTCCTCGACGATGCGCGCATCGACCGGGATCGCACCGAATTCTTCCAGGAAATCATGCGCATACCAGTGCGTGGTCGCCCGCTTGCCCTTGAGCAATCCGGCCGCGCCAAGCACCAGGGCGCCGCTGCACACCGAGGTGATGTAGCGCGCCTCAACCGCGCGCTCCCAGACGAAATCGAGAACCGCCTTGTCCTCCAGCAGCGCGTTGACGCCGCCACCGCCTGGAATGCACAGCACGTCGAGCGGCGGGCAATCGTCGAAGGTCGCCGTCGGCGTAAGCGACAGCCGCGTCGAGGACGTCACCGGATTGCGATTCTTCCAGATCAGTTCCACCTCGGCGCTTTTGACCGTCGCCATGACCTCATAAGGCCCGGTGAGGTCGAGCTGCTGGACGTTGGGGAAGACGAGAATGCCGAAACGAAGGGACATGGGGAATCTCCGCGAGTTGACTTCTGGCAATGTAAGGCATCATGCTTTGGCGCGATTGCCATTGATCCCTCGTTTCAGGCCAAAGCCATGYGCCGCATCGAAATCCTCGCCTATCCCGACATCCAGCTCCTCGATGTCAGCGGACCGCTGCAGGTTTTCGCCAGCGCCAACGACTTCAAGATGCAGGCCGGCGGAGCGCCCGCCTATGAGGTCGCCGTCGTCGCCGCTTCGCCGCGGATCAGGACATCGTCCGGCCTGGTGCTGGAGGCAGCGGCGCTGCCGGCACACGGGACCGAGATCGACACGGTGATCGTGCCCGGCGGCTGGGGCGTCAACGCGGCATGCGAGGAGGCTGAACTGGTGGATTGGATCATCGGCCGTTCGCGCGATGCGACGCGGACCGCCTCCGTCTGCAGCGGCGCCATGCTGCTGGCCGAGGCCGGTCTGCTCGACGGCCGCCGCGCGGTGACCCATTGGGGACGCTGCGCGGAGTTCGCCAAGCGCTTTCCCGCGGTTCGGCTCGACCCCGACCCGATCTTCCTTCGCGACGGCAATGTCTGGACCTCCGCCGGCGTGACGGCGGGCATCGACCTGGCGCTGTCCTTCGTCGAGGCCGACCTCGGCCGGCGCACGGCGCTGGCGGTGGCGCGCGAGCTGGTCGTCTTCCTGAAACGTCCCGGCGGCCAGGCGCAGTTCAGCGAGACCCTCAAGCTGCAGCAAGGCGACGGGCGCTTCGACCGGCTGCATGGCTGGATCCTGGACAATCTGAGCGGAGACCTGTCGCTGGAGCAACTGGCCGACCGCGCGAATATGAGCCGGCGCAGTTTCTCGCGGCATTATCAGGAGGCGACGGGGCGCACACCCGCCCGCGCCGTCGAGGAGATCCGGATCGAGGCGGCGCGGCGGATGCTGGAGCGGGGGCAGACCGTCAGCCAGACAGCGCGGCGCTGCGGCTTCGGCTCGGAAGAAACGATGCGGCGCGGCTTTCTACGTGTGCTGGGCACCAACCCGCGCGACTATCGCGAGCGCTTCTGATCGATTGCCGCGTGCGCCGAAGCGATCCGCAACGGATCGATCCCGATATCGGCCATCGTCAGCCCTTGATGCCGGTCGCGGCGATGCCGCGCACGAAGTGCCGCTGCAAGGCGAGGAAGAAGATCGCCGTCGGCAGCGTCGCCACGACGGCCGAAGCCATCAGCACGCTCTGCTTCATCGACATGCCGGCGCCGCCGACCAGCGTGGCCAGCCCGACCGGTAGCGTGCGGGTCTCGTCGGAATTGGTGGCGATCAGCGGCCAGAAGAAATTGTTCCAGCTGGCGACGAAGGTGAAGATCGCGACGGTGGCAAGTCCCGGCTTGGTCAGCGGCAACAGGATGCGCCAGAAAAAGCCGAAACGGCCGCAGCCATCCATGATGGCGGCATCCTCCAGCTCCCGCGGCACGGCCTGGAAGAACTGGGTCAGCAGGAAGACGCCGAAGGCATTGGCGGAAGCCGGCACGGTGAGGCTGAAGACGCTGTCGACAAGGCCGTAGCTGTTGAGGCCCAGGAACAGCGGCACGAAGAGGAGTTCATAGGGCAAAAGGAAGGTCGCGAAGATCACGCCCATGATGACGCGGCGGCCGGGGAATTGCATGCGGGCCAGCGGATAGGCGGCCAAGGCATCGACGGCCAGGGTCAGCACGGTGGTCAGGATGCCGACGACGGCCGAGTTGCGGAACCAGGTCAGCATGGGGAAGCGCTGGAACAGCGCGCCATAGGCTTCCAGCGTCGGCGCGTCTGGAATCCATGCCGGCGGATAGGCATAGATCTCGCTCTCGGGCTTGATCGAAGTGACCAGCATCCACAGGATCGGCGCGCCCCAGAGCGCCGTCACGACGATCATCAGCACATAGGCGAGCGTGCGCCCGCCAAGCGATTTTCCGGCACGGTTGGAGCGCTGGTCCTGCATCAGATCGCCTTCATCAGCTTCATCTGGGCCAGCGAGAAGACGAGCGTGATCAGGAGCAGCACCACGCCCGCGGCGGCGGCCGGGCCCATTTCGAAATTCTGAAACGCGGTGAGGTAGATATATTGCACGATGACGAAGGTGCTCGCCTCCGGCCCGCCCTGCGTCATCACATAGGCCTGGCCGAAGACGCGCCAGCCATTGATGATGGTGAGCGCGGTGACCAGCGCCATGGCCGGCCGCAGCAAGGGCAAGGTGATGTAGACGAAGCGCTGCCACGGGCCGGCGCCGTCGAGCGTGGCGGCATCATGCAATTCCTCGGAAATGTCCTGCAGCGCCGCCAGGAAGATGATCATGTTGGTGTTGACGGTCCACCAGATGGTGGTGATGGCCAGCGCCGGCATCGACCAGTGCGGGTCCTTGAGCCAGGCGATCGGCTCGATGCCGATGGTGGTGAGATAGTAATTGACGAGGCCGGTGCCCTTGTCGAACAGCCAGCCCCAGAGGATGCCGACCGTCGAGACCATGACGACATAGGGCAGGAACACCACCGTCCTCACGAAGGCGGTGCCCTTGAGCTTCTGGTCGAGCAGCATGGCCAGAGCCAGGCCGAGCACGACCATCGGGATCGCCGTCAGGAAGACGAAATAGAAGGTGTTGCTGATCGCGGTCAGGAACAGCGGATCGGCGAAGATCTGCCGGTAATTGTCCAGCCCGATGAATTCCGGCGTGCCGAGGATGTCCCAGCGCATGAAGCTGATGCCGATGGCGGCGAGCGTCGGCAACAGCATGAAGGCGATGAACAACGCCAGATAGGGCGACAGGAACAGATAGGCGGCAAGCGTCATGCCGCTGCGCACCGCCCCTCCTTCCTGCGCCGCTGCGCGGCGGGCCCTGGAGCGGCCCGCCGGTTGTGACGCCAGCGATGCCATCAGCCCTTCTTCAGCTGCGCGTCGAGACCTTCCTTCATCGCCTTCAAGGCGTCGGGCACCGACTTCGAGCCGCTGAGAGCTGCCTGCAGATTGGTGACCAGCGGCGTCGGCTTGTCGAAGGAGAAGACCGACAGGTATTGCGGGATCAGCGGCTCGTAGACGATGTTGGGCAGGTCGTCGACGAAGGACTTGAAGTATTTGTACTGCTCGGTGCCGGTGAAGGCCGCGCTTTCACGCACCGCCTTGCTCTGCGGGATGATGCCGACAGTGGTGGCCGGGGCGGCAAAGTTGTCGAAGAACCACTTCATGAAGGTGCCGTCGGCGGCGAGCTTGTCGTCGCTTTTCTGCTTCGACACGGCCATGCAGTGCGAGTTCGCCCATACCGCAGGCTTGGCGCCGAAAACAGGCAGCTGCGCGGTCATGAAATTCATCTTCTGCGCCATGCGCAGATTGACCTCCCAGGGGCCGATGAACTTCATGGCGACCTGCTTCGAGGCGAAGGCGTCCTCGCCCTTGTTGCCGCCGACCTCGGGGTTGGTCACGCCATGCACGTTGATCAGGTCGACGAGATATTGCAACGCCTTCTGCGAGGCCTCGCTATCGACCGCGGCCAGACCCTTGTCGTCAAGGAAGGTGCCGCCATTCTGGTACATCAGGCTGAACCAGATCCAGCGCGCCGTCGCCCAGGTGTTTGGCAATTCGAAGCCATAGCGGGTGATCTTGCCGCTGCCGTCCTTGACGGTCAGTTTCTTTGCCCATTCGAGGAATTCCTCGCCGGTCTTCGGCGGCTTGGCCGGATCGAGCCCCGCCTCCTGCACCATATCGACATTGTAGTAGAAGCCGAGCGGATGCACATCGAGCGGCGCGGCATAGACCTTGCCGTCGAAGGTCACGCCTGTGCGGCCGGCGTCCGGAACCTGCGACAGGTCGAGGCCGGATGAGGCGACGACGTCGTCGATCGGGCGGATGACCTTGCGCGTGGCGAATTCCGGCAGCTCGGTGATGTGGAAGAGCACCAGGTCCGGCGCGCGGCCGCCCGCCGAGGAGACCACCCATTTGGAGAAAAGCGTATCCCAATCGTAGCCGGTCGGCTCGACGGTGACGCCCTTGCCGCCCTTGTTGAAGGTGTCGATGACGCCGTTGAGCGCGGTGGTGTTGTCGGCGCCGGTCCAGCCATGCCAGAGCGTGACCTTTTCGTCCGCTGCGAAGGCGTCGCGCGGCAGCGCACCGGCTAGTGCTGCGCTTGCGCCGAGCGCGAGCGCCTGGCGACGCGTCAGCAGGAACTTCTCGATAACATCAGTCGCCATGGTTTCCTCCCATTATGGCTTGTGTGTCAGGGGTGGTGAAGCACGCTCAGGCCGCCATCCGCGACGAGGCAGGCGGCGTTGATGAAGGGGCATTCGTCGGAGACGAGAAAGACCGCCGCCATGGCGATCTCTTCCGGCGTGGCGATCCGCCCGCCCGGAYGCAACGCCAGCGTCTTGGAGCGCGCGGCCTCGGGATCTTCAAAACTGTTCCAGTAATCGATGACCTTCTSGGTAGCGACATAGCCCGGCGCCAGCGCGTTCACGCGCACATTGTTGCCGGCATATTCGATCGCCAGCGATTTGGTCAGGCCGAGCAGAGCATGCTTGGCGACGGGATAGGGGAAAGTGTGCGGGATAATGGTGAAGGCGTGCGTGGAAGCGATGTTGAGGATCACGCCGCCGCCCTGTCCGATCATTCCCGGCAGCGCCGCCTTGGCGCAGTGCCAGGCGCCTTTCACATTGACGTCGAGATTGCGCGTCCAGTCGTCCTCGGTGGCCTCGAGCGGCGTCGAGAAGACATTGACGCCGGCATTGTTGATGACGGCGTTGATCGGGCCGATGGCCTTTGCCGCTGCCTGCATCGCGGCCTCGATTGCCTTGGCGTCGGCGATATCGGCCGCGGCATGCGCGACCTTGCCCAAACGTCCGGCGCTTTCGGCGAGCAGCTCCGCGTCGCGGTCGACCAGGAACAGCTCGGCCTTCTCGCGCAGGCAGGCCTCGGCGATGGCGTAGCCGATGCCTTGCGCCGCGCCGGTGAGGAAGATGCGTTTTCCCTCGAGCCGTGCCATCAGCGCCGCCCCAATGCCGAGGAGCGCAGATTGTCGAGCAGGACCGCCAGAAGCAGGATCACGCCGCGCACGATGTATTGGTAGAAGGCCGGGATGTTGAGCAGGTTCATGGCGTTCTCGGCGATGCCCATGATCAGCACGCCGACGATGACGCCCGACATCGTGGCCCTGCCGCCGGCCAGCGAGACGCCGCCGAGGACGCAGGCCGAGATCACCGACAGCTCCAAGCCCACCGCGGCGTTGGGTTGGCCGGAGGTGATGCGCGAGGCAAGCAGGATGCCGGCGATGCCGCAGACCACGCCCTGCAGCGTGAAGATCCAGATGCGCGTCCGGTCGACATTGACGCCGGCGAGGCGCGAGGCTTCCGGATTGCCGCCGATGGCCAGCGTGTTCTTGCCGAAGACGGTGCTGTTGAGCACGAAGCCGAAAACGGCGAAGAGCACCGCCAGCACCCAGATCGGCGTCGGGATGCCGAGCAGCTTCGACAGAGCCAGCTGGTAGAAATCCGGGCTGTTGATGCCGACGGCGCGGCCGTCGGACGAGATCAGCGCGAAGCCGCGCACGATCTGCATGGTGGCCAAGGTGGTGATCAGGGCGTTGATGCGGAACTTGGCGATGACGACGCCGTTGACCCAGCCGACGACGGCGCCGCAGGCGATGGCAGCGATGAGGCCAAGCAGGATCGAGCCGGTGTAGTTGGATGCCATCACCGCGACCATGCCGGCAAAGGCGACGATGGAGCCGACCGACAGGTCGAAATCGCGCGCCGCGAGGCAGAACATCATCGTGCAGGCGACGATGCCGACGGTGACCACGGACTGCAGCAGGCCAAGCATGTTGCGGTCGGTGAGAAAGTTCGGCACCAGCAGCGACACCAGCGCGAAGGCGACGATGAAGATGACGACGAGGCCTTGTTCGCCGAGCAGGACCTTCTTCAATCGATCGGTCATTACAAATCCTCAGGATGCGATCGCGTCGGGGGTTTTCTTGTCGGGCAAAGCGGCGGCCAGGATCGCTTTTTCGGCGAACTGGCCGCGCGTAAGCTCGGCGCTGATGCGCCCGCCGCACATCACCAGGATGCGGTCGCAGATACCCATCACTTCCGGCAGCTCGGAGGAGACGACGATGATCGCCATGCCGTCCTCGGCGAGCTGGTAGAGCAGCTCGTAGATCTCCGACTTGGCGCCGACATCGATGCCGCGCGTCGGCTCATCGACGATGAGCACGCGTATGTCCTGCTCCGACAGCCCGCGGCCGAGGATGACCTTCTGCTGGTTGCCGCCGGACAGGTTGACGATGTCCTGCTTGCGCGAGGGCGTGCGCACCTTGAGCTTCTTGATGAAGGTTTCGGCCGTCGCGATCTCGCTGGCGCGRCTCAACACGCCGAAGCGCGTGTGATGGCGCCTGGAGGAGATGTTGATGTTCTCCTCGATCGAACGGCCCTGGATGATGCCGTCATGCTTGCGGTCTTCCGAGCAGAGCACGATGCCGGCCCGGATCGCGTCATGCGGGCTGGCGGCGGCAACCGTCTTGCCGTCGACCGCGATCGTGCCGCCCGAGCGCGAGTCGGCGCCGAAGACCAACCGCATCAGCTCGGAACGGCCGGCGCCGATGAGGCCGAAGAAGCCGACGATCTCGCCGGCGCGGGCTTCGAAGCTCGCCGGCGTCCGTAACCTGGCGCCGCTCAAGCCATCGACCTTGAGGCGAACCTCTCCCGCCTTGCGCGGACGAAAGCCCCAGATGTCGGAAATCTCGCGGCCGACCATCTCGGCCACGACCTGATCGCGCGTCACGCCTTTGAGCGATTGATGATGCGCGGCGAGCTTGCCGTCGCGCAGCACCGTCAGGCTGTCGCAGAGCCGGAAGACCTCGTCGAGGCGGTGCGAGACATAGATGATGACCTTGCCCTCGCCGCGCAGCCGGTCGATCAGCTTAAACAGAATCCCGCTTTCGCGCGAGGATAGCGACGAGGTCGGCTCGTCGAGCGCGATGACGCGGGCGTCGAGCATCACCGCCTTGGCGATCTCCACCATCTGGCGTTCGCCGATCGACAGCGTCTTGACCTTGCGGCGCATGTCGATGTCGATGCCGGCCGATTTCAGCTTGGCGCCGACATCGTCGAGCATGCGGCGGCGGGCGATGACGCCTCCGCTCGCCGGAAACCGGCCGAGGCTGAGATTCTCGGCGACGGTCAGCTCGGGGACCAGCTGCAATTCCTGATGGACGACGATGACGCCATTGTCGAAGGCGTCTCTGGTCGAGGCATAGGCCTGGACCTTGCCGTCGATGCTTATTGCGCCGGCATCGGCATGCTGGTCGCCGGACAGGATCTTGATGAGCGTCGATTTGCCGGCGCCGTTCTCGCCCATCAGCCCGTGCACGGCGCCCTTTTCGACGTCGAACGACACATCCGACAAGGCTTTGACGCCCGGATAGGTCTTGGTGATGTTGGAGAATTCGAGAAAGGACACGGGGCCTCGATCCTTCTTGAGCGTGCCAAGCGGCGGCGGCATCAAGCCGCCGCCGCTTGTACAGGGAGGACTATTCGATGCCGAGCTCCTTGCGCACCTTCTGGTAGTCGTCGCGCTTGGCCAGCGCACCGGCGGTCAACGTCAGCTTGGCCGGCTCCTTGTTGTTGGCGATCCAGTCATACATGTTCAGCGCCGTTTCGTAGCCGTGGCGCTTGGGCGAGATGATCACCGTGCCGACGAAGCCGGTGGCGGTGGGCTTCTTGAACTCGTTGATCGCCGATTCCGCGCCGCCGATGCCGACGCCGATCATGCCGTCGGCCGGAATGCCGACGCTTTCGGACGCCCGCACGGCGCCGAGCACCGCCTCGTCATTGAGGCCGAAGGCGATCCACTTCTTGATGCCGGCGTGGGCATTGAGCACCACGGTCGCGGCATTGAGCGCGGCTTCAGTGTCGGTCTTGGCCTGCGGCGCGTCGAAGATGTTCTCGGCCTTGAAGCCGGCGGCCTTCAGCACCGAGATCGCGCCCTCGACGCGGTCGACGGCGGTCGGCAGCTGGTCGTAGGAAACGCGGATCGCGCCGACCTCGTCCATCTTCCAGCCGCGCGCCTTCATCTCGTCGATGATGGCCTGACCCACCGCCTCGCCGATCTTGGTGGCGGAGATGCCCATATGCGGCACATCTTCCAGCGGCTTGCCGTCGGCGCCGACGAGACGGTCATCGACCGTCATGAGCTTGAGATTGTTGGCGGCGGCCTTGGCGACGATGCCCGGGCCGAGCTTCACGTCCGGCGTGCAGACGACGAAGCCCTGCGCTCCTTGAGCGCCCAGATTGTCGATCGCCGACATCAGCTTCTCGCCGTCCTCGGCGCCGATCTTGACGAGTGTAAAACCCTTTTCCTTGGCGGCCTGGTCGGCGAACTTCCATTCATCCTGGAACCAGGGCTCCTCCGGCTGTTTGACGATGAAGCCGATCTTGGTGTCCTGAGCGTAGGCCGACGCGATCGTGGTGACCGACAAGACGGCGAGAGCACCCGCGACGAGCGCGGTTTTCAAAAGTCGCATGATTACCTCCCAGCAAACGGCCGGGCGCTCAGCCCGGATTGGTCGTGTGTAGTCAATTTTATCATACCCGTCAATTGATCTGGTATGATAAATGAGATAGGTAGTCCGATAAGTAGTCGCTGGCGCAAATCACTCGCATCCGCTAAGGCCGGACCAATTGCGCGCAAACCGAAGGGTTCGCTGCCTTGGAGGAGGGGCTGAGGTGAACGAGACACCGAAGAAGGCTGACGAAGACACGGAAACGCGCGAGACGGCGCGTCGTCCGCGCGTCATGCCCGACGTGACCAAGGCGATCGCCTCCGATATCTTCTCCGGACGCTATCCGGCCGGCTCGTCGCTGCCGACCGAGAACGATCTCGGCATCGAATACGGCGTCAGCCGCACCGTCATCCGCGAAGCRCTGAAAGTGCTGGCGGCCAAGGGGCTGGTGCTGTCCCGGCCACGCGTCGGCACGGTCGTGTGCGACCAGGACAACTGGAACATCATCGATCCGCAGGTGCTGGCCTGGCATGCGCCGCATGCGCTGGACGACAAGCTGTTCGACGCGATCCTGGAAACCCGCCGCGCCATCGAGCCGCTGGTCGCGGAACTCGCGGCGACGCGCGCGACACTGCAGGAAATCGCCGACCTCGAAGCGGCCTGGCAGGGCATGGCCGGCGCCGGCGAAGACCTGACGCAGTTCTCGCGCTCCGACATCGTCTTCCACCAGATCGTCTATGGCGCGAGCCACAACCCGATTTTCCGCCAGATCGGCAAGCTGATTGACACGGCGCTRCTGTTTTCGCTGGAAGCCACCGCGACGATCTCTCCGGTCCGGCGCAGAGAAGCGGCGGCGGCGCATGGCGAGGTGGTCGAGGCGCTGCGCATGCGCGACGCTGTCGCCGCGCGAAACGCGGCCGACAAGATCCTGGATCTCGCCGCACGCGACCTCGTCAGCGCCAAGAAACTGAAAAACAACTGAGACCGGCCGACCGCATGAAGATCACCGCTCTGACCACCTATATCGTTCCGCCGCGCTGGCTGTTCCTCAAGGTGGAGACCGACGCCGGCATCAGCGGCTGGGGCGAGCCGGTGGTCGAAGGCAAGGCGCTGACCGTCGAAGCCGCGGTCAAGGAACTGGCCGACTATCTGATCGGCAAGGATCCGCGCCTGATCGAGGACCATTGGACCGTCATGCATCGCGGCGGCTTCTATCGCGGCGGGCCGATCCTGATGAGCGCGATCGCCGGTATCGACCAGGCGCTGTGGGACATCAAGGGCAAGGCGCTCGGCGTGCCGGTGCATGAATTGCTCGGCGGCAAGCTGCGCGAGACGATCAAGGTCTATTCCTGGATCGGCGGCGACCGGCCGGCGGAAGTGGCCGCCGGTGCCAAGGATGTGGTGGCGCGCGGCTTCCAGGCGCTCAAGATGAACGGCACCGAGGAACTGCAGATCGTCGACAGCCACGACAGGATAGACGCCGCGGTCGAGCGGGTCGCCATGGTGCGCGAGGCCGTTGGCCCGAATATCGGCATCGCCGTCGATTTCCACGGCCGCGTGCACCGGCCGATGGCGCGCATCCTGGTCAAGGAACTGGAGCCCTACCGGCTGATGTTCATCGAGGAGCCGGTGCTCAGCGAAAACCGCGAGGCGCTGAAGGAGATCGCCGCGCTCGGCTCGACGCCGATCGCGCTCGGCGAACGGCTCTACAGCCGCTGGGACTTCAAGCCGGTGTTCGAGGAAGCGGTCGTCGACATCATCCAGCCCGACCTGTCGCATGCCGGCGGCATCACCGAATGCCGCAAGATCGCGGCGATGGCGGAAGCCTATGACGTCGCTGTGGCGCCGCATTGTCCGCTCGGGCCCATCGCGCTGGCCGCATGCCTGCAGCTCGACGCCGTGAGCTACAATTGCTTCATCCAGGAGCAGAGCCTCGGCATCCACTACAATGCCGGCAACGACCTGCTCGACTACGCCGCCAACAAAGATGTCTTCCGCTACCAGGACGGCTATGTCGCAATACCCGACGGACCCGGTTTGGGCGTCGAGATCGACGAGGATCATGTGAAGGAGCGCGCCAGGGAAGGACATCGCTGGCGCAACCCGGTCTGGCGCCACAAGGACGGTTCGTTTGCCGAGTGGTAAGCCGGTGAATTTTTCGTCACGCAATGGTTTATAGGGCCGCCGCCGCGGGTGCGATCGCTGCGAGGCCGGCTTCGGTCAGCGCGTAGATGCCGCGCTCGGCACGGGCGAACCAGCCATAGTAATTATGCTGCAGGATGCTCGCCGCGCGGGGCGAAAGCGCCTTGAGGTCGCGCGGCCGCTTGGGGCCGTCGGCCATGGCGGCGGCGCAGGCCAGCGCTTCCTGCCGGTAGGCGGTCATGATCGGCTTCTTGCGCGTGCTTCCGCCGATGGACGGATCGCCCTTGCGGCGGTGATGCTCCTCGACCAGACGCGAGCGCCGCCTGGGATCGCGGCGCGGCGGCAAGGCGGCCGGACTGAGCAGCAGCTCCACCTCGCCCTTCTTGCCGACGCCCAACAGGCCGAAGCCGAGACGGCGGCAGAGCGCGCGAAAACGGCGGTCGTGCTCGCGGCCCTTGCCGCGCGCCGACATATAGGCGGCGAGCCATACCTCGTCGCAGGCCGCCGCGCGGTCGACGGCTTGGAGAACAAGCTCGAGGTTGAATTGCAGCTTCAGCTCGCAGATGACGACAACCGGCGGCTCGCCGGCGCGCACGCCGACCACGTCGCAGCCGCCGATCTCGCCCTTGACGGCAAAATCCATGCTCTCGAGGAACCGCTTCACCGGCTCGTAGAGGGAGGTTTCCTGCATGCGGCAGGCATAGCCGATTCGCGGCCGGTCGGCCCAGCGGCACCATTGCGGTCAGGGCACCGATGTCAGGCGCGATGCAGGTAATCCTCGATCGACTGGGCCTTCATCTCGATCGAAAAGCCCGGCGCCTGGGGCGGCATGTAGGCGGCGTCGCGGATCACGCAGGGTTCGAGGAAGTGCTCGTGCAGGTGGTCGACGTATTCGATGACGCGCCCGTCCTTGCTGCCCGACACCGCGACATAGTCGATCATCGACAGGTGCTGGACATATTCGCACAAGCCGACGCCGCCGGCATGCGGCCAGACCGGCAGGCCGAACTTGGCGGCGATCAGAAGCACCGCCAGCACTTCGTTGAGACCGCCCATGCGGCAGGAATCGATCTGCACCACGTCGATCGCGCCGCCGACGATGAACTGCTTGAACATAATGCGGTTCTGGCACATCTCGCCGGTCGCGACCTTGATCGGCGCGACAGCCTTGCGGATCCTGGCGTGGCCGGCGACGTCGTCCGGGCTGGTCGGCTCCTCGATGAAGAAGGGTTTCGCAAAGGCGAGGTCCTTCAGCCAGTCGATCGCCTGGTCGACCTCCCAGACCTGGTTGGCGTCGATCATCAGGTAACGGTCCGGGCCGATGACCTCGCGAGCGATCCTCAAGCGACGGACGTCGTCGGCGCGGTCGCGGCCGACCTTGAGCTTGACGTGGTTGAAGCCATCGTCGACCGCTTCCTGGCAAAGGCGCCTGAGCTTGTCGTCGGGATAGCCGAGCCAACCGGCCGAGGTGGTGTAGCAGGCATAGCCTTCGCGCTCGAGCGTGGCGATGCGCTCGGCCTTGCCGGCCTCGGCTTTTTTCAGGATCGCCAGCGCCTCGGCCGGCGTGATGGCATCCGTGAGGTAGCGGAAGTCGACGATCCTGACGATCTCTTCCGGGCTCATCTCAGCGACCAGGCGCCAGACCGGCTTGCCGGCTTCCTTGGCCCACAGGTCCCACACCGCGTTGACCACCGCGCCGACCGCAAGATGCATGGCGCCCTTGTCGGGGCCGATCCAGCGCAACTGGCTGTCGCCGGTCACATGGTGCCAGAAGCGGCCGGGATCCTCTTTCACCCAGTCGAGATCGAGCCCGACGACGAGATGGCGCAGCGCCTCGATCGCCGCGCAGCAGATTTCGTTGCCGCGGCCGATGGTGAAGGTGAGGCCATGGCCTTTCAGCGACGGGCGATCCGTGTCGAGGATGACATAGGCCGCCGAATAGTCCGGATCGGGATTCATCGCGTCGGAGCCGTCGAGGCTTTGCGATGTCGGGAAGCGGAGGTCGAAGGTTCTGAGGTCCGTGATTTTCGTCATTCTCTGCCTCGTGACTGAATTGCCACCAGCCTCCCCCGCTTAGATCGACCAGCCGCCGTCGATATTATAGGCCTGCCCGGTCGTGTAGGTGGCGCCGGCGAGATAGACGGCAAGGTCGGCGATTTCCTCCGGCGTGCCGATCCTGCCCATCGGCTGGCGGGCGATGAAGGCGGCGCGGGCCGCCTCATAGTCGCCCTGCGCCTGCATGCGGCCCTGAAGCGAGGGGCTCTCTACCGTGCCCGGGCAGATGGCGTTGCAGCGTATGCCCTTGGCGACATAATCCGCGGCAATCGATTTGGTCAGGCCGATGACGGCGGCCTTGGTCACGCCGTAAGCAAAACGGTTTGGCACCCCTTTTGGCGCGCCGGCTACGGAGGCCATGTTGATGATCGAGCCGTCGCCGCGCTCCAGCATGCCGGGCAGCACGGCGCGGATGGTGCGGATCATGGCGCGCACATTGAGGTTGAAGGCGAAGTCGAGATCCTCGTCCTTCATCTCCAGGATGGAGCCGGCATGGACGAAGCCGGCGCAGTTGAACAGCACGTCGACTTGGCCGATCTCGGCGAAGGCGGATTTCACAGCCCCGTCGTTCAGCACGTCGAGCTTGCGCGTCGTGATGCCGGGCGTCCTGGCGAGCTCGGCCAGGGCCGTCTCGTTGATGTCGGTGGCGTGGACGATGGCGCCCGCCTTGGCGAAAGCCAGCGCGCTTGCCCGTCCGATGCCCTGCGCGGCCGCCGTGACGACCACGACCTTGCCTGTGATGTCAGCCATGTTCTTGTCTCCGTGTTCAGCCGGGCCGTCGCTCGACGATGTAGATGTGATCCGCCGCCAACACGACCTCGTCGCGCTGATTTAGAACTTCGACGCGCTCGATGACGCGACCCGATCCGGGCCGTTTCGGGTCATCCTCCTTGACGGCGATCGTCGTGCGCGTGCGGATCGTGTCGCCGATGAAGACCGGCTTGATGAAGCGCAGCCGGTCATAGCCATAGGAGAAGGCGACCGGGTTGATGACGCTCGCCGTCAGCCCGACGCCGACCGAGAAGACCAGCGTGCCATGCGCGATGCGCTGGCCGAAGGGCGTCGTCTTCATGAACTCGGCGTCCATGTGATGCGGAAAGAAATCACCGGTGTGGCCGGCATKGACGACGAAGTCGGTCTCGGTGATGGTGCGGCCGCTGGTGAGGCGCGACGAGCCGATCTCGTAATCCTCGAAATAGGTGGTCTGTTCCATGTCCTGCCTTACGGCTTTGCGGCCAGCGGCGTCGCAGGCGCGGCACTCGATTTATAGGCGGCTTCCACCAGAGCCATGGTGTGCCAGGCGTCCTCGACGGAGCTGATCAGCTCGCTGTCCTCGCCGGACGCGAAGCGCTGGACGTTGGCCATGCGGCCGACGAAGGCATCGGGGAACCACTCGCCGGCGAGCGGAACGGTGACCCACTCCGAGCCGCCTTTCGGATGGATTTCCAGAATGTCCGGCTCGCCGCGCGGATAGTCGAGATTGAGGCCGAGTTTGACATAGGCAGCACCCTCTGTGCCGCAGATGCGGAACTCGCAGGCCTGGTAGCGGCGGCCGAATTTGTGGTCGTGGTTGATCGACAGCCCACAGCGCACCGTGTCGCCATAGTCGAGGATGGCGCTGGTGCGGGTCTGCGCGACCTTGTGGTTGGGATGGCCGAGCGTCTTGGCATGCACGCCGAGCGGATTGCCGAGGAGCTGGCGGATCAGGTCGAGATAGTGGATCGAGTGCATGGCGATCTCGACGCGCGGCGCCTTGAGCAGGAATTCCCAAAGCTGCCAGGGTGTGTCGAGCGCCAGAAGCGCGTCGAAATCGACGACCTCGCCCAGCCATCCACGGGCGATGRCATCCTTCAGCGCCAGCATCATCGGCGCGAAGCGGAGCTGGAAATTGACCGCCGCCTTGAGTTGCTTGGCGCGGCAGATTTCCAGGATCTCGGTCGCCTCGCCGAGATAATTGCCCATCGGCTTCTGGATCAGCGCCACCGCGCCATCGGGCAGCGCCTTCAGCACYTCGGCATGCCGGCCCGGCGGCGTCGCGAGATCGAAGATTGCGTCCTTCACCGCCGCTGCCTCTTCGACCGAACGGAATGCCGTGACGCCCCATGTCTCGGCAAGTTTTTGCGCCTTGGCCTGGTCCGGATCGTAGAGGCCGGCAACCGGAAATCCAGCCTTCTTGTAGGCGGGAAAATGGGCGTCGCCGACGATCGAGCCGGCGCCGAAAGTGACGATCGGACGCGGCTTCGAGGGCTTGGGCCAGGACTGTACCAGTGATGCCGGATCGAAGGCGTCAGTCATGATGGAAGACCTCGTCCATCGTCGCCCACCACTCACCTTGCTTGCGCGTTTCCAGCGGCTCCTGGCAGGGCATGCAGACAGACCACCATTCCTGCGTCTTCGGATCGGCGGCCATCTTGGCCATGTCGGCGGCGTAGTCGCTGCCGTGATACTCGAAATAGGAGAACAGCAGGTTCTCCGGCCGCTTTAGGTAGATCGAATAGTTCTTGATGTTGCAGGCCGAGATCATGGTCAGCACGTCCGGCCAGACGGCGGCGTGAAGGCGGACATATTCCTCGACCTTCTCGGGCTTCAGCCCGAGCACCATTCCCATGCGCTGCATATCCGCCTCCCTATTTCACGATCGCCGTGGTGAATTCGGCGATGCTTCTTGCCTTGACCGCGTCCCAGTCCCAGTCGATGCCGATGCCGGGCTCGCTGGGCGCCAGCGCATGGCCATTCTCGATGCGCATCTTGGCGCCCGTCAACTCGTCGAGCTGCGGAATATACTCGACATATTTGYCGTTCTGGATGGCGCAGACCAGGCTGACATGCAACTCCATCAGGAAATGCGGGCAGACCGGCATGTCGAAGGCTTCCGCCGCATGCGCGACTTTCAGCCATGGCGTGATGCCGCCGATGCGGCCGACATCGACCTGGATGATGCTGGCGCCGCCCTTCTGCATGTACTCGCGGAAATGCCTGATCGAATAGAGCGACTCGCCGACCGCGATCGGCGTCGCGGTCGAATTCGACAGCCGCACATGGCCGTCTATGTCGTCGGCCGGCAGCGGCTCCTCGATCCAGGCGAGATCGAGCTCGCGCAGCCGCTCGGCGCGGCGGATCGCTTCGTCGACGGAAAAGCCCTGGTTGCAGTCGGTCATGATCTCATAGCCGTCGCCGAGCGCCTTGCGCACCGCCGACAGCCGCGAAAAATCCTCCGAGCCATGCGGCTTGCCGATCTTGACCTTCGAGCCGGTAAAGCCCTTGGCCTTCGCTTCCAGCGCATCGTCGACCAGTGCCTGCGTCTCGATATGCAGCCAGCCGCCCTCTGTCGTATAGAGCGGACAGCGGTCCTTGGCGCCGCCGGCGAGCTTCCAGAGCGGCAGGTTCTGTTTTCTTGCCCGCAAATCCCAAAGCGCCGTATCGATCGCGGCGAGCGCGATCGCGGTCATAGCGCCGATCGTGGTGGCGTGGGTGGCGAATTCGAGCTCGTGCCAGATCGCCTCGATCTGGTCGGCGTCGCGGCCGATCAGGCGCGGCGCGAGATGGTCGGCGAGAAGCCGCATCACCGAGGAACCGCCGGTGCCGATCGTGTAGCTGTAGCCGGTGCCGGTCGCGCCGTCGGAATCAGTGATGGTGACGATCGGCGTCTCCTGGCTGACGAAGCTCTGGATGGCGTCGGTACGCTTGACCTTCGGCACGAGGTCGACCATGCGCAGTTCGATTTTCTCGATTTTCGCCATGTTCAGCTCCTCAGCGACTTGCCGGTTTCGGCGGAAAACAGATGCGCGCGGCTCAAGTCGAAGCTCATGCCGATCCTGTCGCCGGCTTTCAGCGGTTTCGGATTGAGCATGCGCGAAACCCAGTCGGCGCCGTTGAACTCGGCGAAGACCAGCGTTTCGTTGCCGAGCGGCTCGGTGATGCTGACCGGCAGCTCGACCCGGTGGACCTCGGTTTCGCCGCCGGAACTCAAGCCATGGCCGGTGGGATAGAAATCATCCGGGCGGATGCCGAACACGACCTTGTCGCCGGCAGCCGTCTTCGACTTGAACTGTCCGGGCAGCGGCAGGCTGTCGCCGCCGCCGAAGACCAGCTTGCCGTCGCTGACCGTCGCCTCGTGCAGGTTCATCGGCGGCGAGCCGATGAAGCCGGCGACGAAGCGGGTGGCGGGACGGCTGAACACCTCGTCCGGCGTGCCGACCTGCTCGATATGGCCTGAGCGCATGATGACGATGCGGTCGGCGAGCGTCATCGCCTCGACCTGGTCGTGAGTGACGTAGATGACCGTCGACTTCACCTTGGCGTGCAGCTTCTTGATCTCGGTGCGCATCTGCGTGCGCAGCTTGGCATCGAGGTTGGAGAGCGGCTCGTCGAACAGGAACACATCCGGATCGCGCACGATGGCGCGGCCCATGGCGACGCGCTGGCGCTGGCCGCCGGAAAGCTGCGAGGGGCGGCGTTCGAGCAGTTCGTCGAGACCAAGGATGGTGGAAGCCTCCGCCACCCGCCGATCCATGTCGTCCTTGGCCGCTCCCGCGATCTTGAGCGAGAAGCCGAGATTCTCGCGCACCGTCATATGCGGGTAGAGCGCGTAGGACTGGAACACCATGGAGATGTTGCGCGAGCGTGGCGGCAGGTCGTTGACCGTGCGCCCGCCGATGTCGATGTTGCCGCCGCTGATATCCTCCAGCCCCGCGATCATGCGCAACGTCGTCGACTTGCCGCAGCCGGACGGGCCGACCAGCGCGATGAATTCGCGGTCGGCGATCTCGAGATCGATGCCATGCACGATCTCCATGTTGCCGTAGCGCTTGGTGAGCTTTTTCAGCGAAACCGTTGCCATGCAGTTCAACCTTTCACCGCGCCGGAGGTCAGGCCGCCGACGAGGTGTTTCTGGACAATGTAGGTGAGGGTCAGCGCCGGGATGATCATCACCACGGCCAGCGCGCACATGCCGCGCCAGTCGATGGTGAACTCGGCCGTGTAGTCGAGCAGCCCGACGGGCAGCGTCTTGGAGTTGACGGAGCGAGTCAGTTGCGAAGCCAGCGCGAACTCGTTCCAGCAGGTGAGGAAGGCGAAGATCGCCGCCGAGGCGATGCCGGGACGCGCCAGCGGGAATTCGACCTGCCAGAAGGCCTGCCAGCGCGTGCAGCCGTCGATCTGCGCGGCCTCAGCCAAGTCCTTCGGCACCTGGCGGAAGAAGCCGTCGATCAGCCAGATGGTGAAAGGCACGTTGAGCGCGACATAGGCGAGGATCATGCCGATATGGGTGTCGATGATGCCCAGCCGCACATAGAGGAAGAACAGCGGCAGCGACAGCGCGATGCCGGGCAYGGTGCGCGTCAGCATCAGGCCGAGGAACATGCCCGACTTGCCGCGAAAGCGGTAGCGCGCGAAGGCGTAGCCGCCGGCCATGCCGATCGCCACCGCGATCACCGTCGAGGTGACCGAGATGATCAACGAATTGCGGAAATAGTCGAGCACCGGAATGCCGCCTTTGCCGATGCCGCTGAACATGGCGATGTAAGCGTCGAAAGACAGTTCCTGCGGAATCCAGACCGGCGGCTTCGCCATGATCTCGACCGTGGGCCTGAGCGACGACAGCACGATCCAGATACCCGGCAGGCAGATGACGAGCATGGCGAGGAACAGGCCGACGCGGTGCGCGACGGTCAGCGCGCGGCGCGTGAGGCGGGCGGAGGCGTTCTCGTCCATTCTCACCACTCCGCGCCGATCTGCGCGCGCGCCGCGGCGAGCTTGTTGTAGAAATAGACGGTGAAGGCGATGGACAGCAGGATCGAGAAATAGGCCATGGCGTTGGCGAGGCCCATGCGGGCGTCGCTGTAGGCGGTGCGCCCCACCAGCGTCCACAACAGCTCGGTGCGGCCGGCAGGCCCGCCATCGGTCATGATCTTGACGATGTCATAGGCGCGCGCGACGTCGAGCGAGCGGATCGTCATGGCGATGTAGGCGAAGGGCATGACGAAGGGCCAGGTCACATAGCGAAAGGTCTGCCAGGGCGTGCAGCCGTCGACGCGCGCCGCCTCGATCGGCTCCTTGGGCATGGCGAGCAGTCCGGCCAGGATCAGGATGGCGAAGATCGAGGTCGACGACCAGATCTCGGCGATCGAGATGGCGATGAAGGCGAGATGGCCTTCGATCAGCCACGGGATGGCATCCTGCGTGATGCCCAGCGACTGCAGCGCGTTGTTCACCAGGCCGATATTGTCGTTGAACATGAATTTGAACTGGAAGCCAACCAGGATCGGCGAGAACATCATCGGGAACATCATCAGCGTGCGCAGGATGCGCTGGCCGCGCGTCGCCTTCTCGACCAGCATGGCCAGGCCGAGGCCGAGCAGCATTTCGAGGTTGAGCGCGATGGTGAGCAGCAAGACGGTGCGGCCGAAGGCCCACCAGAAATCCGCATTGGACAGGATCGAGAGATAGTTCCTGAAGCCGACGAAGACGAAGAAGGTCTCAGGCCGCGTCAGGCGAAACGGCGTGAAGCTGGAATAGAGCGACAGGATCAACGGCAGCACCACGACCGCCGCCAGCACGATGATGGCCGGGAGCAGCAGCAGGAACGGCGCGGATGGCTTGAAGCCCTTCATCAGGATCCTGTGAGGTTTTGCATCAAACTTCGTTCCGCCATGGGCAAAGCCCGGCCGGAACGGAAAGGCCGGTAGCGGCAAGTCGCCTCCCCCATTTCGCGACGGGGGAGGCGGCCTTGAAAGCTATCGTCAGAGCTTGCCGGCGTCCTGGAGGATCTGCGTCGCCTTGGCGGCGGCCTCGTCCAGGGCCTGCTTGGACGTCTTGTCGCCAAGGATCGCCGCCTGCAGCTCGGGGTAGACGGCGTTCGAGATCTCGATCCACTCAGGCGTCTGCGGCACGGCGAAGGCGTGCTTGGCTTCCTCCTGGAAGGCGGCGAGGACCTCCTTCTTGTAAGGATCGTTCTCGGCCTGCTTCAGGTCCCAGTCCCAGACCGCGGTGCGGGTGGGCAGCGGGCCGGCGGCGGCTTCCAGCTTCTGGCTGTCCTCATTGGTCAGCCACCAGACGAGCGAGGCCGCGGCTTCCTTGTTGGCGCAGTTCTCGGTCACCGAGAAGCCGTGGAAACCCGACCAGCCGGTACGCACCCCGGCAGACCCCTTGGGCGCGACCTTGACGCCGACATTGCCGGCGACCTTCGACGACTTCGGGTCGTTGAAGAAGCCGGCCCAGCCCGGYCAGTCGAGGTTGATCGCCACGGTGCCGGAGGCGAAGCCCTGGCCGAGATCGTCCCAGAGATAGTTGGTGGTGCCGGCCGGCACGGCCTTGGCCTTGTAGAGGTTGRCGAACCAGTCGAGCGCGCGGATGCCGGCCTCGGAGTTGAAGACGGGCTTGCCGTCCTTGTCGAGGTATTCGCCGCCCTCGGCGATCACCATCTCATAGAAACGGCCGTTGATCGCCTCTTCCTTGCCGGCGAACTGCGTGCCGTAGAAATTCGGCGGATTGGCGAAGAACTCGGCCTGGTCGGTGACCTCTTTCCAGGTATCCGGCGGCGCGAGGTCATAGCCGTATTTGGCCTTGAACTTGGTCTTGTTGTCGGCGTTCTCGTAGAGGCTCTTCTGGTAGTAGAGCGCCGAGACGTCGAACTGGGCGCGCGGCAGCATCTCCAGCTTGCCGTCGATGGTCGCGGCCTTGATGGTCGACGGCACGAAAGCGTCGATCTCTTCCTTTGGAAGCAGCTTGCTGAGGTCGGTGTACAGGCTCGTATATTGCGGCGCGAAGGACGAATGGTTCCAGCCGACGCACCAGTTGGTGCTGCCCGAGGCGATGTCGGACTTCAGTTCCTTGTCGATGTCGAAGCCGTTCTTCTTGGTCAGGATGTTGACCTTGGCGCCGGTCGCCTTCTCCCATTCGGGGATGCGCTCGTAGAGCTTTTCATACTGCTGGCCGCCGATCAGCTTCACGTCGATCGTCACGCCCGGAAATTTGCCGGGCAGATCGGCCGAAAAAGCGGTGCCGCTCAGCAACAGGCCAGCCAGGCCGGCGGAAATGCCTAGAACCAGTCTCGTCATGTTCTCCTCCCATGGGCTCGCAGCGACAGCGCGCCGACTGCGCGACCGATCGCTTAAGCTTCATTCATATGMAAATAGCATTTTCATTCCCGGGTCAAGGCGATTATGCTTTCAGGCGAATGAAGTTCATGCATATATGCAGAGCGAAATTCACTGGAGGGGCTGGTGGCCGAAGAAGAAGATGGGGACCGCTACCGCGCGCCGGCGCTGGACAAGGGACTGGACATTCTCGAATTGCTGTCGAGCGTGGACGGCGGGCTGACGCAGGCGGAGATCGCCAAGCGGCTCGACCGCAGCCCGAACGAGTTCTACCGCATGCTCGACCGCCTGGTGCGGCGTGGCTATGTCACCAAAATCGACGGCGACCGCTATTCGCTGACGCTCAAGCTTTTCGGCCTCGCGCAACTGCACGCGCCAGTGCGGCGGCTGGTGTCCTACGCGACGCCGATCATGCGGGAACTGGCCGAGACGTCATGGCAGGCCAACCAGTTGGTGGTGTTCGACCGCGGCGCCGCCGTGGTCATCGCCCAGCAGGAAGCGCCGCGCTACTGGGGCATCTCGATCCGCGTCGGCTCGCATATCAGCCTGTTCGACACCGGCTCCGGCCATGTGCTGCTCGCCTTTCGCTCCCCGGAAGAGCGCAAGATGATGATCGCCGAGCACCTGCAGAGCAACGAACAGTTCGCGCTGACGCCGGAGTTCTTCGCCCGCCTCGACCAAGTGCGCGACCGCGGCTACGAGATGATGGCATCGTTGCAGACCGCCGGCGTCTACAATCTCTCGACGCCGGTGCTCGGACCCGACGGCAGGGCCATCGCGGCGCTGACCATCCCCTACATCACGCTGGTCAACGCCCCCAAGGCGCCGGACATCACGCTGACGATTCGGCATCTGCAGGGCGCCGCCGCAAGGCTGTCGCAGCTTGCCGGATCCGACGTGCCGCAATCGTCGTAATTTCTTATTTGAATAATGGATTTTTCGGCGAGATAGTGGCTTAGAGCAGGATGAACCCAAAGCAGCCGGTCATCCCGCTCTAAGGTTTTGCTTTTTGCAGCATGATCCTGTCCAAAAAGTCTGCAACTTTCGGGATCATTCTTCAGGGCCACGGAGGAGACGCCGCCATGATCATCGACACGCATCTGCATCTGGTCGACCAGAGCGCGCTTCGCTATCCATGGCTGGCCGGCGCGCCGGCGTTGAACCGCAATTTCCCCTATGAGGAATACGCCGCCGACGCGCGGCGCTCAGGTGTCGAAGGCGTCCTGCATATGGAGGTCGATGTCGATCCTGCCGACATCGCCGCCGAGACTGCCTATGTGAAGTCGGTCGCCGGTCGTCCAGGTAGCCTGCTTCGTGGAGCGATCGCCGCCTGCCGGCCGGAGGAGGCCGGTTTCGAGGCCTATCTGGAAACGGTCAAGGCCGAGCCGTTCGTCAAGGGTTTCCGCCGCGTGCTGCATGTCGTGCCCGACGATGTCTCGGAAGGGGCGCTGTTTCGCCAGAACATCAAACGGCTGGCCGGCACCGGCCTTACCTTCGACCTGGTGGTATTGCCGCATCAGATCCCGAAGGCGATGGCGCTTGCCGATCTCGCGCCCGACGTCCAGTTCGTCCTCGATCATTGCGGCGTGCCCGACATCAAGGGCAATGCCGAGCATCCGTGGCGCGAGCATATGGAAGCCATCGCCAAGCGTCCGAATGTCGTCGGCAAGATCTCTGGCGTCGTCGCCTATGCCGACCCGGCGACTTGGACGGTCGAGACGCTCAGGCCCTATGTCGAGCACACGATAAGTTCGTTCGGCTGGGACCGGGTGATCTGGGGCAGCGACTGGCCGGTCTGTACGCTGGGCGGCGGGCTGACGACGTGGATTGCCGCGACGCATGCGCTGCTGGCCGGCGCGAGCGAGTCGGAACGGGCGCGCCTGTTTTCGGGCAATGCGCGCCGGCTATGGCGGTTAGGGTAGTTAAATCGTCGTGCGGACGTGGCGCTCGCGACCGTAGAGTGAGACGAGCAGCAGGATGACAAGGCCGAGCGCGGCCTGCACCGTCGACGGGCGGAAGCCGAGGCCGATCAGCAGCGTGTTGATTTCGGTGAGCACCAGGACGCCGGCGATGGTGCCGAGATAGCTGCCGCGGCCGCCGACAAGCGCCGCGCCGCCCACCACGACGGCAGCGATCGTCTGGAAGAGATAGGGCTGGCCGACATCGCCATAGGCCGAGCCGGTGAAGCCGAGCAAAAGCACGCCGGCAACCGCCGCGAAGAACGCGCTCGCCGCATAGGTGACGATCCACATGCGCAGCGGATCGATCAGCGCCAGAGGTGCTGCCTCCGGGTTGCTGCCGACCGCATAGAGGCGGCGCCCGTAGGGCGTGCGGGCGAGCAGCAGCACGATCAGCGCCGTCAGCACCACGAGGCATGGCACCAGCAAGGGCACGGGCAAGGGACCGACCGATCCGCCGATCGAGACGAAGCTGGACACGGCTTCCGGCGCCGAGCCTGACGGAAAACCGCCCGTCCACAACAGCACGGCGCCCTGGACGACCATGCCGATGCCGAGCGTGACGATCAGCGGATGGATGTTGAGCCCGCGCGAGATCAGCCCGTTGAGCACGCCGATCACGATGGCAAGGATGCCGACGAGACCGCAGACCAGGGCGAAGTTCCAGCCTTGGCCGTAAAGCTGCGCCGCCACGACATTGGCGAAGCCGATGACGAAGGGGATGGAAAGATCGATGCCGCCGATGATGACGACCAGCGTCTGGCCGATCGAAGCCACCGCCAGCAGCGAGGCGATGACCAGCAGCGCGCGGATGGCGAAGGGCGCCGAATAGCCGGGGATGAGCAGCGTGCCGACGATCTGCAAAAGCAGCGCCATCAGGAAGGCGCCGGCGATGCGGGCGTTGGTGGACTGGAACCAGTTGCTTGTCATCCCGTCAGCCTTTCCGCCTCGACAGCCGCTCCTGCACCGCCGTCAGCACCACGGCGATAACGAGGATCAGGCCATAGGCGATCTGCAGCACATAGGTTGAGACGTTGAAGGTGGTGAGCAGGCTCTGCAGCAGAAAGATGTCGATGGCGCCGATCGCGGCGCCGCCAAGCCCGCCGCGCCCGCCGGCGAGGCTGACGCCGCCGAGGGCCACCGCGGCAATCGCGATCAGTGTATAGGTCGGGCCGATATTGGGGTCGGCCGAGCCGATCAGTGAAGTGAGCATCAGCCCGGCGGCGGCGGCGAAGATCCCGGTCAGGACATAGGCGATGAGCCGCACCTTGGTCACCGGCACGCCGGCCGTGTAGGCGGCGCGGTCGTCGCTGCCGACGGCCATCAGCAGGTCGTGATAGGGTGTCCGGCGTATGAGCAGCCAGCATAGGCCGATCAGCGCCAGCGGCACGATCGAGAGCGGCCCCGCCATGGCCTTCAGCCAGTCCGGCGCTGGGCCGATCGGCGCCGGCAGGATGGTGAGCGTGATGCCGGTCAGGATCAGGTAGGTGCCGAGCGTCGCCACGATCGGCTGGATGCGGACGATGGTGGCAAGCACGCCGTTCGCGGCGCCGACCGCCGCCCCTACCAGCAGCGCTGCCGGAACGATGATCCACGGCGACGTGATGCCGAGGTTGAGGAACAGAAGCTGGATGAGAGCGTTGACGAAACCCATCAGCGGGCCGACGGAGATGTCGATGCCGCCGCGCCCCGCAAGGATGACCGGCGCCGAGGCGACGGCCGCGCCGATCAGCGGTGCGGCCAGCCCGAGCAGCGTGCCCCAGGACGACGGCTGGAAGCGCGCCGGATTGAGCGCGACGTTGAGCACGAGCAGCACAACGAGCATCACGACGGCAAAGCTGACGCCGCGCAATTTGCGAAGGACCGGGCTCATGCGGCGCGTCCGAACATGGCGGCGATCACCGTGTCGGTGGTCATTTCCGCGCCCGAGAACTCGGCCGACACGCGCTGCTCGCGGAACACCAGCACGCGGTGGCAGAGAAGCAATATCTCCTCGATCTCGCTGGACAGGATCACCAGCGCCATGCCCTCGGCGGCGAGGCCGCGGAAGACGTCGTAGAGAACATGTCGTGTCGCCACGTCGACGCCGCGCGTCGGATCGTTGAGCAGAAGGAAATTCGGTTCCAGCGCGAGGGCCCGGGCGAGCAGCACCTTCTGCTGGTTGCCGCCGGACAGCGTGGTTATGGCTGCGTCGGGGCGCGGCGCGACGATGCTGAGTTTTTGCCGGTAAGCCTCGTAGCGCCGGCGCCGTGCCGCGAAGGAGAGAAGGCCGAAGCGGCGGTCATTCGACACGGTGGAGATGGCGAAATTGTCGAGCACCGACTGTGTCGGGAAAATGCCGGTCGAGCGGCGGTCGCGCGGCAGATAGGCGATGCCGCCGGCAACGGCCTTGCGGAAGCTGGTGATCGATCCTGCCTTGCCGGCGACGGCGATCTCGCCGGCAACCGGCCGCTCGAGCCCGGCCAGCGCGCGCAGGAAACGTTCCTGGCCGTGGCCGTCGAGACCGGCAAGACCGACGATCTCGCCCGGCGCGATGGTCTGGCTGATCGGATCGACGCCGGGAGCGATGACAAGCTCACGCACATGAAGAGAATTTGCCTCAGCCATGCGCCAACTCCGCGGCCGTTTGCGGCGCCATCGCCGCCAGAAGCTCGGCCGGCGTCGAGGCGCCGCGCTCCTCGGTCTTCACCACGCGGCCGGCGCGCAGGATGGAAATGCGATCGGACAAAGCCATCACCTCATCCATGCGGTGCGTGATGAACAGGATCAGCGTGCCAGCGCCAGCCATTGCGCGCATCAGCGCGAAGACCGATTCGCGATCGGCGAAGTCGAGCGCCGCCGTCACCTCGTCGAGGATCAGGACACGCGGGTTGCGGATGACCGCGCGGGCGAGCACGACAAGCTGCCTTGCGGCAAGCGGCAGCTCGCCGCATGGCCGGTCGAGATCGATCGGCGTCACCGCGAAGCGGCTAAGCGCGGCTTGCGCCCGGGCGCGCCGCTCGCCGCGCGGCACACCTCGTCGCCACAGGCCGTCGAGGCCAAGCAGGATGTTGTCGACCACCGAACGATCGGGCGCGACCAGCACCTCCTGGAAAACGGTGGCGAAGCCGGCCGCCTGGAAAGCGGCGGGCTGCGCGCCGGAAAACGGCCTGCCGTCGAGCAGGATCGCGCCGTCATCCGACTGCACGATTCCGGACAACAGCTTCACCAGCGTGCTCTTGCCCGAGCCGTTTTCGCCCAGGATCGTATGGATCGTGCCGGGACGGAAGGCGATCGACGCCTCCGCCAGCGCGACGGTTTCGCCATAGCGTTTGGAAACGCCTTGGACCTCAAGCATTTTTCTTCCCGGATCGGAGAAGCCGGCGCTTCAAGAATAACCGGCTTCGCGTGACATCACTTGGCGCAGGCGTCCGGCACCTTGGAATAATCCCAGCCCTTGGTCGGCGCGGGATTGGCGAAATAGGCGTCGAGCACGTCCTCCGGCATCGGGTCCGTCGGCGGCACCGGAAAGACCGAAACGGCGTCCGGCGTCATGCAGTCCTTGTACCATTTGTCGAGCTCGGCGGCATGCACCGGCGGGATCGGAATCAGCAGCGTGTTGAGCTTCGGCTTCTGGCCGTCGAGCATGCGCTCGCCGACGCGAAACAGCGTCTGYGCCGTCCAGCCCGGCAGCACGGCATGGCCCTCGAAGCGGTACTTGTCGGGATTGGCCTTCCAGTAGCCGAGCGCATCGCCGGTGATCGAGCCGGTGATCAGCGGCGCCGGGCGGCCGGCTTCGGCGAAGGCCTCGGCCACGACGCGGCTTTCGCTGCCTGTCGTCCACACCGCGTCGATCGGCGCCGGATTGGTGGCGATCGCCTGCAGCACCACCGTCTTGGTGACGTTGGCCGTCCAGTTGCCGTTGACGGTGCGCGCGACCTTGAGGCCGTTGTTCTCAGCGAGCGCCTTGTCGGCGCCCTGCTTTTCCTGGACCACGATCGGATGTCCGGCGATGCCTTCGACGACCAGCACGCTGGCATCGGGCTTTGCCTTGCCGATCGCCGTCATCATGTCATAGCCCCAGCGGGCATAGTTGGAATCGACATTGATGGCATTGGGGCTGGTGACGGAGCCGGCCGCCGTGATGAAGGGGATGCCCGCCTTGGCCGCGGCATCCACGGCGTCGTCGAGCGCCGTCGCCGAGCCCGGGATCGAGGTGATGATCGAGCATTTCTTGTAGATGAAGGCGCGGATCTGATTGATCTGTTGGCTCGGGTCGTTGTTCGAATCCGACACTTCGAAGCTCGACACCGTGCCGTCGGCGATGAGGCCGTCGACCAGCCGCTTCAGTTCCTTGGTGACCGACACGCGCCACGGATTGCCCTGGTAGCTTTCCGAATGGCACCACTTCCACGGCTTCGGCGGCGGGGTGAAATTGTCCCAGGCCGAGGGCAGCACCTTCTGCGGCGCGCCGTCATATTGCGCCTTCAGCACATCCGGCAGCCCGTCGATCACCGACTTCACGTCGGCGGCATGGGCGGCGAACGGGATCGAGACTAAGGCGGTTGCGGCGAGCAGRCCGCGTATCAGGCTGGTCATTTTTTCCTCCCTTGGTGCACTGGAACTAGCCGGCGGCGGCCGGCGCGAAACTTTCCCTGAACAGGCGATTGATGTCGGCGACGACTTGGCCGGCGTCCTGCCGACCGGTAAGACCTTCATTGATCCGATCGGAGGCCTGCTGCTGGAACGCCATGTAGCCGTCATGGCGCGGTCGGACCCAGGCGCCTTCGAGCGTCGCCCGCGTGGCGCGATAGAAGTCTCCGGTCGCGGCGTTGACGGCGTCATCCTCCCAGGCCGCGGCATGGCCGGGCTGGCCGCCGGCGGCAGCGTAAGGCCCGCGCTGCACGTCGCCGCTGGCGATCCAGTAGGCGAAGTCGATTGCCGCCTCGCGCGCGGCGGAAAAGGCGGAGACGGCAATGCCGGTGCCGCCGAGCGCCGAGCCGAGCGGGCCGTTGCCGCCGGCGACCGGCATGTCGGCGAAGGCGAGGCGGTGCGGCCGGAAGCCCGCCACCGCATAGGGAACATAGCCGTAGATCAGCGGCGCGCAGGCGATGCGCGAACCGGGCTCGGCCATTTTCTCGAACACGGCGATCGGATCCATCGTCACGCATGCGGGATCGACGAGCGCCGCGATCTCCCGCAGCATCTCGAAAGCGGTTTCGCCGGTCTCGCCATCGACAAGGTCGGCAGAACCGTCGACCGTGCAGGGCCGGCCGAGATCGGCGGCAAGGGTGTAGAAGCACATCAGCGAATGCGGCGACCTGAGCGGCAAGAGCACCCGGCCCCGCTCGGCAAGCGCCAGCACTTCGGTCCAGATCGTGGGCGCTGCCTCGATCAGATCAGGCCGCCAGGCTTGAACCTGGGTCGCGGCATCGATCGGGAAAGCCCATTGCCGCTCCTGCCATGTGTAGCTCGGATAGGATTTGCCGACGCTTCCCCTGGCCAGCGCCTCGCGCTCCGCCTCGCGTCCGGGGACATCGAGCGGCGTCAGGCATTTCTCGGCGGTGATCTGGCCGACATGCGGGTGGTCGATGACGATCAGATCATAGGCGCGGGCGAGCTCCTCCACCGGGAAGGACTCGAAATCCTGCAGCGAGCGCTTTTCCCATTCGATCGAGACGCCGGTCTTTTCCTGCCAAAGCGCCGAGCACGCCACCATCGGGTCGTAGCCGCGCGGATGGCTCCAGGTCATGCCTTTCAAGGAAACGCCGCTCACAGGCCGAACTCCTCGCGGATCTTCTCACTGTGCTCGCCGATGCGCGGGGCAGCGTGATCCACCTTGGCGCGCGCGCCGTCGACGCGCAGCGGCGAACGTGTGGTGAGGATCGAGACATTGTCCTCGCGCGTCACGGTCTGCAGCATGTCGAGCGTCTTGAAGCCGTCGCTCTCCATCAGCTCCGGCCATGTCAGCACCTTGGCGCACCAGACGTCGGCGGGCTCGAGCACGGCCAGCCATTCGTCGATGGTCTTCTCGGCGATGCGCCTGGCGATGATCGCCTTGATCTCGTCGCGGGCGGTGAACCAGGTCGCGGGCTTGTCGCGGAACGGATCGAGCTCGGGCAGTTCGAGCAGATCGGCAATCTTTGGGATCGGCGTCATGGCGATCGCCAGATAGCCGTCCTTGGTCGGATAGACGCCGTAAGGCGCCGAGAGATAGGCATGCGCGCTGCGGAAGGACGAGCGCTTGGGCAGGCGGCGGCCGTCATTGAGATGCGTGGTCAGCACCTCGAACTGGAAATCGACCAGCGCCTCGAGCAGGCTGGTTTCGACATGGCCGCCCTGACCGGTGATGCCGCGCCGGACCAGCTTGGCGAGGATACCCTGCGCGCAGGCCGCGCCTGCCAGCATGTCGGCGATGGCCAGGCCGAACGGCACCGGCCCCTGCTCCTCGTCGCCGTTCAGCCACATGACGCCGGAACGCGCCTGGGCGAGCAGGTCCTGCCCAGGGCGCTTCACCCAGGGGCCGTCCTCGCCATAGCCGCTGATCGAGGCGTAGACCAGCCGCGGATTGATCGTGCTGACATGCTCGTAGTCGAGGCCGAGCCGCTCGATAACGCCCGGCCTGAAGTTCTGGACGAGCACGTCGGCCTTGGCGATCAGCGCGCGCAGCATGGCGAGATCGGCGTCGTTCTTGAGGTCGACGGCGAGGCTCTCCTTGCCGCGGTTGATGGCGTGGAAAATGGTTGAATCGCCGCCGATCTCAGTGTCGCTGAGATAGAGCCGGCGCGAGAGGTCCCCGCCGTCAGGCCGCTCGATCTTGATGACGCGCGCGCCGAGGTCGAGCAGGCGCAGCGAGCAGTAGGGGCCCGACAGGAACTGGCTCATGTCGACGACGACGAGGCCGGTCAGCGGAAGTTCTTTGTCAGCGGCCACGGTTCACTTCTCTGTCTTGCCGACGAAATCGGCCGGGTTCTTGTATTTCACCGTCTGCAGATGCTCGCAGTAGAGCACGAGCTCTCCTTCACCCTTGAAGACTTCATAGCTGGCGCGGATCAGGCCCATATCCTGGTAGCGCGGCTTTTTGTCGAGGTTGGTGCGGATCGAATAGATGGTGTCCCCGATGAAGACCGGCTTGATGAAGCGAAGCTTGTCGTAGCCATAGGAAAAGGCGTTGAGGCAGTTGGTGGCGACGAGGCCGAGCCCAGCCGAAAACACGAAGGCGCCGGCCACCAGCCGCCGGCCGAAGATGCCTTCCCTCTCGGCGAACATCTGGTCCTGCACGTAAGGATGGATATCCAGCACCAGCGTATTGAACATATGGCTTTCGCCCTCGGAGATGGTGCGGCGGAGCGAACGGATTTTGTGGCCGGGCTGCCAATCCTCGTAGAACCAGTTCTCCGAATTCCAGACAGGGATCTCCGCATGCGCCTCAGGCATGTCGGCAGGATGCGTCGAGGCGACACCGACGGTCGGCGAGAACGCGCTCATGATCCTCTCCGGGAGCTTCCGTCGCGGCCTGCAAGGCGGTTCCGGGCACGATGCCGGATGGCGAGACGCATAATCGCTTTCCTCCCGTCAATTTTCTTTTGTGAATAATATTTTCACATATGGGATTGCCTTGCAAGCGATGATCGGCGAAATTTTTGGAAAGCCGGCAGAGGCGGAAGAGCCGCCGGAGGTGGGAGGAAGATCGATGCAAAGCGCCTGTCTTGTCTTTGTCGGCAGCCTCAACCGCGAGGCGCCCTATTTCCAGGGCGCGCGCGGCGTCGGCCTCGGCGTCTATGCCTTCGACGAGGCGACGCTCGCCGTGCAGAAGCTGGCCGAGACCAATGAGGTCGACAATCCGACCTTCCTGTCGGTGACGCCGGATGGCTCCCGCATCTATGCCAATTCGGAAGTCTTCGCCTGGCGCGAGGGAACGGTCACGGCCTATCGCCTCGAGCGCGCCACCAATTCGCTTGCCTATATCAACAAGCAGCCCTCGCTCGGCAGCATCACCGCGCACAACGCGATCACCCGCGACGGCAGCAAGCTGCTGGTGGCGAATTACGGCATGGGCAGCGGCGGGCCCGACAAGGCGGTCTCAGTGTTCGGTTTTGCGGCCGATGGCGGACTGACCGCGCCGCTGGCGAGCGTGGCGCATTCCGGCACCGGCCCCAACGCCGAGCGGCAGGAGCGGTCGCATGCGCACAGCGTCACCGAGACCATCCAGGGCGGCGTCGCCATCGTTGCCGATCTCGGCATCGACCAGTTGGTCTCCTACCGCATCGAGACCGACGGCGCGCTGGTGAAGCTCGCCTCCTCGGCGCTCACGCCCGGCGCCGGGCCGCGTCACGTCGCGCTGCATCCGAACGGCCGCTTCGTCTTCGTCATGAACGAGCTGGACTCGACGGTGGTGTCGCTGGCGCTCGATCAATCCTCGGGTCGGCTGGAGCTCATCGACACCAAGCCGGCGATTCCCGGCGAGGCGCGCGCGCACAATCACTGCGCCGACATCCAGATCTCGCCCGACGGCCGCTTCCTCTACGGCTCCAACAGAGGCCATGACAGCGTCGCCATCTTCGCCGTCGACCAGCAATCGGGAAAGCTCCAAACGGTCGATTTCACGCCCTGCGGCGGCGCGACGCCGCGCAACCTGGCGCTGACACCGTCCGGCAAGCATCTGTTTTCAGCCAACCAGAATGCCGACCGCATCTCGATCTTCGCCCGCGACGAGCAGAGCGGCCGGCTGGCCGATACCGGCCACGCCATCGAGATCGGGACGCCGATGTGCGTGCGGATCACGCGGGACCCGCTCCAATCCTAGCAGCTCGCGTTGCTCACTGGCTGACCCGGGCGAACGAGCCGGTATAGGTCTGGCCGGCAAGCGCGTAGGTGAGGTTGAGCGTTCCCGGCGACGGCATCGTGGCGGTGATGTCCGCGCCGTTCGGCAGGCGCCCGAGCTTCAACGTATTGCCGGAAATCCTGCCGGAGCCGTCGGCGACGCCCGGCTTGTTGTCGGCAAGGTCGCCCCATGCGTAGCTCGCCGTCACCTGCCCGCCCGAGGACACGGTCAGCACCGCGAGCTTGCCGTCATACATGCCGTTGAGCTGTCCGGCCCATATGCCGGAGAATGYGGCGTATCTGGCCGGAACGCCCTTGCCGGGCGGGACGACAGCGACCGTCTGATCCAGCACCGCCGAATTCGGCGAGGCCGGGGCGGGAGCAGCGGCCGGAGCAGGTTGCGGGTCGGCAACAGGTTGCGAGTTAGCAACAGGCTGCGTGTCCGGAGTCGATTGGCAAGCAACAAGCGCTAATAACGCGACGCCAAGCGTGAGCCAGAGACTGTTTGGGGCCAATCGGAATCGAACCGACGACTTATCGAATGTCATTCACAGGAGCCTTCTTGCAAGACGATGGAGACTACCAAGCGCGCCTTCGACCCCACAAGACCGGATGGGCCGTTTTCCAGATATTGACGTAGAGTCAGCGGGCTTCGATTTTCGTCCGCGGCCGGGCCCAGTTGCTGCAACGGCGGCACCCATTCATCGGCGCCAATGAACCTCGCCGGTGCTTGCCGAGCGGACGTGRGGTCACCTCCGGTTTCGCTCCTGTCATCCTGGCCACTTCTGGGAAAGCAAAGCCATTTACATCGATTGCAAAAAGCGTTTTAAGATTCATTGGGGGGAATTTGCATGCGGGCTATCGTTCGGCTAATGCCGAAGCCAGGAACATCCGTATTCATCTGTGGATGTGGCCATACCGGGTCGAGCCTCTTGGCCCGCATACTGGCAACGCATCCAGATATATTCAGCCTGCCCTATGAAACAGGCGCCTTCGCTTGGGAAAACGGATGGCCGAAATGGCATAGGGTGGTCATCACTCTTGCAAAGGTCGCCGCGTCCGGACGCAACATCTGGGTTGAGAAGAGCCCTGGCCATGTAAATTACACCGAGGAGATTCGGCGAACCATGCCGGGCGCGCGGTTTATCATCTCGACACGCGACGGGCGGGACGTGGTGGCATCGCTCAACAAGCGATATGACGACCCGGAAAAGTCTTTTGCAAGGTGGGTGCGGGACACTGCAGCGTCCAAAAGCTGCATCGAGCGCGGCGACAGCCTCGTTTGGCGATACGAGGACTTCATCTCAAACCCACCGGACTCCCTTCGGTCCGTGTGCGACTTCATCGGCGTGACGTTCCGCCCAGAGATGTTGGACTATCACGAAAAGCCGGTGATCTGGGGTCGCCAGCGATCTGTGAGAACGGAACATTCCTTGCGGCGATGGTCGCAAGTTAACCAGCCGATCACCGATTACAGGGGCATCTGGCGAACCAACCTTCCTCAGGGGATGGAAGAGCGGTTCGCCACAGGCGAGGCCCGCGAGTTGATGACTTTCTTCGGCTACGGCCATTAGAAACGTGGAACCGCCRGCCGGGAGAAGCGGGGCGCCGTCGCTCACGACCCGCAGAAACCAATCAGACCGACCGGGCCTGACGAATCAGCGGGTCATTCGAAGCGCTGTGCCGGATCGACAAACAGCGACGATCGCCAACAGCTTGCCTCCAGTAGGCGGCGACTGTGGACAGGAAGCGTCATTCCTGTCCACGCCCCCAATTGTTTTGGTGGATTGTTGCCTCCTGCTCCGGAAAGAACAGTCGAGCAAGAATCGTATCGCCGCCAAACCCGCCGGATTTCGAGATGATCGCGGTTCCGTCCCATGCGCCCGCGACCATCCGGCTCATCGCAACGCCTGGCTCGTGGAGCCCCTCGCAGAGAAGATGGGAGGCAGCGCAAATGCGGACCAGCAGCCGCAAGGTCCATCCGCCCGTCACCAGCACGGCCCGCGGGCGCGGCGTGGCGGCCACCAGCCGTTCGAGTGAACGCTCGATCATGGCGCGTGCCTCCGGAACCGAGACCACATTGGAGGGGGYGACCAGCACGACCGGCGGTTCGATCTGCATGGCACTGCCGCCGTCCATCACCAACGTCCGCAATCTGGGAGCCGCCGAGATCTGGCTCAGCGTCGCCGGATGGTTGGTACCGCAAATCGCCAGATCGAGCGCCGGCGGCCGCAAACCGGGAGGAGTCCGCCCAGCGAGCACCGAGGCCAGTCCGCCGGTGCCGATATAGAGATCGTCGTCGCCCGTCCCGAACGCAGCGACAGCATCCGCAAGCTCGGCGTCGCTGGAAGCATCGGCGACAACAAATCCGCCCGGCGCAGCGCCTTTGCCCAGCATCGCGGCCGGGATGCCTTGGCGCGACAATGCATCGACCAGGGCCGGCCCGACCTGCTGCGCCTTGCGGTCCGGCGAGAGCACAAGCTGCCGCCCGTCGACCGTTACCCTGCCCATTGCCGGAAATGCGGGAGCAAGAAGGGCCCGGCTGAACCGTCCGGCGCGAAAGGCGGCGGCGGCCTCCGCGATCGGGTGGCCGCGCATGACGCTGTCGATCTTCTTGAACGACAGCACGCCTCGTTCGCGGCCGGCGAAAATATCGGYGACACGCCCAGAAGCCGCCGCCTCGTCGAGATCGCGTGTATCKAGGTCGATCGCATTGCCGCCGGAAATGGCGGGCGGCGGATCGAACCAGACTTGGATCGGATTTTCGGGCGTGGCGAAATAGCCGGCCGCGTCGAGCGCGCCGGTGATGTCGTCCGCGACGATCAGGACATCCTGGCCGACGCCGCGCCCGATCGGGCCAAGCTTCACGCCGCCTTCTCCGCGGTCAGCGACAAGGCGTAGTCGATCGCCTCGATGAGGCTGCTTTCGCGGGCGATGCCGCGGCCGGCTATGTCGAAGGCGGTGCCGTGATCGACGGAGGTCCGCACGATCGGCAGGCCGAGCGTGATGTTGACCCCGCTCAGGCCGAGCCATTTCCCCGTTTGCGGGTCGATCTGGAAGCCGAGCAGCTTCACCGGAATATGACCCTGGTCGTGATACATGGCCACGACCGCGTCATAGGCGCCGCCGCGCATCTTCACGAAAACGGTGTCACCCGGGACGGGACCATGAACATCATGGCCGCGCGCCCGGTAGTYGGCGACGATCGGCTCCGTGACGCGGATATCGTGGGTGCCGAAAATGCCGCCTTCGCCGGCATGCGGATTGAGCGCCGCGATCGCGACGCGGGGGGCGGCGATCCCCAGATGCTTCAAGGCTTCGATCGTCAGGTCGAGCACCCGGCGCATACGCGGCTCCGTCGCCCGCTTCGGCACATCTTCGAGCGCGATATGCGTGGTGACATGGCTGACGCGGAAGGACCCGTGCGCGAGCATCATCGCGCTGTCACGCGCCCCGGTCAGCGCCGCCAGCAGCTCGGTATGGCCCGGGAACCGATGACCGGCCAGGTGCAGCGATTCCTTATTGAGCGGCGCGGTGACGATGGCCGACGCCTCGCCCGCCATCGTGCGGCGCACGCCCTCGGCGACGGCCTTGTAGGCCTGGCTGCCGCCTTCCGCCGACACCTGGCCGATCGCGACGGCGGAGCCCTCGATCGGCCAGACGCCGAGCGGCTCGTCCGCTTGCGCGACGGCGGGCAACGGCAAGTCGAGCGACCGGGCCACTTCGCCCAACGCCGCCAGCGACCCGATGAGGCGCAGCCGAAAGGCGCCGGTCTCGAGTTGCGGCGCGAAATGCCGACCGGCCTTGAGCGCGATCTCGGGTCCGACGCCCGCCGGATCGCCGACGGTGATGGCAATGGTTGCGGTCATTCGGTTCTCTCCAGGGGCCGTACGGGCGTTGAAGACACAATCACGCCAAAGGCCGCCCGCCGTCGACCGGAATGATAACGCCCGTCGCAAAGCGAAGCTGCGCCGCGGCCGCCAGAACCGCCTCGGCGACGTCGTCGGGCGTGCCCAATCGCCCGAGCGGCGTCCGGCTCGCCTGTTCATCGCGCCAGGATTCGTCGCGGCCCTTGATGAAATCGGTGTCGACGACGCCTGGTGAAACGGAGACGACCCTGATTTTCGGCGCGAGCGCGCGCGCCAGCGACTTGGTCAAATTGTCGACCGCGGCCTTGGACGCGCAATAGGCGATATTGCTGCCCATGGCGGTGACGCCCGCGATCGACGAGATGTTGACGACAATGCCGTTGCCRGTGCGGTCGAGCAGCGGCCGCATCGCCCGCGTCGCAGCGATGACGCCGCGTACGTTGACGCTGAGGATGCGGTCGATCAAAGCGTCATCCAGGCTATCGAGGTCCGGATGCGGCACGAAGCGGGTTATGCCGGCGCAATTGACCAGGATGTCCAGCCGGCCGAACCTTTGCCCGATCTGGCCGGCCAGCCGCGCAAGGCAGCCGCTGTCGGTGACGGCCGCCTCGGCGACCATGTGATCGCCGGGCGCCAGCGTCGAGACCAGCGCTTCGGCCGCCTGGCGCGAGCTGTTGTAGCCGACGACGACCGAGGCACCTTCCTGCGCGAGCCTGGACACGATCTGCGCCCCGATTCCGCCGGTCGCTCCGGTCACCAGGGCAACCTTGTCTTGCAGCATTGCCGCCATGACGGTCTCCGTGTCAGACGCCGGTGCGTCGCTTGTGGGCGACCAGCGCCATGAGATTGCGGTCGCGCCAGGCGCTGCGCTCGCTCAAGTCGGATGCCGGCAGCTTCGCGCGGCGCTCGGCTTCGGCCTTGGCGATAAGCGCTTCGGACCACGGAGCCGGGTCGCGCCTTGCCAGCGCGATCGCATGGTAGAGCGGCCCCAGGCGCCGCGCGTAATCCGCGATCCCGCCCGGCGCGTTGAGGTCGATCGTCTCGAACGGACCCATGAAGGACCAGCGGTAGCCGAGCCCGTGCGACACGGTCAGGTCGATGTCGGCGGCGCTTGCGACGCCCTCCTCCAGCAAGGCCCAGGCCTCGTTGAGCAACGCCCCCTGGAGCCGGTTGAGGACAAAGCCGTCGACCTCCTTGCGCACGACGATGGCGGCCTGGCCCACCTGCTCCATTTGCGCCCGCAGCCACGGCACGATGCCGGCGTCGGTCCATGGCGCCGGAACAAGTTCGACCAGCGGGATCAGATGCGGAGGGTTGACGGGATGCGCGACGAGGAAGCGGGCCCGGTTGACGCATCCCTCCGTGAAAGCCGAGGCCGGAATGCCCGAGCTCGAGCTGCCCACGACCGCGTCCGGCCGCATCGCCCGGTCGATTTCGAGGCAGACGGCCTGCTTGACATCGCGCCGTTCGAGCACCGACTCCTGGATATAGTCGGCGCCGGCGACCGCAGCCTCCAGCGTGTCGACCAYGCGCAACCGCCGCAGGACCAGATCGATGGCGTCGACCAGCCCGGCTTCCCGCATGTCGGCGAGACTGGCGCGGATGCTTTCGATCACCGCCGCGCGGATATCGGCGCTGCCATCGTAGATGGCCACGTCGTGCCCCGCCCGGGCGAAGACGATCGCCCAGCCGCGGCCGACAAGCCCCGCCCCGACGATGGCGACCTTGCGGATTACATCCATTACTGCACCCGCGATTTCTCGCCGTCCGCGAGGCAGATTTCAGTGATGCGCAGGCCATCCTTGGTGATGCGCGACGGGAAGCGGTCCTTCAGCCGTTCTTCGTGGATGGGAATGACGCGGCGCGCCTCGTAATTCACCTGCTTCATCATCTCCTCGGTCGCCAGCACGAGATTGGTCTGGCTGCCGACCGCAAGCCCAACCGGCACATAGAGCGTCTCGATATCGACGGCGGCTCCCGAGCCCTCGATATTGTCGAAGACATAGACCAGATCGCCCGCCAGCACCCAGGTGTCTTCCTTGCCGTTGCGCACGGTGACCCACATCGAACCATAGGTGTGGCTGTCGAAGGCGGGATTGAGATCGACATTCGGCAGCACGTCCTGCTTGGCGCCATCGAGCGTCACCAGCCGCTTCTGCCGGGCAAGGTCGACGCCGCGCACGATATCGCCCGGATCGACGGCGACGTTCATCCAGCGCATGCGGTCCGGCAACGACATCGCCCAGACCCATTTCGCGATCTCCTTCTCCTGGATGTAGAAGGTTGCCTTGGGGAAGTCCTCGACATTGCCGAAATGGTCGAAATGGGCGTGCGTGATGAAGACCGTGTCGACGTCCTTCGGCGCCAGGCCGATCTCGCCGAGGACGGTCTCGGGCGAATGCCAGTTCTCGACACCGAACTTGTCGCCGAGATGCTTGCCGTAATCCTTGTTGTTGTAGCCGACATCGACCATGGCGACGTGGCCGTTGCCCTTGATCAGCGCATAACAATAGGGAAGCTTGACGTAGCCCTGGTTGTGGGCGCCGTAGAGCACGCCACTCTTGTGGTAGTTGGTGACGTAGCTGTACTCAAGCACCCAGATCGAATATTGGCCCATCGTTTCCTCCCTGATGTCGCCAGCGCTGCGCACAACTGCAGCAGGCGTGATTGAAGTCGACCGGCGTCATGCCGGCGCGTGGTTCCGACGCCGCCTGCAGCCAGGCATAGGCGTGCTTGATCCTGTCTCCCGCCCGGTCGAGATGCTGCTGCCAGTCGCGCTGCAGCCGGGCCAGACCGAAATCCTCGAGCACTTCGCCGAGCGTCGCATGCGCGGTCGCAAGGCGGTCGAGATGACCCTCCAGGCCGCTCGGCGCCTGCAAGGCGCGAAGCCGCTGCTCGACCTCGGCCCAGCGTTCGCGTGCCGCCGGGATATCCGGCAGGTCGAGCACGTCGCGGCGGCCGCCGGCCTCGGCCAGGACCAGCAGGCCGGCGACCTGTCCGATCAGCCGGCGCAAGCCGTCATAGACGGGGCGGCAGGCGACCACGTAGCGGACGACGACCTCGTCGGCTGCAGGATCGTTCTCGACGGCCTGCCTGGTTTCCCCGCCTTCGACGTCCGACGGCGGCGACGCAATCACCTCGCAATCGTAGCGGTGGACGGTGACCGCGCGCTCGAAGAACAGTTTCCCCGACATCTCAGCCATGATGCCTCCGGCGCGTCGTCGCGCGCTCGATCACGGAGCCCGGCGGAATCATCTGCACGACCGGCTCCTTGCCGGCATTCGTGCCAAGCTCCTTGGCCAGCGAGACCGTCGCCTCCAGCATCTTTTCGATGGGCTGCTGGACCGTCGTCAGCCCATGCGAGGGCCAGTGAGCCATCTCGATGTCGTCGAAGCCGACGATCGAGATGTCGTCCGGCACGCCGAGGCCGAGCTCTCGCCGCACGCCGTCGAGAAAGCCGATGGCGAGAATATCGTTGGCGCAGAACACGCCGTCGGGCATCTCCTTGAGGTCGCGCAGCTTGCGGGCAGCCTCGTAGCCGGCGTGGTAGCTGAACTGCCCCGCCTCGATGACCACGGGCGCGGCAAGGCCCCGTTCGACCGCGCGCTCGCTGAAGCCGCGGTGACGGGCGACATTGGTCGAGGCATCCGCCAGCGCGGCGATATAGGCCAGGCGCCGGTGGCCGGTGTCGACCAGATAATCGGCAATGCTGCGGCCACCGAGGATGTTGTCGCAGGAGATGCCGAAGGCGTGGTCGTCGGCCGACAGCCGGTTGAAGAAGATCACCGGCGTGCCGGCCTTGCGGCATTCCTGCGCGGCTTCCGAGGACAAGGTCGCCGCGAGGATGATGGCGAGGTCGGGCTGGTAATTGAGGAGAAGGCGCAGCGCCTGGTCGACCTCGCCCGACTGGTCGGCCGCGACCAGCATCACGTTCATGTCGATGGCGCGCAGCTCGGTGGTGAGCCGGGTCAGCACTTCCGGATAGAACGGGTTGGTGATGTCGGCCACGACCACGCCGACGATGCGCGTCTTCTTGGTGATGAGACTGCGCGCGAAAGGATTCGGCGAATAGCCGATCTCCCGGGCGCGGTTCAGCACCACGTCCCGCGTGTCCTTGGCGATCACGGCATCGGCGTGAAAAGCCCTGGAGACGGTCGAAACAGACATGCCCAGATCGCGCGCCAGATCCTTTAYGGTCACGCGGGGCTTGCTGTTCTTGTTGCGGRCGACGATCGACATGAAAACTCCGTTGGCGCGCGGCCTTAGGCCTCGTTGCGACCTCCGTAGCGGCGGACCCGGATGTTGGCCTGCTCGGCATGCCCGTAGAATCCCTCGAGGACACACAGGCGCGAACAGTATTCGCCGATCATGGCGCTCGCTTCGTCGGTCAGGACGCGCTGATAGGTGCAGGTCTTGATGAACTTGCCAACCCACAAACCGCCGGTGTAGCGGGCCGCCTTCTTGGTGGGCAGCGTATGGTTGGTGCCGATGACCTTGTCGCCATAGGCGACATTGGTGCGCGGCCCCAGGAACAGCGCGCCGTAGTTGCGCATGTTGTTCAGGAAGTAGTCCGGATCGCGCGTCATCACCTGCACGTGCTCGGAGGCGATCCGGTCGGCTTCCGTGACCATCTCCTCGTAGGAATCGCACACGATCACCTCGCCATAGTCGGCCCAGGCCTTGGCGGCTATCTCGGCCGTCGGCAGGGTGTTCAGCTGGCGCTCGACCTCCGCCATGGTGTCGCGGGCGAGCTTTTCCGAATTGGTCAGAAGCACCGCCGGGCTCGTCGGGCCGTGCTCGGCCTGGCCGAGCAGGTCGGTCGCGCAGATCTCGCCGTCGACGCTGTCGTCGGCGACCACCAGCGTTTCGGTCGGACCGGCGAACAGGTCGATGCCGATGCGGCCGTAGAGCTGGCGCTTGGCTTCGGCGACAAAGGCGTTGCCGGGGCCGACGAGCATGTCGACGCGGCCGATGGTCTCGGTTCCGAGCGCCATGGCGCCGACGGCCTGGATGCCGCCCAGAACGTAGATCTCGTCGGCGCCGCCCATATGCATGGCGGCGACGATGGCCGGATGGGGCCCGCCCTGGAACGGCGGCGCGCAGGCGATGATCTTCTTCACGCCGGCGACCCTCGCGGTGACCACGCTCATATGCGCGGAGGCGACCATCGGATATTTGCCGCCCGGCACGTAGCAGCCGACCGTCTCGACTGGGATGTTCTTATGGCCAAGCACGACCCCCGGCAGCGTTTCGACCTCGAGATCCTGCAGGCAGGCGCGCTGCTTCTCGGCGAAATTGCGCACCTGCGCCTGGGCGAAACGAATGTCCTCCAGATCCCTCGCCGAGACCTTGGCGATGGCCTTTTCTATGTCGCTGTCGCTCAGCCGGAAGCTTGCCGGCGACCACTTGTCGAAACGCTCCGACAATTCCCGGACGGCGGCGTCGCCCCGTTTCTCGATATCGGCGAGGATCGTCTCGACGGTCGTGCGGACAACCGCGTCGCCCTGGGCGACGGCTTCGGGATCCCTGCCCCGCTTCAGAAAGGTCGGCATTTTCTCATCCTTGTCTTGGGTGGGATGGACGGCAGGATGCCGTCCATCTGTCGCATTGCTGATCGTCAGGGCTTAACCGTCGGCTCGATCTTGGTGAGCTTGTATTCGTCGGCCGGGGCCTTGCAGGACGAGCAGTTGATGCCGGGCGCGTCGGGCGCCTGCTTCACATCCGCCGGCAGCGGCTGGATGGTCGCTCCGGGCGTCGGCTTGCCTTCCAGCGCCGACTGCAGCGACAGTTCCGGCAGAAGCTCGGGATTGAAGACCTCGGTGACGAAGGAAGACGGCACCTTGTCGGTCGGGAAGACATTGCAGCCGTCGGCGAAGGTATCGCCCTTGCAAGGCTTGACCTGATCGGCAGGCACCCACGGCAGCGGGTACTCGATGTTCATCGGCTTCAGCTCGCGCTTCTTGGTCAGGATCTCCATCATCAGCTTGAAGGCGTAGCCGGAAGTGGCGGGCGGCGAGCCGGCCGAGACGCCCTTGAGGCCCATGCCCTGCATCTTCGGATCGGCCAGGCCGAGGCGGAAGCCATCGGAGTTCTCGCCGGTCATCGGCACCAGCTTGTTGCCCTTGTCGAGCTGCGCCTGGATGGCGCCGTATTCGCCGGCCTGGGCCCAGATGCCGTCGACGTCCGGATGCGCGGCGAGCGCCTTGGCCGTCTCCTGCTGCGTGGTGCGGTCATCCCAGTAGGAATAGTATTCGGCGACCACCTTGATGCCGGGATACTGGCTGAAGATGTGCATGGCGCCGTCGGTGTGGCGCTTGTCCACCGAGTTGCCCGGAACGCCGCGGCTGAGGAAGATGTTGCCCTTGCCGCCGAGGATGTTGACCAGCGCCTGGGCGGTGTTCTCGCCGAAGCCAGCGGTGATGTAGCTGACATTGTACGCGCAGGGCTCGGTGACCGTCGCGTCATACATGAAGAAGAGCACGCCCTTCTGGCAACCGCGATGGATGGTGCGGTTCAGCGCCGTCGACGAGATCGGGAAGCTGATGATGCCGTCGGCGCCATCCTGGATCATGCTTTCATAGGCGGAGATCTGCGCCTGCGGATCCGTGCCCGAGATCACCTCCTTCAGTTCCACCGTCTTGTCGTAGGGCGGCGTCTGCGCCAGCGCCTTGACGATGTTCGCGGCCTCCGACTGCCACGAGTTGCCGCTGTAGCTCAGCGACAGGTAGACCTTGAGCTTCTTGTCCTGCGCTTCGGCATGATCGACGACCGTCGCGACGCCCGCGGTCGTGGCAAGCGTCAGCGACGCGGCCAGTCCCAGTCTTTTCAACAGCTTCATTTCCATCAACCTCCCTTTGGAATTTGGCCCTTTCAGGTGCCGGACCAGAGCTTGTGAGAACGTTCTCACAATTGGACAAAAATCATTGGCATGCGGGCGCATGGTCATTTTCCTCGCGTCAGCATCCGGTTTCCGATGTGGGTCAGGAACTCGCCGCGCAGCACCAGCAGCGCTCCGACGATGATTCCACCCTCGATGATGGTGCGCCATCCTTCACTCAGCCCGATGGCGGAGATCATGGTGCCCAGCGTGGTCAAAAGGATCGCGCCGCCGACCGTACCGATGAAGGTTCCGCTGCCGCCGAGGATCGAGGAGCCGCCGATCACGACCGCGGCGATCGAGGGCAGCATGTAGCTGTCGCCCATCCTGAGCGTCGCGCCGTTCGAATAGCCGACCAGCATCATGCCGACGAAGCCGGCGCAGGCGGCGCTGACCGCATAGGGCACGAGTTCGAGCCGGTTGACGCCGACGCCGGCGATAAGTGCTGCGTTCCTGTTGGTGCCGAGCGCGCGAAGCCGGCGTCCGAGCGCGGTGAAGTTCTGCAGGAGCCAGCCGAACAGGATGAAAGCGAGGGTGAAGTAGATGACCACCGGCACGCCGAGGAACCATGCCTTCATCAGCCACAGGAGGGCCGATGGCGAACCGCCGCGCGGCGTGCCGCTGGTATAGCCGAGCGCGACCGAGGCGACGACGATCGAGGTCGCCATCGTCATGATGAAGGGCGGCACCTTCAACCAGACGATGCCGATGCCGCTGACCGCGCCGACCAGGGCGCAGATGGCGAGGATTGCCGGCAACATGTACCAGACGCCGGCATCGCCCGTGCCAACCCAGGTCGTGGTCAGCACGCCGCCAAGCGTGATGAGGGCCGGGATGGAGAGGTCCAGTCCGCCGATCAGGATGACGAGGCCCTGCCCGAAGGACAGGATGATCAGGAACGAGGCGAGGATCAGCACCGTGAGCACCTGGCTCCAGGAGCCGAGCGCCGGACTGATGAAGCGCGAGCAGACAATGAGCACGATGCTCAAGCCGAACACGACGAGCGTGTTCACCGTTTCCCGGTCGAGCTTCTGCCTGCCGCGCTGGTCGGAAGAGGCCTCGGATGGCATCGCTATGTCCTTGTGCGCGTTCACCGGGCGTCGTCCTTCCTGAGCAGGCGCGCCACGGTGTTGCCGAAGACGATCGCGAGCACCAGCACGAAGCCCTGGAAGATGCCGGTGTAAAAAGACGACACGCCGCCCGAGAACAGCACCTTCTGCAGAAGCATGAGCGTGCCGGCGCCGAGGATCGAGCCGACGAGGCTGCCGCGGCCGCCGCTGAGCGGCGTGCCGCCGAGCGCCACGGCGGCAAAGGTGAGCATCAGGAACGGCGTGCCCGCAGTCGGATTGCCGGTGGCGGTCTGGGCGCTCAGCATGAAGCCGGCGACGCCATAGAGGATGCCGGCGCCGACGAAGGCGGTGATGCGAACGCCCGAGACGGCGACGCCGGAGAAACGGGCCGACTGCTCGTCGGCGCCGATGGCATAAAGGCCGATGCCGGTGTTGGTCCGCCGGAAGGCCAGCCACAGCACGATGGCGGCGACCAGGAACAGGCCGGCGATCGGGACGACGCCGAAGAGCGTGTCGGTCAGGGTGTAGGTGACGAAGTCGGCGACCATGCCGCCGGGCGCGTCGAGAATGACCAGCGCCAGCCCCTGGCAGACGATCATGGTGCCCAGCGTCGCCGCGATGGTCTGTAGCCCGAGCCTGGCGACCAGAATGCCGTTGATCATGCCGACGACGGCGCCGATGGCGCAGCACATCAAGAGGCTGACCAGCGCTCCGCCGGGGCCGTCGAGCGGATAGACGGCCATCAGCACGTTGGTCAGCGAGACGACGCCCGCGACGGACAGGTCGAAGCCGCGACTGATGACGACCAGCGTCTCGCCCGCCGCAGCCAGCGCCAGCGGCGTCGAATTGTTGACGAGGTCGGTGAATGTGTAGACCGAGAGCGCATCGGGCTGCCAGAACGCATAAAGAGCGTAGAGCAGCACATAGATCAGCGCGACGATGCCGGTGCCGCTGATGACGGCGCGCCAGAAGGGCGAACGGCGGGGCGCCGGATTTGCAGCGATCGCGCTCATGCCGCCACTCCCGTCTTCGCGCCGCGGGCGTGGCCGATCAGCGCGCCGACAATCGTCTGCTCGTCGATGGCGTCGCCTTGGTACTCGGCGAAGATACGGCCGCCATAGAGCACGATGCAGCGATGCGCGAGGTGGACGAGTTCCGGCAACTCGGATGAATAGAAGAGCACGGAGCCGCCATCGGCGGCGAATTTGCGGATCGCCTCGTAGATCGACTGCTTGGTTCCGACGTCGACGCCGCGCGTCGGATCGAAGAGCAGCAGCGTGCGCGCGCCGGTCATGATGACGCGCGCCAGCAGCGCCTTCTGCTGGTTGCCGCCGGACAACTCGTCGATCTTGAAATGCAGATAGCGTTCCTGCAGGTCGACCACGGCCGCCGTTTCGCGTGCGGCGCGACGCTCGCCGGCCGGCCAGACGATGCCGCCGCGCGCGATGCGGGAGATGATCGGCAGCACCATGTTGCTGGCCGTGGTGAGGCCGGCGAGGATGCCTTCCGACTTGCGGTCCTCGGGCAGGTAGGCGAGGCCGTTGCCGAAATGGAGCGCGGCGCCCGGGCTGGAGATCTGGGCGCGCACGCCGTCGATCTCGACGCTTCCGCCCCTGGCCTTGGCAAGTCCGATCAGCGTCCTGAACAAATCGCGCTGGCCCTGCCCTTCGAGCGCGGCGATGCCGACGATCTCGCCCTGCCTGACATCGAACGACACGTCGCTCAGGATGCCGCCCGAGAGGCCCTTGACGCCGAGCGCGACGGGCGCAGCCTCACCGGTTTTGGGCAGCGCATTGATCGTCTCACGCGCGCTGCGGCCGACCATCATCTCGAAGATGTTCTCGTCCGAGGCGCCCGAAAGCTCGACGGTGCCGATGCTGCGGCCGTTGCGCAGGATGGTGGCGCGCGAGCACAAGGTGCGCACTTCGCCGAGGCGATGGGAAATGTAGAGGATGGCGGTCTGCAGGGTTTTTTGCCGGCGCACGAGCTCGAACAGCCATTCGACGTCGGCCAGTGCCGCCGTCGGCTCGTCGAGGATCAGCAATTTCGCGGCATGGGTGAAGGCGCGGACGATTTCGAGCCGTTGACGGTCCGACAGCGAGAGCACGCCCACCGGCGTGTCGGGATCGAAATGCGCGAGACCATAATCGCTGAGGATCCTGCCGGCGGCGGCCATGGCCGAGCGATGCGACGCGAGGCCGAGCATGCCCCTTGGCATTTTCGGCAGCATCAGATTCTCGGCGATGCTGAGATTGGGCAGCAGGCTGAGCTCCTGGAAAGCCGTCGCCACGCCTTGCATGCGCRCATCGACGATGCCGTGCGGCGTGTAGGGCRAGCCTAAGATCGACATTGATCCGCTGTCCGGCTTCACCACGCCGCTGAGGATCTTCACCAGCGTCGACTTGCCGGCGCCGTTCTCGCCCAGCAGCGCATGGACCTCGCCCGGGCGCAGATCGATGGAAACGGAATCGAGCGCCACGGTCGGCCCGTAGGACTTCGCGATCTTGGCGATGCGGACGGCTAGCCGGGTCTCGTCGGTGCTCATACCTCCTCCCAAGGTAAGGTCGCAGCTGCAGGTGAGAACGTTCTCTGAGAACGTTCTCACCGTTTCACACGAAGCCATGTTCGTTGTCAACGGGGAATCCATCACAGGAATGTTAGAGCCGTTTCAGGCGAACGCGCTCGCGAGACGGACACTCCGTCTATCGAGCCGACGTGCCGTCGGCTATTACCCGTTGCCCCGAAAATGCAGCCGGTAAAATCCTCGAGACCTCCAGTTCCGCGTCGACGGCTTCCACGCCGACCTGCCGGTATCTTCGCCGGACACGACCTGCGTCGTATCCGTCCGCGCAGCCCTTTCCGGGGACGATAGCTTCGCTTGCGAACATCCGTCGAGGCTGGAACCCCCGCGGATGCCCCGCGTTCCCATGAAAACCAGCAGCGATTGCGCTCCACCGATCCGAGGAAGGATCGTCCGTGAATTCCTTCGGGAAGAACGCGATAGAGCACGGAGTTCCAACCATGGCTTTCACGCTTGAGAGTCCAGCCTTTGAAAACGGGCAGACCATTCCCGAGCCCTATGTCCGCAACGGCGGCAACTTGTCTCCTCCGCTGCAGTGGAAGAACGCGCCGGCCGGCACCAGAAGCTTCCTGCTTGTCGTCGAGGACCCCGACGCGCCACGCGGCCTGTTTCGCCATTGGGCGGTCTATGACATCGCCGCCGGGCGGGATCGCCTGCCGGAGGGCACCGCCGGGCCGGAAAGCTTCAGCCAAGGCGTGAACGACTTCGGCAATGCTCATTACGACGGCCCCCAGCCGCCGAAAGGCCATGGCGTCCATCACTATCACTTCCGCCTTTCAGCCCTCGACGTGGAGACGCTGGAAACCGGCGGAGAAACTGGAATAGCCGATCTTCTGGCCCATGCGGGGCCGCGTACGATCGCCACCGCCGACCTCGTCGGCACATATGAAAGCCGCTGATGCGCAAGCTGAAGCGGCTTTCGGCGTTCGCTCATGCCCCGTTCGCATAGGGAGAAAAACAATGCCGGACAAGAAAACCATTGAAAAGGCGCGCAAGGACAAGCGCGAAGGCAAATCGGCAAGCACGCAGGCCGGCGAATTCGTTCACGAAGAAATCGACAAAGTCCGCCAAGGCAAGCACGGCGCCCGCTCCACCAAGCAGGCGATAGCCATCGGCCTTTCGGAGGCGCGTCGCGCGGGTGTCGACCTGCCGCCCCCCAAGAAAGGCGACGTGAAGGAAACCACGCGCAAGAGCGCCAAATACGCTTACGAGGCAGGCCAGGGCGAACGCAAGCCGAAGCGCCAGCCGAAGGTCTCGAAGGCGGTGTCGAAAGTSCTCGAGGACGAGCCGAAAAGCACCGTCTCCCGCAAGGCCCTGTCGCGACAGACCAAGAGCGCCGCATCCAGCCGCACGGCCGCAGAGCGATCGGCGGCGGCCAGGAAAGCCGCGCAGACCAAAGGCGCTGCCGGACGATCGGCAGCGGCGCGCAAGGCAGCCAGAACCCGCGCCGAGCGCGGTTAGCCGCAGTTGCAGGACGAGGAGCGGACCAGTTGACCGGGTTCCTGCGTCAGGCTGCACCGGCCACAAGATGCCTTCGCGTCAAGGCCCGTCATACGGGCTGGGGCGCCGCTCAGCGTGAACAGCGGTGACTTCGGCTATACGAAACTTCGATCAAGAAGGACTGTTTGGTGGAGCCAATCGGAATCGAACCGACGACCTCTTGAATGCCATTCAAGCGCTCTCCCAACTGAGCTATGGCCCCACTCCCGGCAGTCAGCCGGCGCCGTTTCCGGCGAAGAGATCCGGCACGGTTGGGACCGCGCCGTTGTTTAGTGCTGGCGGCTTCTAGCGCCGCCTTCGGTCAAGATCAAGCCTTGAAAGACCGCTTTTTCGTCACAGGCGAAAATGGCCGGCAAACAATCAGAATCAGACCTCGTCCTCGTCGTCGCCGACGCCGATCATGTCGGAGACGTCGTCGTCTTCTTCTTCTTCGTCGGCAAGGAAGGTGTCGTCGTCATCGTCGCCGAGATCGACATCGTCATCCTCATCGTCGCCGAGATCGGGAAGATCGTCGCCGCCGCCCTTGGCCTCGTCATCGGCTTCTTCGAGCGAGACGACTTCGGCGCCTTCTTCCTCGTCGCCGTCCAGTTCCTTGTCGGCGACTTCCTCATCTTCCTCGAGGGCGGAAATCTTGCCTTCGTCGAAATAGGAGCGCGGATAGCTCTTGCCGGTGTAGGGCGAAACGATCGGGTCCTTGTTCAGGTCGTAGAATTTCCGACCCGTTTCGGGGTCGACACGCTTGGTGCCAAGTTCAGCTTTTGCCACAGCAGGCCTCGTCAAAAAAAGAATGGTCCCCATAACCGCAGTTTTCCGCGCTGTCAAAGCCAAAAGACATGTGCGCGAAACCCGCTTTTCAAAGGCTTGCGCCAAGGGGATGACCATTGCCGCGCGCCGTGATACGAGACCGCCGCACCATGACGAACCGGGCCGGCCAGCCGGCATTTCATTTGGACGACAAAATGTCTCATTCCGCCGCCGCTAAACCAGCCACGGCCCGCAAATCCCCTGCCCTTGCCGGCACCGCGCGCGTGCCGGGCGACAAATCGATCTCGCACCGCTCCTTCATGTTCGGCGGCCTTGCCTCCGGCGAGACGCGCATCACCGGCCTGCTCGAAGGCGAGGACGTGATGCGCACCGGGGCCGCCATGAAGGCGATGGGCGCACATATCGAAAAGAAGGACGGCGAATGGGTGATCCGCGGCACCGGCAACGGCGCGCTGCTGCAACCGGAAGGCCCGCTCGATTTCGGCAATGCCGGCACCGGCTCGCGCCTCACCATGGGCCTCGTCGGCACCTATGACATGGAGACCACCTTCATTGGCGACGCCTCGCTCTCCGGCCGGCCGATGGGCCGCGTGCTCGACCCGCTGCGCCAGATGGGCGTGCAGGTGCTGAAGGCGGCGCCGGGCGACCGCATGCCGATCACGCTGCGCGGCCCGAAGCACGCCGCGCCGATCACCTATCGCGTGCCGATGGCGTCGGYCCAGGTGAAGTCGGCGGTCCTGCTTGCCGGCTTGAACACGCCGGGCATCACCACGGTGATCGAACCAGTGATGACGCGCGATCATACCGAAAAGATGCTGAAAGGTTTTGGCGCCAACCTGACCGTCGAGACCGATGAGCGCGGCGTGCGCCACATCTTCATCGAGGGCCAGGGCAAGCTCACCGGGCAGACGATCGCCGTGCCGGGCGATCCCTCCTCCGCCGGCTTCCCGCTGGTCGCGGCGCTGATCGTGCCGGGCTCGGATGTTACAATCGAGAACGTGCTGATGAACCCGACCCGCACCGGGCTGCTGCTGACGCTGCAGGAAATGGGCGGGCGTATCGACATCCTCAACCCGCGCAATGCCGGCGGCGAGGACGTGGCGGACCTGCGTGTGCGTTATTCAGAGCTGAAAGGCGTGGTGGTGCCGCCCGAGCGGGCGCCGTCGATGATCGACGAGTACCCGGTGCTGGCCGTGGCCGCGAGCTTCGCCGAGGGCGAGACGTTGATGCAGGGGCTGGAGGAATTGCGCGTCAAGGAATCCGACCGGCTCGCGGCGGTCGCCAACGGGCTCAAGCTCAACGGCGTCGACTGCACCGAGGGCGAGGCTTCGCTCGCCGTGCGCGGCAAGCCCGGCGGCAAGGGCCTGGGCGCTCATCCGAACGGCCAGGACACAGTGGTGAAGACGCATCTCGATCACCGCATCGCCATGAGTTTTCTGGTTATGGGGCTGGCGACGGAAAAGCCGGTGACCATCGACGACGCCAACATGATCGCGACGAGCTTTCCGGAGTTCATGGGGCTGATGAAGGGGCTGGGCGCGGAGATCGAGTGATTGTCGATGGGTTGGAGCCGAACTGAGATGCTGGCGGGACAGCACCCCTCTCTGTCCTGCCGGACATCTCCCCCGCAAGGGGGGAGATCAGCCGGCACGCGGGCTTTCGCCAATCGCCAACGTCGCAGGATTGAGCAGGGCGCGGCAACCGCCAATCTCCCCCCTTGCGGGGGAGATGTCCGGCAGGACAGAGGGGGGTGTGAAGGAACGCGGCGCTCGCTCCTTTCGGCAAAGGCGAACTGCCAATGACCCACACCTTCACCATCGCCATCGACGGACCCGCAGGCGCGGGCAAGGGCACGCTTGCCCGGCGGCTCTCCGACCACTATCGCCTGAACCTGCTCGACACCGGCCTCACCTACCGCGCCGTGGCCCACAAGCTGCTGGAACTCGGCCTGCCGCTCGACAATGTCTCGGCGGCGGAAACCGCGGCGCGCCAGGTCGACCTCTCGAACCTCGACCGCACTGTGCTTTCTGCACATGCGGTTGGCGAAGCGGCTTCGAAGGTCGCGGTCATTCCCACGGTGCGGCGCATCCTGGTCGAGAAGCAGCGGGCCTTTGCCAAGGCGCCGCCGGGTGCCGTGCTCGACGGCCGCGACATCGGCACGGTCGTGTGCCCGGACGCCGACATCAAGCTCTATGTCACAGCGAGCGCCGAGGTGCGTGCCCGGCGCCGGCTGGCCGAGATCGAGAGCATGGGCGGCAGCGCCGACCTCGCCACCATCCTCGCCGACATCGAGCGGCGCGACGAACGCGACATGGGCCGCGCCGACTCGCCGTTGAAGCCGGCGGCGGACGCGCACTTGCTTGATACCAGCGAAATGGCTATAGAGGCCGCGTTTCTGGCGGCGATGGCGATCGTTGACGAGGCCCTTGCCAAGAGAAACAAGGCCTGATCAGGCGTTTTCGGTTGCCGTCGGCGGCGAAAATACCCATATCGGGCATGAACCAGCCTGCCAGCATTCTTCATGCGCCGGACTTGCCGCTCCGATAGCGGCCAAGGGCTCTTCAGCCCGGAACGCCGGCAGGCTCACGCAACGCTAACCCACGGCGCCCGCTCCGCCAGCGCGCGGAGCATTCCAGGAGAAACAATGTCAGTAGCTAATCCGTCTCGCGACGATTTCGCGAGCATGCTCGAAGAATCATTCACCGCCGGCCATTCCGGCGAGGGCCAGGTTGTCCGGGGCACGATCACCGCGATCGAAAAGGACATGGCCATCATCGACGTCGGCCTCAAGGTCGAAGGCCGCGTGCCGCTGAAGGAATTCGGCGCCAAGGGCAAGGACTCCTCCCTCAAGGTCGGCGACACCGTCGAAGTCTATGTCGAGCGCATCGAGAACGCGCTTGGCGAAGCCATGCTGTCGCGCGAGAAGGCTCGCCGCGAGGAGAGCTGGGTGCGCCTCGAAGAGAAGTTCACCAAGGGTGAGCGCGTCGAAGGCGTCATCTTCAACCAGGTCAAGGGCGGCTTCACCGTCGACCTCGACGGCGCCGTGGCGTTCCTGCCGCGCAGCCAGGTCGATATCCGCCCGATCCGCGACGTCACCCCGCTGATGCACAACCCGCAGCCCTTCGAGATCCTCAAGATGGATCGCCGCCGCGGCAACATCGTGGTGTCGCGCCGCACCGTGCTCGAGGAGAGCCGCGCCGAACAGCGTTCGGAAATCGTGCAGAACCTCGAGGAAGGCCAGGTGGTCGAAGGCGTGGTCAAGAACATCACCGATTACGGTGCGTTCGTCGACCTTGGCGGCATCGACGGCCTGCTGCATGTCACCGACATGGCATGGCGCCGCGTCAACCATCCGACCGAGATCCTCAACATCGGCCAGACGGTCAAGGTGCAGATCATCCGCATCAACCAGGAAACCCACCGCATCTCGCTCGGCATGAAGCAGCTCGAGTCGGATCCGTGGTCGGATATCGGCACCAAGTTCCCGATCGGCAAGAAGATCAAGGGCACCGTCACCAACATCACCGACTACGGCGCGTTCGTCGAGCTGGAGCCGGGCATCGAGGGCCTCATCCACGTTTCGGAAATGTCGTGGACGAAGAAGAACGTGCACCCCGGCAAGATCCTGTCGACAACGCAGGAAGTCGACGTGGTGGTGCTCGAGGTCGATCCGGCCAAGCGCCGCATCTCGCTCGGTCTCAAGCAGACGCTGGAGAACCCGTGGGAAGCCTTCGCGCGCAACCATCCGGTCGGCAGCCAGGTCGAGGGCGAGGTCAAGAACAAGACCGAGTTCGGCCTGTTCATCGGCCTGGAAGGCGACGTGGACGGCATGGTGCACCTCTCCGACCTCGACTGGACCCGTCCGGGCGAGCAGGTCATCGAAGAGTACAATCGCGGCGACATGGTCAAGGCGCAGGTGCTCGACGTCGACATCGAGAAGGAGCGCATCTCGCTCGGCATCAAGCAGTTGGCCCGTGACACGGTCGGCGAAGCGGCCAACAGCGGCGAGCTGCGCAAGAACGCCGTCGTCACCTGCGAGGTCATCGGCGTGAAGGATGGCGGTCTGGACGTGCGGCTGGTCGACAGCGGCATCGAGACCTTCATCAAGCGTTCCGACCTCTCGCGCGACCGCGACGAGCAGCGCCCCGAGCGCTTCACCGTCGGCCAGAAGGTCGACGCCCGTGTCATCGCCTTCGACAAGAAGACCCGCAAGCTGCAGGTCTCGATCAAGGCGCTGGAAATCGCCGAGGAGAAGGAAGCGGTCGCCCAGTACGGCTCGACCGACTCCGGCGCGTCGCTCGGCGACATCCTGGGCGCGGCGCTGAAGAAGCAGGGCAATTAAGCCAAGCCTCTTCCAGCCGAACAACAAAAACCCCGCCGGAGCGATCCGGCGGGGTTTTTCTTTGTCGGGATATCAGAGCAATTCCAGGAAAGTGTCAGCGGTTTTCCGTCCGGAATTGCGTAAGATAAGAGATAGCCGTCAGGCGCGGCCGTAGAGCGGAACCAGCGTGCCGCTCATGGCCTGGTTGGCAGGCGAGGCGAGGTAGGCGATCGCTTCGGCCGCGGCCTCGAGGCTGACCCATTTGCTGAAATCGGCGTCCGGCATGCTGTCGCGATTGGCCTGCGTGTCGAGCGTCGAGGGGGCCACCGCATTGACCAGGATGCCCTTGTGCTTCAACTCCTCGGCCATCGCCACGGTCATGGCCGCGACCGCCGCCTTGCTCGCCGTATAGGCGACCATGCCCGAACCCTTGCGCGGTTCCAGCGCCGCCCGCGCGGTGACGTTGACGACGCGGCCGGCGGTGTTGGACGCCAGCATCGAGCGCACCGCGGCGCGGCTGCACAGGAAGGCCGTGCGAGCGTTGGTGTCCATCATCTCGGCGAAGGAAGCCGACTCGATCTTCTCGACCGGCGCCATGGTGAAGCCGCCGGCAAGATGGATAGAGGCCCAGAGCTCGGGCACCTGATGGTAGAAAGCTTCGACCTTGGCCGAATCCGACAGGTCGACATTGTGCGCCAGATGCACGCTGGCATGAGCCGCGTAAGGAAAATGCGGCGGGGCCGCCGCGTGGGCATTGGGCACGTGGCAGATCGCGCCTTGCTCCAGCAACCTGCCGACAACCGCGCCGCCGAGCGCCCCAGTGCCGCCCGTCACCACGACATGCCTGCCATTCAGCGTTTCCGTCATACTTAGACCGCTCCTGTCATTTTTTTATGATTATATCTTGGGTTATGCCGCCCCAGGCTCGAACGTCGCGCCTTTCGCGCTGTCACTCAATTGAAATATCGACATGGCTGGCGCAGCGTCTTTGCATGCGTCGGACCACGGCGGGCGACGCCAATTGCCGGGCAGCGCATGGTCCAAACAACGGTCAGTCGACGGCGATTTCGATGACGCGCGGCTTGGCGGCCGCGCGCGCGCGCTTCAGCGCCTCGGCAAGACCGCCAACCCCGGTCAAGCGCTCGGCCCCGATGCCGTAGGCCTCGGCGAGCTTGCAGAAATCCGGCGGTGCCGGCGACACGCCGACCGGCTCGACGCCGACATCGAGCATCGAGGTCTCGATCTCGCGATAGCCGCGATTGTTCCAGACGACGAAGATCACCGGCGTTTCGGCATCGAGCGCGGCGCCGATCTCCGGCAGGGTGAACTGGAAGCCGCCGTCGCCGGTGAGGCACACCACGGGCGCTTGCGGAACGGCGAGTGCCGCGCCGATCGCCGCCGGCGGACCGTAGCCCAGCGCACCGAAACCGGTCGCGGCGTTGAACCAGCCGCCGGGACGGTCGTGGTCGTAATAGAGGTTGGCGGCGTAGATCGGCTGGGTCGAGTCGCCGACGATGATGGCGCTCGGCAGCGCGTCGCGGATCATCTCCACGGCATGAACCTGCGCCAGGTACTCGGGCTTCAGCTCGGCCCGCGCTGCCTTCCGCGCGGCGGCCGCGCGGGCTTCGCCGTCTTTGGCTGCAGGATGACCCGGCCCGATTGCCGTGAGCAAAGCCTCGATGCCTTCGGCGCAATCGGCCTGGATGCCTACCGTCAGCGGCCGGCGCGCGATCTGGTCGGCGCCGATATCGATGCGGATCAGGTTCCTGGGCAGCACGAAGCCGCCGTCGCCATAGCCGTCATAGTCGGTCGGGCCGAATTCGGTGCCGGCCGCGATCACCAGATCGGCGTCCGCCATCAGCGCGCGCACCGCCTTCAGGCTGGGGCTGGCCGGCACGCAGAGCGGGTGGCCGTGCAGCAGGCCGCGCGCGTTGGCCGTCTCGACCACGGGAGCGCCAAGCGTCTCGGCCAGACGCCGCAGCGCCGCGTCGGCCTTCCTGGCGCCGCCGCCGGCAAGGATCAGCGGCCGGCGCGCCGCCGTGATGAGCTTCGCCCCTTCGGCGATCGCCGCAGGGGCCGGAGCGGGCGGCGCGGCGTTGCTCAGCGCCGCCGCTATGCCGTCGGCGGGCTTGACCATGACATCGGTGGGAATCTCGATATGGACCGGGCCCGGGCGTGACGAGGAGAAAACCGTGAAGGCGCGGGCGAGAGCGCCCGGCAGTTGCCCGGCCTCGCTGATGCGTTCGGAAGACAGCGCGACCTTTTCCATCATACCACGCTGGTCGGGCAGCTCATGCAGGAAGCCCAGCCCCTTGCCCAGCGTATCGGTGGCGTTGACGCCGGAGATCACCAGCATCGGCACTGAATCGGCGCGCGCCTGACCCATGGCGGTGATGGTGTTGGTCAGCCCCGGCCCGGTGATGACGAAGGCGACGCCGGGCCGGCCGCCGGCGCGCGCATAGCCGTCGGCCATGAAGCCGGCTCCCTGCTCGTGGCGCGGCGTGACATGGCGGATCTTCGAGCGCGCCAGGCCGCGATAGAGCTCGACGGTATGCACGCCCGGAATGCCGAAGACAGTGTCGACGCCATGCGCCTCGAGCAGGGTGATCAGCGCTTCGCCGACGGTGGTCATTGATCTTCTCCCCTTTCCTGCACGAGGCCGAGCTCGGCCTCGACGGCCTTGATGCCGATCGCCGCCAATTCGCCGGGCGAGAACATCTCGCCGGCCAGGCAGCCTTCGATCCAGAGCCCGTCGATGATCGCGTTGATGGCGATGGCATGATGGCRCAGCTCGGCCGCGTCCGGCTTGCGCCGCTCGGCGGCGAGCACCTCGGCCACGACGGCTTCCACCTCGTTGCGAAAGCCGAGATAGCCTTCGCGATGGGCGCGGGCGAGCGTCGGATCCGCGCCGGCGCGGCCGATGAAGGTCGCCCAGAGCGAGAACACCCGCTGGTCGATGATCGGCGCATTGAGATTGGCGGTGACGAAGGCGGCAAGGCGCTGGCGCGGCGAGRCATCTTCCATGGCCAATGCCGCTTTCGCCTGCTCGGTCATGCGGCTCATCAATGCTGCATAGGCCTCCTGCAGCAAATCCTCCTTGCCGGGGAAATAGTGCCGGATCAGCCCGGCGGTGACGCCGGCGCGCAAGGCGATGGTGCGCACGGTGGCGCCCTCGAGGCCGTGTTCGGCCACGCTGTCCAGGGTGGCATCGATCAGGTCCTGCCGCCGCCGCTCCTCACCCTCGCGGCGGAACTTGCGGCGCGCATTCATTGGCGCAGGATCGGCCGCGTCAGGCATGTCGGGCCGCCTTCGCAGGCGATACAGAGCGCATCCGCCTCGAAGATTTCGACCGTGCAGCCGGCGGCTTCCATGGCAGCTTTGGTCCTGGGAAAGCCAGCCACGGCGATGACCTTGCGCGGGCTGGTCGGCAGCACGTTCAGGCTGAGGCCATTGGAGGCGGCGAACTCTTGCGGGTCGCCTTCGACCAGGCGGATGCCGCGCCCCTTCAGCATCTGGTAGAACGGGGCCGGCAACAGCGGCGAATAGACCAGCGCAAGGTCGTCGGCCAACGGGCTGATCACCGACATCAGATGCAGGCATGCCTCTTCGCCCTGCCACAGCGGCAGATCGAAACCGTAGACGGAAATGCCGAGCGGCGTCAGCAGGTTGGCAACCTGCTGGATGCCTTCCTGGTTGGTGCGCCCGCCGCGCCCGATCGCCAGCGTGCGGGCATCCAGCCATACACAGTCGCCGCCTTCGACCTGGCCGGGCGCCTCGACGCGGCCGAGGATCGGAATGCCCAGGGTTCTGTAGGTTTCCTCATGCAGCGAGGGCTCCTTGGCGCGCAAGGGCTTGCCCATGGACAGGATCAGCGCGCCACGGTCGGTCATCAACGACGGGTCATGCGTGAACACCGAATCCGAAAGGCCGTCGGCCTTGTCCTCGATCCATTCGATCTCGGCGCCGGAAGCCGCCACGAGATCGGCAAGGAGCGCATGCTGCGCGGCAGCTTTCGCCGGGTTGAACCCCGGGCCATAGTGCCATTGAGCCCTGTCGGCGTCGCGCATGGCGTTGGCCGCCGAACGCATCAGCACGCGCCGCAGCGGCGCCGCCATGGACTGTGATCCGAAAGCGCTCATCGATGCCCTTCTAAGATGAAAAAAAGCGAAAAAATTTCATGAGAGGCTATTTATACACTTGCACAACAACGCCGCAAGTGCCGTAATGAGCGGGATTGACGGGCTCGCGCTGTCGAGTCCATGCTGAAGCTCGGAGCGGGTATTACAGCGTATGTTGGTTAGCCGGATGGACGTTCGACGAACTGCCTTCGAGGTCGCCCGGTGAGCGTGGCGGACGCTGCAGCCATCCAATCCGGCAAGGCGCAAAGCGGCGCCGCCGAAGCCATCCATGTCGAGAACCTGCATAAGAAGTTCGGCCAGTTGCACGTGCTGAAGGGCGTTTCGCTGTCGGCGCGCGACGGCGAGGTGGTCGCCATCATCGGCGGCTCCGGCTCCGGCAAGTCGACGCTGCTGCGCTGCATCAACTGCCTGGAAAATCCGACCAGCGGCATCATTCGCGTCAATGGCGAGGAGATCAAGCTCAAGGCCGACAGCCATGGCCACACCGTTCCGGCCGACCGCAGGCAGATCGAGCGGATCCGCTCGAGGCTCGGCATGGTGTTCCAGAATTTCAACCTGTGGAGCCACATGACGCTGATCGAGAACGTCATCGAGGTTCCGGTGCATGTGCTGGGCGTCAAGCGCGACGAGGCGATCRCCCAGGCCGAGAAGCTGCTCGCCCGCGTCGGGCTGGCGGACAAGCGCGACGTCTATCCGGCCTTCCTGTCCGGCGGGCAGCAGCAGCGCGCCGCGATCGYCCGGGCGCTGGCGATCAACCCGCGCGTCATGCTGTTCGACGAGCCGACCTCCGCGCTCGATCCGGAACTGGTCGGCGAAGTGCTGAAAGTGATCGGCGACCTGGCGCGCGAGGGGCGCACCATGGTGCTGGTGACGCATGAAATGAAGTTCGCCCGCGAGGTCGCGACGCATGTCGTCTATCTCTACAACGGGCTGGTCGAGGAGGAGGGTCCGCCGGAACAGCTGTTCGGCGCGCCCAAATCCGAAAGGCTCAAACAATTCCTCCGCAATGTCGGCTAGGCGCCGGCATCACGCGGAGCGAAAAACCGGGAACAACAACAAACTGGGAGTCCTGACATGAAGACTGTTCTCAAGACATTCGCGGCGGCGCTGCTTCTCGGCGTCGCGGCGATGGGTGGCGTGGCCAAGGCCGAGCAGGTCAAGATCGGCGTCGCCGCCGAGCCCTACCCGCCGTTCACCTCGCCCGACGCCACCGGCAAGTGGGTGGGCTGGGAGATCGACTTCGTCGACGCCGTCTGCGCCGAAGAGAAGCTCGACTGCGTCATCACGCCGGTCGCCTGGGACGGCATCATCCCGGCGCTGACCACCAAGAAGATCGACGCCATCGTCTCCTCGATGTCGATCACCGACGAGCGCAAGAAGACGATCGACTTCTCGGACAAGTACTACAACACCCCGACCGCGATCATCGGGCCGAAGGACCAGAAATTCGGCGCCACGCCGGACGACCTCAAGGGCAAGGTGATCGGCGTCCAGGTGTCGACCGTGCATGCCGTCTACGCCAAGAAGCACTTCACCGGCGCGCAGGAAATCAAGGAATACCAGACGCAGGACGAAGCCAACAACGATCTGGCCGCCGGCCGTATCGACGCGGTGCAGGCCGACTCGATCGCGCTCGGCGAATTCCTGAAAACCGACCAGGGCAAGGCCTGCTGCGACCTGAAGGGCATGGTGGCCCCGGACGACGAAGTGCTTGGACCGGGCGTCGGCGCCGGCATCCGCAAGGAAGACACCGCGCTCAAGGAAAAGTTCAACGCCGGCATCAAGGCGATCCGCGCCAACGGCAAATATGACGAGATCTCGAAGAAGTATTTCGACTTCGACATCTATGGCGGCGCCACACAGTCGAACTGAGCCCTCTCGCGAATGAGTGTGGGCATGGCGCCAACGCCATGCCCAACCTTGCCACGCATGCAAGTCGCTGACCCGATGATCGGCGGCTAGAGCAATTCCAGGAAAAGTGTGAGCGGTTTCCGTCCGGAATTGCGTGAGAACAAAGAGATAGAGTGGTTCGCCGTTTCCGTGAACGGTGAAACTCTCTAGCCCAGCAATCCGGGGGCGAAGCTGATCGACGCCTTTCTTCCGGCCTCCGCGGCCGGCATCATGGAACTCCTGTCACCCGTGGCGCCCGGCTGGGGCGGCACGCTGCTGGTCGGGCTGCTGCATTCGATCGAGATCGCCGTGGGCGCCACCTGCCTCGGACTCATGATCGGCACCGCCGGCGCCTTCGGCAAGCTCTATGGCGGCCCGGTGACGCGCGACCTTCTGGCCGTCTACACCACGGTGGTCCGCGCGGTGCCGGAACTGGTGCTGATCCTGCTGCTTTATTATGCCGGCACCGACCTCATCAACCAGGTGCTGACGGCGATGGGCTACAGCCGCGTCGACATCAGCGGGCTCGCGGCCGGCATTTTCGTGCTGGGTTTCGTCCAGGGCGCCTATTCGACCGAAGTCATCCGCGGCGCCATCCTCGCCATCCCGCAAGGCCAGATCGAGGCTGCCCGAGCCTACGGCATGCCGCCCGGCCTGATGCTGCGGCGTATAACGCTGCCGGCCATGCTGCCCTTCGCCATTCCCGGCCTTGCCAATCTGTGGCTGATCGCCACCAAGGACACCGCGCTGCTTGCCGTCGTCGGCTTCTTCGAACTGACGCTGGCGACGCGCCAGGCGGCCGGCGTCACCAAGGCCTATCTGCTCTTCTATCTCGCGGCCGGCGCGCTCTATCTCGCGCTCACGCTGTTCTCGAACCTGATCATCGGCCGCGTCGAGGCCTGGTCGCGGCGCGGCATGCCCTCCGTCAAGGAGGCGCGCTGATGACGGCCGAAGCCACCGCGATCAACATGGCGGCGCGCGCCTCAATCTGGCTCAAGCCGCACCGCATCGTGCTCATCCTGATCGCCTTGGCGCTGGTGCTCTGCGCAGCCTTCTTCATGCGCTGGGACTGGCTGCCGCAATATTGGGAAATGGGCCTGATAGGCATCTGGCGGGCGCTCTGGATCCTCGCCGTCACCTGCGCGCTGGGCTTTGCGCTTGCCGTGCCGCTCGGCCTCGCCCAAGCCGGCGGACCGATCTGGTTCTCGGCGCCGGCAAAGGCCTTCTGCACCATCATCCGGGGGACGCCGCTGCTCCTGCAGCTCTGGCTGCTCTATTACGGTCTCGGCTCGATCTTCCCGCAATATCCGTGGATCCGCGAATCCTGGCTGTGGCCATATCTCAGGCAGGCCTGGCCCTATGCCGTGGTGGCACTGACCTTTTCCTTCGCGGGCTATGAGGGCGAGGTGATGCGCGGCGCCTTTGCCGGCGTGCCGAGAGGCCAGCTCGAGGCCGCCCGCGCCTTCGGCATGAGCCGTTGGAAAATCTTCCGCCGCATCTGGCTGCCGCAAGCCTTCTACCGGGCGTTGCCGACGCTGACGGGCGAGACGGTGCTGCAGCTGAAGTCGACACCGCTGGTGGCGACGATCAGCGTCATCGACATCTTCGCCGTCTCCTCCAAGGTGCGCCAGGACACCTATCTGACCTACGAGCCTTTGCTGCTTCTGGCGCTGATCTATATGACCATCACGGGCATCCTGGTCTTCGTCTTCAGCCGGATCGAGGCGCGGATTCCGGTCAAAATCGGTTAGCGAATAGAGAGTAGCGAATAGCGAGTAGTTCCTTTATCTCCCCTACTCGCTATTCCCTATTCGCTACTTGCTGCAGGGCAACTCTGATGCAACTCACCCTCGACCAGGCAACAGGCCTATGCCGGATGGCGGCGCTCGGCGCCGGCGCCAATGAGGAGGCGGCACAGTCGCTGACCGCTTCCATCATCGCGGCCGAGGCCGAAGGCCTGTCGACGGTCGGGCTATCGCATTTCATCGACTATCTGGAGGCACTCGAAGCCGGCCGCATCGACGGCAATGCCGATCCGGTGATCACCAGGCCGGCGCTCGCCGTCTATCTTTCGGATGCGGGCGGCGGGCTTGCCCATACCGGTTTCGACCGCACGATCGATGACCTGGTCAAGGCGGCGAAACTGTTCGGCGTCTCGATCTTCTCGCAGAAGAACGCCTATACTTGCGGCGCGCTCGGCTATTTCACCGGGCGGCTGGCCGAACAGGGGCTGGTGTCCTTCGCCGCCACCAACGGGCCGGCGGTGCTGGCCGGCTCAGGCTCGGTCAAGCCGGTCTATTGCACCAATCCGATGTCCTTTGCCTCGCCCGCCGCCGACGGACCGCCGCTGGTCATCGACCAGTCGTCGAGCGCGACCGCCTTCGTCAACATCCGCAAGGCGGCCGAGGACGGCAAGAAGATACCCGAAGGCTGGGCGCTGGACGCCAGCGGCAACCCGACCACCGATCCGGCGGCGGCGATGAAGGGCGCGATGCTTGCCTTTGGCGGCCAGCGCGGCGCCAACATCGCCCTTATGGTCGAGGTGCTGGCCGCGGGCATTTCCGGCGCCAACTGGTCGCTCGACGCGCCATGGTTCACCGGCGGGCCGGACAGCCCCGGAACCGGCCTTTTCGTCCTGGCCATAGAGCCAAAACTGCTCGACCCGGATTTCGAGCAGCGCATGAAGGACCAGCTCGACCGGCTGCGGCGGCGCTATGGCGTGCATATTCCCGGACGCTCCCGCGCCGAGGCCGCCGAGAAGGCAAAGGCGCGCGGCATCACCACGTCCAGGGCGGTCGTGCAGCGCATTTCGGAATTCGCCGAGCGTTATTCGGCCTGATTTTTCCCGCGCGATTGAACCTTTTCCCGACCTGACGCGACGCATCCGCGGCACCCCACGCCGCGAGCCGCCTTGGTTGGCTTCGTCCGGCTCGCGGTTGGCGGCGCCGCGCCGGGCGTTCAGGGCGGGGCGGGCGTGCTTGCTTCACGCCACCTTGATACCGTCTCAGGTCAGGCCGCCTCGTTGGACCCTGCTTCGGCGTGGACACTGCCCGGAAAACCCCGCTTCGGCGGGGTTTTCTGCGTTTGTTCGTCAGCCACTCGAAATTCAATGGTTAACTTTTGTTAACTTGACTTGCCCGGAGCCGTCGGGCGTCTGCCTGTATTGCCACAAACAGGAGCTACGATGTCCGCGACCACCGACCGCGCAAATCTGATCATTCCGGCGCTTGGCCGTCTCTATTCGGCATTGCATGCCGCCGGCGAAACCCTGCTGCGCGCTGTCGCCGGCGGCTTCCTGGCCATCCACGGCTCGCAAAAGATCGTCAATCCGTTCGGCGCCACGGAGATGGTCGAGGGGCTGGGCTTCTATCCCGGCGCGTTCTGGTCGCCGCTGCTCGCCTGCACCGAATTCTTCGGCGGCATCCTGATCGCCCTCGGCCTCTTCACCCGTCCTGCCGCTTTCGCCGGCCTGATCGTGCTTCTTGTCACCGTGTGGTTCCATTGGGTGACCATGGGGGAGGGTTTTTCAGGCGCCGAAAAATCGCTGCTTTGGGCGGCGATCCTCGCCTTCTTCGTCATCCGCGGCGGCAATCGGCATTCGGTCGACGCTCGCATCGGCCGGGCTTTCTGAGCCGCCTGAACCTCGATGCGAAACAAGGCAATGGCGACCTCCGGTCGCTCTTTGCCTTTGGCGAGAAACGGATTAAGAAACGGCTTCAGCCAAGCACGCGCGCGGAGCCAATCATGACCGAAATCCTGCAGACCCCCAAGCTCGTTGTCGTCTTCGGCGGCTCGGGCTTCGTCGGTCGCCATGTCGTGCGGGCGCTCGCCAAGCGCGGCTATCGCATCCGGGTTGCCTGCCGGCGGCCCGACCTTGCCGGCCATGTGCAGCCGCTCGGCAATGTCGGCCAGATCCAGCCGGTGCAGGCCAATGTGCGCGTGCGCTGGTCGGTCGACCGCGCCGTGCAGGGCGCCGACCATGTCGTCAACCTGGTCGCCATCCTGCATGAGACCGGCCGCCAGAAATTCGGCGCCGTGCACGATTTCGGCGCGCGCGCTGTCGCCGAGGCGGCACGCTCGGTCGGCGCCGGCCTCACCCAGATCTCGGCGCTCGGCGCCGATCTCAATTCGCCTTCGGCCTACGCACGCACCAAGGCGCTCGGCGAGAAAGCAGTGTTCGAGACGGTTCCCGATGCCGTCATCTTCCGGCCGTCGATCAATTTCGGACCGGAGGACCGCTTCTTCAACCGCTTCGCCGGCATGGCGCGCCTCTCACCCGTCCTGCCTCTGATCGGCGGCGGACAGAACAAGCTGCAGCCGGTCTATGTCGGCGACGTCGCCGAAGCGATCGCGCGCTCGGTCGACGGCGAGGTCAAGGGCGGCCAGATCTACGAGCTCGGCGGCCCGCAGGTGCTGACCTTCAAGGAATGCATGGAGGAGCTGCTCGCGGTCATCGACCGCAGGCGCCTGCTGGTGCCGGTGCCGTGGTGGGTGGCGAACATCCAGGCGTCGATCCTTCAGCTGCTGCCCAATCCGCTCCTGACCAGGGACCAGGTGCTGCAGCTGCGCGAGCACAACGTGGTCTCGGACGGAGCCGCCAAGGCCGGCAGGACGCTTGCCGGGCTGGGCATCCAGCCGCAGGCGATCGCCACCATCCTGCCCAGCTATCTCTGGCGCTTCCGCGCCGCCGGCCAGTTCCAGCAGCGCCGGCCGATCGCCGACCGTTAGAAGATTCTGAGTTTTGATACATGTCGTTATCCCAGAACCGCTGCACACTTCTGGGCGACATGCATTGATTACGCCCGCCGGGAGACCTGCATCGGCAGGCCGCCCTGCGGCTGCGTGGTGAGCTTCTGCACCGGCCATGGCCGCGTCTCGGACGTCGCGTCGAAGCGGAAGCGCGACAACAGGATCGCCAGCGCGATGATCGCCTCCTGCATGGCGAAGCTGGCGCCGATGCAGACACGCGGGCCGGCGCCGAAGGGCAGGTACTGGAAGCGGTCGATCCTGTCGCGGTTTTCCGGATGGAAGCGTTCGGGCAGGAAAGCGTCCGGCCTGTCCCATAGTTTGCGGTGGCGATGCACGACCCAGGGCATCACCAGCACGGCGGCGTATTTCGGAATGTAGAGACCGTTCCAGGTCTCCGGCTCGATCGGCTCGCGGTTGATCGAGGGCGCCGGCGGGTAGAGCCGCAGCGCTTCCTCGAACGCGGCGCGGGTAAGCGGCATGGCATCCAGCCACTTCGTCGGATCGGGCTCGCGCGCCAGCACGGCGTCGATCTCCTGCTCGACCTTGTCGCGCTCCCAGGGCGCTTCGGCCAGGCAATAGATCGTCCAGCCCAGCGCCCGCGCGGTCGTCTCATGGCCGGCGCCGATGAAGGTGATGATGTTGTCCTCGACCTCGGCGCGGGTCAGCCCATCCGGCCCCTCAGCGCGCAGCAGAAGCGTGAGGAAATCCTGCGGCACGCCACCCGGATCGCGCTTCATCCGCTCTTCGCGCATCCTCACCGTGCCGGCGACGATGTCGCGGAAATAGGCCATGGTCTTGCGGCCGCGTATGCGGGTCAGGCGCGGCAGCCATTCCGGCGCGCGCAGAAGGTCGAGCGGATCGACGCGGCCCATGGTCTCGAACAGGCGGTCGATCTCCGTGGCGAAACTGCCCTGCTCGCCGGCGATCTCCCCGGAGAACAGCGTCTCGGCCAGGATGTCATAGGTGAGCAGCGTCATGTCGTGGGCGACATCGGTCGTACCGCCGGCCTCGTAGCGGGTGACGAACTCCAGCGTGCGCTTCAGCATCGGCTCGGCGAAACCGAAGATGTGGCGCGGCGTAAATACCGGCGCCATCGCCTTGCGCGATCGCTTCCAGACCTCGCCCTCGGCGGTCAGCAGCCCGTCGCGCAGGATCGGGCGCAGGATCAGCTGGCGCACCGTCGCCATCTTGTAGTTTTTGGCATTATCGATCAGCACATGGCGGATCAGACCAGGATCGTTGGCGATCACCAGCGGGCCGCCGATGCCGGTCACCGAGATCCAGGGCTCGTTGTAGGTGTGCTCGCCCCACAGCTCGAGCGGATTGCGGTAGACGATGCGCATCATCTCCAGCGTCGAAGGCGGCTTTGTGCGCGGCGTAGGCGCCGGCGGCACGAAGGGGGCGGGCTTGGTGTCCATGAAGCATGCTCCGCTGTCAGCGCCGAATGTAGTGCCCGACGAGACCGGCGTCCATGTGGCCGGACGGCAGCGCGCGGTCGCCACATGTCGCCGGAATGTGACCGACATCAGCCGGTAGCTGCTTGTTGCCGGCGGAACCTTACGTTAGTCACCAACGGATACCGCCAAGCAAGGAGTTCCCCGTGAAGCATCGTCTGGACATCATCATCGGCAGCACGCGGCCGGGACGCGCCGGGCCGATTTTCGGCGAATGGCTGGAAGGCTTCGCGCGCGAGCACGGCAAGTTCGAGCCGGTGCTGACCGACATCGCGGCGTTCAACCTGCCGATGCTCGACGAGCCGCACCATCCGCGCCTGCGTAAATACGAGAACGACCACACCAAGGCCTGGTCGAAGGCGATCGATGCCGCCGACGCCTTCGTGTTCGTCGCCCCGGAGTATAACTATTTCGTGGCGCCGGCGATCGTGAACGCGATCGACTATCTGGTCCATGAATGGCGCTACAAGCCGGCCGCGATCTTCAGCTATGGCGGCGTGTCCGGCGGCCTGCGCGCGGCGCAATCGCTGAAGCCGCTGCTCACCTCCGTCGGCGTCATGCCGATCCCCGAAGGCGTGGCGCTGCCGGCCTATGCGACGCTGCTCGACCAGGACCGCGCCTTTCACCCGAGCGAGCAGGTGCAGGGAGGCGCCAAGACCATGCTCGACGAACTGTCCCGCTGGAGCGAGGCGCTGAAGGCATTGCGGGCCGCCGCATAGGCACGGAATCCTCCTCGACTGCACTTGCGAGGCCGCGTTTCGGCGCGGCTTTCGCGATCGAATCCCCGCCTCAACAGGCCAGCATCTCGCGCCGGCGTGGAAAGACCGCTCGCCAAGCCGGCAAAATGGCCGCAAACCTTGGAAAAGCAACCGTTTGCGCCTATATCTAGGACATCAAAACGGCGCGATTCGCGGCCATTTTTCCGCGCCGGACCATCGACATCAATCAGACAGGTATTCATGAGCGACCAGACCGAAAGCGCCATTGGCGTGGAAGCCGAGTACGGCGCCGATTCCATTAAGGTTTTGAAGGGGTTGGATGCTGTCCGCAAGCGTCCGGGCATGTATATCGGCGACACCGATGACGGCTCGGGCCTGCATCACATGGTCTATGAGGTGGTGGACAACGCCATCGACGAGGCGCTGGCCGGCCACGCCGACCTCGTCTCGGTGACGCTCAACCCCGACGGTTCGGTGACAGTCATCGACAATGGCCGCGGGATTCCGACCGATATCCACCCCTCGGAGGGCGTTTCGGCGGCCGAAGTGATCATGACGCAGCTGCATGCCGGCGGCAAATTCGACCAGAACTCTTATAAGGTCTCCGGCGGCCTGCACGGCGTTGGCGTCTCGGTGGTCAACGCGCTTTCCGCCTGGCTAAGGCTCAAGATCCGCCGCAACGGCGAAATCTTCGAGATGAGCTTCACGCATGGCAATGCCGACGCGCCGCTTAAGGTCACCGGCACCTATGTGCAGGACAAGCAGCCCGGCACCTATGAGGGCCGTAGCGGCAGCGAGATCACCTTCTTCCCGTCGGCCGAGACCTTCAGCATGATCGAATTCGATTTCGGCACGCTGGAGCATCGCCTGCGCGAGCTTGCCTTCCTCAATTCCGGCGTGCGCATCATCCTGACCGACGCGCGCCATGCCGATCTCGTGCGCCATGAATTGCACTATGACGGCGGCCTGGAAGAGTTCGTCAAATATCTCGACCGGGTGAAGAAGCCGCTGATCGAGGCGCCGATCGCCATCCGCGCCGAGCGCGACGGCATCACCGTCGAAGTCGCGATGTGGTGGAACGACAGCTACCACGAGAACGTGCTGGCCTTCACCAACAACATCCCGCAGCGCGACGGCGGCACGCATCTGGCGGGCTTCCGCGCGGCGCTGACCAGGCAGATCACCGGCTATGGCGAATCGTCGGGTCAGACCAAGAAGGAAAAGGTCTCGCTGACCGGCGACGACTGCCGCGAAGGCCTGACCGCGGTGCTCTCGGTCAAGGTGCCGGACCCGAAATTCTCCTCGCAGACCAAGGACAAGCTGGTCTCCTCCGAGGTGCGTCCGGTGGTGGAGAGCCTGGTCAACGAGGCGCTGGGCACCTGGCTCGAAGAGCATCCGAGCGAAGGCAGGGTCGTGGTCGAGAAGGTGATCCAGGCGGCCGCCGCGCGCGAGGCCGCGCGCAAGGCGCGCGACATCACGCGCAAGAGCACGCTCGGCGTCACCTCGCTGCCCGGCAAGCTCGCGGACTGCCAGGAGCGCGATCCGGCGAAGTCGGAAATCTTCATCGTCGAGGGTGACTCGGCCGGTGGCTCAGCCAAGGGCGGACGCTCGCGCCAGAACCAGGCGATCCTGCCGCTGCGCGGCAAGATCCTGAACGTGGAGCGCGCCCGCTTCGACCGCATGCTCTCCTCCGACATGATCGGCACGCTGATCACCGCGCTCGGCACCTCGATCGGCAAGGACGAATTCAACGCCGACAAGCTGCGCTACCACAAGATCATCCTGATGACCGACGCCGACGTCGACGGCGCCCACATCCGCACGCTCTTGCTCACCTTCTTCTTCCGGCAGATGCCGGAGCTGATCGAACGCGGCCATCTCTACATCGCCCAGCCGCCGCTTTACAAAGTGACACGGGGCAAGAGCTCGCAATATCTCAAGGACGAGAGCGCCTATGAGGAATACCTGATCGAGTCAGGACTGGACGAGGCTTCGCTGGTGCTTGCCTCCGGCGAGGTGCGGGTCGGGCAGGACCTGCGCGCCTCCGTCGACGACGCGCTGGCGGTGCGCCAGCTGATCAACGGGCTGCATACGCGCTACAACCGCGACGTCGTCGAACAGGCCGCAATCGCCGGCGCGCTCAACGCCGACGTGCTTGCCGATCTCGGYCGCGCCACCGCGATGGCCGAGCGTGTCGCGAAGCGGCTGGACATGATCGCAGAGGAGACCGAGCGCGGCTGGACCGGACGGCTTTCGACTTCCAATGACAGCTCGGGCGGCTATGTCTTCGAGCGCACCGTGCGCGGCGTGAAGGATGTGGTGCAGCTCGATGCCGGATTGATCAATTCGGCCGATGCGCGCCAGCTCGACCGCTATGCGCCGCGGCTTTCGGAAGTCTATGGCGAACAGCCCAGCTTGCGCCGCAAGGAAGCCTCGGAGCTGCTTTCGGGGCCGTTGGCGCTGCTCAACGCGGTGTTCGCTTCCGGCCGCAAGGGCCTCACCATGCAGCGCTACAAGGGCCTCGGCGAGATGAATGCCGAGCAGCTGTGGGAAACCACGCTGGACCCGAATGTGCGCTCGCTGCTGCAAGTCAAGGTCAACGACGCGACCGACGCCGACTCGCTGTTCTCGCGACTGATGGGCGACGAGGTGGAGCCGCGGCGCGAGTTCATCCAGGACAACGCGCTGTCGGTGGCTAACCTGGATATCTGAGCGCGGCCTGGCCGACAGTTTCCGCAAATAAAAAAGCCCGCATCGAGCGGGCTTTTCTATTGCAGGAACTGGGGCTGGATCAGTGATCCATCGCCTTGACGATTTCCTCGGTCATCTTCTTGGCGTCGCCGAGCAGCATCATGGTGCCGTCCTTGTAGAACAGCGTGTTGTCGATGCCGGCATAGCCGGAGCCGAGCGAGCGCTTGACGAAGAGGCAGGTGCGGGCCTTGTCGACGTCGAGGATCGGCATGCCGTAGATCGGCGAGGACTTGTCGTCGCGCGCGGACGGGTTGGTGACGTCGTTGGCGCCGATGACATAGGCGACGTCGGCCTGCGCGAATTCGGAGTTGATGTCCTCGAGCTCGAACACTTCATCGTAAGGGACGTTCGCCTCCGCCAAAAGGACGTTCATGTGGCCGGGCATGCGGCCGGCCACCGGATGGATGGCGTATTTCACTTCGACGCCGTTGGCCTTGAGCTTGTCGGCCATCTCACGTAGCGCATGCTGCGCCTGGGCGACCGCCATGCCGTAGCCTGGCACGATGATGACCTTCTGCGCGTTCATCATCAGGTAAGCGGCGTCGTCGGCCGAGCCCTGCTTGACGGTGCGCTCGATGCCGTCGTCGCTTGCTGCCGCCGTCTCGCCCCCGAAGCCGCCGAGAATGACCGAGATGAACGAGCGGTTCATGCCCTTGCACATGATGTAGGACAGGATCGCACCCGACGAGCCGACCAGCGCGCCGGTGATGATCAGCGCCAGATTGCCGAGGGTGAAGCCAAGCGCCGCCGCCGCCCAGCCCGAGTAGGAATTCAGCATCGACACCACGACCGGCATGTCGGCGCCGCCGATCGGGATGATCAAGAGCACGCCCAGCACCAGCGAGGCGGCGACGATCAACCAGAAGATAAGCTTGGATTCGGTGGTGACCAGAAGCACGATCAGCACCACCAGGGCGACGCCGAGGACGATGTTGATGAGGTGGCGGCCGCCGATCATGATCGGCTTGCCGGACATGCGGCCGTCGAGCTTCAGAAAGGCGATGACCGAGCCGGTGAAGGTGATGGCGCCGATGGCCACGCCCAAGCTCATCTCGACCAGCGCCTGGGCATGGATGTCGCCCGCCGTGCCGATGCCGAAGCTTTCCGGTGCGTAGATCGCGGCGRCCGCGACCATGACCGCGGCGAAGCCGACGAGCGAGTGGAAGGCGGCGACGAGCTGCGGCATCGAGGTCATGGCGATGCGGCGCGCGGTGACCGCGCCGATGCCGCCGCCGATGGCGAGACCGAGCACGATCAGGCCGAAGCGGCCGGCCGACGGGGTTGCCAGCGCCAGYGTGGTGACGATGGCGATGCCCATGCCGATCATGCCGTAGAGATTGCCCTGGCGGCTGGTGGTCGGATGCGATAGGCCGCGCAGCGCCAGGATGAACAGGATGCCGGAGACGAGATAGAGGAAGGAAGCGAGATTGACGGTCACGTCACTTTTCCTTCTTCTTGTACATGGCAAGCATGCGCTGGGTGACCAGGAAGCCGCCGAAGATATTGACCGAGACCAGCACCAGCGCGACGAAGCCGAAGCCCGCCGCAAGGCCGGAAGCCGCGATGCCGACCGCGAGCAGCGCGCCGACGACGATCACGGAAGAGATTGCATTGGTGACGGCCATCAGCGGTGTGTGCAGCGCCGGCGTCACCGACCAGACGACATAATAGCCGACGAAGATCGCCAGCACGAAGATGGCGAAGCGGAAGACGAAGGGATCGATGGCGCCGCCCGAGAGCGCGTGCGCCGCGCCGCCAGCGGCATCGGCCGCGCCCGGCGCGTTGTTGGCGAGATCCTGAACCGCGAGCCGTACGGCGGCGGTCGCCTGATCGAGCTGATCGAGAGCTTTCTGCAAGGCGTCCATCACGCGGTCCCCTTAGGCTTGGCTGCGGACTTCTTCTTCGTAGCCGGCTTCGCGTCGGCGGCATCGGCAACCATGGTCGTCGCCGGAATGGCCGCCGGCTCGGTGCGCGGCTCTTCCGCCGCCTTGGCGAAGGCAGGATGCACGACTTGGCCAGCATCGGTCAGCATCGTCGCCTTGACCAGTTCGTCGTCGCGCTTGATGGCAAGCGTCTTGGTCGTCTTGTCGACCATGGTCTCGAGGAAGGCGTAGAGGTTCTTGGCATAGAGCAGCGAGGCGGATGCCGCGACACGACCCGGCACGTTGAGATGGCCGACGATCTTGACGCCGTTCTCGGTGGTCACGACCTTACCCGGCACCGCGCCCTCGACATTGCCGCCGCGCTCGACCGCAAGGTCGACGATCACCGAACCCGGCTTCATCGAGGCGACCATGGCCGCCGACACCAGCTTCGGCGCCGGGCGGCCGGGGATAAGCGCGGTGGTGATGACGATGTCCTGCTTGGCGATGTGCTCGGCAGTCAGCGCCGCCTGCTTGGCCTGATATTCCTTCGACATCTCCTTGGCGTAGCCGCCGGCCGTCTCGGCGGCCTTGAACTCCTCGTCCTCGACCGCCAGGAACTTGGCGCCGAGCGACTGCACCTGCTCTTTCACCGCCGGGCGCACGTCGGTGGCGGTGACGATCGCGCCGAGGCGGCGCGCGGTGGCGATCGCCTGCAGGCCGGCGACGCCGACGCCCATGATGAAGGTCTTGGCGGCCGGCACCGTGCCCGCGGCGGTCATCATCATCGGCAGCGCGCGGTCATATTCGCCCGCCGCGTCGATCACGGCCTGGTAGCCAGCGAGATTGGCTTGCGACGACAGCACGTCCATGACCTGCGCGCGGGTGATGCGCGGCATGAACTCCATGGAAAAGGCGGTGATCCCGGCCTTGGCCATCGCCGCCACCGCCGCATCGTTGCCATAGGGGTCCATGATAGCGATGACGGCGGCGCCCGACTTGTAGCCCTTCAGCTCCGCATCCGTCGGACGGCGCACTTTCAGCACGACATCTGCCTTTTTGGCGTCGACCGCCGTCCCGATCGCGCCGCCGGCAGCGGTGAAGTCCTGGTCGGGGATGCGGGAGCCGAGGCCGGCGCCCTTCTCGACGATCACGTCGAAGCCTAGACCCGCCAGACGCTTGACCGTCTCGGGCGAGGCCGCGACGCGCGGCTCGTTCGGGTCAACCTCACGAGGGATGAATACGATTTGTCCCACCGGATGATCCTTTCGGCTGGAACCTTGATTGCGCAAAGCGTCAGCCGGGACGTCCGGTGACGTCAAGTGCAATTGGCTTGGGAAATCTACCGCAGAATGAGGGCGCCGATGGCCATGATCAGGATGAACAGGATGGTCCCCGAGAAGAAGCCGCCGACGAAGAAGCCGAAGGCCATCGCAATAAGAATGGCGGCACACACCAGCGAGCCGTATTTGGCCAGGCCGAGAAAGGCCTTGTAGGTACGCTCGTGCTCGGCATAGTCCATCTGCGCGCCAAGCTCGACAGGACCGGTCGGCGAGTGATCTGCCATGGAAGTACCCCTTCGAAAATGCCTGTGAGGCACATAGCGAAAAGCCGAACCAAGAGCAATGGCGCTATTGCCGCACGGCCTGCGACAACAGCCTCAAACGAAAGTTGAAATTGAACGCCATGCCTTCGTCCGCGCCGCGAGGGGGGATTTCAGCCGGCGAGATGGGGAAAAAGGCCGAGCAGGCCGACGACGATCAGGTAAAGCGCGACGATGTAGTTGAGGAGCCGCGGCATCACCAGGATCAGCACGCCGGCGATCAGCGAGATCAGCGGCGTCAGCGCGAGCGAGTGGATGGTCATGCGGAGATCCTCTTCGCGTTGCTCCAAGGTCATTCGACCACCTCAACGCGAATGGCGTGAAAAAGCTCCGCCGGCCCAGCGAAGCGTCAGGCCGCCTCGTGATAATATTTGGCCGTCGGCAGGATGGTCAGCGGCGCAAGCTCCCCGGCACTGGGCACCTCGAACAGCATGCGCTGCTCCATCGGCGTGGAGCGGAAGAAGGGGAAGCGCGAGAAAGACCGCTGACGGATGGCCGCGACATTGGCGCGATAAAGCACTACCTGGTAGTTTAGCCCCGGATAATCACGTATCTCACCGATCTGCTCGGAGCAATAGATGCGGCGGTAAAAGCCGGCATGCTCAGGCCGAATGGTCGAAAGACAATAGGGCGCTTCAAAATAGAAGCAGGCCATGCCGGCGAGCCTCAGCGTCAGATAGGGAATCAGCGGATAAACACGCGACCATTCCGGGTCGGCCGCAAAACGGCTCGGGTCAACGAAATGCGCACCCGCCGCCAGCATCGGACGCAGTATGTCGCCGTACACCATCGTCGATGGTGACTGCGGCGTAGCGCTGCTGGCGTGATGTATACGCAGCGTGCTGACCAGCGTGCCGTCGATATAGATGCCGAACTTGGAACAATTGGCCGCTTCGTCGAGATCATCATGGACGATGTGGCTGGGATTTTCCGGAACCATATCGCTCAGGCGGTAGGACTTATAGCGTAACCTGTAGATATCCTCGAGATCTTCGCCCTTGTCGCATCGGCGATACTCGGTGCGCTCCAGCATTTCGTATACGTGGCGAGCGAAATTCGACGCGTGATCTGGCGCATCTACTCCATCCGCGCCCGCCCTTTGACGAAGCGCCATCAACTGCGCACTCATTTACTGACCTCGTAACCAGCCGCATCGCAACCGTACGTCAAGGCCACCAGATGTAAAGATGAAAATCGGATCGAGGTTGTTTACCGAGCGTTAAGGTTAATAATCGGTAAAATTGTACTAAAAAGCCGCACGTGGCGGGCAGAATTTAACGCCGAGCCGCCTTCTCCACTGTCTTGATTTCCTCGGCGAAGGGCCAGACGGTGTTTGACATCGTCTCGATACCAGAGGCAGTCAGCGCCGAACCGAACAAGAAGCCTTGTACCAGATCCGGGTTGACCTCCAGCGCAAGGATCTTGAGTTGCTCAAAGGTCTCCACGCCTTCGACAGTCACTGACAGGCCAAGTGGCCGGGACATATTGATGATGCCTCGCAACAGCTCCAGAGAGCGGCGGTTCTGGGTGACGTCCATCAGGAACGAGCGGTCGATCTTAATCTTGTCGAGCGGCAGCTTGTGAAGATAGCTGAGGCTCGAATAGCCGGTGCCAAAGTCGTCGAGCGCTATGCGCACGCCGAGTTGCTTCAATTCCTCGAGATATTGCCTGGTCAGCGACTTGTCATCGAGCAGCGCGGTCTCGGTGACCTCGATTTCGAGGCGTCCCGGCGCAAGTCCCGATGCCGCCAGCGCTTCGCGTACCTTCTGGACCACGTCACGGTTGCGGAAATCCTTTGCCGAGAGATTGACAGAAACGCTGGTCTGCGCCGGCCATTTGGCGCACTCCGCGCAGGCCGCATGCAGCACGAAAGTGCTGATGTCGGAGATGATGCCCATCTCCTCGGCCAACGGAATGAAAATACTGGGTGAGATCGGACCGAGATCGGGATGGTCCCAACGACAGAGCGCCTCGCAACTGGCGATGCGCATGGTGCTGACGGCCACGATGGGCTGATAGACCACGCGCAAATCCCTGGCCTGCACCGCATTGCGCAGATCGGCCTTCATCAGCTGACGATTGCGGAAAGCGGCATCCATGGCCGCCTCGAACAGCCGCCAGCTGTTCTTGCCGAGCTCCTTGGCCTTGTAGAGGGCAAGGTCAGCCTTGACGATCATGGCGTCCGCGTCGGTGTCCCTGACCTTGGAAAGCACCGCGCCGCCGCTGGCCTGGATGCGCAAGCCGTGGCCGGCGACGTCCACCTCGCCCTGCAGGTCCGCGAAGATCTGGTCAAGCAGGGTGCTGAGGTGGCTCTCGTCCTCGACGCGGTCGAAGAAGACCATGAACTCGTCGCCGCCGAAGCGGCTGACGGTGATGCCGGGTCCGGCAATCGCGGCGAGGCGCTCGGCCACGGCATAGATCAACCCGTCGCCGACCGGATGACCGAGCGTGTCGTTGACGCTCTTGAAGTCGTCGAGATCGAGCACCGCGAGGCCGCAGAGCCGGTCCTGGTCGCCGGAGGCCATGGCCTCGCCGACCAGCTCGTGGAAATAGGCGCGGTTGGGCAGGCCGGTCAGATTGTCGTAGCGCGCCATGAAGCGGATCTTTTCCTCCGCCTCGACGCGCGCCGTCACGTCCTCGAAAGTGATGACGCCCAGTTCCTGGCTGCCTTCGCGGGCCGAGAATTCGTAGTGCTGGCCGTTGGCGAGGGAAACCAGCACCTTGCGGTCGCGGCCTTCGCGCAGGGCGCGCGTCAGTTGCGCCTCGATGTAGCGGCAGTCTTTCGGCGCCAGCATGCCGCCGGCGACGCCGCGCATCAGAAGACCGTGGATCGACCGGCCGAGCAGCGAGTCGGCCGACTTCAGCGACATCAAATGGGCGGCCTCGGCATTGGCCACCGCGACGCGCCCATCCGGGCCGAGCATGACTAGGCCATGCGACATGGTATTGAGTGCCCGGTTGAAGCGCTGGGCGAGGCGGTTGGCCTTCTTCTCTTCCGACAAGGCCGCAAAAAGCACCTCGCGGACAAGATCCGCGAAGCGCTTGATTGCGAACAGGAACGGCACCGACAAAAGGCCGAGGATGAAATGGTAGGGGTCGGCGCGTAAGATGAAGCCCAGTGAGATCGGCCAAGTCATGGTCATGATGAAGATCATCACCATCCTGGGCGAGCCGTAGTTGCGGCCAGCGATCGAGGTGGCGGAGGCTAACGTCACACAAACGGCCGCGATTTCTGCGAAGTTGTCGTGCGCCAGATAGATGCCGACAAAGCAAAAGGCACCCAGCATGAATCCATGCATGGAACCGTAGAGAATGTAATCGTTCTCGCGGCGACGTGCCTCCTCCCAGTTCGCTGGTGACGGCGCGTTGCGGTACTTCCTGATGTTGCGCAGGCGCAGGAATGCAACTGTCAGCAGTCCAGCTGCAACAGCTATGTAGGTTGGGTCCTTTGTCTTCCAGTAGACCAGGACGACCAGCAATGTCTGCGCGAAGAAACCGATGGAAAGCGTCAGGCCGTCGCGAAACAAGGTTTCCACGAACGGGATGTAGACGTCGACCGGGATCTCGCTCTTTTTTCTCAGTTTCACGCCTGAATCCCAATCATTGGGAGCCAAGCAGTGTCATATTCGCCTTAAGAAAGCTTTAGAGAGAGCTTTCGGGCCTTCCAGCCAAGTCGATTGACGTTGCGGAAGCTGATGAAACGCTCGTTCAGGTAAACAAGGCGTATCGATCACTCGGCCGCTTGCAATTCCTCGCTTGCCAGCGGTCTTTGCAGACGCTCGATCAGCCGCGCACGCTCGCCCGCCGCCTTCGCGGCGCTGGCCTGCCGGACATGGCCATAGCCGCGGATCAGCGACGGCACCGAGGCCAGGGCCGTCGCAGCCTCCACCCTGCCCGGCGCCAACGCTTTGGCGATCAGGTCGAGATCGGCCTCGTAGTCTCTCAGCGACTGGCGCTCCATGCGCCGCTCGGCCGTGTAGCCGAAAAGATCGAAGGCGGTTCCGCGCAGGCCCTTCATTGCTGCCAGCAGCCGGAAACCCTTCATCATCCACGGGCCGAAACTCGATTTCCGGGGTTTGCCGTCATTGGTGCGCCGGCCGAGGATCGGCGGCGCGAGATGGAACTCGAGCTTGTCATAGCTCTGGAACTGCTTGGCGAGGTCGGCGGCGAAAGTGCCGTCGGTGTAGAGCCGCGCCACCTCATACTCGTCCTTGATCGCCATCAGCTTGAAGAGGTTCCTGGCGGCTGCCTCGGTCACCGCGGTCGAGCCTGGCACGGCCTTGGCTTCGGCGGCGCGCGCCATCGCCACACGATCGGCGTAGCGCCTGGCGTAGGCAGCGTTCTGATAGGCGGTGAGGAAGGCCACACGGCGGGCGATGACATCGTCCAGCGTCTCGGCGGGCTTCGACGCCGGCTTGCCGGTCTGGGCGACCAGGCCGCGCACGAAATCGGGCTGATGCGCGGCGCGACGGCCCCAGCGGAAAGCCGCAATATTCATCGCCACCGCTTCACCGTTCAATTCTATCGCCTTTTCAACGGCTTCGGCCGAAAGCGGCAGGCCGCCATGCTGAAAGGCGAAGCCAAGCATGAACATGTTGGCGCCGAGCGAATTTCCGAACAGCGCGGTCGCCGTGCGGGTGGCGTCGAAGAAATGCGCCTTGTCGTCGCCGGCGGCCGCCCGGATCGCCTTCTTCAGCCGCTCGACCGGCAGCGAGAAGTCGGCGGAGCGGGTGAATTCACCGGGCATGATCTCGGCGGTGTTGGCGAGGAAGATCGTGTGGCCCTCGCGCACCGCGCCCAGCACCTTCTTGGCGCCGGAGACGACGAGGTCGCAGCCGAGCACAAGATCGGCCTTGCCGGCCGAAACGCGAATGGCGTGGATGTCCTCGGGTGTCGGGGCGATGCGGACATGGGTGAAGACCGAGCCGCCCTTCTGGGCGAGGCCGGCCATGTCGATCATGCCGCAGCCCTTGCCTTCCAGATGCGCGGCCATGCCGAGCACCGCGCCGACGGTGACGACACCGGTGCCGCCGACCCCGTCGATGATTCCCGCCCAGCCCTGGTTGCCCATGCCGAATTCAACCGGCGCCGGCACGCCGTCGAGAGGATCGGCTCTGCCGGCAATGCCTTCGGCCTTTCTGATCTTGCCGCCATGCACGGTGACGAAGGACGGGCAGAAACCGTTGAGGCAGGAGAAATCCTTGTTGCAGCTCGACTGGTCGATGCGGCGCTTGCGGCCGAATTCGGTCTCGACCGGCTGGATCGAGACGCAGTTGGACTGCACGCCGCAATCGCCGCAGCCTTCGCAGACCAGTTCGTTGATGAAGACGCGCTTGTCGGGATCGGGGAAGGTGCCGCGCTTGCGGCGCCGGCGTTTCTCGGCGGCGCAGGTCTGGTCGTAGATCAGCACCGAAACACCCTTCACGTCGCGCAATTCGCGCTGGACGAGGTCGAGGTCGTCACGGTGATGAATGCTGATACCGGCCGGGAAATCCGCCTTGCCGGCATATTTGTCAGGCTCGTCGGTGACGACGGCGATACGGTCGACGCCCTCGGCGCGCACCTGTCTCGCGATCATGTCGACGGTGAGGCCGCCCTCATGCGGCTGGCCGCCGGTCATCGCCACGGCGTCGTTATAAAGGATCTTGTAGGTGATGTTGGCTCGGCTCGACAGCGCGAAGCGGATCGCCAGCAAGCCGGAATGGTTGTAGGTGCCGTCGCCGAGATTCTGGAAGATGTGGTCGCGCTTCGAGAACGGCGCCTGGCCGACCCATTGCGCGCCCTCGCCGCCCATGGCGGTGAAGCCGACAGTGTTCCTGTCCATCCACAGCGCCATGAAGTGGCAGCCGATGCCGGCGGCGGCCAGCGAGCCGTCCGGCACCTTGGTCGAGGAATTGTGCGGGCAACCCGAGCAGAAGAAAGGCGTGCGCGAGCCGATATCGACGGTGTCGGCGAGCATCGCCTGGAACTGGCGCAGCTTCGCCACCCGCGCCGCGATCTCTTCCGACGGGCCGATGGTGCGCAGGATGCGCTCGCCGAGCGCGATGGCGATCTCGTTCGGATCGAGCGCGCCCTTGGCCGGGAACAGCCAGTCGCCACGCTCGTCCTTCTTTCCGACGATCACTGGCTGGACGGCGGTGCCGTAGAGGTTCTCGCGCAGCTGCACCTCGATCAGCGAGCGCTTCTCCTCGACGACGACGATGGTGTCGAGGCCGCGGGCGAACTCGGCGATGTGCTGGAAATCGAGCGGCCACGGGCAGCCGACCTTGAACAGGCGGATGCCGATGCGGTTGGCGGCCTGCTCGTCGATGCCGATATCCTCCAGCGCCTGGCGGACGTCGAGATAGCTCTTACCGATGGTGATGACGCCGAGCTTGGGATTGCGGCCGCCGGAATAGACGATGCGGTTGAGGCCATTGGCGTGGATGAAGGCGGAAGCGGCGGCGCGCTTATACTCGTGCAGCCGCTCTTCCTGGCCGAGCATGTCGATCTCGTGGCGGATGTTCAGGCCGCCCGGCGGCATGTCGAATTCGGGAATGACGATGCCCAGGCGCTCGATCGAGGCGTCGACCGAGGCCGTCGATTCGATGTTGTCCTTGACGCATTTGATCGCCGCCCAGGTGCCGGCGAAGCGCGACATGGCAAAGCCGTAAAGGCCGTAGTCGATGATCTCCTGGACGCCGGCTGGATTGAGGATCGGCACCATGGTGTCGACGAAGAGGAATTCGGTGGCATGCGCGTTGGTCGATGATTCGGCCATGTGGTCGTCGCCCATCAGGGCAAGCACGCCGCCATGTTTCGACGAGCCGGCAAGATTGGCGTGACGGAAGACGTCGCCGGACCGGTCGACGCCCGGCCCCTTGCCGTACCAGACGGAGAAGACGCCGTCATGCGTGCCTTCGCCCAGCAACTCGGTCTGCTGCGAACCCCAGCAGGCGGTGGCGGCGAGCTCCTCGTTGAGGCCGGGCTGGAAGACGATATCGGCTTGAGCGAGCTGCTTCTTCGCCCGCCACAGCTGCATGTCGAGGCCGCCAAGCGGCGAGCCGCGATAGCCGGAAACGAAGCCTGCCGTGTTGAGGCCGGCGCGGCGGTCGCGCTCGCGCTGCATCAGAAGCATGCGCACGACCGCCTGCGCGCCGGATAGGAAGACGCGCTCCTTGCCAAGGTCGAACTTGTCGTCGAGCGCGACGTCGTGCAGCGTCATCAGGCATTTCCTCTGCGGAGGCGGCCCAAATCAGGCAGCCAACGTCGGAGTGGGACGCCGCAGTCTTTCGTCCCTTGGCGATGAGGTCAAACAAAATCGCAGGGGCCAGATAACACGCAACAAACGGTCTGGCGAGTGGCCGGCGACGCATGCAAGATCACGCTAACCGCTTCGCGAGGAACAAAAATTTCGCGATGGCGCGGCTTTTGTTCGACAAAATTCCGGGCGGAAAGCCGTTTCACACTTTTCCTGGGATTGCTTTGACGCCTGCGTTTCAGGTCGCTTTCGAGCAATCCGGCTTCTGCTCGTCGGGCAGCTTGCCGTTCGGGTGGCCGGCAAGGTCAGGATTGAGCTCGTATTTCGGGCCGATCACCAGCGGCCGGTCCGGCAGCATGGTCTGGTCCTCCGACGAGGTCATGGTGGTGTCGATGCTTTGCAGCAATGTGCCGCTCGAATCCTCAATGCGGATCGAGACGGAATAGGGCTTGTCCTTGACCACGCAGGAGAGCGGCGGGCTGGTCAGCGTGATGTGGGGCAACTTCGGCCAGATCTTCTGGTTGACGACGAGCGGGTCGCCGCCGGCCGGGTTCTGGAAGCTCACCACCGCAACCTGGCCGTCGACCATCGGCCGCAGCGGCTTCAGCGTGATGACGTAGGTGGCGATGGCCAGCCGGTAGTTGAACTCGAACAGCTTGCCGGAAATAGCAAAGAGCTGGTCCTTGCCGGTGTCGCGGCAGGCGCCGAGCGCGACAGCGGCGGCCAGGGCGGCACCGACCAGAGCCGAACGCGACAATTTCCTAAACATTGGGAACCTCCCTCGCTGCCGTACGGCGGCGGTAATAGCGGTTTGCCTTCTGGCGATTGCCGCAAACGGCCATGTCGCACCATAAGCGGCTGGCGTTGCGGCTGCGGTCGACGAACAGCCAGCTGCAATTGGGGCAGATCCGAAGCCGCGCCACCGTTTCGCCCTGCAGCAGCGACAGCGCCGAGACGGCCAAGGCCGCCTCGAAGGCAATCGGCGTTGCCGGATCGCCGAAAGGCTGGCCCGGCATCCCGATCTCGGTCGCATTCCCGGACAGTCCACCGGCGCAGGCCGTGAGGAAATCCGGCAGGAGACTGGTCGCGAGCGCGCCGTTCGACACGGCATGGCGAAACAGGCGATCGGTCGCTTCGCGGATCGAGATGACGGTCGGTTTTATCTCGCCCGGTTCCGACGCCCGCAGCCGCCGGCCGCCGAGTTCGGTCGCGCGAAAACCGCTCGCCGCCTCGGCGAAGCGGACGATCTCGGCCGGGTCGTCGAAGCGGTCGAAGGACTTTTGCGGATCGTTGCGCAGCACGACGGTGTTCGCCGTATCGAGCGCAAGGATGCCGCCGGTGAAGCGGTGCGGGGTCCAGGAAACCGTCATGGACAGAAATCTAACCGATAAAACGTGTTTGACAAGTTAGATTCCGAATGCAACGGTTCGCCAAGGTCGCGTCACACGACCCGCGGGATATCGCATGCTCTATTTCTTCCAGCAGGTGCTGAACGGGCTGCATTCGGGCGCGCTCTATGCGCTGCTCGCCTTCGGCTATGTGCTGACCAACGGCATCCTGCATCGCACGAACCTGGCTTACGGCGCGCTGTTCGCCTTCTGCGGCCAGACGATGATCCTGACCGCCGCCTTCGGCTACCAGGCGCTGTGGCTGACGCTTGCCGCCGCGGTGGCGCTCGGCGTGGCCGCCGCCATTCTCTATGCGGTGCTGATCAGCCACGTCCTGTCGCGCAGCGTTTTCGAGAGGCTTGCCGACCGCTCGCCCAACGCCATCGTGGTGACGACGCTCGGCATCCTGCTCTTCCTGTCGGAGGCGAGCCGCATCGCCGCCGACACGCATGATCTGTGGTTGCCGCCGATGCTCGCCACCCCCGTCATTTTCGCCGAGGGCGACGGCTTCAAGGTCACGCTTACCGTCATCCAGCTGCTCGACTGCGCGGCGGTCATCGCGCTGGTGGCGCTGGCAGCTTGGCTGTTTTCGCATTCGCGCTTCGGCCGCGCCTGGCGCGCCGTCTCCGACGACCCGAAAGCGGCGGCGATGTGCGGCGTCGATGTGCGCGCCGTGTTCCGCCGCGCCGTGCTGTTCGGCGGCCTCTGCGCCGCCCTGGCCGGCGTGCTTGCCGGCCTCTACTACGGCAATGTCTCCTTCGGCACCGGGCTGATCTACGGCCTCAAGATCCTGTTCGTGACGGCGGTCGGGGGCTATCTGTCGCCGCTCAAGGCGGCGCTCGGCGCAGCGGCCTTCGGCATGGCGGAATCGCTTTGGGCCGGCTACTTCCCGCTCGAATGGCGCGACGCCTGGATCTACCTCTTCCTTGTCGCCATGCTGGTGCTGATCGGCGCCGGGCGCGACCAGGCCAAGATCGCCTGATCCCCGGACTTTCGTTGCCCCCAAGACTTTCGTTGCATGACGCATCGTCAGGCGGCGGTATTCCGCCACTGTCCAGCGTGCCGATCCGTTTGCCGCGGCTTTGTCATGTTGACCTGCCGGACCACGCGCTGCATATCGTTGGGCCAAGCGGCGCGACACCGGAGGGGGAATCGGGCGCGCCGCATGGTCAGGGAGGATATGCATGGCAGGGCTGCTCGCTCTATCCAGGACGATCGACCGCATCAACGAGTTCATCGGCCGCTGGGTCTCCTGGCTGATCCTGCTCGCGATCCTGGTGAGCGCCGGCAATGCCGTCATCCGCAAGGTGTTCGACACCTCCTCCAATGCCTGGCTGGAGCTGCAATGGTACCTGTTCGGCGCCGCCTTCATGCTGGCCGCCGCCTACACGCTGAAGCAGAACGACCATATCCGCATCGACATCGTCTACGGCATGTTCCCGCGGCGCGTGCAGCACTGGATCGACCTCCTCGGCCACCTCTTCTTCCTGATGCCCTTCGTCGTGCTGATGGTGATCTATTTCGTGCCCTATGTGTCGCTGTCCTTCCGTAGCGGCGAGATGTCGACCAATGCCGGCGGCCTGATCGTGTGGCCGGCCAAGGCGATCCTGCTGGTCGGCTTCTTCCTGCTCGCGCTGCAAGGCGTCTCCGAGATCGTCAAGAAGATCGCCATCATGCGCGGCGACATGGACGATCCCAATCCCTTCGTGTCGGCGCATGAGCAGGCCGAGCTCGAGGCCAAGGCGCTGGCCGAGGAAGCCAAGGCGATCGCGGGCGAGGCCCGCCCATGATCGAATTCATCGCGCAGAACATGGCGCCGATCATGTTCGCCTCGCTGATCATCTTCCTGTTGATCGGCTATCCCGTCGCCTTCTCGCTCGCCGCCAACGGCCTGCTGTTCTTCTTCATCGGCGTGCTGGTCTCGCCCTATTCCGGCGGGTCGATCAACCTTGCCTGGCCGCTGCTGCACGCGCTGCCGGACAATTTCTACGGCACCAGGGTGATGTCGAACGACACGCTCCTGGCGATACCCTTCTTCACCTTCATGGGCATCGTGCTCGAGCGCTCAGGCATGGCCGAGGACCTGCTCGACACGATCGGCCAGCTGTTCGGGCCGATACGCGGCGGGCTTGCCTATGCGGTGATCTTCGTCGGCGCGCTGCTTGCCGCAACGACCGGCGTGGTGGCGGCCTCCGTCATCGCCATGGGACTGATCTCGCTGCCGATCATGCTGCGCTACGGCTATGACCGCAGGGTCGCCTCCGGCGTCATCGCCGCCTCCGGCACGCTCGCCCAGATCATCCCGCCTTCGCTGGTGCTGATCGTGCTTGCCGACCAGCTCGGACGCTCGGTCGGCGACATGTATGCCGGCGCGCTGATCCCCGGCCTCGTGCTGACCGGCATCTACATGCTCTACATCCTGATCATGTCGATCGTCCGGCCGAACTCGATGCCGGCGCTGCCGCTGGAGGCCCGCACGCTCGGCCACGGCGTGCTGTCGCTGATCGTGGCGCTGCTCGTCACCGGCGCCATCTCCTATGGCGCCTATCGCTATCTTGCGCCGACGCAGGGCGACAATGCCGACATCCTCGGCTTCGCCGTCGGCGTCATCGTCATCTATGTCGTGGCCATCATCGATCAGCGGCTGGGACTGAACATGATGTCCAAACTGGCACAGCAGGTGGTGATCGTGCTGATCCCGCCGCTGGCGCTGATCTTCCTGGTGCTGGGCACGATCTTCCTCGGCATCGCCACGCCGACCGAAGGCGGCGCCATGGGCTCTGTGGGTGCGCTCATCATGGCAGGGCTGAAGGGGCGGCTTTCGCTCGACGTAATCAAGCAGGCGCTGGCCTCGACGACGAGGCTTTCCTCCTTCGTGCTGTTCATCCTGATCGGCGCGCGCGTCTTTTCGCTCACCTTCTACGGCGTCAACGGCCATATCTGGGTCGAGCACCTGTTGACCTCGCTGCCCGGCGGCGAGACCGGCTTCCTTGTCGGCGTCAACATCCTGGTCTTCGTGCTTGCCTTCTTCCTCGATTTCTTCGAGCTCGCCTTCATCATCGTGCCGCTCTTGGCGCCGGCCGCCGACAAGCTCGGCATCGACCTGATCTGGTTCGGCGTGCTGCTCGGCGTCAACATGCAGACCAGCTTCATGCATCCGCCTTTCGGTTTCGCGCTGTTCTACCTGCGTTCGGTCGCGGCCCGCGTGCCTTACCTCGACAGGATCACCGGCAAGCAGATCGCGCCGGTCAGCACCGGGCAGATCTATTGGGGCGCCGTGCCGTTCGTCTGCATCCAGGTGATCATGATCGGGCTCACCATCGCCTTCCCGCAGATGGTGATGCGCTACAAGGGCGCCGCGGTGGAGCCAAGCACGATCGACCTCAAGCTGCCCGACATGCCTTCGCTGTCGCCGCTCGGCACGCCGCCGGCGGACAATGGCGCGGCTCCGGCCAATGGCGCCGCCGCACCTGCCGCGCCCGGCACGCCCGACCTGTCGCAGCCGCCGAATTTCGGCGATGCCGCGCCTGCCAAGCCGGCGGCGCCGGCGCCCGACCTTTCGAAGCCGCCGAGTTTCAATTGAGGTGACAGCCATGCGAGCAGTCCGGCTCGAAGCAATCGGCAGCATCGCGCTTCGCGAGGTGGACAAGCCTTCGCCGGGGCCGGAGGATGTCCTGGTGCGGATCGAGGCCTGCGGCGTCTGCGGCACCGACCGGCACCTTTTCCATGGCGAGTTTCCCTGCACGCCGCCGGTGACGCTCGGCCATGAATTCTGCGGCATCGTCGAAGGCGTGGGCGCGGCGGTGTCCGGCATTGCCGTAGGCGACCGTGTCACCGGCGATCCCAACATCGCCTGCGGGCGCTGCGCCCATTGCCATGCCGGCCGCATCAATCTGTGCAGCAATCTGAGCGCCATCGGCATCCACCGCGACGGCGGCTTCGCCGATTATGTGCTGATGCCGCAAAGCCAAGCCTTCCGGCTGCCCGCAAACCTCAAGCCTACGCATGGCGCCTTCTGCGAGCCGCTCGCCTGCTGCCTGCACGGGGTCGACCTTGCCGCGATCCGGCCGGGCGCGTCGGTGGTGGTGCTCGGCGGCGGCGTCATCGGCCTGCTCGTCGTTCAGTTGGCCAAGCTCGCGGGCGCCGCGACCATCATCCTGTCGACCCGACAGGCCTCGCGCCGCGCGCTTGCCAAGGAGCTCGGCGCGACCGCGACGATCGATCCTAGCGCCGGCGACCCAATCGCGGCCGTCGCCGGCGCGAATGGCCTGGCGCCGGGCGGCGTTGACGTGGTGCTGGAATGCGCCGGCGTGCGCGACACGGTCGAGCAATCGCTGCGCATGGCGAGGGCGGGCGGCACGGTGGTGATCGTCGGCGTGGTGCCACAAGGCATGAAGGTGGAAATCGAGCCGTTCGATCTGTTGTTTCGCGAGCTGAAGGTGCTCGGCTCCTTCCTCAACCCGTTCACGCATGGAAGGGCGGCGCAGCTGATCGCCTCGGGCGCGATCGAGATCGACAGGCTGATTTCGAGGCAAGTCAGCCTGCAAGACGCACCGGACGTGATCGCCAACCCGCCGGCGCCGGGCGAAGTCAAGGTTCTGGTGGTGCCGGGTTGAGGCTAAGTGCGGATCTTCCTTCTCCCCTTGTGGGAGAAGGTGTCGCCGAAGGCGACGGATGAGGGGTGCTCCAGGGAATGCTAACGCCTCATTCCTTCCAACACCCCTCATCCGTCTCGGCGCTGCGCGCCGATCCACCTTCTCCCACAAGGGGAGAAGGTAAGGCCCAGCCTACAGCTTGCCGTTGCGCTGCTGCACCATCATGAAGGTGTCGTAATTGTATTCGGCCACCTGAGCCCAGAGATAATGCTCCTTGCGGAAGGCCTTGATCGATTCCCAAATCTTCTTGAACGGCGCGTTGTTGGATTCCATCTCGGCATAGACCTCGTTGGCCTTCTCGAAACAGGCGGCCATGATCTCCTGGCTGAACGGCCTGAGCTTGGCGCCGCCAGCCACCAGCCGCCGCACCGCCGGCGGATTCACATAGTCGTATTTCTGCAGCATGTTGGCGTCCGCGGCCTGCGCCGCGGTGCGCACCAGCGATTTGTAGGTCGGCGAAAGCTCCTCGTATTTCGCCTTGTTGAACAGGAGATGGACGGTCGGGCCGCCTTCCCACCAGCCGGGATAATAGTAATAAGGCGCGACCTTGTAGAAGCCGAGCTTCTCGTCGTCATAGGGGCCGACCCATTCGGCGGCGTCGATGGTGCCCTTTTCCAGCGCCGGGTAGATGTCGCCGCCGGCGATCTGCTGCGGCACCACGCCGAGCTTCTCGACGACCTTGCCGGCAAAGCCGCCGATGCGCATCTTGAGGCCGGAGAGATCGGCTACGCTGTTGATTTCCTTGCGGAACCAGCCGCCCATCTGGACGCCGGTGTTGCCGCCCGGCAGGCCGTACAACCCTTGCGTGCCAAGGAATTCGTTGAACAGGTCGATGCCGCCGCCATGATAGTGCCAGGCGTTCATGCCGCGCGCGTTGAGCGAGAAGGGCACGGCCGCACCGAGCGCCCAGGTGGGATCCTTGCCCCAGTAATAATAGGCCACGGTATGGGCCGCTTCGACGGTGCCGGCGGCGGTGGCGTCGGCTGCCTGCAGGCCGGGCACCAGTTCGCCCGAAGCGAAGACCTGGATCTGGAAATTGCCGTCGGTCGCTTCCGACAGCATCTTGGAGAAGACTTCGGCGCCGCCATAGATCGTGTCGAGCGACTTCGGGAAGGACGACGCCAGCCGCCAGGTCACTTTCGGGTTGGACTGGGCAATGGCCGGCGTGGCGAGTGCCGCTGCCGCTGCGGCGGCACCCACGCCGGAGGCACCGGCCTTGCGAATGAACGAACGACGATCCATTAAGTTTCCTCCCTTGCGGATCAGCTGACCGATGCAGGACATCCTCGGTGTCCGAACCGGTTGGGGGAGAAACATACACGGGCAAGAAGTCGAGTCCAGCGCCGCCGGCCAAGCTTGCAGCCATTCAGCGGCCCACTGCAACTATAGTCTAACATCCTCTCGTCTGGCCCATGCGAGGCGGCGAAACTTGCCATGGAAAAGCCGCGACGGATCGCTTATTTTATAGGCAGAACAAATCCTTGGCCTGATGGAAACCAAACCCAAAATGCAGCAGCCGCTCGTCGCAATCTCGACCGACGTCCGCCAGTTCGACAACTACACCTGGCACGCAGCGCCCCAGCAATATCTGGAGGCGGCGGTCGCCGGCGCCGGCGTGTTCCCGCTCCTGGTGCCGTCCTTCGGCGACCGGCTCGACCTCGACGAATTGCTGTCGTCCGTCGACGGCGTCATGGTCACCGGGTCGAAGTCCAACGTGCATCCCTCGCTCTATGGCGGGGACCCGAGTGAGGCCAACGGGCCCTACGACCCGGCGCGGGACGCCACCACGCTGCCGCTTATCCGCAAGGCGATCGAGCGCGGCGTGCCGCTGCTTGCGATCTGCCGCGGCATCCAGGAGCTGAACGTCGCGCTGGGCGGCACGCTGGRCACCGAAATCCAGGAGCGCGAAGGCTCGCTCGACCACCGCGCGCCGGTGAGCGACAATCAGGAGGAGCGCTTCGCCATCCATCAGACGGTTTCGATCAAGCCCGGAAGCTGCCTTGCCGGCGTGTTCGGCGCCGGCGAGATCAAGGTGAATTCCCTGCATCGCCAAGCGATCGACCTGCTGGGCTCCAGGCTCCAGGTCGAGGCCTTGGCCACCGACGGCACGATCGAAGCGGTCTCGGTCAAGGATGCGCGAGCCTTCGCGGTCGGCGTGCAGTGGCACCCCGAATACTGGGTGAAGTCGGACAGCAATTCCGCCAAGATCTTCAAGGCCTTCGGCGATGCCGTGCGGCTGCACGCGGCCGCGAAGGCAGGTGCCAGGGCCGCAGCGGAATAGACACTTCGCTTATATTCAGTTGCTGCTGTCGCTGTTCAGCGCGAGAAGCGGCGCGACCGGCGCGTAGGATTCGTAGCCGTCGCCATCGGCGACCTCGAAGGTGACGATCGGATCGACGCCATTCTCGCTGAAAGCGACCGAGCCGTCCGCCTGCTCGCGCCAGAATCTCACGCGCTCGATGCCGGGCATCAGCTTGCGGCAGTCCGGGGCGACGTCGAGCCGCGACAGGCCGTCCGAGACCGGAGCTCCGCGCTGCACGGCGCAGGCGGCTTCGTCGCCATTGGCCGTCAATCGATAGGTGCTCGAGGAGGCGGTCTCGACAGCCGTGCTTTGGCCCTCGCCGCCAGACAGGACATGCGCGCCCCCGAACAACGCAACCGACACAACCAACCCGACGAACAGCTTCACGCCGCTTCTCCACGCTCAACCAGCATGGAAAATGATTTCAAAGCGTTAAGTGGGAGTTAATGGGGCTGCTAAAGCATTAACAAATGTGGCGAAAGCGCCTGGAGCGGTTCAACGTTCGATGGAGGGAAGACCGCCTTATACCTGCCTGAAGGCGCTCTAGCCGCGCGCCTTGATGTTGATGGTCTCCGGCACGGGCGTCAGCGGCCGGCGCTCGGCGAACCAGGAGACGAGATTGTCGACGCAGAGATCCGCCATGGCGCGGCGGGTGTGGACCGACGCCGAGCCGACATGCGGCAGAAGCGAGGTGTTGGGGGCGTCGAGCAGGGCCCGCGGCACGTTCGGCTCTTCGGCAAAGACGTCGAGCCCGGCGGCGGCGATGGCGCCGCTTTCGAGGGCGGCGGCGAGCGCCGCCTCGTCGACCGTCGAGCCGCGGCCGATATTGATGAAAACGCCGTTCGGACCCAGCGCCGACAAGATTTCGGCATTGATCGCCCTCTCCGTGGCAGCGCCGCCCGGAGCGACGCAGATCAGCGTGTCGACGGCTTCGGCAAGCCCTTTCAAAGTGGCATGATAGCCGTAAGCCAGGCCTTCGACCCTGCGGCGGTTGTGGTAGGCGATCGGCAGGCCGAAGGCTTCGATGCGGCGGGCGACGGCCCGGCCGATGCGGCCCATGCCGAAAATGCCGACGCTGCGGCCGCGCAAGGTAAGCCGGCTCAGGCGATAATTGCCCTTCTCCGCCCAGTCGCCGTCGCGCAGCCATTTCTCGGCGGCGTAGAGCTCGCGCACGGTGTTGATCAGCAGGCCAATGGCGGTGTCGGCGACCTCCTCGGTCAGGACGTCGGGCGTGTTGGTGACCATGACGCCGCGCTTGGCCGCGTGATTGGCGTCGACGGAATCGTAGCCGACGCCGAAACTGGCGATGATCTCGAGATTGGGCAGCGCGTCGATCATCGCCGCGCTGATGCCTGCGTAGGACGCGATGCCGCGCACCGTCGCGCGCATCTCGTCCGTCACCAGCGCCGGATCGGCGCGTTCGATCCGCACAGGCCTGAACGCCTTGTCGATGCGGCTGACGGCATGATCGTTGAAATCGGCGGGCACCAGGATGGCGACCGGCAATCCTCCTTCGGGCTTGGTCATGCACGCTCCACCGGCTTCCCGGTCGACTGCCGCAGATGCAGTTCCGGCTTGATCAGTTCCTGCGAGGGCCGCACCGCCTGCCCGTTCAACTTGTCGAGCAAGGCGCTCGCGGCGCGGCGGCCGACCTCGCGCTGACCGTTCCAGACCGTGGTCAGCGCCGGCGTCGCGATTGCCGCCTCCTCGAGATCGTCATAGCCGGTCACGGAGATATCGACGCCCGGCACGAGGCCGGCGCGCGCGATGCCGTTCATCAGCCCGATCGCGACCAGGTCGTTCCAGCAGCAGGCGGCGGTGGGCTTGTCCTTCAGCGCCAGAAACTGCCCCGCGGCCTCGAACCCCGCCTGCTTGGTGCGCGGCCCCGGAATGCGCCAGGACGGCTTCACCTCCAGGCCGGCCGCCTCCATCGCGTTGAGATAGCCCTGGTAGCGGTCGCGGCCGGTCGAGGTCTGGTCGGTGCCGCCGACCATGGCGATGCGCTTGTGGCCGAGCGAGATCAGATGATTGGTGGCCAATGCGGTGCCATAAGCATCGTCGCCGCGGAACACCGGCACGTCGGCGCCGGCCACGGTGCGCGCGATCAGCACCGCCGGCAGGCCGTTTTCCTCGGCCATGATGATGTCCTCGGCCGGAGTGCCGATGGCCGGCGACATGATGACGCCGTCGGCGCCGAGCTGCAGCAGCGTGTCGATGAAGGTGCGCTGCTTTTCCAACTGGTCGTAATGGTTGGAGAGGATGAAGGTCTGGCGGCTGCGGTCGAGCTCGCTTTCGATCGAGCGCAGGATCTCGGCGAAGAACGGGTTCATGATGTCGTGAACGACGACGCCGACAATACCGGACCGCGAGGTGCGCAACGAGGCGGCGCGGCGGTTGTAGATATAGCCGATGGCGCGGGCATGTTCCTTGATGCGCTCGCGCGTGGCGCCGGCCACCAGCGGGCTGTCGCGCAGCGCCAGCGATACCGTTGCCGTGGAGACGCCGAGCGCATCCGCGATTGTCGAAAGCTTGATCTTCTGTGCCAGGCCCTTCGCTCCCCAGGGTCTTTAAACTGTTTAAATTCGGCCTTATGCCATCGATCGGGAGCAAATCAAAGTTTTTTCGCCAGCGCCTCGGCCTCAGTGTCGAGCGAAGCGGAGTTGCGGACGCGAAGCCGGTGCTCGCGGTGAATGATGTAGAGCCCGCTGGCAACGATGATGGCCGCACCGAGCAACGTCCAGCGGTCGGGGAACTGGTGGAAGATCACCCAGCCGGAGATGATCATCCACACCATTTGCGAATAGGGGAACGGCGCCAGTTGCGTCGTGGTCGCCAGACGATAGGCGCGGACCAGCAGATAGTGCCCGCCGGCGCCGAAGACGCCCAGCATCAGGACGACGAACCATTGGATGCCGCCGTGCGGCAGCGCGGGCGAGAAGGCGAGCATCGGGGCCAGCAGCACCGACGGCGCCAGCGCCGAGAACAATATCAGGCTCTCGGAGGTTTCCGTCGCCGACATGCGCCGCGTCATGATGACGTAGAAGCTGTTCGACAGCATCGAGCCCAGCGCGAAGAGATGGCCGATGCCGAACACGCCGACGCCCGGCCGGGTGATGATCAGAACACCGACAAAGCCGGTGAGGATCGCGAGCCATCGCCGCCAGCCGGCCCATTCGCCAAGCAGCGGGCCGGCAAGAGCGGTGATCACCATCGGGCCGAAGAAATAGATCGAGGTGGTTTCGGCGAGCTGCAGTGTCTTCAGCGCCAGGATGTTGAACATGGTGGAGCCGAAAAGCATGCAGCCGCGCAATATATGCGCCGGCAGGTTGTTGGCGCGAAAACGCCTCGGCTCGCGCCAGCCGCGCAGAAAGAGGCCGACCAGCAGGACATGGACGGCGAAGCGGGTCCAGGCGACGATCAGCGCCGAGACGCCGGCCAGCACCAGATATTTGCTGGAGGTGTCCAGAAAGGTGAAGCAGACATAGACGCAAAGCATCAGAAGCATCGCCGCGGGCGGCGTTGCGCTGTCGTCGGTGTTTTTGGGAATGCTCAAGGTCGGGCCGAAGGAAGATAGACATTACCCTTCTGCGGCAATCGCCGCTGGCCAGCAAGCCAAAAGCGACTGGCCCAACAAGCGCGCCGGACAGGCTTAGAGCGGATTGCCGTCGGCGATTGGTTCGAACGGTTCTCGCGGGTCGTCATCCACGGCCGGAGCAAGGAGCGAAGCGACGCGCGCAGACCCGAGGATGACGAGGTCGCGAGGTTGCAGCCAATCCCGAACGTTCAAGACGGTACAAAATCAACCATGCATGCGGGCGCCCTTGGTGATCTTGTCGACGAGTTTTTTGTCGCCGCGCAAGGCGATGCCGACAATCCTGGCGTCGTCCGGCGCGAATTCGGCGAAGACGGCGCGGTTGGCGACGTCGTGCCCGGTCGAAAACATCTCCTCGACATAGGCGGACGTCGTCACCCCGCGCTCCAAGGCCCGGCGATGGATCGTGCCCAGCGTCGCTGCATCGGCCGACAGGACGATGACCGGCTGGATCGACATCGGGTTATAAAGGTTGCCGGCGCGGTCGCGATAGGGCTCGCCGATGATTTCGGGAAACTGCGCGACGATGCCGCTGGTCAGGAACGCGGTGACGTTGAGCTTCTGCCACACCGGCAGATCCTCTCTCAGGACAATTGCAATTTTCGTATCGAACACCAAGATTGATACTCCGAGATGGCCCATGACGGGCGGAACAGGGCGATGGCGCAGGCTCTAGGCGCGGAAGCGACGGAAGGTCTTGAACGTTCGTGCGCGGATGCAGCCAACGGCGATCGCATCGTTTCGGCGCCGGGCGGGCTTGGCCTCGAACGCATCGAGGCGCGCTTCCACGGCAACGCCTTCGAGCTGCACCGGCACGACACCTATGCGATCGGCGTTACACTCAACGGCGTGCAGCGCTTCCATTATCGCGGCGCGCTGCAGCACAGCCTGCCGGGCCAGGCGATCGTGCTGCACCCCGACGAATTGCACGATGGCGGCGCCGGCACGGAAGACGGGCTGCGCTACAGGATCCTCTACCTGGAGCCGTCCCTGCTGCTCGACTGCCTCGGCGGCGAGCCGCTGCCCTTCGTCCATGGCGCCGTTGTCGACGATCCGGCGCTACGGGACACGCTGTTCTCGGCGCTGGCGCCGCTGAACGAAGAGCTCTGCGACCTGTTCGTGGCGGATTTCGTCGCGCAACTGGCGCAGCATCTGAGACGCCACGCGGGAAAGCCGGCAAAGTCAGCGAGCAAGACCGCCTGGCGCGCAGCGGCGCTTGCGCGCGACTATCTGGAAGAGAATGCCGAGCGTGCAGTGCATTCCGATGAGCTGGAGGCCGTCACCGGCCTCGACCGCTACGCGCTGTCGCGCCATTTTCGCGCCACCTATTCGACCAGCCCGCATCGCTTCCTGTTGATGCGCCGGCTGCAAAGAGCGCGACGCATGATCGCCGAGGGCGAGTCGCTGGCGGAGATCGCCGCCGGCGCCGGCTTCAGCGACCAGAGCCATTTCAACCGGCATTTCAAGAAGGCGTTCGGCATGACGCCGGGGCGCTGGGCGACGCTTGTGCGCGACGCGTAGGCGCGATGCGCAGCATCGTCGCTAACCGCGAGACGCCCGATGATGGCGCTTAGGCGCGACGCGCAGCGTCGTCGCCCTTCCTCTAAGCCGCCGATGCATTGATCCACGGTTGCGCGACGATGCTTCGCATCGCGCGTCTGTCACCAACGCCTCGCGGTTGAGCGATGACGCTGCGCGTCACGCTTTCGGAACAATGTCGACGTGGGTGAGTGAAGCGACGATGCTTCGCATCGCGCTTACGCTTCATCCAGCTCCGCGTCGTCGTCCAACAGGACCAGATCTTCGTTCGACAGGTTCGCCTCGATGCGGGCGAGCAACTTGAACAGCGCCTTCTGGTCCTTCTTGTCGAGGCCCCTCAGCGCCTGCTTCTCGGTCTTCTTGACCGACTTCTCGATGGCGCGGATGGTTTCGCGGCCGGACTCGGTGAGGAATATATGGGCCTGGCGGGCATCGGCGTTGGAGGCGCGCTTTTCGAGGAAACCCTGCGCCTGCAGCCGGTTGATGGTCTTGGTGATGGTCGGCGGCCGCACGCCAAGCCGGCCGGCGAGATTGCCGGGAGTCTGGCCGTCCTCGCGGTCGAGCGCCAGCATGATCTGGTCCTGGCCGGCATAAAAACCATGCGCCAGAAGCCGCGCGGCGAGCGCCGTGCGCGCCAATCTCGCCGCCGAATGCAGCCGGCTCATGGTCGCTGTCTTGTCCGCCTTGGCCATGGTCGTTCCCTCTTCGGCCGAACCGGCGCGGCCAGCATAGAGGCCGCCCGACGGTTGGCAAATGACGATCTCTAAGAACCGGCTTGCGGAACGCTTTGCCGGCAAGCATTGCGGTGCCCGCGCAGGTGATGCCAGATGTTTATTTCAGTTAGATGACAAACGACTTTTGAACCGACGAGATTCACAACGGAGGCCGGCAATGACCTCTGGCCACTCTCGTGGCCCCTCCGTTCTGCCTGCCCCGGCCGCCGCCAATCCGTCCCTCGGCGCCCGCCGGTCAGGAGCTCCGCCTGGCCTATCGGTTTGGCGCGTGCAAAAGCGTGGCACCCATCCTATATGAGGCCGACAATCCCAGATTTTCGAGGCCAAGATCTTCGAGGCAAACCATGAGCGATGCACAGACGCAAATCCCCGTAACCGTTCTCACCGGCTATCTCGGCGCGGGCAAGACGACGCTGCTCAACCGCATCCTGTCGGAAAACCACGGCAAGCGTTACGCCGTCATCGTCAACGAGTTCGGCGAGATCGGTATCGATAACGACCTGATCGTGGAATCCGACGAGGAAATCTACGAGATGAACAATGGCTGCGTGTGCTGCACGGTGCGCGGCGACCTGATCCGCGTCGTCGAGGGCCTGATGCGCCGGCCCGGCCGCTTCGACGCTATCGTCGTCGAGACCACGGGCCTCGCCGATCCGGTGCCGGTGGCGCAGACCTTCTTCATGGACGATGACGTGCGCACCAAGACCAAGCTCGACGCTGTGGTGGCGCTGGTCGACGCCAAGCACCTGCCGCTGCGCCTCAAGGATTCCAAGGAAGCCGAGGACCAGATCGCCTTCGCCGACGTGGTGGTGCTGAACAAGACCGACCTCGTCACGCCGGAAGAGCTCGAAAAGGTCGAAGCGACCATCCGCGCCATCAATCCGGCGGCAAAGATCCATCGCACGCAGCGGTCCGGCGTGGCGCTCGACGAAGTGCTCGACCGCGGCGCCTTCGACCTGTCGCGGGCGCTGGAGAACGACCCGCATTTCCTCGAGGCGCACGACCACGATCACGACCATGAATGCGGCCCGGATTGCGATCACGACCACCATCATCACGACGGTCACGATCATCATCACCACCATGCGTCCGACATCCATGACGTGACGGTGAAGTCGGTGTCGCTGYGGGGCGGCGAGATGGATCCGAAGAAGTTCTTCCCCTGGATCGAAAAGGTCACCCAGATGGAAGGGCCGAACATCCTGCGGCTGAAGGGCATCATCGCGCTCAAGGGCGACGAGGACCGCTATGTATTGCAGGGCGTGCACATGATCCTCGAGGGCGACCACCAGCGTGCTTGGAAGGACGGCGAAAAGCATGAAAGCCGGCTGGTTTTCATCGGCCGCGATCTCGACGCCGAGCGGCTCAGAAAGAGTTTTGAGGCCTGCCAGGCGGCCTAAACGCCAAATTGTTTATCCCATAGGATTGATTGCGGCTTCATGTACACATACCATGTGTACATGAAGCCTGGGAGACACCCTATGTCGCGGCCCTCCGACCAGAAGACTGAGCGCTATCAAATTCGCATTGCGCCCGCGCAGAAGGCGATGATCGCGCGCGCGGCTGCACTCTCGCATCAGGACGTTGCCGACTTCATCCTCAACAAGGTCGTTCCCGAGGCGCAGGCTGTGATCGAAGCCGCGGAGGTCACAAAAGTATCCGACCGTAATTTCACACGCATACTCGACCTGCTGGAGAATCCGCCGAGACCCAATGCAAAACTGCGAGCGGCGATCGCGGCCTTACCGGAAACACTGTGACACTGCCGTCCTGGCACGAGCAGCCGATTGCGAAACAGCACGATCGGGCCTCGTTCGACTGCGGCGACGCACAGATGAATGACTTTTTGCGGCGGTTCGCGCGACAGAGCCACGAACAAAATGCCGCCAAGACCTTCTGTGCAATCGACGACGCGAATACCGAGCGGATTCTCGGCTTTTATACAATCGCGCCGTCTGCATTCGCTCACGAAACCGTGCCCGCGGCCATGACGAGGGGTTTGGCGCGGCACGAAGTTTCCGGTTTCAAGCTTGCCCGTCTCGCGACGGATCGCCGCGTTGCAGGGCAAGGGCTTGGCGGTCAGTTGCTTGCCGCCGCCGCGCTCCGCTGCTTGCGCCTCGCTGGCGAGGGCGGCGGCGTCCTGCTCATTATTGACGCCAAGAGTGAGCGGGCAGCAGGATGGTACACCAGCTACGGTGCCGAGCCTCTTCAAGGCCAACCTTTGACACTGGTGATGCCGCTTGCGACTTTTGCGACGGAGTTGCGGGCAAAGGGGCTGCTTTGATGCCTTCCCACCCTGTCTTTGAGGGACCGCTGCCGGTTCCTATGGTTGCCGATGCGGGAAACGTCGAGTAAGCCGCCAGATAAATCCAAATCTCGCTCACGCAGGAAGCCATGCCCACAGTCGCCCCGCTTGATCTCGAAGGCCATTGCGTCGCCGCCGTCTTCCTCAACGACGTGCCGCATTTCGCCTTGGCCGACGGCGCGATCCACCGGTTGGACAACGGGCAGAAAACGATACAGGCCAATGACGGCCTGCTTTCCGCCTTCCATGACGCGGCCAACGACCGGCTGATCACGGGTGGCGAGGACGGCAAGGTGTTTGCTGTCAAGGCCGGCGGCGAGGTGAGCGAACTCGCCAGCGTCGGCAAGAAATGGGTCACCAGCGTCACTGCCGGACCGCAGGGCGCGATCGCCTATGCCTCCGGCAAGACCGCGTTCGTGCGTTTCGCCGACGGCAGGATCAAGGAATTTGCCCATCCGCGTTCTGTGGAGGGGCTGGCCTTCTCGCCCAAGGGCATGCGTTTCGGCGTCGCCCGCTACAATGGCGCGACGCTGCATTTCCCGGCCGCCGAGGGCAAGCCGGTGGAGCTCGAATGGGCTGGCGCCCATACCGGGATCACCTTTTCGCCGGACGGCGCCTTCCTCGTCACCACCATGCAGGAGAATGCGCTGCATGGCTGGAAGCTCGCCGACGGCAAGCACATGCGCATGTCGGGCTATCCCGGCAAGGTGAAAAGCCTGTCCTGGAGCGTGAAGGGTAAATGGCTGGCAAGCTCCGGCGCGCCGGCGGCGATCGTCTGGCCGTTCCAAGCCAAGGACGGGCCGATGGGCAAGGCGCCGCTGGAGCTCGGCACGCGCGGCAACACGATGGTGACCTGCGTCGCCTGCCATCCGAGCCAGGACGTCACGGCCATCGGATATGAGGACGGCATGGTGATCGCGGCGCGCTTCGCCGATGCCAAGGAAGTGCTGCTACGCCGCCCCGGCAAGGGCGCCATCACGTCGATGACGTGGGACAAGGAAGAGCGCCGCATCGTGTTCGGAAGCACCGCCGGCGATTGCGGCGTCATCGATATTACAGCATAGGCAGTAGGGATTGGGCAGTAGGGCTTAGGTGACGGCACCTACTGCCTACTGCCTACTGCCTCAGGGGGGCTCATGCATTCAACCGACGGGACTTCTATCGGCGGCATCGACATCGCCCGCATCGCAGCGTTGCGCGAGGCAGAGGCGGCCGCCTTCCGCAAGGCGCGGCCGAAATCCGAGGCGAAGCTCGGCAACGGCATTGCCGGTTTCCTCGGCGGCGTGCCGATGCACTGGATGACCGACTGGCCAACGCCGTTCCCGATCCTGGTCGACGGCGCCAAGGGCGCCACCATCACCGACATAGACGGCAACAGGCTCGACGATTTCTGCCTGGGCGACACCGGCTCGATGCTCGGCCATTCGCCGCCTGCGGTCGCGCGCGCCATCCGCCGGCAGGCCGCGCGCGGCCTGACCTACATGCTGCCCAGCGAGGACGCGCTGGCGATCGGCACCCTCCTGCAGCAGCGCTTCGGCCTGCCCTATTGGCAGATCGCCACCACCGCCACGGACGCCAACCGCTTCGCACTGCGCGTCGCCCGCGCGGTGACGGGACGCGAGAAGATCCTGGTCTTCAACGGCTGCTATCACGGCTCGGTCGACGAGACGATGGTGCGGCTGATCGACGGCAAGCCGGTGAACCGGCCTGGGCTCGCGGGCGAGTTCCGCGATCTCACGCGGGCTACCAAGATCGTCGAATTCAACGACATCCCAGCCTTGGAGGCAGCGCTTGCGGACCGCGACGTCGCCTGCGTCATCACCGAGCCGGTGCTGACCAATTCCTGCATGGTGCTGCCGGAACCCGGCTTCCACGACGCGCTGCGGCAGCTGACCCGCGCGGCCGGCACGCTGCTTCTGATCGACGAGACGCATACCATCTCCACCGGCTCCGGCGGCTTTACGAAGAAGCACGGGCTGGAGCCGGATTTCTTCGTGCTCGGCAAGCCGGTGGCCGGCGGCGTGCCGGCGAGCATCTGGGGCATGAGCGAGGAGGTCGCCACGCGCTACGGCGCCTACAACCGGACCAAGGAGCCCGGCTATTCCGGCATGGGCACAACATTGTCGGCCAATCCGCTGCAATTCGCGGCGATGCGCGCGACGCTGGAAGAGGTGATGACCGAGGAGGCCTACGCGCATATGGACCGGCTGGCGCGCCGGCTCGATGCGGGGCTCTCCGCCGTCATCCAGCGAAACAAGCTGCCCTGGCATGTCGCGCGGGTCGGCGCGCGCGTCGAATTCATCTGCGCGCCGGGACCGTTGCACAATGGTGGCGAGGCGGAGAAGGCGCATGCGCCGGAACTCGAAGCCGCCATCCATGTCGCGCTGGTCAATCGCGGCGTGCTGATCGCGCCGTTCCACAACATGATGCTGATATCGCCGGTCACAACGTCCGCACAAGTGAGGCGGCTGATCGCCGCCTTCGCCGCGGTTGCGGGCAAACTTGCGGCGTGAGACAAGCAGTTATGGACAATCCGAACGCCGTAACCACCTCGCCTTCCGGCTCGACACCGGCCGAGGCAAAAGCCTTTCTCGACGCCCATCCCGACATCGAGGCTTTCGACATCGTGCTCACCGACGCCAACGGTATCGGCCGCGGCAAGATCGTGCGCCGGCACGAGCTGATGGGCATTTTCGAGAGCGGCCGGCATCTGCCGATCTCGATCCTCGGCCTCGACATCACCGGCGAGGACGTGCACGAGACCGGCCTGGTGTGGGACACCGGCGACGGCGACCTCAGGGCATGGCCGATCCCGGGCACGCTGGCGCCGCTCTTCGGCACCAGCCCGCCACGTGGCCAGATGCTGATGTCGATGTACCATCTCGACGGCCAGCCCATGACCTCCGACCCGCGGCTGGTGCTGGCAAGGCAGGTGGAATTGCTCGCCGCGCGCGGCCTGCATCCGGCCGGTGCCTTCGAGCTGGAGTTCTTCCTGCTGTCCAACGAGCGCGACGCGGACGGCAAGGTGCAGCCTGCCCGCGCGGTGCTCGACGGCCGCCGCTCGGCCAAGACCGAGGTCTATTCGGTCGACCACCTGCACGGCATGGAGCCGCTGTTTTCCGACATCTACGCCGCAGCGAAGGCGCAAGGCATCCCGGCCGAAACGGTCATTTCCGAATACGCGCCCGGCCAGTACGAGCTGACGCTCAACTACCGCAAGGACGTGATGCGCGCGGCGGACGACCTCGTGATGCTGAAGCGGCTGGTGCGAGCGCAAGCGCGCCGGCACGGCGTCACCGCCTGCTTCATGGCCAAGCCCATCGAGGCCTATGCCGGCTCCGGCATGCATTTCCACGTCTCGCTGCAGGACGATTCCGGCCGCAACGTTTTCACCGAGGCAACCGGCGAGAAATGGTCGCCCAAGCTGCTCAACGCGCTGGGCGGCTTGATCCACACCATGGCGGAATCGATGCTGGTGTTTGCGCCGCACGCCAATTCATGGCGGCGCTTCGTCTCGCAATCCTACGCGCCGGTGGCGCCGACATGGGGCGTCAACAACCGGTCGGTGGCGTTGCGCGTGCCGGCGGGCGATACCAGGAACCGCCGCATCGAACACCGGCCCTCCGGCGTCGACGCCAACCCGTATCTGATCGCTGCAACAGTGCTGGCCGGCATCGTCAAAGGCCTGGATGAAGGTCTGGATCCCGGTCCCGAGACGACCGGCAACGGCTACGAGCAGGCGACGGAGAAATCGGCGATGCCTGCCGACTGGCGCGCCGCGATCGAAGCGGCCCGTGCCTCCGATTTTCTGAAGTCGGCGCTCGGCCCCGACCTGCACCGCACCTTCGTGGCGATCAAGCAGGCTGAATATCTACGGGTTGCCCGGACCGTCAGCGAATTGGACTATCACCTCTACCTGCACGAGGTCTAAGGCTGGCACGACAGGCGCGGCGATCACGTTTTGCCAGCGGCAATCAAAAGTTATAGCCAATTGCACCTTTGGAACATATCATGAACAAATGGCTGTGCTTTCCATCCGCGAGAAACTGGCGATCCTGTCGGACGCCGCCAAATACGACGCTTCTTGCGCGTCGTCCGGCTCGGCAAAACGAGACTCGCTGAGATCGGGCGGCATCGGCTCGACCGAGGGTTCCGGCATCTGCCATTCCTACGCGCCGGACGGGCGCTGCATCTCGCTGCTCAAAATCCTGCTCACCAATTTCTGCATCTATGACTGCAGCTATTGCATCAACCGCTCGTCCTCGAATGTGCGGCGCGCCCGCTTCAGCGTCGAGGAGGTGGTGAAGCTCACCATGGATTTCTACCGGCGCAACTACATCGAGGGCCTGTTCCTGTCGTCAGGCGTCATCCGCTCGCCCGACGAGACCATGGGCGAGATGGTCGAGGTAGCGCGCAGGCTGAGGATCGAGGAGAAGTTCGGCGGTTATATCCACCTGAAGACAATTCCTGAGGCGTCGGCCGAGCTGATCGAGAAGGCAGGGCTTTATGCCGACCGTTTGTCGATCAATGTCGAGCTGCCGACCGACGAGGGTGTGAAGAAGCTGGCGCCGGAGAAGAAGCCGGAAACGATCCGGCTTTCGATGGCCAAACTGCGCCGCAAGATCGAGGAGAAGGCCGAGCCCACTTTGCAGAGCCGCAGGCGCGAGCGCTTCGCGCCGGGCGGCCAGTCGACGCAGATGATCGTCGGCGCCGACAAGACGTCCGATGACGGCATCCTGCGTGCCAGCGCCCGGCTTTACGGCAGCTATCGCCTCAGACGCGTCTATTACTCCGCCTTCAGCCCGATCCCGGATTCGTCGTCGTCCCTGCCATTGCAGAAACCGCCGCTGATACGCGAGCACCGGCTCTATCAGGCCGACTGRCTGATGCGCTTCTACGGCTTCTCGCAACCGGAGATCCTCGCCGGCAGCAATGACGGCATGCTCGACCTTGCCATCGACCCCAAGCTTGCGTGGGCGCTGCGCAACCGGGGCCGCTTTCCGGTCGACGTCAACCGCGCCGAGCGAGAAGCGCTGCTGCGCGTTCCCGGCCTCGGCACCAAGGTCATCGACCGGATCATCGAGACACGCCGCCACCGCCGGCTGCGGCTCGAGGATGTCGGCCGGCTCTGTCATTCGGTCGCCAAGGTGCGGCCTTTCATCATCGCGGAAGGCTGGTCGCCGGGAGCGTTGACCGACAAGGCCGGTTTGCGCCAGGAGATCACCCGCTCCTGCGAGCAGCTTTCATTGTTCTGACCATGACAAGAACTCAGCTCAACCTCGCCGCTCATCTCGTCCGGCTCGAAAGCCAGACCGATTTCGCCGGCTGGCGGGATGCGGCGCGCCGGCTGGCGACGAACGATATTCCGCCGGAAGATGTTGCGTGGCAGGTCGAACCGGATCGCGAAAGTTGCGCCAGCGATTTGCCGCCTGCGCAAGCCGATGCGCGGCTGGTCGTGYCGCGCGACTTCATCGAGCGCGCCGAGACTGTGATCTGCCATTCCGATCCGGAGCGCTTCAGCTTTCTCTACCGGCTGCTCTGGCGGTTGCGTTCGGAGCCGAAGCTGCTTTCGATCGCCACCGATCCCGATATCCGGCGGCTGGAGGCGATGGAGAAGGCGGTACATCGCGACATCCACAAGATGCGCGCCTTCGTGCGCTTCCGAAAAATCGGCGAAGGCCCGGACGAGCGCTATGTCGCGTGGTTCGAGCCCGATCATTTCATCGTCGAGCGCAATGCCGATTTCTTCGTGCGCCGATTCACCGGCATGCGCTGGACGATCCTGACCCCGCATGCCTCAGCCGACTGGGACGGCGAGCGTCTGGCGATCGGCCCAGGTGCGGCCAAGCGCGACGCGCCGGCGGAAGACGATGCCGAGGCGCTGTGGCGGACCTATTTCGAAAACATCTTCAACCCGGCCCGCCTCAAGGTGAAGGCGATGCAGAGGGAGATGCCGAAGAAATATTGGCGGAACCTTCCCGAGGCCTCGCTCATTCCAGATCTGATAGCAGGAGCGGACAGAGCCGCATCAGACATGATCGCCCGGATGCCAACCACCCCAGCACCGCACCATGCCAAGGTGAAGGCCAAGCACTGGCCGACGCCCGAGCCGTCCGATGTTGTGGCGCCAGAGGCCGACGATATTCCGGAGCTGCGCGAGGAGGCGAAAGGATGCCGCCGCTGTCCGTTGTGGCGCGATGCGACCCAGACTGTCTTCGGCGAGGGGCCGGAGAATGCCGATGTGATCTTCGTCGGCGAGCAGCCCGGCGACCAGGAGGACCTGGCCGGCAAGCCCTTTGTCGGGCCAGCGGGCAGAATATTCGACAGCATCCTGGACGATGCCGCGATCGACCGCCGCAAGGTCTATGTGACCAATGCGGTCAAACATTTCAAATTCGAGCCGCGTGGTAAAAGGCGTATCCACTCCAAGCCCAATGCCGGCGAGATTCAGGCCTGCCGCTGGTGGCTGGACAAGGAACTTGATCTCGTCAAGCCGAACCTCGTCGTGGCGCTCGGCGCGACGGCGGCGCAGTCGCTGCTCGGCAAGGCGGTGCCGATCACCAAGATGCGCGGCGACGTGGTCGAGCGCGAGGATGGGTTGCGGGTGTTCCTCACCATCCACCCGTCCTTCATTCTGCGCATCCGCGAGCAGGAGGATAAGGAAGCCGAGCGGGAGCGGTTTTTGCAGGATATGAGGAAAGTAAGGAAGTTGATGGCTGCTTGATCGATCGCATGACCCCGGAGATTAGCCGAAACGCCCGTCAGGTCGTCATCCACGGGCGGAGCAAGGAGCGAAGCGACGCAGCGCAGACCCGAGGATCCATGCCGTGACTTCAACGCGCCGCCACGGTCCAGAATTCTGCTCCGCTGCACTCCACGGCCGAGGCAATTGCATGGATTCCAGGGTCTGCGCGCGTCGCTACGCTCCTTGCATTGCCTTGGAATGACGACCTCTGTGGGGCTCCGCGCTATCGAACGAGTATTGCCCTCAGATCATTGACGTTCGTCCCCGTCGGTCCCGGCACAAACAAATCCCTGACCGCATTGAACGCCGTCCAGGCGTTGTTGCCGGCAAGCATCGCCTTGGCATCGACGCCTACCGCCCGCATGCGCGACACAGTCGAGCCGTCGGCGAAGGCGCCGGCATTGTTCTCCGAGCCGTCTATGCCGTCCGTATCGGCGGCCAGGGCATGGATGCCGTTCACGCCCTCGATGCCGATAGCAAAGGCGAGCAGGAACTCGGAATTGCGGCCGCCCTTGCCCTTGGCGCGGAGTGTAACGGTGGTCTCGCCGCCGGAAAGGATCAGGACGGGCTTGGCGAAGGGGCGATTGCGCGTCGCAACCTCGCGCGCGATCGCGGCATGCACGCCACCGACCTCACGCGCCTCGCCTTCGATCGCATCCGACAGGATGACGGCCTCGATGCCCCGCCGCCTGGCTTCGGCGGCTGCCGCTTCCAGCGACACGCCGGCAGAGGCTGTCAGGTGCACTTCATTGCCGGCAAAGCACGGATCGTCTGGGCGCGGAGCATCGGCGGCCGGCGAATTGATATGCGCCATGACCGAGGCCGGCAGTTTCATGCCATAAGCGGCAATCGAGGCCAGYGCGTCCTCGCGGCTGCCGGTGTCGGGAACGGTCGGACCCGAGGCAACCAGCGCCGGATTGTCGCCGGGGATGTCGGAGACGACCAGCGACACCACCCGCGCCGGATGCGCCGCGGCGGCCAGGCGTCCGCCCTTGATGGTCGAGACATGCTTGCGGATGGTGTTCATCGCCGCGATTGGCGCGCCGGAGGCAAGCAGCGCCTCGTTGACGGCGATCTCATCGGCAAGCGTCAGCCCGGGCGCGGGCGACGGCAGCAGGGCCGAGCCGCCGCCGGAAATCAGCGCCACGACCAGATCGTCGGCGGTCAGGCCCCGCACCTTCTCCAGCAGCCGGCGCGATCCCTCGAGGCCGGCGGCGTCCGGCACCGGGTGCGCCGCCTCGATGATCTCGATGCGCTCGCAGCTGGCGCCATAGCCGTAGCGGGTGACGACAAGGCCATCGATCGGACCGTCCCAGACCTTCTCGAAGGCCGCCGCCATCTGCGCCGAGCCTTTGCCCGCGCCGATGACGATGGTGCGGCCCTTCGGCTTTGCCGGCAAATGATTGCGGATCGTCTTTTCCGGGTCGGCGGCGGCGACGGCGGCGTTGAAGATCGAGGTGAGGAAGGTTTTTGGATCGGTCATTTGTCTTCCGGCGGCAACCTGAGCTTGCTCGCATCGACGCCCAGATGCGCGCAAAGCGCATCGACGACGACGCCATGATCCTCGCGCTCCGGCAGGCCCGAAACGGCGATGACCCCGATCACGCCTGCGCCCTTGACGGTGACCGGAAAGCCGCCGCCGGCCAGCACATAGTCGGCAATGTCCAGGCCTTCACCGATTTTGAACGTGCGGTCCGGGCGCTGCTGTTCCAGCACCAGGCGATAGGTGCTTCTGAGATATCGCTTCACGACATTGATCTTGCRCCGCGCCCAGTCCGGATTGGAAGCGTTGGAGCCGGGCATCGCGGCATAGAAGAGCGGCCGGTCGAAGGTCCTGATGTCGACGATAATAGGCAGGTCTTCTTTCAGAGCCCTGTCCCTGATGGCGGAGCCGATCTTGAAGGCAACGGCCTCGTCGAAGGCCGGGAAGACCAGCGTGGCTTCCTGTTTCTTGATCAGAGCGATGTCGTCGGCGGTGGCCATGGCGTTTTCTCCGAAATTCCACCGTCGTTTGTACGACAAGCTCTGTCTGGTCAAGCATTCGTCGCGGACGCCCCCTCATCCGGCGCTTCGCGGCCACCTTCTCCCCAAGGGGAGAAGAGACTGGCGCCAACGTCCGCGACCTCCTCTCCCCTCGGGGAGAGGTCGGATTGCCCCGAATTGCCCTTCGCAATTCGGTTGGCAATCCGGGTGAGGGGGTTCACGCCACAATGGCGCTCTTCGCCGGCCGACCCGCCACATAGACCTCGCGCACCACACGGTCGTCGCCCAGCGTCTGCAAGAGGAACAGCTCCTCGGCCAGCGTCTCGACCGTTTCCATCCTGAGCCGCATGCCAGGCGTCGCATGGGCATCGAGCACGACGATATCGGCATCGGTGCCTTCCTCCAGCGTGCCGACCTTGTCTGCCACCGACAGTGCCTCGGCATTGCCGCGCGTCAATTGCCAGAAGGACTGGAACGGGTTGAGCTTCTCGCCGTTCAGCGCGATCACCTTGTAACCCTCGTCCATGGTGCGCAGCATCGAATAATTGGTGCCGCCGCCGACATCCGTGGCCGCGGCGATCCTGAGCGGCTTCTCGCGCCGGCGGTAGCGCTGATAGTCGAACAGGCCGGAGCCGAGGAAAAGGTTTGAGGTCGGGCAGAACACCGCCACCGAGCCCGATTGCGACAGCGCATCGGCCTCGCGCTCCGACAGATGGATGCAGTGGCCGAACAGGCTTTTCCTGCCCAGCAGGCCGTAATGTTCATAGACGTCTGTATAGTCGCGCGACCAGGGATAGAGCTCCTGGGTGAAGGCAATCTCGGCATGGTTCTCGGACAGATGCGTCTGCATGTGGAGATCGGGATATTCGCGGCAGAGCGCGCCGGCCGTCTCCATCTGCTCCGGCGTCGACGTGATGGCGAAGCGCGGCGTGATGGCATAAAGCTGGCGGCCCTTGCCGTGCCATTCGGCGATCAGCGCCTTGCTATCGTCATAGCCGGTCTGCGGCGTGTCGAGCACGCCGTCCGGCGCGTTGCGGTCCATCATCACCTTGCCGGCGATATTGAGCATGTTGCGCTCATGCGACTCGGCGAAGAAGGCCTCGGCGGAAGATTTGTGCACCGAGCAATAGGCGACGACCGTCGTCGTGCCCTGGCGCAGCATTTCGTCGAGGAAGAGCCTGGCGATGCGGCGGCCATGTTGCGCGTTCTGGAATTTCGACTCTTCCGGAAACGTGTATTTGTTCAGCCAGTCGAGCAGCTCGGCGCCGTAGGAGGCGATGATCTGCATCTGCGGTACATGCACGTGGGCGTCGAGGAAGCCCGGCAGGATGAGGTGCGGGCGATGGTCGACCGTCTCGATGCCCGCGCCCGCTTTCTTCGCGACCTCGGCATAGGAACCGGCGGCGACGATCCTGCCATTGTCGATCAGCAGGGCGCCATCCTCCTCGAAACGCCAGGCGGAATGGTCGTCGATCGTTTCGGGCCAGCGCAGGAAGGAGAGCGTGCGGCCGCGCAGAATTTTCGCTGTCATGCTTACTTTCCGGCGCCTTCGAACCAGGCGACCAGAAGGGCCCGTTCCTGGTCGGTGATCTGGGTGACGTTGGCCGGAGGCATGGCGTGCGCCCGGCCGGCCTGGATGTAAATCTCGCGCGCATGCTCGGCGATGCGCTCGTCGGTGTCGAGCAGCACGCCCTTCGGCGCATGGTAGATGCCTTCATAGACCGGCTCTTGCGTGTGGCACATGGAGCAGCGGCCAAGCACGGTGTCGCGCACCGCCGGGAAATGCGCCGAGGCCATATAGACCTGCGCGGCCGAGGAGGCGACGGAGGTCTTCGGCTCGCCGGTCAGCACCTTCGGCACGGTCGACAGCCAGATGATGATCATGAACAGCACAGCCGCACCCAGCCAGGTCCAGGTCGGGCTGCCTTTCCTGGCATGCACGGTGTTGAAATAGTGCCGGATCAAGACGCCGATGATGAAGACCAGCGAGGCGATGACCCAGTTGAACTGCGTGCCGAAGGCCAGCGGATAGTGGTTCGACAGCATCAGGAACAGGACGGGCAAGGTCAGGTAGTTGTTGTGCAGCGAGCGCTGCTTGGCGATCTTGCCGTATTTCGGGTCGGGCTTGCGGCCGGCGATGAGGTCGGCGACGACGATCTTCTGGTTGGGGATGATGACCATGAAGACGTTGGCCGACATGATCGTGGCGGTGATGGCGCCGAGGTGCAGGAAGGCGGCGCGGCCGGTGAAGAGATGCGTCAGCCCCCAGGCGATGAAGACCAGCACGCAGTAGAGCACCAGCATCAGCCCGGTGTCGCTCTTGCCCAATGGCGAGCGGCAGAGCAGGTCGTAGACGATCCAGCCGACGCCGATGGTGGCCAGCGACAGGAGGATGCCGACCGGCACCGAAATGTTGAGCACATTGGGGTCGATCAGGAAGAGATCGGCGCCGGCATAATAGACCACGCAGAGCATGGCGAAGCCGGACAGCCAGGTGGCGTAGGATTCCCATTTGAACCAGGTGAGGTGCTCCGGCATCTCGGCGGGCGCCACAAGGTATTTCTGAATGTGGTAGAAGCCGCCGCCATGCACCTGCCACTCCTCGCCGAAGGCGCCGGCGGGCAGGCCGGGGCGCTGGCGCAGGCCGAGATCGAGCGCGACGAAATAGAAGGACGAGCCGATCCAGGCGATGCCGGTGATGACATGCAGCCAGCGGACCGCAAAACTCAGCCAGTCCCAGAAAATCGCGAAATCCATCATTGCATTCGTCCCTGCCGATGAGAGCGACTTTACGGTCTGGCGCGCAAACGAAAAGAGGCGAGGTGCGCGATGACTTTCAAAAAAAAATGGAAAATACTAGGCTTGCCCTTCGCAGCCGTTTGAGAGCCACGACACCCGCATGGCCTATCTCGACAACATCGCCGTCTTCGTCCGCGTCGTCGAGCTCGGCAATCTGTCGGCGGCGGGGCGCGACATGCGCATTTCGCCTGCGGTCGCCTCCAACCGCATCAAGGAACTGGAAAAGCACCTCGGCGTCCGGCTGTTCAACCGTACAACCCGTCAATTGATGCCGACCGAGCACGGCACGGTGTTCTACACCGGTGCCAAGCAGGTGCTGGATGCGATCACCGAGGCGGAAGCCGCGGTCGCGGCCCTTTCCGGCCAGCCGCGCGGCACCATCAGGGTTACGGCGCCTCTCGGCCTCGGCCGCCGGCTGATCGCGTCCGGTATCCCTGATTTCCACGACAAATACCCCGATATCGAGGTGCGGCTGAGGCTCTCCGACCACAATGTCGATATCATGAAGGAGGGCATCGACGTCGCCTTCCGCCTCGGCATCATCGAGGATTCCAGCCTCAGGATGCGCGGCATCATGGAGTGCGAGCGCGTGCTGGTGGCGGCGCCGAAATATCTGGAAGCGCGCGGCGAACCGGTTGAGCCGCAGGAGTTGGTCGGCAAGAAGCACGACTGCCTGATGCTGCGCTATGCCGGCGCGCGCGAATATGTCTGGACGCTACAGACGCCGGGCGGCCCGCAGAAGTTCGAGGTGCACGGCCCCTACGACACCGATGATGGCGACGTTCTGACCGGCTGGGCGCTGTCGGGGCGCGGCATCATCAACAAGCCACGTTTCGAGGTCGAGCCATTCATCCGAGACCAGCGGCTGAAAGTGATTCTGCCGCAGACGCCGCCAACCGCGGTGCAGTTCGCCGCCGTCTATCCGCACAAGAAGCTGCAGGACCCGAAGGTGCGGCTGCTGCTCGATTTCATGGCCGAGCGCTGCCAGCGGCTGATCAAGGATATCCTGGCCGGGAAGTAGGGGCGGCAGCGCTCCGTCGCTGTTTGGCCGAAGCCTCCGCGATATCGTCATCCACGTGCGGAGCGACGCGAAGCGGCGCGCAGACCCGAGGATCCATTCCGTGACCTTAATCGTATGGCGCAGCGGCGCAGAATTCTGCATCGTAGGGCGGCGCTTCGAAGTCAGGGGATGGATTCCATGGTCTGCGCCGCGTCGCTTCGCTCCTTGCTCCGCCATAGAATGACGACCGCGAGGGGCGTTCGCGCTAATCGTCGAAGTATGTCGCCGCCAAGACGACATTCGGGCCAAGATCTCTGCCTCGAGGCAGAAGAAGGCTGGCCGGCAAGTGACAGGCTGGTGGCCCACTCGATCCCGTTGCCATGCGCGAAGAGGGGCCTAGGTTGGTGACCAGACGTCTGCCCGCTTTCAGGGCAGCCGAAGGGCCCCACATGCATTTCGCCGTTTCGCTCAACATCGCAGCCACAGGACAAGAAGCCCTGGATTTCGGCCAGATCAGCACTTTCGTCCAGCAGGCGGAGGCGGCCGGTGTCGACATGGTCATCATTTCCGACTCGCTGACGAGCGGCGAGCCATCGACCAGCCCGTTCGAAGCGACGACCCTTCTTGCCGCACTGGCCACCGTAACAGAGAAGATAGGCCTCGTGGCGAGTGCTTCGACGCTTGCACACCAGCCCTACAACCTGGCGCGACGTTTTGCATCCCTCGATATCATCAGCCATGGCCGCGTCGGCTGGAACGCGACACTGCGGCAGAGCTCGCTCGAGGCGGCCAATTTCAGCCGACCGGCAGGCATTCCGAACGATGACTTCCGACGACGCGCCGAGGAATTCATCGGCATCGTGCAAGGGCTGTGGCGAGGCTGGGACGCGGACGCCTTGCTGTTCGACAAGGCGGGCGGACGGTTCCACGATCCCGCCAAGATGCATGTCCTCGACCATAAGGGCGAGTTCTTCGCGGTGCGCGGGCCGCTCAATGTCGCGCGCTCGCCGCAGGACATGCCGGTGCTGGCCATGTCCGGCCTCGCCGGGGCCGACTTCGATTTCGCCGCCGGCGTCGCCGATGTCATAGCGATTGAGGAGCCATCGCCGGAAGGCGCTAGAGCGACCTGCGACGATCTCAAGAAACGGGTGCTGACCGCCGGACGAACGGCTGACGCCCTGAAAGTGCTGACGACAGTTTTCGCGCCCGATCTCACCGCTGCAAGGCTGGAGGCGTGGTTGGACGCAGAAAGCTGTGATGGCCTCATCTTCGCTTTCCCGGCTGATCTTTCCGCGATCAACGGTTTCACCGATCGCATCGTGCCAGAATTGCGCCGTCGAAACTCTGACCGCTCTGCTTACTATGCCGACACGACGCTGCGTGCCCACCTCGGGCTCGGCGATGGAGGCGCAAAATGAGCGCGCGTCAGATGAAGCTCGGCCTGTTCCTGTGGGCGACCGGCCACCACATAGCGGCCTGGCGGCATCCGGACGCACATGTGAGGGCCGGCATCGACATCGATCATTACATCGCGCTTGCCCGTACGGCGGAAGCGGCGAAGTTCGACATGGTGTTCTGCGAGGACGCGGCCGGCCTGCGCGAGGCGAATGTCAACATTGCCAGCCAGACCTCGCGCTCGATCGGCTTCGAGCCGATCAGCCTGCTGTCGGCGCTGGCCGCGCAGACCGAGCGCATCGGCTTGGTTTCCACGGCATCGACCAGCTACAACGAGCCCTATGGGCTGGCGCGCATGTTCGCCTCGCTCGACAATCTGAGTGGCGGGCGGGCCGGCTGGAACCTCGTCACCTCGGCAAGCCCGGTCGAAGCGGCGAATTTCGGCGCAACGGGTCTGCGGCCGCACGCGGACCGTTATGCGCGGGCGCGCGAGTTCGCCACGGTGATCACCGGCTTGTGGAACCGGCGCCCGGCCGGCCATGACGGCGAAAGCTTCTCGGTGCGCGATCCGCTCGATATCCCGCCCTCGCCGCAAGGCGCGCCGGTGATGGTGCAGGCCGGGGCATCGGACGATGGCAAGGATCTTGCGGCGCGCACCGCCGATGTCGTGTTCTCGGCGGCACAGACCTTCGAGGAAGCCAAGGCCTTCTATGACGACCTCAAGGCGCGGCTCGCCGCCTATGGCCGCCAGCCAGACGATGTGAAGATCATGCCCGGCGTCGCGCCGATCGTGGCCGCAACGAAAGCCGAGGCGCAGGCGAAATACGATGCGCTGCAGGAGTTGATCCCCGACGATGTCGGCGTGGCCCTGCTCTCCAGCTATCTCAGCATCTCCGACCTCGGCCGCTATCCGATCGACGGACCGCTGCCCGAACTGCCGGAAAGCGAAGGCATGAAGAGCCGGCAGGCGCTGGTGATCGAGCAGGCGCGCCGCGACGGGCTCTCGATCCGCGACCTCGCGCGGTACTTTGCCGGCGCACGCGGCCATTGGCGCATCGTCGGCACGGCCGGAGAGATCGCCGACGAATTGCAGGCGCGCTTCGAAGGCGGCGCGGCGGACGGCTTCAACGTGATGCCGTCCTGGTTCCCGGGCGAGCTCGACGCCTTCGCGACGCTGGTGGTGCCGGAATTGCAGCGGCGCGGCCTGTTCCGCAAGGACTATGAGGGCCGCACGCTGCGCGAGCATCTCGGCCTGAAGCGGCCGGCTTAAGGGCTTTAATCCATCAGCCGCGCCGTCCCCGACACCCTGATCGAGCTGCCAGGCGCCGACGAAATGTCGGCATGGAGGCGTGAGCGCATGCCCATGTCTTCGCCCTGAACGATGTCGATCGCACCGCCATGCGGCCAGCCGAGATCGCGCAGATAGCCGGCAAAGGCCGCGGTGGCTGCGCCTGTCGCCGGGTCCTCATAAACCCCGCCGGAGGCGAATGGATTGCGCGTATGGAAGAGGCGCGGCGTCTCGGCATAGCCGAGCAAAATCGTGACCAGGCCTTCGCGGCGCATGAAGGACTGGCCTTTCTTGAGATCATAGGCCATGGCGGCCAGCGCTTCGCGTGACTTTAGCGCCAGCACGAGATGATCGGCGCCGCCATGGATCAACGCCGGCGGAATGGCGGGATCGAGGTCGCCCGGCTGATAGCCGAACAGGGAGAGCGCCTCGCCGACCAGTTCCGACGAGGCCGGCCGGCTGCGCGTCGGCGGCGACTGCAAGGCGGCGGCAAAGTTCGCGCCGTCGCGAAATCCTTCCACGGTTATGTTGGCCTGGTTGAGCGTCAGCTCGAAAATGCCGTCGCCGAATTTCCTGACCAGCGCCGCGCCGAGCGCGATGGTGGCATGGCCGCAGAACGGCACTTCCGACTCCGGCGAAAAATAGCGCACGCGCCAGCTAACGCCTTCAGGCGCGGCGAAGGCGGTTTCCGAGAAGCCTACTTCGGCCGCGACGCGCTGCATGGCGGCCGCATCCGGCAAGGCCTCGCCGATCACCACGCCGGCCGGATTGCCGCCGGTGTTCCCGTCCGAAAAGGCTGCGATCTTCAGTACATCCATGGTCCTGGCCCCGTTATCCGTGAGGCGCAACAAACACGTTCCGGGCCGCTTTGGGAAATGAAGAAAGCGCCGAGCAGCGGTGAGCGCCAGTCACATCTGCGATCGGAGTCGTGTGCTTCATTCCATTGCGGAACGAAATCCGGCCCATCGCCGTTCTGACGGTTGGCGGCCACCCGGGCCGCCTTTCAGCTCTCAGCAATCAGCAGCGCGACAGGAGCCGGCCATGGACGCCATCGTCACCAAGAACGACCTCAAATCCGATGCCAAGAAGGAATCGATCGATCTGCTCAACGCCAGGCTTGCCGACGCCATCGACCTGGCGCTGATCACCAAGCAGGCGCACTGGAACGTCAAAGGCCCGCAATTCATCGCCATCCATGAAATGCTCGACGAATTCCGCGAGGAGATCGACGGCCATATCGACATCATCGCCGAGCGTGCCGTGCAGCTCGGCGGCACCGCGCACGGCACCTCGCAGGACGTGTCGAAGGCGACGAAGCTGAAACCCTATCCGACCGACATCCACAAGACCAAGGATCATCTGGCGGCGCTGATCGACCGCTATGCCACGGCCGCCAAGCTCGCCCGTGAAGCGATCGACGAAGCGGACGACGCCGGCGATGCCGACACCGCCGACATCTTCACCGCCTATTCGCGCTCGCTGGACAAATTGCTGTGGTTCCTCGAAGCGCACACGCAGGAGAAGGAATAGTCAGGCGGTTGCCCGTTCTCACATGGACGGGGCAATCGCATATGGCGCTCCCCTCTCCGTCTCGGCTTCGCCGAGACACCTCTCCCCCGCTTTGCGGGGGCGAGGAACCCAGGCTTGCAAAGGCGGCGACTTTGGCGGTTGGCGTTTCCTCGCCCCCATAAAATGGGGGAGAGGTGTCCGCGCAGCGGACGGAGAGGGGGCAGCGCTGCCATATGCGATTGCCCTGCCCACGTGGCCGGCTGGATCAGCCGGCCATCGCCTTGTCAGCGCTGGCTGAGCTTGGCGCCTCCACGGCATGCGACACCAGCGCCGTCATGATCTCGGCGGCGGCGAGCGCTGCGATCACCGGCGGGCGCTTGTCCTTCACAGCATTGCCGCCGATTGGCGAGACGAGCCGATCGAACTGCGCTTCGCTGCCCTCGGCCGACTTCAGGAACCAGCTCTTGAAGGTGGCCTTCTTGGTCTTGGAGCCGATCATGCCGACATAGGCGGTGTCGTCGCGCTTCAGCGCCTCGGCGACGATCAGGAAATCGAGAGCATGATCGTGGGTGAGGATGGCGAAGGCCGATCCCGCCGGCGCCTCGCGCACCACGGCTTCGGGCATCGGCGTCAGCCGCGTCTCGACCGTTTCCGGCATGCCTTCCAGCGCTTCGGATCGGGTCTCGACCACGACGACGTGGATCGGCAGCAGCGCCAGCGACGCAGCCAGCGCCTGACCGACATGGCCGCCGCCGAAGAGATAGACATGGGGCAGATGCGCTTCTTCCGATTCAGCGTCGGCGATCAGCTTTTCCTCGATTGTCGCGTCGACAAGGCGGATCGACACCTCGACGCGGCCGCCGCAGCATTGGCCGATCTCCGGCCCGAGCGGGACATCAAGCGTGGCGCAGACCTCATCGACCTCGATGCGGGTTTCTTTACCCTCCCCCATGTGGGGAGGGTCGGAGAGCAGGCGGCGCGAAGCGGCGTTTGCTCTTCGGGGTGGGGACACGGCGACGCCGCGCCCCCCTCCCCGGCCGACTTCGTCGTCCGACCCTCCCCACAAGGGGGAGGGTGAGGAGCCCAGCATCTGCCGCGCCTTGTCGATCGCCATATATTCGAGCTGGCCGCCACCGATGGTGCCGAAAATGGCCGATGCCGAGACAAGCATGAAGGCGCCGGCCTCGCGCGGTGTCGAGCCTTTCGTGGCCGCCACCTCGACGAGGGCAACCCGGCCAGCCTGGCCGAGAAACGCCTTCAGGCTTTGCACTTTCGAGTTCATCGTCTGCATTTCCACATTGGAAATATAGCGTTTTTCGTCCCGAATTGCACGTTTGGCCGAATTCAGGCCGGCTTCGCGGCTTCCCGCTTCAATCGCTCGATCGCCATCAGCACCCGTTCCGGCGTCGCCGGAGCATCGAGGCGCGGGCAGATCTTGTTGTCGGCGACGCTGGCAATCGCGTCCGACAGCGCATGCAGCACCGACATGCCATGCGGCAGCGGCGGCTCGCCTACGGCCTTGGAGCGATGGATGGTCGGCTCGTAGGCCGACGACCAGTCGGTCAGCTTCACGTTGAAGATCTTTGGGCGGTCGGACGCCAGCGGGATCTTGTAGGTCGACGGCGCGTGCGTGCGCAGCCGACCGCTATTGTCCCACCACAGCTCCTCCGTGGTCAGCCAGCCCATGCCCTGGATGAAGCCGCCCTCGACTTGGCCGAGATCGATCGCCCGGTTCAGCGAGCGACCGCAATCGTGCAGGATATCGGTGCGCTCGACGACATATTCGCCGGTCAGCGTGTCGACCGAGACTTCCGAGCAGGCCGCGCCATAGGCGTAATAGTAGAAGGCGTGGCCGCGGCCCTTGGCACGGTCCCAATGGATTTTCGGCGTCTTGTAGAAGCCGGCCGCCGACAACTGGACACGATTGATATAGGCCTGCTTGACCAAGTCGTTGAAGGCCACTTCCTGATTGCCGACGCGCACCCGGTTCGGCAGGAACACCACCTGGTCGTGCGGCACCTGGTATTTGTCGGCGGCAAAGTCGATCAGCCGCTTGCGGATCTGGCGGGCGGCATCCTGCGCCGCCATGCCGTTGAGGTCGGCGCCGGAGGACGCAGCCGTTGGCGAGGTGTTCGGCACCTTGGCGGTGGTGGTCGCGGTGATCTTGACGCGGTCGAGGTCGATCTGGAATTCCTCGGCGACGACCTGCGCCACCTTGAGGTGCAGGCCCTGGCCCATCTCGGTGCCGCCATGGTTCATATGCACCGAGCCGTCGRCATAGACATGCACCAGCGCGCCGGCCTGGTTGGCCTCGGTCTTGGTGAAGGAGATGCCGAACTTGACCGGCGTCAGCGCCAGGCCGCGCTTGATGAAGCGACTGTTGTTGTTGAAGGCGCTGATCTCGCGGCGGCGTCGCGCATAGTTCGCGCTTTCCTCCAGCTCGGCCACGATGCGCTGGATGATGCAGTCCTCGACCTTCTGGTGGTAGGGCGTGACGCTGCGATCGCCGATCGCCTCCATCGGGTCGTAGAAGTTCAGCTTGCGGATCTCGAGCGGGTCCTTGCCGACCGCGAAGGCCACCTCGTCGATGACGCGCTCGGCACCCACCATGCCCTGCGGCCCGCCGAAGCCGCGGAAGGCGGTGTTGGAGACGGTGTTGGTGTAGAGCGGCGCCGACTTCGCATGCACCGCCGGATAGAAATAGGCATTGTCGCAATGGAACAGCGCGCGATCGCCGACCGGACCGGACAGGTCGGCGGAAAAGCCACAGCGCAAGGCGTAGGTGAAGTCGACGCCCAGGATGTTGCCTTTGTCGTCGAAGCCGACCTCGTAGTCGATGGCGAAGTCGTGCCGCTTGCCGGTGGCGGTCATGTCCTCGTCGCGGTCGAGCCTGATTTTCACCGCGCGCTTGAGCTTCTTGGCTGCGATGGCGGCGATCGCGGCGCATTGGTTTGCCTGCGTTTCCTTGCCGCCGAAGCCGCCGCCCATGCGGCGCACCTCGACCGTGACCGCATGGCTCGGCACGCCGAGCGTGTGCGCGACCAGATGCTGCGTCTCGCTCGGCCCTTGCGTCGAGCAATAGACGGTGACCTCGTCATCCTCGCCGGGGATGGCGAGTGACACCTGGCCTTCCAGATAGAAATGGTCCTGGCCGCCAAGCCACATGCGGTTCTTGATGCGGCGGGGAGCCGCCGCGATCGCAGCGGCCGCATCGCCGCGCTTCAGGATCAGCGGCGTGGTGACCTGCTTGTCCTTGACGGGATCGAGATCCCAGATGTCGATAACGGCCGGAAGCTCGTCATAGTCGATCTTGGCCAGACGCGCAGCGCGGCGCGCTTCCTCGCGCGTCTCGGCAACCACGGCGAAGATCGGCTGGCCGTAAAACTCGACCTTGCCTTCGGCAAGCACCGGATCGTCATGCATGTTGCTCGGCGAAACATCGTTCTCGCCGGGCACGTCGGCATGGGTCAGCACATCGACGACGCCGGGCGCCGAGCGCACGGCCGACAGGTCGAGGCTTTTCAGCGTGCCGTGCGCGATCTTGGAGAGGCCCAGACCGACATGCAGCGTGCCGGCTGGCTCAGGCATGTCATCGATATAGACGGCGGTACCGCTGACATGCTTGTGCGCGGAATCATGCCGCTGGTCGGTGGCGACGCCGCCGACAATCTTCTCGGCTTTGAGATTGGCTGGAGCGTGCTTGTTCATCAGGCCGCCTCGTCGCGCGACACCTGGAACGGCGCCTTCGTTCCGGTCGTCTCGATATAGAAGCGCAGCAAGAGGTTCTTCGCCGCCAGCGCCCGGTATTCGGCAGTCGCCCGCATGTCGGTGAGCGGCGTGAAGTCACTGGCGTATTCGGCCATCGCGGTCTCCACAGTCGCTTCGTTCCAGACCTTGCCGATCAGCGCCTTCTCGACCGCAGTGGCGCGCTTCGGCGTCGCCGCCATGCCGCCATAGGCGATGCGGATGTCGGCCACGGTGCCATCCTTGGCCAGCGTCAGACAGAAGGCGCCCAGCGTCGCCGTGATATCCTCGTCTTGCCGCTTGGTGACCTTGTAGACGGCAAATTTTTTGCCGCTCTCCGGCACCGGCACATGGACTGCTTCGACGAACTCGCCGGGCTGACGGTCCTGCTTGCCATAGGCGATGAAGAAGGTTTCGAGCGGGATGGTGCGACGGGCCTTGCCCTTGCGCAGGGTGAGTTGCGCGCCGAGCGCGATCAGCGGGGGCGGCGTGTCGCCGATCGGCGAGCCGTTGGCGATGTTGCCGCCGATCGTGCCCATGTTGCGCACCTGCTCGCCGCCGATGCGGTCGACCAGCGGCCCCAGCGCCGGGAAGCGTTTCTGCAGCGTCTCGAAGGCTTCGGTGTAAGTGACGCCGGCGCCGATGGTGATCACGCCATCCTTCTCCGACATCGTGCGCAAGCCTTCGAGACCGCCGATAAAGATCGCCGGCGAGATGTCGCGCATGTGCTTGGTGACCCAGAGGCCGACATCGGTCGAGCCGGCGACGATGGTGGCGCCCGGCTCCTTCTCGAGCACGGCGGCGAAATCGTCGACATCGGCCGGCACAACCAATCGCGCCTTGCCCGACCCGATCTCGACCCTGGCGCCGTCGCGCAGTGCTTCCAGCCGCGCGGTGACGTCCTTGCGCTCCACCGCCAGCGGGTCCTTGGCGGCCTTGCCGTAGCTCGAAATGGCATGCGCGGCACGCATGATCGCCTCATAGCCGGTGCAACGGCAGAGATTGCCCTGCAGCGCCTTTTCGATCGCCGCGTTGGACGGATCGGGCGTCTTCATCCAGAGCCCATAGAGCGACATGACGAAGCCCGGTGTGCAGAAACCGCATTGCGAGCCGTGGAAATCGACCATCGCCTGCTGCACCGGATGCAGCTTGCCGGGCTCGCCGCGCAGATGTTCCACGGTCACAATATGCGTCCCGTCGAGCGAGCCCATGAAGCGGATGCAGGCATTGACGCTTTCATAGACCAGGCCGTCGGCCGAGAGCTTGCCGACCAGCACCGTGCAGGCGCCGCAGTCGCCCTCGGCACAGCCTTCCTTGGTGCCGCGCAGCGAGCGGTCGAGCCGCAGCCAGTCGAGCAGGGTCGCATCGGGCGCGACGTCTCTCAGCGCCACGTCGCTGCCGTTCAGGATGAAGCGTATCTCGTTGCGGATCTCTGCCATGTCTCAGCTCCCCCGATAGGTCGAGTAACCATAGGGCGAAATCAAGAGCGGGACGTGGTAGTGCCGCGCTTCCGCAATGCCGAAGCGGATCGGCACGATGTCGAGGAAAGCTGGCTCCGGCAATTTGATGCCCTGGCCGCGCAGATAGTCGCCGGCGGCGAAGACCAGCTCATATTCGCCAATGCGAAACTCGGCGCCGGCGAGCAGCGGCGCGTCGCAGCGGCCGTCGTCGTTGGTGGCAACCGTCTTGAGATGCGCGCGGTGCTGGCCCTCGATGCGGAAAAGCCCGATTGACAGGCCCTTTGCCGGCCGGCCGGTCGCCGTGTCGAGCACATGGGTCGTCAGGCGCCCGCCATCGGCTTTCGACGTCTCTGCCACTGGCGGCCTCCCATTTCCAGCACGACCGATTGGCCGGTACAGTTTCAGGTCAATTCTGCGCCAATTAAAGGCGATGCATAAGCCCCGGTCGAGCGGAGTGCGGCAAAAAGCACTTTCAAAAATTTTCGGGGGAATGCTGCAGCACTCCTTTCGATATCTTCAGTGCAACAAGGGCAGGAGCAGCCATGCGTTACGATCGGGACATGCGCGGTTACGGGGCCAATCCGCCGGATCCGAAATGGCCCGGCGGCGCGCATGTCGCGGTGCAGTTCGTCGTCAACTACGAGGAAGGCGGCGAGAACTGCGTGCTGCATGGCGACAAGGCTTCCGAAGCCTTCCTGTCCGAGATCGTCGGTGCGGCGCCCTGGGTCGGCCAGCGCCACTGGAACATGGAATCGATCTATGAATACGGCGCCCGGGCCGGCTTCTGGCGGCTCTACCGGCTGTTCACGGAAGCCAAGGTGCCGGTGACCTGCTACGGCGTCGCCACCGCGCTCGCCCGCTCGCCCGATCAGGTCACGGCGATGCAGGAGGCCGGCTGGGAGATCGCCTCGCACGGGCTGAAATGGATCGACTATCGCGACCATGACGCGGAGGACGAGCGGCGCGATCTCGAAGAGACGATCCGGCTGCATTACGACGTGACCGGCGCGCGGCCGACCGGCTGGTACACCGGCCGCACCTCGGTCAACACGGTGCGGCTCGTCGCCGAGGAGGGCGGCTTCGACTACATCTCCGACACCTATGACGACGAGCTGCCCTACTGGTTCGACCGCGACGGGCTGGAGAAGCCGCAGCTCATCATCCCCTACACGCTCGACGCCAACGACATGCGCTTCGCGACGCCGCAGGGCTTCAACTCCGGCGACCAGTTCTTCGCTTATCTGAAGGACAGTTTCGACACGCTTTATGCCGAGGGCAAAGCGGGCAGGCCGCGCATGATGAATATAGGCCTGCACTGCCGGCTGGTCGGCCGCCCGGGCCGCGTGGCGGCACTGAAGCGCTTCATCGACTATGTGAAGTCGCATGACAAGGTCTGGCTGACGCGGCGCATCGACATCGCCAAGCACTGGCGCGAAACGCACCCCTACGAGGCGCCGGCGCTGCGCCCGTCGCGGATGGGGTTCGAAGAATTCGTGCATGCCTTCGGCAGCGTTTTCGAGCATTCGCCCTGGATCGCCGAGCGCGCCTACGAATTGGAACTCGGGCCCGCGCATGACAGCGCCGGCGGCCTGCACAACGCGCTCTGCCGCGTCTTCCGCGCGGCGAGCGAGGCCGAACGGCTTTCCGTGCTCAACGCTCACCCGGACCTTGCCGGCAAGCTGGCGGCGGCCAGGCGGCTGACGCCGGAATCGGCCAGGGAGCAGGCCTCCGCCGGGCTCGACGCGCTAACCGACAAGGAGCGCGAGCTGTTCTCGAAACTCAACGCCGCTTATGTCACCACCTTCGGCTTCCCCTTCATCATCGCGGTCAAGGGCAAGACCAAGGACGAAATCCTGGCGGAGTTCGAGGCGCGGATCGGCAACAGCCGCGGCACCGAGTTCGAAACCGCCTGCAAACAGGTCGAGCGCATCGCACTGCTTCGCCTGAAAGACATGCTCCCACTCTAATGTTTGTCGTTTTTTGTTGACGCAATTCCCGACGGAAAACCGCTTACTCTTCCTGGAATTGCTCTGAGGGTCAGGACCCCATGGATATGATCAAGACCGCCGAGCGAACCTACTACGCGCCGCAGGGCGGCCATTCCGGCCAGAACGAGCTCTTGACCGGCAGGGCCGTCTTCACCGAGGCCTATGCGGTCATCCCCAGGGGCGTGATGCAGGACATCGTCACCAGCCCGCTGCCCTTCTGGGACAAGACCAGGGCCTGGATCATCGCAAGGCCGCTGTCCGGCTTCGCCGAGACCTTCTCGCAGTACATTGTCGAGGTTCTGCCTAGTGGCGGCAGCGAGCGGCCGGAACTCGATGCCGGCGCCGAAGGCGTGCTGTTCGTCGTCGAGGGCGAACTCACCGTATCGCTTGCCGGCAAAAAGCACCTGCTTACCCCAGGTGGTTTCGCCTACCTGCCGCCGGCGAGCGGCTGGACTGTGCGTAACGAGAGCGGCGCTGCCGTTCGCTTCCACTGGATCCGCAAGGCCTATGAGGCCGTCGACGGCCTCGACGTGCCGGAAGCCTTCTTCTCGAGCGACCAGGATGTGGCGCCGAGCCCGATGCCGGGTACGGAAGGGCGTTGGGCAACGACCCGTTTCGTCGACCCGGCCGACATGCGCCACGACATGCATGTCACCATCGTCACGCTGAAGCCGGGCGCGGTCATCCCCTTCGCCGAAACCCATGTCATGGAGCACGGGCTCTATGTGCTGGAAGGCAAGGCGGTCTACCGCCTCAACCAGGACTGGGTCGAGGTCGAGGCCGGCGACTTCATGTGGCTGCGCGCCTTCTGCCCGCAGGCCTGCTATGCCGGCGGCCCCGGCAATTTCCGCTACCTGCTCTACAAGGACGTCAATCGTCACGCCAGGCTTGGCGGTTATCTTGGGGGCGGTTAWCTTGGGGGCGRCTATCTCGAGGGCAAGGCGCGGTGAGCCGCATTGTCGCCAAGCCGCTGACCCGCGAGAGTTTCGCGCCCTTCGGCGACGTCATCGACATGAGCGGCGACAACCGCTACCCGATCAACGGCGGCCGGGCGATGCGCTATCACGACCTCGCCACCGCCGAGGCTACAGGCCCGAACGCGCGCGTGCTGATCTCCATGGTGCGCGGCACGCCCTATGAGATGCCGCTAAAGCTCGCCATGGTCGAGCGCCATCCGCTCGGCAGCCAGGCCTTCATCCCGCTGTCACCGCGGCCGTTCCTGGTGGTCGTCTGCCATGACACCCAGGACGGCCCCGGAGAGCCGCATGCCTTTCTCGCCGGCCCCGGACAGGGCATCAACTACCGCCGCAACCTCTGGCACGGCGTGCTGACGCCGATCGGCGAGGAACAGGATTTTATCATCGTCGACCGCGGCGGCGACGGCTCCAATCTCGAAGAGTTCTATTTCTCGCACCCCTACGAGATCCACCTCCCCTGAAAGCTTGCGATTGACATGACCGACGTTTCGCTGATCGACCGCCTGCTCGACGTGATCGAGCACGACATCGTGCCAAAGACGGCTGAGGGCGTCGCCCATGGCAACAAGCTGTTCGGCGCCGCGATCCTGAGGAAAGACGACCGCTCGCTGGTGCTGGCTGAGACCAACAACGAGATGGAAAACCCGCTCTGGCATGGCGAGGTGCATTGCCTGAAGCGTTTCTACGAGATGCCCAAGGCCGAGCGCGTCGACACCAAGGATGCGCTGTTCATCGCCACGCACGAGCCCTGCTCGCTCTGCCTGTCGGCGATAACCTGGACCGGCTTCGACAATTTCTACTACCTGTTCAGCCATGAGGATTCGCGCGACAGTTTTGCTATCCCGCATGATCTGAAAATCCTGAAAGAGGTCTTCACTCTCGACCCCGGCGGCTACAATGCCGAGAACGCCTATTGGAAGAGTTTTTCCATTCGCAGGCTGGTGCGGGCGCTGCCCGAAGCCGAGCGCAAGCGGCTGGAGGCTCGGATCGGCAGAATTGAGGCGCGTTATAACAAGCTGTCGGGCGTCTATCAGGCGAGCAAGGCCGAGAACGACATTCCGCTGAACTGACGCGGATTGCCTACCTTACCTTCGCGTTTTTCAGCACCTCATTTATCCTCGCCTGCCAGCCTTTGCCGGTCGCCTTGAATTTTCTGACAACGTCCTGGTCCAGGCGGATGGAGACGACTTGCTTTGGTTTCTCCAGGGCCGGCCGGCCACGGGAGCGCCTTATACTCTCGAAAAGCTCCGGGAGCGCTTCCGCGAAAGGCTTGGCTTGGGCCAGCTGTTCGTCGGTCGCCTCCCCATCCTCAGGATCAGCAGCAATCTGTCTTTGAATTTCGGCTTCCTCGGCATCGGTAAGCCGCCGAATACGTGACTTAGTGTTGCTCATACACGGACCTTTCCTTTCGGCTGGCACGACGCATCGAGATCGCTTCAGAACCAAGCGGCTTGAAGATCACGGCGAGAATGATCTCTCCAAATTCTCCAATTGCCTTGAGCCGACCGGCCTTGGCCAGGAGGACAATTGACGTGGCAAAAAACTCGATATCGAGATCGGCGAAGTCGAGACCTCGGTTTTCGAGGTTCGTCACCCGTTTTGGCTCATCCCAAACGATTTTCAGGCGAGATCATCCACTGTGTCTGCGTCGGGCCACGTGAATAAACGTAATACATAAATTAGCGCGACAGCGCAAGTTGAAAGCCGAATGATCTGAGCCGGTCCTCGGCAACTGGTCATCTTGAATTGCCACCTTTATGGTGGCATATTTGGTCATGGAGAAACGCAGGCCCACCTACGATCTCGATGCAATCAAGGCGACGTTCGGGTCTGTCGATACGTTGGCCATCACAACGTCAGCCCTGCGGGACGCAATTGGCCTCGGCTTCGATCGTGCCGGCATTGTCGAGGTGATCGGCGGCATGACACGCAAGATGTTCGTGAAGTCGATGACGACTTTCGCGGATCACCGGGTCTGGCAGGACGTTTACTACGTGCCGGCGCGCGACATCGTTCTCTATGTGAAATTCCAGGCGGATGTCGTGACCGAATTCACGGTCATGGCATTCAAGGAGAAATGATAATGGCAAGAGAAACCAGTGAAACCATGATCTCTCCCGAAACCGGAGAGATCCTAACGCGCGGGGTGCGTCCGTTCACCGTGACCTACAAAGGCGAGAGCATGGTTGTCGACCTGCCGGGCTATTATCCGGCTTCGGACGGAGACGGCGTGCATGTCGGAGACGACATGGCTGGCGTTGATGCCGCCCTGCGCGTTCTCAAGGAAAAGATCGACGGCGTGCCGGCGCCAGAAACTATCCGGCGCATGCGCGCAAAGCTCAAGCTGTCGCAACGTGAGGCCGGCTCTCTTTTCAAGGTCGGCGAGAACGCCTTCGACAAATATGAAAGGGGCCTGATCGAGCCGAGCGGCCCGACCATTCAACTGATGACGTTGCTGGAAAAGCACCCCGAACTGCTTGACGAATTGCGCTAACGACCCAGGTCGCATTTTTTGATGCTCCAGTCGCGATTGGCGATTGAAAGTCGCCATGACGCGGAGCGTTATGCGCCCCATGAAAACCATCACCGAATTTCCCCGCAAGGTCGTCGAATTTCCCGATATGGGCATCGTCATGCCAGACGGTTGCCGGCTGTCGGCGCGCGTCTGGATGCCCGAGGATGCGACGGACAGTCCGGTGCCGGCGATCCTCGAGCACCTGCCCTACCGCAAGCGCGACGGCACCATTTTTCGCGATCARCTCACCCATCCCTATTTCGCCGGCCACGGCTATGCCTCGATCCGCGTCGACATGCGCGGCAACGGCGATTCCGAAGGGCTGATGGACGACGAATATTCCGAGCAGGAATTGCAGGATGCCTGCGACGTCATCGCCTGGGCGGCGGCGCAGCCCTGGTGCAACGGCAATGTCGGCATGATGGGTATTTCCTGGGGCGGCTTCAACTGCCTGCAGACGGCGGCGAAGCAGCCGCCGGCGCTGAAGGCGGTGATCAGCCTGTGCTCGACCRTCGACCGCTATGCCGACGACATCCATTACAAGGGCGGCTGCCTGCTGCTCGAAAATTTCGGCTGGGCCTCGACAATGCTGTCCTATTCGTCGCGGCCGCCGGACCCGGCCATCGCCGGCGGCAATCGCTGGCGCGACTTGTGGCTCAGCCGGCTGGAGAACCAGCCTTTCCTGTTGCCGCTATGGCTCAGCCACCAGCATCGCGACGCCTATTGGAAACGTGGGTCGATCTGCGAGAATTTTTCGGCGGTCAAGGCGGCCGTGCTGTCTATCGGCGGCTGGCATGACGGCTACCGCAACACGATCTCGCACCTCGTCACCAACATCCAGTCGCCGGTCAAAGGCATCGTCGGCCCCTGGATCCACAAATACCCGCATTACGCCGGGCCCAATCCGGCCATCGGCTTCCTGCAGGAAGCGCTGCGCTGGTGGGACCGCTGGCTCAAGGGCGCTGCGACCGGCGTCGAGGCCGATCCGGCCTATCGCGCCTATGTGATGGACAGCGTGCGGCCGGCGCGCTGGCATCCCGAGCGGCCGGGCCGCTGGGTGGCGGACCAGGAATGGCCGTCACCGAATATCAGGATCGAGGCGATCGGACTCATCACCGACGGCGCCAAGCCCTCCATCGTCGCTTCGCCGCAGACCTGCGGCCTTGCCGGCGGAGAGTATTTTCCCTTCACCTTCGGGCCGGAACTGCCCGGCGACCAACGCCCCGACGACGCGCTGTCGGTGTGCTTCGACCAGCCCGTGCTCGGCGCGGAGATCGACATCGTCGGCGCGCCGGAGCTCGAAATCCGGGTTGCCGCCGATCGGCCCCAGGCCAACATCGCGGTGCGCCTCTGCGACGTGCATCCCGACGGCGCCTCGGAGCTGATCTCCTATGGTGTGCTTAACCTAACCCACCGCAACTCGCACGAATTCCCCGAGCCGTTGGTTCCCGGCGAGACGGTTTCGGCACGCGTGGTGCTCGACCAGTGCGCCTACCGGGTGCCGGCCGGCCATAAATTGCGCATCGCCGTCTCGACCGCCTACTGGCCGATGATCTGGCCCTCGCCGGAGCCGGTGCGGCTCGATCTCGCGAAGGCGACGCTGAAGCTGCCGCTGCGCCCGCCGGCGAAAGGCAATGAAGTCTCGTTCCCTGAACCGGAAGGCGCGACTCCCTGGGCGACCGAGACGATCCGGCCGGCGAATTCCGAACGCCATGTCGACCGCGACGAGAAGACCGGCCTCGTCACGCTTTCCATAACCGACGATTTCGGCGCGGTGCGCGACCTCGACCACGGGCTGGTCAATGGCAGCATCGTGCGCGAGACATGGATGATCCATCCCGACGACCCGCTGTCGGCCACCGGAGCCACGCATTGGACGCAGACCTTGTCGCGGAATGATTGGTCGGTGCGGACAGAAACCTTTGCCCAGATGCGATCGGACGCCGCAAACTTCATCGTCAGCGCCAGAATCGAAGCCTATGAGGGCGAAAAGCTGGTCTTCGAACGCCATTTCGAGCACGCGATTCCCCGCGCGCTCCTCTGAGCCCCGGCAAGATTGGTCCAAATGCGACGTGCGATTTACGCCACCGCATGTCGCATTCGGTCTTGCCTGCCGCTTTCCCTTACGGTCATTATCTCCTCCAATACTAAGAAACGACCATAAGGTCGCATACCCAGAGTGAGGAACCATAATGTCCAACGAACTTGACTATCTCAGCCGGCGAGTCGCGGCCGGAAAACTCAGCCGTCGCGATTTTCTTGGTCGCGCCGCCGCGCTCGGCGTCGCCGCCACCGTCGCCAACTCGATGCTTTCCAGCGCCGTGCGCGCTGCCGGCCCGGTCAAGGGCGGCACGCTGAAGGCAGGCCTGCAGGGCGGCGAATCCACCAACAGCCTCGATCCGGCGACCTTCCTCAGCCAGGTTCCGTTCGCCTTCGGCAAATGCTGGGGCGAGACGCTGGTCGAGCTCGCGCCGGGCGGCGGCGTTGAATATCTGATCGCCGAGGAGATCGGCAGCTCCAAGGACGCCAAGACCTGGACGATGAAGATCCGCAAGGGCGTCCAGTTCCACAACGGCAAGGAAGTGACGCCGGACGACGTCGTGGCGACGCTGAAGCGCCACAGCGACGAGAAGTCGAAGTCGGGCGCGCTCGGCGTCCTGAAGAGCATCGACACCATCAAGGTCGATGGCGGCAATGTCGTGGTCACGCTGAAGGACCCGAACGCCGACATGCCTTATCTGATGGCGGACTACCATCTGATCATCCAGCCGAATGGCGGCATGGACAAGCCGGATGCCGGCATCGGCACCGGCCCGTACAAGATCACCGGCAACCAGCCCGGCGTGAAGCACACCGCCGCGCGTTTCGACCACTACTGGCAGCCCGACAAATACGGCCATGCCGATCAGGTCGAGATCRTCGTCGTCAACGACCCGACGGCGCGCATGGCCGCGCTGCAGGGCGGCCAAGTCAACATGATCAACCGCGTCGAGCCGAAGATCGTCGATCTGGTCAAGCGGCTGCCCGGCGTCACCATCCGCGCCGCCTCTGGCCGCGGCTTCTATCCCTTCAACATGTTCTGCGACACCGCGCCCTTCGACAACAATGACCTCAGGATGGCGCTGAAGCTCGCCATGGACCGCGAGGAGATGCTGACCAAGATCCTGCGCGGCTACGGCGAGGTCGGCAACGACATGCCGGTCAACAAGGCTTACCCGCTGTTTGCAGGCGATTTCGAGCAGCGCAAATTCGATCCGGAAAAGGCGGCCGCGGCTTACAAGAAGTCGGGCCATAGCGGCTCGATCCTGCTGCGCACCTCAGACGTCGCCTTCCCGGGCGCCGTGGACGCCGCCCAGCTCTACCAGCAGAGCTGCGCCAAGGCCGGCATCAAGATCGAGATCAAGCGCGAGCCCGGCGACGGCTACTGGACGGAAGTCTGGAACAAGCAGCCCTTCTCGCTCTCCTACTGGGGCGGCCGACCGACCCAGGACCAGATGTACTCGACCGCCTATCTGTCGACCGCCGACTGGAACGACACCCGCTGGAAGCGCCCTGACTTCGACAAGATGGTGCTTGCGGCGCGCGGCGAGCTGGACGAGGCCAAGCGCAAGAAGATCTACCGCGACATGGGCGAGATCATGCGCGACGAAGGCGGCCTGATCGTGCCGTTCTTCAACCAGTTCGTCGACGCGACCGGCAAGGGCGTCGAAGGCTGGGTCGACAATCCGGCGCAGGAACTCAGCAACGGCCATGCCCTGATCGAGTGCTGGCTGCAAGCTTGACGAAGGACAAAGGAAGGGCCGGCGCGAGTCGGCCCTTCCCGGCTTTCATGGCCCGCCCGTAAAGGCGGGTATCATCCCTTCTTCACCATTGCGGGTAGCCGATGTCGTCTCCGATCCTGAGATTGGTCGCTCAGCGCATCTTGCTGGGCCTGGTTCTTCTTTTGGCCGTTTCCGTGCTGATCTTCGCCGGCACGCAGATCCTGCCGGGCGACGTCGCCCAGGCGATCCTCGGCCAGTCGGCGACGCCGGAGGCGCTGGCGAACCTGCGCGAGCAGCTCGGGCTCAACGACCCGGCGTGGCTGCGCTACGTGCACTGGCTGTGGGGCGTCCTGCATGGCGATTTCGGCACGGCGCAGTCAAGCGGGCTCGATATCGCCACCTCGATCAGCACCCGGCTGAAGAACACGCTTTTCCTGGCCGCCTGCGCGGCAATCGTCGCGGTGCCGCTGGCGATCATCCTCGGGCTCATTGCCGTGCGCTATCGCAACGGCTTCGTCGACAAGCTGATCTCCGGCCTGGCGCTGGCCTCGACGTCGTTCCCGGAATTCTTCATCGGCTATGTGCTGATCTTCGTGTTCGCCGTGCACTGGCAGATCTTCCCGAGCATCTCGACGGTGGATGACTCCACGCCTTTTCTCGAAAGGCTGCAGGCCGTGGTGCTGCCGGCCACCGCGCTCACCCTGGTGGTGCTCGCCCACATGATGCGCATGACGCGCGCAGCGATCCTCAACGTCATGCAGTCGGCCTATATCGAGACGGCCGAGCTCAAGGGGCTGAGGCCCTTCGACATCATCCGCAAGCATGCCTTCCCGAACGCGATCGCGCCGGTGGTCAACGTCGTCATGCTCAACCTCGCCTATCTCATCGTCGGCGTCGTGGTGGTGGAGGTGATCTTCGTCTATCCGGGCATGGGACAATATCTGGTCGACCATGTCGCCAAGCGCGACGTGCCGGTGGTGCAGGCGGTCGGCCTGATCTTCGCCGCGGTCTACATCACGCTCAACATCGTCGCGGACATCGCCGCCATCGTGGCCAACCCGCGGCTGCGGCATCCGAAATGACAAAAACATCTGAAGTGACGGGCCGGATGCAAGACGACCAGAAGGGGAACTGAGGCGAATGGCGCTACGACAAATCCCAGTCACCGCCTGGATCGGGCTGATCCTGACCGGCGCGTTCGCGTTCTGCGCCATCTTCGCGCCCTGGGTCGCGCCGCATGGCAATGGCGAGATCGTCGGCGACGTATGGGAGCCGATGTCGGCGGCGCACTGGCTGGGCACCGACAATCTCGGCCGCGATCTTGTCTCGCGCATGATCTACGGCGCGCGCATCACCATGGAGATCGCGGTGGCGGCGACGGCGCTGTCCTTCTCGCTGGGCTCTATCCTCGGCTTCACGGCGGCTGTCTTCGGCGGCTGGTTCGACACGCTGCTGTCGCGCTTCGTCGACCTTCTGATGTCGATCCCGACGCTGATCTTCGGCCTCGTCGTGCTGTCGGTGCTGCCAACCAACACGCTGACGCTGATCCTGGTCATGGGCATCCTGGATTCCACCCGCGTCTACCGCCTGTCACGCGCCGTCGCCGTCGACATCAACGTCATGGACTTCGTCGAGGCGGCGAAGCTGCGCGGCGAAGGCAAGGCCTGGATCATCTTCCGCGAGATCCTGCCCAATGCGCTGTCGCCGCTGGTGGCGGAGCTCGGCGTGCGCTTCATCTTCGCGGTGCTTTTCCTGTCGGCGCTGTCCTTCCTTGGGCTCGGCGTGCAGCCGCCGGATTCGGACTGGGGGGGCATGGTCAAGGAGAACAAGGACGGCATCGTCTTCGGCATTCCGGCGGCGCTGATCCCGGCGGCCGCGATCGCGGTGCTGGCGATCTCCGTCAACCTCGTCGCCGACTGGGTGCTCAACCGCACGACGAGCCTGAAGGGAGGGCGCGGCTGATGGCCGACAGCAAGGCAAATTCAGGCAGGCTCCTCGATATCCGCAACCTGCGCATCGAGGCGACCGTCTACCCGCCGGGCGAAGCGCCGAAGACGATCACGCTCGTCCATGACGTTTCGCTGACTCTTGAGAAGGGCAAGGTGCTCGGTCTCATCGGCGAATCCGGCGCCGGTAAGTCGACCATCGGCCTGTCGTCCATGGCCTATGGCCGCGGCGGCGTGCGCATCACCGGCGGCGAGGTGATCCTCAACGGCCGCGACATCCTGAAAGCCGGCCCCAAGGGCGTGCGGGCGCTGCGCGGACGCGAGGTGTGCTATGTCGCGCAGTCGGCGGCGGCCGCCTTCAATCCGGCGCACAAGCTGATCGACCAGGTGGTCGAGGCCGCCATGCTGCATGGCACCGCGACCCGCGCCGAGGCCGAGAAGCGGGCCGTCGCGCTGTTCAAGAAGCTCAGCCTGCCCAATCCCGAAACGATCGGCGAGCGCTATCCGCACCAGGTCTCCGGCGGTCAGCTGCAGCGCGTGATGACGGCGATGGCGCTTTGCTCGGAGCCCGACCTGATCGTCTTCGACGAGCCGACCACGGCGCTCGATGTGACGACGCAGATCGACGTGCTTGCCGCGATCAAGGACGCCATCCGCGACACGCATGTGGCGGCCCTCTACATCACCCACGATCTTGCCGTCGTCGCCCAGGTGTCCGACGAGATCATGGTGCTGCGCCATGGCCGGCTGGTGGAATGGGGCGGCACGCGGCAGATCATCAAGGAGCCGCGCCAGGAATACACCAACGCGCTGGTTTCGGTGCATGAGATCGAGCACCAGGAACAGCAGCCAGGCGCGACGCCCTTCCTGTCGGTGAAGAATGTCACCGCCGCCTATGGCGGCGGCCATGTCAAGGTGCTGAAGAACGTCTCGGTCGACATCTATCCGGGACAGACGCTCGCCGTCGTCGGCGAGAGCGGCTCCGGCAAGTCGACGCTGGCGCGCGCCATCACCGGCCTGTTGCCGCCCGAGGAGGGCACCGTCACCTTCGACGGCAGGCCGCTCGCCAACAGGCTGGCCGACCGGCCGAAGGAGGATCTGCGCCAGCTGCAGATGATCTACCAAATGGCCGACGTGGCGATGAACCCGCGCCAGACGGTGGGCACCATCATCGGCAGGCCGCTGGAATTCTATTTCGGCATGAAAGGGCGCGAGCGCGACAAGCGCGTCGCCGAGTTGCTCGACGAGATCGAGATGGGCAAGGGTTTTGTCGACCGCTATCCGGCCGAGCTGTCCGGCGGTCAGAAGCAGCGCGTCTGCATCGCGCGCTCGCTCGCCGCCAAGCCGAAGCTGATCATCTGCGACGAGGTGACCTCGGCGCTCGACCCGCTCGTCGCCCACGGCATCCTCAAGCTGCTCTTGAACCTGCAGAGCCAAGAAAAGGTCGCGTATCTGTTCATCACCCACGACCTGGCGACGGTGAAGTCGATCGCCGATTCGATCGCGGTCATGTATCGCGGCGAGGTGGTGCGCTACGGCTCCAAGAGCAAGGTGCTGACGCCGCCCTTCGACGCCTATACGGACCTGCTGTTGTCCTCCGTGCCGGAAATGGAAATCGGCTGGCTGGAAAAGGCGATCAAGGGCCGGCGCATGGAAAGCGCCGGAAATTAGCCCACGAAGTCTGCCTCCGAGGCGGCGGCTGTCATGTGGCTGCAACAGGGAACGGGAAAGATTGCTGCGGGCGGGTAGGGCTCGCACCGAAATCAATCTCGAAAAAGGGGGCAGGACATGCAGACGGAATTCGACCATCTCGCCGCGCTCGCCGGCAAGGGCAGGATCTCTCGCCGCGATTTCCTCGGCCGCGCGGCGGCGCTCGGCGCCTCGGCGGCGCTGGCAACGACGCTGGCCGGCAAGGCTTTCGCCGCGAGCCCGGTGAAGGGCGGCATCATCAAGGCGGGCCTGCAGGGGGGTGAATCGACCAACAGCCTCGACCCGGCGCTGAATCTCAGCCAGGTGACCTACAACTTCTGCAAGCAGTGGGGCGAATTCCTTGTGCGGCTGACGCCCGAGGGCGGCGTCGAGAACCTGATCGCCGAGGAGATCGGCGCCTCGGCCGACGCCAAGACCTGGACGATGAAGATCCGCGACGGCATCGAATTCCACAACGGCAAGACGGTGACGGCGGAAGACGTCGTCGCCACGCTCGAGCGCCATGCGGACGAAAAGTCGAAATCCGGCGCGCTCGGCATTTTGAAGAACATCAAGACCATCAAGGCCGACGGCAAGGACGTGGTGGTGACGCTCGGCGACGCCGATGCCGACTTCYCCTATCTGATGGCCGACTACCACCTCGTCATCCAGCCGAATGGCGGCAAGGACAACCCGAATGCCGGCATCAGCGCCGGGCCCTACAAGGTCGCCGTCAATCAGCCCGGCGTGAGGCATGGCGGCGAGCGCTTCGCCAATTACTGGCGCGGCGACAAGGCGGGCCACGCCGACCAGATCGAGATCGTCGTCATCAACGACCCGACGGCCCGGCTTGCCGCGCTGCAGGGCGGCCAGGTGCATCTCATCAACCGCGTCGAGCCCAAGGTGGTCGATCTGGTCAAGCGCATGCCGGGCGTCAGCATCGAGAACGTGGCGGGGCGCGGCTATTACCCGTTCAACATGTTCTGCGACACCGCGCCCTTCGACAACAACGACCTCAGGATGGCGCTGAAGCTCGCCATGGATCGCGAGGAGATGCTGGACAAGATCCTGCGCGGCTACGGGTCGGTGGGCAACGACTTCCCGATCAACGAAGCCTATCCGCTGTTTTCCACCGACATCGAGCAGCGCAAGTTCGATCCGGAAAAAGCGGCGGCGGCCTACAAGAAGTCGGGCCATAGCGGCTCGATCCTGCTGCGCACCTCCGACGTCGCCTTCCCCGGCGCGGTCGACGCAGCGCAGCTCTACCAGCAGAGCTGCGCCAAGGCCGGCATCAAGATAGAGATCAAGCGCGAGCCCGGCGACGGCTACTGGTCGGAAGTGTGGAACAAGCAGCCCTTCTCGCTCTCCTATTGGGGCGGCCGGCCGACGCAAGGTCAGATGTATTCCACCGGCTATCTGTCGACCGCCGACTGGAACGACACGCGCTTCAAGCGGCCCGAATTCGACAAGATGCTCTACACGGCGCGCGCCGAGCTGGACCAGGCCAAGCGCAAGGCGATCTATCGCGACATGGCGATGCTGATGCGCGACGAAGGCGGGCTGATCGTGCCGTTCTTCAACCAGTTCGTCGACGCCGCCAACACCAAGAAGCTCAGCGGCTGGGTGAAGAACCCCAATGGCGAGATGATGGACGGCTATGCGCTCTGCGAGTGCTGGCTGAACGCCTGATGTCAGGCTATCCAAAGAAGCGCCGCGTGTCCGCGCGACACGCGGCGCTTTCGTTTCGAAGAACAGGAACCTTCCGTGGCGCTCAAATCCAAACTGCTGCTCATCATCCTCGACGGCGTGCCCTACCGGAACTGGCGCCGGCTGATGGGCAATCTCGAGGGCTGGGCGCAGTCGGGCGAGGCGCAGGTGTGGAAGATGCGCTCGGTGCTGCCGTCGACCTCGGCCTGCTGCTACGCCTCGATCCACACCGGGGTGACGCCGCAGGTGCATGGCATCCTTTCCAACGAGAACCGCTTTCGCGTCAGGCAGCCGGATATCTTCTCGGAAGTGAGCAAGGCCGGCGGCAAGACGGGCGCGGTGACCCATTCCTACTGGTCGGAATTCTTCCGTTCGTACCCGTTCGACCTTGTCGAGGACATGGAGTTCGACGATCCAAGCGGGCCGATCACGCATGGCCGCTTCCACACGATGACCGGCTACAATCTCAAGAACCAGATGACACCGAGCGACGTCGACCTGTTCGCGACGCTGACCATGCTGGCGAAGCGGCACGGCATCGACTACGGCATCCTGCACACCTGCACGCTGGACTCCATGGGTCATCGCTTCGGCCACGACTGCCACGAGATGGACCATGCCTGCTACGCCATGGACGGCATGCTCGCGGCTTTCCTGCCGCAATGGCGCGCAGCCGGCTATGAAGTGATCGTGACGGCCGACCACGGCCAGACCGACCGCGGCCACCATGGCGGCCATGACGACGAGATGCAGGATTTCGCGCTCTATTATTTCGGACCCGCGAAAGGGCCCGAAGCCGACACGCTGCTCGACCAACTGCAGCTCGCGCCGACGGTGTTGAGCCGGCTCGGCGTGGAAATACCCGAGACGATGAAGGCGAAGGTTTTTTTGGGGTAAGCGCGCCTCCCCCTTCTCCCCTTGTGGGAGAAGGTGTCGCCGAAGGCGACGGATGAGGGGTGTTCCAGGGAAAGCCAACGTCTCACTCCGCTGGAACACCCCTCATCCGTCTCGGCGCTATCGCGCCGATCCACCTTCCCCCACAAAGGGAGAAGGAAAGCGCCCCTACTGGCAACCTCCCCGCTCTTCGGTTAGCCTCCGAAAAATCCTTGGCGGAGGGTGAACCTTTTTGGACCGATCAGCGACAGAGCTACGAGGAGCCAGGCGGCTCGACCGGCCATGAACGCGGCGACCGAAACCGATCGCGCGCTTGTAGACCGGGTCGCGAAGGGCGACCGGGCCGCCGTTCGGCTCCTGTTCATGCGTCACCACGCGCGGGTCTACCGCTTCGTGGCGCGCCAGACGGGATCGGAAATGATGGCCGACGATATCGCCAACGAGGTTTTTCTCGAGCTGTGGAAGCAGGCGCCCAGCTTCGAGGGCCGCTCCGAAGTTTCCACGTGGCTGCTCGGCATCGCCCGCTTCAAGGCGCTGTCTTCGCTGCGTAAGAAGAAGGAAGACTGGATCGACGACGACGACGCGGCGCAGGTTCCCGACGGCGCCGACACGCCCGAAGTCGTCACCATGAAAGAGGACAAGGCCGCCGCCTTGCGCCGCTTCGTCGATGCCTTGCCGGAAGAGCACCGCACGGTGATCGACCTTGCCTATTACCACGGCCAGTCGGTGACCGAAATCGGCGAGGTGCTCGGCATTCCGGTCGCGACCGTCAAGACCAGGATGTTCTACGCCCGCAAGAAACTCGGCGAAGCCCTCAAGGCCGCCGGTTACGACAGGGGGTGGCCATGAGCGCCGCTGAAAAGATGTCGCGCCGCGACGAGATGGAGACGCTGCTGCCGTTCTATCTGAACGGCTCTCTGGAAGGCGCCGAGCTGGAGGCCGTCGAGGAATGGCTGGCCACCGATCCGACGGCGCTTGCCGCCCTTGGCGAGGCTGAGGCCGAGTTTTCCGGCACCGCCGCCGCCAACGAGGCGATCCGCCCGCCGGCCGATGCGCTGAGCCGTTTCACCAGGGCGCTCGACGCCGAGGCCGGCCCCGTGCGCGCGCCCGGCCAATCCTGGCTGGCGAAGATCTTCGGCCGGGTGACGGCGATGCCCGCCGGCGTCGCCTGGGCGGCAGCCGCAGCGCTGCTTGCGCTGGTCATCGTGCAGTCCTTCGAACAGCCGGGCGGCAAGGGCAACGACTTCGAAGTGGCCGGCGCCCAGGACGATCTGGCGAAGCTGCCTTTCGCGCTGGTGAAGTTCAAGCCGGACGCCAGGATGGCCGATATCGCCGCCTTCCTCGGCCAGAACGGGCTGAAGATCGCCGGCGGCCCGACCGCGGACGGCGTGTTCCACCTGACGGTTCCGGCGAGCACGGCAGCCGATTACGACAGGCTCGTCGGCCTTATTGCCGCCCAGCCTTTCGCGGATGCTGTGGTGCAGGGAAGGAAACCGGCCGATGGCGGCTAAGGCGGTCATTCTTCGCGTGGCAGTGCTCGCGGTGGCATTTGTCGCCGCGCCTGCGTTCGCGCAGACCAACGACCCGAACCTGTCACAAAAGCAGATCGACTGTTTGAACCGTACGACGGCGGCCGGCGGCGGCTGCGACAAGGACGGCGGCGCCAAGAATGGCGCAGGAACGCCCGGCGCGGCCACGAGCGGCGCGGTGTTCCTGCCGGCGCTGATCGTCGATCTCTTTCCGAACTCGCCGGCGCCCGCCGCCCCACAAACGCCCGCACCGTCCAACGGGACATCGTCATCGAACGGTTCCAACAGCGCGCCACCGCCCGCGCCAACGCCGAGCGGTCCGGTCACGGTGCCGCAAGGCCTCAACCTGGCCGAACCGCCGCGCGCGGTCGTCGGCGAATTCGTGCCCGACGAGGTGCTGGTGACGGTCGACGGCGATCCCGGCGTGGTGCGGCAGATCGCCAATTCCTTCGGCCTGCAGGTGCGCTCGCAGCGCCAGTCGCGACTGCTCGGCACCACGCTGGTGCGCTTCGGCATCACCGACGGGCGGCCCGTCGGCGTGGTGCTGGCGCAGCTTGCCGCCGACGGCCGCACGCAGCGGCGCGAGCCAAACCATATCTATTCGCTGCAGCAGGCGGCCGGCATCGTGAACTATGCCTTCGACCGCATCGCGCTCGATGCTGGCCAAGCGAGCGGCGAGAATGTGCGCGTCGCCGTTATCGACACCGGCATCGACGACACCAATCCCGCGCTCGCCGGCGTCATTGCCGACCAATATGACGCCATGCCCAACGTGCCGATCGAAAAGCGCGATCACGGCACCTCGGTCGACGGGCTGATCGCCGGCGTCGGTCCGCTGGAAGGCATGGCGCCTGGCGCCAGGATCTACCATGCGCGCGCCTTCGAAGACGGCAAGTCGACCATGGACGTCATCCTGTCGGCGCTCGACTGGGCGGCCGAGCAGAATGTGCGCATCATCAATATGAGCTTCGTCGGCCCGAAGAACGACCTGCTCGGYACCGCCTGCCGCAATGCCCGGGCGATGGGCATGGTGCTGGTGGCCGCCGCCGGCAACAATGGCCCGAAGGCGCCCTATGGCTATCCGGCCGCCTTCGACGGCGTGATCGCGGTGACCGCCACCGACGCCAAGGACGGGCTGATGCCGCAGGCCAATCGCGGCGCCTATGTCTTCATCTCGGCGCCGGGCGTCGAGATGGTGGCGCCGAGCGGCGCCGGCTCCGACGTCGTGACCGGCACCTCCTTCGCGGCCGCGATCGTATCCGGCGCCATCGCCAATCTGATCCACGCCGCGCCCGATCGTTCGGCTGACGAGATCGAGAAGGCGCTTGCCGCCACAGCCAAGGATCTCGGGCCCAAGGGGCGGGACAATGATTTCGGCTACGGGTTGCTGGACATCAAGGCGGCTGGAGCGGCGAAGGAGTAGCGGCTCATATCTGTTTTGTTGGCGGGACAGCACCCCCCTCTGGCCTGCCGGCCATCTCCCCCGCAAGGGGGGAGATTAGACGTCGCCACCGCCTTCGCCAGTCATCGACGCTGAAGAAGTTGGGCCGGCGCTGAAACCGCTGATCTCCCCCTTGCGGGGGAGGACCGCCGGCGGCCATTCAAAGCGCCGGACCCAACCGTACCGGGCTTCCATCATAGAAACGCGACAGTCGGAAGCGGCTGAGGTCGTGCCCGGATTCATTCCCCTGGATCATGTCGGAGACGACGCGGCCTATGCCGGGCCCAATCCCGAAGCCGTGGCCGCACATTCCCGTCGCGACGAAAAGACCGCCGATTGCCCGCACCTGATCCACGACGGGGACGACGTCGGGCATGGCGTCGATCATACCGCCCCAGCCGGCCTTCAAGCGAACTGTTTCGAATTGCGGGAAAAGCTGTTTGAAATTGCGCTCGATCGAACGAAGCTTTGCCGGCTCAGGAGCGGGATTGAGCACCCGCATTCTCTCGAACGGACTCTCTGAATCCGGCGCCCAATCGCGCGGCGTCGACCAGCCATCGGGGTAGCCCGACGGAGCGAAGGGGAAATAGCGCGTTCCGTACGGATTGTCCCTGAGGGCGGGAAGATATTGGGTGAAGTGCCGGAACGCGTCAGGCCCCAGATAAAGCAGGTGGCTGCCGCCCGCGGCAAGCGTGTATCCGCCATCCTGCCTGCGCCTGAAGGCGATGTGATCGTCGGCGGCCGCGCCCGGATAGACTTCAGGCAGGGGCTCCGTTGCGGCCGCGGTGACCCGGACGCTGAGCTGGGGGATGGATACGCCGTGCCTCGCCAGGAACAGGGACGACCAGGCGCCGCCCGCGACCAGCACGGTGGAGGCCTCGATATATCCACCCTCGGTCCACACGCCCTTGATCTTGCCGGCCGCAATATCGAGAGTTCGCGCCGCGCAGTTCTCCACGATCCTGGCGCCTTTTCGCACGGCAAGCCTGGCGAGCGCCGGCACCGCCAGCCAAGGTTCCGCGCGCATATCGGAGGATGTCGTCATCGCGCCCACGAACCTGCGCGACATGCCGGTGATGAGCTTTGCGGTCTCCTCGGCGTCCAGGAGGCGCGTGTCGAGCTCATGGATCGCGGCGACCCTCATGAACTCTTCGAACTTGGCCATGTCCTTGTCGGCGTTCGCCAGATAGGTCACGCCTGTCTGGTTCAGCCCGATGTCTTCGCCGCACTCATCGGCCAGTTGCCGCCACAGGCGACAAGCCTCGATGACGATCGGCAGCTCATCGGCGTCCCGCCCCTGCTTTCTGATCCAGCCCCAGTTTCGCGAGGACTGTTCGGCGGCGACGCGGCCTTTTTCCAGCACCGTCACCGGGATGTTCCGGGAGGCAAGGAAAAGCGYCGTCGTTACGCCGATGACACCGCCACCGACGATCACCACCTCGGAGTCTCTGGGCGGCGGCCCGCCGTGTTGGATCGGATCCGCTTCGGTAAACGGGAATGTCGGCAAATGGCGCACTCTGGACGACTGGTTGACGGTTCTGGCTTACCGGCTGTCGGCGTCCAACATCAGGAGCAGTCGAAGGCGGAACGTTGTCCCACGACAGCAAAGGCACCCGAAAGGAGGCGGTCGACGACGCTGTCGGGCCGACCCTAGACCGGCGCACCCGCCACCGATCCCCGAACCACCAGATCCACCGGCCAAACCTCGCCTCGCGCGCCCTCCTCCAGCCCCGATATGCGCGCCGCGAGGCGCTCGGCGACACGCGCTCCCGCAAGCCGGATGGACGAGCGTGTCGTCGACAGGGGCACCGGGAAATTCTCCGGCCGCAGCCAGGGGAAGACGTCGTCATGGGCGACCAGCGAGAGGTCGCCCGGAATGGTCAGGCCGAGATCGCGCACGGCGCGCACGACGCCCAGCGCCATGATCAGGCTGGAGCAGACGATCGCCGTCGGCGGCTCGGCCTCTTCGAGCAGGCGGCGGGCGGCGCGGTAGCCGTTCTCCTCGGTCATGGTCACCGAGCGGATGTTGCGTTCGCCAAGCGTCAGCCCGCTCGCGGCGAGCGCGCGGCGCACGCCGCGCTCGCGGTGGATGGCGAAGGTCTCGCGCTCGTTGCCGTTGATCAGCGCCAGGCGCTTGTGGCCGAGCTGGATCAGCAGCCGCGCCGCTTCGTGGAAGGCGCCCTCATTGTCGATGTCGAGAAAGGGATAGTCGAAGTCGAAGCCCTCGCTGCGGCCATGGACGATGAAGGGGATGCCCAGCGTGTTGACCAGCGCCAGCCGCTTGTCGGCCGGACGCGGCGAGGAGATGTAGACGGCGTCGACCTGCCGGTTGGCGACGATGCGGCGGTAGGTGGTTTCCTCGTCGTCTGCATCGGCGGGCGAAAGCACGAGGTCGAGCTCATGCGCGCGGGCATAGTCGCCGAGGCCGGAGAGGAATTCGACGAAATGCGGATCGATGTCGACGGCAGCACCCGTCGGCAGCACATAGCCGATCATGCCCGACTTGCCGGTGGCAAGCCGGCGCGCGCTGGGGTTCGGCCTGTAGCCATGGCGCTTGGCGGCATCCATGACCCGGCGCCGGGTTTCCTCATTGACCTCGGGATAGCCGTTCAGCGCCCGGCTCACCGTGGTCTGCGAGAGCGACAGCATATGCGAGAGTTGCTTGAGGTTCATCGGAGGCCTCCAGTCTCAAAGCGCTTTCAAATTTGAATCGATCCGATGATTGTTGGCAAGGCCGCCAAGCACAAGCGGACCTTAAAGCCCTGCCGGCGTCGTTTGAAGCAAAATTGCTGCTGCAGCGCCAAAAAAGCATGCTGCAGTGCAGTTTTGCTACCCGATCCCGAGGAATTTAAATCGATTAATGAACGCGCCCACTTGACTCTCAAGCGATTCAATGGCGAGATCGAAATAGCCAAAGCGCTTTGGAAGTCTCTTCGAAAGGTTGCGGTTGCCCTTTCGCTGAGTCACAGTTCCGCGGGCGTCGGCGGACGAAATGGAGGTTTCGTCCTGTTTGTGACCACTGGGAGGACTTGCGATGAAGAAAATGCTTCTCTTGGGTGCGGCGTTCGCGGCACTCACCCTCAGCCTGCCGGCGCAAGCCGAACTGAAGTTCAAGCCGGGCGAGGATTCGAAATTTCATTGGTCGAACTACGACGACCTCAAGAAGGTCGATCTCAAGGGCGAGACGCTGACGATCTTCGGACCGTGGCGCGGCGAAGACGAGACGCTCGTGCGTTCGGTTCTCGACTATTTCCAGGAAGCGACCGGCGCTGACGTCAAATACTCTTCGTCGGAGAATTACGAGCAGCAGATCGTCATCGACACCCAGGCCGGCAGCCCGCCGAACATCGCCGTCCTGCCACAGCCCGGCCTCATCCAGGATCTTGCCTCCAAGGGCGTGCTCACCCCGCTGGGCGACGACGTCGCCGCCTGGATCAAGGAAAACTACGCCGCCGGCGACTCCTGGGCCAAGCTCGGCACCTATAATGGCAAGGACGGCAAGCCCGGTTTCTACGCCTTCCCCTACAAGATCGACGTGAAGGGACTGGTCTGGTACTCGCCCGACAATTTCGACGAGGCCGGCTACAAGGTGCCGAAGACCCAGGAAGAGCTCGCTGACCTCGAAAAGAAGATCATCGCCGATGGCGGCAAGCCCTGGTGCATCGGGCTCGGCTCCGGCGGCGCCACCGGCTGGCCGGCGACCGACTGGGTCGAGGACATCATGCTGAGGACGCAGCCGCCGGAAGTCTACGACAAGTGGGTGAAGAACGAGATCCCGTTCACCGACCCGGCCGTGGTCAACGCCATCGACATCTTCGGCAAGATCGCCACCGACGACAAGATGGTGGACGGCGGCGCCAAGGCGGTCGCGGCGACCGACTTCCGCGACAGCCCGAAGGGCCTCTTCACCGTGCCGCCGAAGTGCTACATGCACCACCAGGCGTCGTTCATCCCGTCCTTCTTCCCGGAGAATGTGAAGCTCGGCCAGGACGCCGACTTCTTCCCCTATCCGCCTTACGCCTCCAAGCCGGAACTGGGCACGCCGCTGGAAGTGGCCGGAACGCTGGTGATGATCACCAAGGATTCCAAGGCCTCGCGCGAGTTCATCAAGTTCCTCGAGATGCCGCTCGCGCATGAATTGTGGATGGCGCAGAAGAGCTTCGTCACCCCGTTCAAGGCGGCCAACAAGGAGGCCTATGGCAGCGAGGCGCTGAAGAAGCAGGGCGAAATCCTGGTCGGCGCCACGACGGTGCGGTTTGACGGGTCCGACCTGATGCCCGGCAAGATCGGCGCGGGCTCGTTCTGGACCGGCATGGTCGACCTGGTCGGCGGCAAGTCCGCGCAGGACGTCGCCGCCGACATCCAGAAAAGCTGGGACGGCATCAAGTAAGCGTCCTGAAATCCTCCTCATCCTCCACCTGGATCCGGGCTACGGCCCGGGTCCGACCGGCGGCCAACGCCGGAAGCCTTCGCGTTTCGATTGTTCCGAATAACCGAAAGTCGGTGCATCCGATCGCCAGCCTCGGCTGACCGGTCATGCGCAGGGAGAGGGACCCATGGCGGCTCAGATTTTCTCGGCCATATTCGTCATCATCATCGGCGTCGGCGGCTGTGTCGCCTATTTCTGGGGCGCCAACAGACTGCTCGACCTCATCTTGCCCTCACGCGGGGTATCCGGCGCCGCCGCCATCAACAATCTGCGCCGGCAGGGCTATGTGCGGCCGTGGCTGTTCGTCGGCCCGGCGCTGATCATCCTTGCCGTCTACCTGATCTACCCGGTGATCGCGACGCTATGGCTCTCCTTCTTCGACCGCGGCGGCACCAGCTTCGTCGGGCTCGCCAATTATGAATGGGCGGCCGGCGACCACGATCTGCGCAACTCGATCTTCAACAACATACTATGGCTGGCCGTGGTGCCGGCCGCCTGCACCTTCCTCGGCCTGATCATCGCCGTGCTCACCGACAAGATCTGGTGGGGCACCATCGCCAAGAGCCTGATCTTCCTGCCGCTGGCGATCTCCTTCGTCGGCGCCAGCGTGATCTGGAAATTCATCTACGAGTATCGCGGCGAAGGCCAGGTGCAGATCGGCCTGCTCAACGCCATCATCCAGTATTTCGGCGGCCAGCCGCAGGTGTGGATATCGCTGCCGTTCTGGAACAATTTCTTCCTGATGGTGATCCTGATCTGGATCCAGACCGGCTTCGCCATGGTGATCCTGTCGTCGGCGCTGCGCGGCATCCCGGAAGAGACGCTGGAGGCGGCAGTGATCGACGGCGCCAACCCGTTCCAGATCTTCTGGAAGATCATGGTGCCGCAGATCTGGGGCACGATCGCGGTTGTCTGGACCACCATCACCATCCTGGTGCTGAAAGTGTTCGACATCGTGCTGACCATGACCAACGGCCAGTGGAACAGCCAGGTGCTCGCCAATCTGATGTTCGACTGGATGTTCCGCGGCGGCGGCGATTTCGGCCGCGGCGCCACCATCGCCATCATCATCATGATCGCGGTCATTCCGATCATGGTCTGGAACATCCGCCAGGCCAACAAAGAGACGGGAGGGCACTGAGATGCCGACCAAGACCGGAAAATCCTTCATCGGCCGTTTCGGCGTCCACATCGCCGTGCTCGTCTTCGTGGCGATCTGGACCATCCCCACCCTCGGCATCCTCGTCTCCTCGCTGCGCGACAAGGACCAGATCGTCGCGTCGGGCTGGTGGAACGCCTTCGCCAGTTCCAGCCAGAGCGAGGCGGGACGGTTGCCGGGGGCGTCGGCGCAAACCCAGAAGGACGGCAAATACGTCATCGAGGGCAACATCTTCGGCGACGGTCCCAAGCGCGAGATCAGCGCCTTCGGCGTAAAATCTTCTGCGCCGACGCAGTACAAGGCGGGATCGGTCGCCGACCTCAATGACGGCGTCACCCTGCAGATGAACGCCGATGGCAGCTTCGTGCTGTCTTCACCGAAAGCCTTCGAGGGCGACCGCGGTCAGCGCGTCTATTTCGCCTCGTCGGCGCCGCCGAAATTCACCCCCGAGAACTACAGAACCGTGCTGTTTTCGGAAGGCATCGGCCGCTCCTTCATGAACTCGCTGACGGTGACCATTCCGGCGACGGTAATCCCGATCCTGATCGCCGCCTTCGCGGCCTACGCATTGGCCTGGATGCGCTTTCCCGGCCGGGCGCTGCTGATCGCGGTCATCATCGGCCTTCTGGTGGTGCCGCTGCAGATGTCGCTGATCCCGCTGCTCAGGCTCTATAACGGCGTCGGCAGCTTCTTCGGCGTGCCGTCCAAGACCTATCTCGGCATCTGGCTGGCGCATACCGGCTTCGGCCTGCCCTTCGCCATTTACCTGCTCAGGAGCTACATCGCCGGCCTGCCGCGCGAGATCATGGAATCGGCGCGCATCGACGGCGCCAGCGACTTCGAGATCTTCGTCAAGATCGTGCTGCCGCTGTCCTTCCCGGTACTTGCCTCCTTCGCCATCTTCCAGTTCCTGTGGGTATGGAACGATCTCCTGGTGGCGATGGTTTTCCTCGGCACGGCGCCCGATCAGATCGTGCTGACGGCCAAGCTCAACGCGCTGCTCGGCTCGCGGGGTGGCAACTGGGAGATCCTGACGACATCGGCGTTCATCACCATCATCGTGCCGCTGATCGTGTTCTTCTCGCTGCAGCGCTATTTCGTCCGCGGGCTGCTTGCCGGCTCCGTGAAAGGAGGTTGAAGACATGCAATCGGCTTTGAAGGCGACTTCGAGACCAGACCCTGCGATCGATCGCGACTGGTGGCGCGGCGCGGTGATCTACCAGATCTATCCGCGCTCCTACCAAGACTCCAACGGCGACGGCATCGGCGACCTGAAGGGCATCGTTCAGCGCCTGCCTTACATCGCTTCGCTCGGCGTCGACGCCATCTGGATCTCGCCCTTCTTCAAATCGCCGATGAAGGATTTCGGCTACGACGTGTCGGATTATTGCGACGTCGACCCGATGTTCGGCACGCTCGCCGATTTCGACGCGCTGGTGGCGGAAGCTCATCGGCTCGGCCTCAAGGTGATGATCGACGAGGTGCTGTCTCACACCGCCGACATCCACCCCTGGTTCAAGGAAAGCCGCTCCAGCCGCACCAACCCGAAAGCCGACTGGTATGTGTGGGCCGACGCCAAGCCCGACGGCACGCCGCCCAACAACTGGCTGTCGATCTTCGGCGGCTCAGCCTGGCAGTGGGACACCAGCCGCCAGCAATACTACATGCACAATTTCCTGGCCGAGCAGCCGGACCTCAATTTCCACAACGGCGAAGTCCAGGACGCGCTGCTCGACATCACCCGCTTCTGGCTGGAACGCGGCGTCGACGGCTTCCGGCTCGACACGATCAATTTCTACTTCCACAGCCAGGGGCTTGAGGACAATCCGCCGCTGCCGCCGGAACAGCGCAACGACCAGACCGCACCCGCGGTCAACCCTTACAACTACCAGGACCATCTCTACGACAAGAGCCGGCCGGAGAATCTCGGTTTCCTCGAGCGCTTCCGGGCGCTGCTCGACGAATATCCGGCGCAGGCCGCCGTGGGCGAGGTGGGCGACTCGCAGCGCGGCCTCGAAGTGGTCGCCGCCTACACCGCCGACGGCAAGCGCGTGCATATGTGCTACTCCTTCGACTTCCTGGCGCCGGAGAAGATCAGCGCGGCGAAAGTGCGCGCGGTGCTGGAAGCCTTCGGCCGGGTCGCCAGCGACGGCTGGTCCTGCTGGGCCTTCTCCAATCATGATGTGATGCGGGTCGCCTCGCGCTGGGCCGCCAACGAGGCCAATCCGACCGCCTATCTCAAGGTGATCTCGGCGCTTCTGATGTCGCTGCGCGGCTCTGTCTGCATCTATCAGGGCGAAGAGCTCGGCTTTGGCGAAGCGGAGCTGAAGTTCGAGGACCTGCAGGATCCCTACGGCATCCGCTTCTGGCCGGAGTTCAAGGGCCGCGACGGCTGCCGCACGCCGATGGTGTGGGATGCCGCGGCCAAGAACGGCGGCTTCTCGACCGCAAAACCCTGGCTGCCGGTGCCGGGCAAGCACCTGTCGCAGGCCGTCAATGTGCAACAGGGCGATACAAGCTCGCTGCTTGAGCACTATCGCCGCTTCCTCGCCTTCCGGCGCCAGCATCCGGCGCTGGCCAAGGGCGACATCGACTTCATCGAAAGCGATGGCGACACCGTCGCCTTCACCCGCCGCGAAGGCAATGAGCGGATCGTCTGCGCTTTCAACCTGGGCAACAAGYCGGCCGAGGTCGATCTCGGCAAAGGCGCGCTGCAACCCTTGCCCGGGCATGGCTTTTCGGGACAGACTGGCAATGGGCCGGTCCGCCTCGGCGGCTACGGCGCCTGGTTCGGACGCATCGACTGAACTTGCAAACAGAGATCAACGGGAGAAGAAAACATGGCCGATGTCACGCTCAACCAGGTGAAGAAATCATACGGCAACCTCAACATTCTCCACGGCATCGACCTCGACATCAAATCGGGCGAGTTCATCGTTTTTGTCGGGCCATCGGGTTGCGGCAAGTCGACCTTGCTGAGGTCGATCGCCGGCCTCGAGGAGATCACCTCGGGCGAGCTGAAGATCGACGGCGAGGTGGTGAACGACGTGCCGCCGTCGAAGCGGGGCATCGCCATGGTGTTCCAGTCCTATGCGCTCTATCCGCATATGACGGTCTACGACAACATGGCTTTCTCGATGAAGATCGGCAAGGAAAGCAAGGCCGAGATCGACAAGCGCGTGCGCCAGGCGGCGGAGATCCTGCAGCTGACCAAATATCTCGACCGCCTGCCCAAGGCGATGTCGGGCGGCCAGCGCCAGCGCGTCGCCATCGGCCGCGCCATCGTGCGCAACCCGAAAGTGTTCCTGTTCGACGAGCCGCTGTCGAACCTCGACGCGGCACTGCGCGTCGCCACCCGCATCGAGATCGCCAAGCTGAAGGAATCGATGCCGAACACCACCATGATCTACGTCACGCACGACCAGGTCGAGGCGATGACGCTGGCGGACCGCATCGTGGTGCTGAAGGAAGGCCGCGTCGAGCAGGTGGGCACGCCGATGGAGCTCTACAAGCGCCCGGGCAATCTGTTCGTCGCCCAGTTCATCGGCTCGCCGGCGATGAACATATTGCCGGCAAAGATCGAGAAGGCCGGCAATCCGACCGTGGTCAGCCATGTCGGCGATCGCAAGGCGACGGTGCCGATCGCAACGCCCGCCTCGGCGAATGGCGCCGCGGTCAGCTTCGGCGTGCGGCCGGAGGATCTCGCCATAGCGACCGGCGCGGACTATCTGTTCGAAGGCAAGGTCGACTATATCGAGCAGCTCGGCGAGGTTCAGCTCGTCTATGTCGATATCGGCCGCACCGACCTGCCGCTGGTGGCCAAGCTGCCAGGCAATGTCGAAGTCAAGCGCGGCGAGACGCTGCGGCTCAACGCCAGCGCCGGCGATCTGCATATCTTCGATGGCGACGGCCATTCCTTCACGCTGCATCGCGAGGAAGCGAAAGCGGCCTGAGGTTCAAGCGCTCCGACGGACACGAAGTCATCCACGAAGTCATCGTGGAAAAGAAAAGCGGCGGGCCAGGGCCCGCCGCTTTTCTTGTTCATACCGTCTAAGGCTATTAGCGGCCGAAGAGGTTACGGTCGCTGCCCTGAGAGGCGGGCTTGTGAACGTCGTTCGACGAGTTCAACAGCTTGTAAACCGTCGAGTCAGTGTTGATCGACGACGTGCGCGTGGTGTCCACGGCGGTAGCCGGCTGGTTGACGCGGACCTCGCCGGTATGGCCGCTCTCCGCGGCAAAAGCAGCGCCGGAAACGGCCAACAAGGCGGCCGTGGCAAGTACGATCTTCTTCATTTCAATGCTCCTGAATTCTATGGTCCGACCGATGCGGCGGCAAACCTGCCGCCGGGTCGAGGTCGGCTGTTAGTTGTTGCCGAAAAGGTTGTGGTCGGCGCCCGTCGTGGCGGACTGCTGAGTGGCAGGCGCGGACTGGTGGACCGAAGCCGTGTAGGACGAGTCGACCTTAGCCGACGCCTGATTGGCTTCATTCGGGTTGTAATGGTCGCTACCAGCGAAGGCGCTGCCGGAAATTGCCAGAAGGGCTGCGGCAGTGAGAACAATCTTTTTCATTTTTGCTACTCCAGTATCTTTATTCCGTCCGTCTAGCGGCGTGCCTTGGGAATGAAATCGCGTCGTTCGGACAACGGTGATTTGGGTGAGCCGACTGCCGGATTCCAATCACGAAGTTTTTCCGTCTGGACCATGAATCCGCATCTTGAAGTTTTGATAAGCATGCCTATGACTTTATTTTTTCTGAACTTTATCAATGGCTTATATCGATTTGACAGTTGGCTCACCAAGTGTATCGGAGCGCCGCCGTTCACAGCGTCCTGCACGCACCGTCAACAGAAACGAACCGTTCAGTTCGATTTTAGAATCTCCTAATAGTCACTTTTCGATACTGTTAACCATTCTACCTCTGTCCGAAGGGCGATTCGGCTCGCTTTCAGAACTACGTTCAGGCTCAAGGCCAAGGAGCGTTCGTGCCGGAAAGGGTCCCAGCCGCTCTTCGTCGGGGGTGAAAATCGAGGCTTGAACCGCGAATTAAAACCTAAAGTGGTTCGCGATGGCGCCTGCGCGCCTTGCCTTGCCAAGCAAGGATCGAGCGTTTACAGGCATTGTTCAGGGGTCAGGCAAGGATGCGGCCGGCAGCAGCCGGCTTGCAGAGCGGGGTCAGGAACATGCCTCTTTCCGAGGTCTATGCCGTTGCGAGCAAGGACATCGTGTTCGAATCCTTCGACGGCGAAGCTGTCGTGCTCGACCTCTCCAACGGCAAGTATTTCGGCTTCTCCGATTCCGGCAGCAAGGTGTGGCAGGCACTGTCCTCGGGTGTCGGCACCGAGGCGCTGATCCGATCGGCCGCGGGCGCCGCGATGATCAGCGCCGATGCACTCGAGGCTTTCATCGCGCGGCTGGTCGAGCTTGGGCTGTTGGCCCCCTCCGGCGCAACGCCGCTGCCCTCTTCGGACGATTTGCCGGCGGCCCTGGCGGCGGCGAGCGAGCCGCTCGATGTCAGCGTCCATGATGATCTTGCCGACCTCATCACCGTCGACCCGATCCACGAGGTCGAGGAGCCGCTCGGCTGGCCGGCCGTCAAGCAGGTATCCTGAGCGAGCGGCCACGGCTCGGGCCAGGCTGGAACGGACCATGCCACGCGTCACGCTCGAGACTTTACCGGATTACGCCCGCTTCCTCCTCGCCGCCGCCGAGAGCGCGGCCGGTCAGTTCCCGGTCCAGCGGGCAGTCCGCCTTCCCGGGCTGGACTTGACCGCGCATCTCGATGCCGGCGCGCTGGCGGATGCCATGGACCAGGCTTTCATCGGAACCAACGGCGATCGGCTGGACTCCCGTCAATGCCATATCTTCATCGGCCATCCAGGTATCGGCGACATGCCGGTGCCGGCAAGCTGGGGCGATGCGCATTTCACCGAACACGGCTTTGCCCAAAAACTCGCCGAGGCGGGGCTGCGCGGCCATCATTTCCACGATCTGGACTTCTGGCAGATCTACGACCCCGGACGGCGCGTCGGCGTCCAGTTGATGCGCTCGGCCGACGCGTTTCCACCCTGGGAGCAGGGAGCGCCGCTGCGCGCCGTCCTGCACTGGGAATATGCCGCGCGCGGCATGCGCCTTGCCMATGCCGGCACGCTGGGAATCGATGGCAAGGGTGTGCTGCTGGCCGGCGCCGGCGGCGCGGGAAAATCCGGAACCGTCGTTGCGGGATTGCTCAACGGGCTGGACAGCGTTGGCGACGACTATGTGCTCATCGACCTCGAGAACGGCGTGACCGCGCGACCGCTGTTTTCCATCCTGAAGCAGGACCCGAAGGGTTTTGCCCGACTCGGACTGGAAAGGCGGCTGGGCACCGACCGCCCGCTCAACTGGCAAGGAAAACATATCTTTCACATTGACGAGATCGCGCCGCGGCCGGTACCTGCAACCCTGGACATCCTTATGTTGATGGTGCCACATATCGGTGACGGCGAGGCAAGTTCGATCGTGCCGATGTCGCGCAAGGATGCAATGATCGCGCTGGCGTCGTCCGGTATCGCGCAGATGCCTGGCGAGCGGGAAAGCGGCTTTCGCTTCTTCAGCGATCTCACACGCCTTTTGCCGTGCTACCGGCTTTTCCTCGGGACGCGTCCGGAGGAGATTGCCGGTACGATTGCGGATTTCCTTGCGCGGGCGCCCGATGAAGCTGAGCGTGATCATGCCGGTCCATAACCGCGAGCGCTTCGTCGTCCCGGCCCTGCGCTCGCTGCTGCGGCAGCGCGACGCCGCCCACCTCGACATCATCGTCATCGACGACGGCTCGACGGACGGATCGGCCGAGGCGGTTCGCTCCATGGCCGACGAGAACCCTTGCATCCGCCTGTTCCGGCACRCTCATATGGGCGTTGCGGCTGCCCGTAATGCGGGGCTGCGGCAATTGCCGGCGGATGCCGGTTTCGTGTCCTTCCTCGATTCCGACGACATTTCGCTTGCCGGTCGGTTCAAGGCGGATCTCGCCCACTTCGAAACGCATCCCGACCTCGATCTGACTTATTCGCTGATGACGTTGGTCGACCGGATCGACGACGAGACGTTGGAGCCGGCGGCGGACAGCCGTATGATGACGCTTCGCGGGCTCTCCCTGAGCACCGCTCTGTTCAGCCGGGCGCTTGTCGATCGCGTCGGCTGGTTCGACGAGGAGTTCGAATTGTCCGAGGACACAGACTATCTGCTGCGCGTCTTCGAAACGGGCCCCCGTTACGAGCTCCTGGACAGCGTCGCGATCTACTACCGGCGCCACGCGGGGAACGCCACCCGGGAGAATGACGGCCGACTCCGCGACCATCTGCGGGCGATCCACAAATCGATGCGACGGCGCAAAGCAGATCCGTCGCGGCGCGAGGCTCCGGGTTTCTTCGAGTATAAGAGCCCGCCGGACTGGCAGGGCATGTGATGGAAGCCGGGGGGCTGAATCGCACAAAACTATTCCGGAGCCACGGATGAGGCTCTCCGTGATCATGCCGGTCCACAACCGCGAGACCTATGTGCGCGCGGCGCTACGCTCGCTGCTGAGGCAGCGCGACGCCGCCGATCTCGACATCATCGTCATCGATGACGGCTCGACCGACGGTTCGGCTCAAGCTGTGCGCGCCATGATGGAGGAAGCACCTTGCATCCGGCTGTTCCAGCAGGAGAACATGGGCGTGACCCGGGCACGCAACAGCGGACTCAGGCGGCTCGAGCCGGGAACCGAACTGGTGTCCTTTCTCGATTCCGACGACACCTCGCCGGCCGGGCGTTTCGCGGCGGATCTGGACCTTTTCAGGCGCGATCCCTCGCTCGAGCTGACCTATTCCCGGATGATGCTGGTCGACAGGATCGATGACGAGACGCTGGAGCCGACCCCGGACAGCAACAGCATCACCGTTCGCGGCATCCATCTGTCGTCCGCGATCTTCTCGCGTCGTCTGGTCGACCGGATCGGCGGTTTCGACGAGGATTTCGTCCAGGCCGAGGATACGGACTTCCTGCTGCGCGGTTTCGAAATTGGCCCCCGCTACGTGCTCCCGGACACGCTGGCGCTTTATTACCGGCGGCACGCCGGCAACATGACAAGGCAGGAAGACGTGCAGTCGCGCGAGTTCCTGCGCGCGATCTATAAATCGATGAAGCGGCGCAGGGCCAATCCGTCGCTCAAGCCGATCGACGGCATATTCGAGTTGAAGAAACTCGCGGACTGGCGGTTCATGTGATGAGCGGATACAGCGTCGTCATTCCGGCTTACAATGCCAGCGCCACGATCGCGGAGACGCTGCGATCGGTCGCGGCCCAGACGCTGCGGCCCGAGCTGGTCGTGGTGGTCGACGACGGTTCGACCGACGATCTTGCCGCCGCGATCGCCGGCATCGACTTGCCGCTCAGGCTTCTGCGCCAGGACAATGCCGGGCCGGGCAGCGCGACCACGCGCGGCATCGCCGCGCTGTCGACGCGCTTCATCGCCACGCTCGACGCCGACGACCTTTGGCTGCCTGGAAAGATCGCGGCGCAGCTTGCCCATCTCGACCGGCTTCCCGGCACGGCCGGTGTCTTCACCCATATACGCAGTTTCCGCGACGGCGAGCCCGATGCGGTGGCCCCGACCGCGATGCCCGGCTGGTCGCGCTCGACGATGCTGATGCGCCGAGCGGCCGTGGAGAGCGTCGGCCCGATGGTCGACCCGCCGGGCGGCCGGGGCGAGATGATCGATTGGATCGCCCGGGCCCGCGAGGCCGGCTTTGTCCTCGACATGATGCCTGACATCCTGGCGCTGCGGCGCATCAGGCCGGGAAGCCTGTCCTATGGGCGCGACGCGACGCGCGACCGCGGCTACCTGGAAGTGGCGCGGCTAGCCATGCTGCGGCGGGCGCAAAGCAAGGCCAGCTCCAGTTGATGGCAAATATCCGTCGCATCGGCAGGCGTTTTCCCGACTATGGCTGGTCCTGGCCGACCGGGTCGCTCGACCAATTGCTCAAGGCAGCGCTTCTGCCCGACGAAGAAGCGGCGCGCCTTTGCGCTGAAAGCTGGCTGGACGAGAACGACATCGACCACGTCTCTTTCCGGGAACACCGGCTGCTTGCCGCGATTTCCGACAGGTTCGGACGCAAGATTGCCGGCCACGCCGCCTATCCGCGCCTGGTCGGCCTGCAGAAGATGCTGTGGACCAAGTCGCGCATGGCCATGCGCGAGGCCGAGCCGGCCTTGACGGCGATGGTCGATGCCGGCTGCACGGTGATGCTGATCAAGGGCGCCAGCCGCATCGCGCTCGATGCCGCCGCGCAGCGCGGGCGCGTGGCGCACGACATCGACATCCTGGTGCGGCCGGGCGATATGCAGCCGGCTTTCGATGTGCTGCACGACCGCGGCTGGCAGATCGCCACCGGCGTTTCCCCGCAATATCTGCGCGCAAGGCTGGCGTCGCTGCGCTCGATGAACTTCTTCAAGGGCAATTACGGCGACATCGACCTGCATCAGCTCGCCTACGACGGCTCGCAGCAGAATGCCGAGGACGACCTGGCGATCTGGCGCCGCGCGATCGCCGCCAAATTCAGCGACGTCGGCGTGGTCGTCCCCTCGCCGGCCGATCGCATCGCTTTGGCCATCGCGCATGGCGGCCTCGACGCGCATGCGCATAGCGACTGGCTGGTCGACTGCACCGTCGCCATCGAAGGCGGCGTTGTGGACTGGACCATATTCCTCGATATCGTCGCTCAACGCGGCCTCGCCGTCGCCGCGGCGGTGGCGCTTTCCTACCTTGCGCTGGAGATCGGCATCGCGGTGCCGGAAGCCGTCCTGGCCAAGGTGGTGGACATGGCCGACCGGCGCGGCGCGGCGCGCCTGTCATCGGTCCTGCAGGCCAAGCCGCGCACCGATTTCGGCGCGCTGACCTGGCTATCGCGGGGATTTGCGAAGCAGTTGCGCCTGCAGCGCAAGAAAGGCCGGTTGAAACAGACCGAGCCGGACACCGTGTGGCGCGGCAAATCCATGGCCGCGAAGGCAACCGGAGAACCGGCATCTTTCGTGCTCTCGCAAACCCTGGATGAACCACAGGGCGAAACCAACGAGATGATGCTCGATCTCGTCGTGCGCATCGTCGTTCCTCCGGTCAGGCGGCGCATCGAGATGGAAATCAATGCAGGCGACCGGCATGTGGCCCGGCTGCGCTCGATGACGATCAGCCGCTCGGGCGGGGAGCGGATGCTGCGCTTTCGCGGCAAGCTGAAGCTCGACCGGACGGGACAAGTCCTGGTGCTGGAGGCGCGGCCGTCGCGGCAGTTTCGCGTCTGGGACGACGAACAGGCCGTCGCCACCTATGGCGCGCTGCCTTTCCAGCTCGTTTCGGCAAAATTTTCTCCGACCGGCTGAGCCCTGGCGGAACGCCGGCGTTGATTACCGTGTCGACGGCTCGGCGAAGGAAGCCTGGCAGCTGCTCAGGAGTCCGGAGTGATCAGCTTCAAGGAGGGGAAATAGGTCCGATATCGGCCGACATCGCGGGTCAGAAGTGGGAGCCGGCCGACCGCAGCATGAGCACCAATGAAGAAGTCCGGCAGAACGCCAGTCTTTTGTCCTCCTGATCGGCGGTACTGCGTAAATACCTTTCCAGCAAGGAAAAGAGCTGCCCTCGGCATGGGCGCCATTTCAAGACCGGCCGCTTCGAGAAACGCGTCAAGATCCTCGATGCGAGAGTAGCGAACGGCAAGCTCGGCATAGACCACGTCTTTGATCAACAATGGTCCATTGAGGCTCGCAGCCTCAAGCTGCGCAACCGACCAATCCGCCCAGTTTGGATCGTCCGTAACGAGGTCGAGCAGAACGTTGGTATCGATGAGCGTCACGCTTCGCCACGGGTCAGCGCCATGATCGCGTCGGTCGTGAGCCCCTCGCCGGCATGGCCACGCAACTTGGCAAAGCGGCTCGCCGGTTGCTTTCTGTCGACACGAGCCAGCACCACGCTCCCATCGGCAGCGCGCCTGAAATCGACCCTGCTTCCCGGAACGATCCCCAGCAGGTCGCGGACCGGTTTCGGGATGGTCACTTGCCCTTTTGCTGTAACGGTGGTGGCCATCTTCGCCCGCTTGGTAATACCAGACGCACGTAAGGTATTACCTTCTGGATCGAATTTCAACAGTTCGCAATCGCAATTCAAACCCCGTAACGCTCGGTGCGGATCAGCCCCGCCGGAACGCCGGCCCCGATCAGGGCATCGGCGGCGGCCGAGACGAACGCGTTCGAGCCGCAGACATAGGCGAGCCTTGGCGCCTTCGGCAGGCGCTCGACGGCCTGCGCCATCATACGAACGTCGATGCGCCGGGAATAGTCGGAGGGCCGCCTCGCCGGCTCGCGGGTCAGCGTCAGCACCAGATCGAACCCGTCGCGACGATCGTCGAGGCCTATCAGCTCGTCGCGAAAAATCACCTCGTCCCAGACCCGCGCCGAGAACACCAGCGCAACGGGCACCGCTTTGTTGCGCAGCGTGCGATGGCGCACCATCGCCATCAGCGGCACGACGCCCGAGCCGCCGCCGACCAAGAGGATCGGCCCGCCGTCGCTCTCCTCCCAGATGAAATGGCCGCCGAGCGGCCCGCGCAGCTCGATCTCGTCGCCGACGGCGGCCACGTCGTGGAAGAAGGGCGAGACTTCGCCGTCGTCGAGCCGCTCGATCGCCAGCTCGACGCCGCCGCCTGTTTCCGGCGCCGAAGCGATGGAATAGGAACGGCGCGCCTGATAGCCGTCCGGCGCAGTCAGCCTGATGTCGACATGCTGTCCGGCCAGATGGGCGAAGGGCCGCGACGGCCGGAACCAGAAGCTGGTGACGCGCGGCGTGCGCTTTTCGATGCGGGTGATCGTGGCTGCCTGCCAGGGCGATTGCGGCGACGGCTCGGCGGTCATCGATTGCTGCTCACGGATCGCCCCTCACGGGTCACTGGAATAGCGCTGTTCGCGCCAAGGGTCGCCATACATGTGATAGCCGCGCAGTTCCCAGAAGCCTGGTTCGTCGCGCTCGGTGAACTGCAGCCCGTTCACCCATTTGGCCGATTTCCAGAAATAGAGATGCGGCACCAATAGCCGTGCCGGCCCGCCATGATCCGGTGTGATCGGCTTGCCCTCGTAAAGCAGCGCCACCATCGCCTTGCCGGTGACGAGGTCTTTGGTCGGCACATTGGTGGAATAGCCGTCGAAGGACAGCGCCAGCGTGTAGGCCGTGGGCGGCTCGATCCCGGCGTCGGCAAGGATGTCGTCGATCATCACGCCTTGCCATGGCGTGTTGAACTTGGTCCAGGCCGTGACGCAGTGGATGTCGCGCGTCATCTTGCTCTGCGGCAAGGCGTTGAATTCGGCCCAGTTCCATTTCTTGATCGGCCGCGGCCCCTGCTTGAGGGTGAACGACCAGTCCTCGGTGCGCACCCGCGGCGTCGGCCCGGCCGAGAGAACCGGAAAACCCTGTTCCAGGTACTGGCCCGGCGGAATGCGCGCGTCGGTGTCGGAAGGAGGACGCCGTCCGGAGAAGAAGCCGCGCGTGACCATTGAGACGCCTCCTGCATCGGCGGAACGATGCGGGCAGTGTTCTCGAATATGCCTCTACGGGCAACAGGAATCTTGAGGACGGAGCCCGCCGGGAAGGCCGACGGGCTCCGCCTGAGCTTTTCTCAGCCGGCGGCGAACGGAACGGCGACGAAGATCTGCGCGTCGCCGCGATCAATCAGCAGGAGCACCGACTTCTTGCCGGACCTTCCGGCCTCGGCGATCGCCTGATTGGCCTGCCTGGCCGTCTTCACCGGCGTCTGGTCGACGCCGACGATGACGTCGCCGGGCTGGATGCCGGCCGCCGAAGCCGCCTTGTCGGGATTGACCCGCTCGACCACCGCGCCGCGCTGGTTCTCGGAAAGGTTGAGCTGGTCGCGGATATCAGGTGTCAGATCGGTCAGACCGAGGCCGAGCGTGGGAACGCGCAGCCCCTGTTCGGCCGACGGGCTGCGGCCTTCATTGCCGTTCGACGCCATCTTCTGATCTTCGGCGTTGCGGCCTACATCGGCGGAGATCTGCATCGCCTTGCCCTTGCGCCAGATATTGACGGTTTCCTTGGCGCCCGGCGACACGTCGGCGACGGCGCGCGACAGATCCTTGGGATCCTTGATCTCCTGGCCRCCGAAGCCGGTGATGACGTCGCCGGTCTCGATGCCGGCCTTGGCCGCCGGCGACCCCTCGGTGACCTGGGAGACCAGCGCGCCGCCCGGATGATCGAGACCGATGGCGCTAGCGACATCCGGCGTGACCGGCTGGATCTGCACGCCGAGATAGCCGTACTCGATGTCGCCGCCCTTCATCAGCTTGGCCACAACCTTCTGTGCCTGATCCGACGGGATGGCAAAGCCGACGCCGACGCTGCCGCCATTGGGAGAATAGATGGCGGTGTTGATGCCGATGACATTGCCGTTGACATCGACCAGCGGCCCGCCGGAATTGCCGTGGTTGATCGGCGCGTCGATCTGAATGAAATCGTCGAACGGCCCGCTATGCAGGTCGCGGCCGCGCGCCGAGACAATACCGGCGGTGACGGTGGTGCCGATGCCGAACGGGTTGCCGATCGCCAGCACCTGGTCGCCGGTCATCAGCTTGCTGGAATCGCCCCATTTGACGGTCGGCAGAGGCTTGTCTGCCTTGACCTTGAGCACCGCGAGATCGTTCTTGGCGTCGTGGCCGACAAGCTTGGCGGGAAGCTCGGTGCCGTCGTCGAGCGTCACCTTGATGGAGCTCGCGCCATCGATGACATGATTGTTGGTGACGATGGTGCCGTCCGCGCCGACGATGAAGCCCGAGCCGAGCGCCTCGGAGCGCGGGCCTTGCTGCTGCGGCGGCGTGCGCGGCATCGGCATGCCCTGGTCACCGAAGAACTGCTGGAAGAACTGGTCGAATGGCACATTGCCGCCGAGGGGCGAACCGTCATCACCCACCTGTGGCTGCGCCTTCATGATCGAGGTGATCGTGACGACCGCCGGCTTGGTGACGGCGATGACCGGAGCGAAAGAGCCGTTCGGGGCCGTGATGCCGGCAACGGGCGTCTGCGTCGTCGCGGCCACGGTGCTGAGGCCGGCATTGTTCTGGGCAAAGGAAACGACGACGGGAGAAATGATCAGCGCGGCGCCCAGCAGGGCGGCGACGCGATGTCTGCGAAGAATGCTTGATGGTGACATGGTCGTTCTGTCCGGGCGAGTGGTTGATCCAGCGCCGCAGGCGCTTCTGGAGGAGCGCCCGTCGACGTGTCGGCGACCGGRAATGCCTGCCTCGCCGCGCATGGCAGCCGGCCGGATCGACAGTCAAGATTTAGGACGCGGAATGGCCTGAATCAGGGCCTTTGGATGACCTTACAAAGATTTAATTCAGGAAGCGCTTACGAACCGCTGCCGACGGCGCAGGTAAGAGGAGGCGATTTGGCCCATTCTGGCGCGGTCGAAACTTGGGCCGTGGCCGCCATGGCCGATGCGGATCGGCAGGTCGAGCAGGCGCTGCATGGTATGGCAGTAAGCCATGCGGTCCGAGTCCGGCAGGTCGTCGATCAGCATGCCGTCATAGATGGCGTCGCCGGCGAAGAAAAGGCCGTCGGCCTCGTCGAAAAGCCCGATCGAATCCGGCGAATGCCCGGGCAGATGCAGCACACGGAATTTCCTGTCGCCGAGATCGACGATGTCGCCCTCGTCGAGCGCACGAGTCAGCGGCGCGGACGGAATGCGGTAATCGGCCGCCTTCCAGTCCGGCGCCGGCAGCTTCGAGACGGCTCCATCGAGATTGTGGAACATGTACGCGTAGGTAACGGCATCATCCATGTCGTCGAACTTAGCCGCGCTTATCCTCGGCCCCATGCGCAGCGGGAATTCGTGCAGCGAGCCTACATGGTCGAGATGGATATGCGTGGCGACAACGATAAGCGGCTTGCCGGGCGGCGTGTCGATCTCAGGCGCCAGCGGACGGATGCCCATGCCGGTGTCGACCAGCAGGTCCGCGTCGCGGCCCTTCAAATGCCACATGTTGGCGCGCACGAAATCATGCACGAAGGGCTCRGTCAGCATCGTGGTGGCGGCATCGACTTTCGCCTTGCCGAACCAGTCACCAATCTCAAGCTCGGGCTTCGGGCCGCCGGCCATCAGACGAAGGGCTTCCCGACCTTGTATTTTTCCGGCACCAGCCGCTTCAGATAGGCCATGCCGGCTTCCGAAAGCTGGTTGACATCCGGCTGCATGAAATCGTCGGGCATATGGCGCGTCTTGCCGGCCACCGCCTTCAGCGGCACCTTCTTCAACACCGTCTTCGACCCGTCATATTGCAGCGCGACCGAGCCGCCGCCTTCGCCGGCGACGGCAACCGCGAAGGCGCCTGCGTCGAAGGCCTCCTGAGCGTCGACGGCGCTGATGGCGCCGACATAGCCGCGCGGCATGTAGCCCAGCGCGTCGACCCGCGCCCGCTTGCCCGGCAGGCCTTCGGCCAGGGCCTGCTCGAGCGCCGCCGGCAGGTCGCTGCCCGACAGTTTGACGTTGCCGTGCTGGTCGCGCTCGAGCTTGTCCGGCGGCACCAGGCTTTCGACCAGCGCCTTGCCGTCGGCGGTGCTGACGCCTTCCGATACGGCGACGATGCAGCGCTTGTGGCGATCGAGCTTCTCGCGCACTTCATCGATGAAGCGCTTGGCCGAGAAGGCGCGCTCCGGCACATAGACCAGATGCGGGCCGCTGTCGGGATCGAGCTGCCATGCGGCCGCGGCGGCGGTCAGGAAGCCGGCATGCCGGCCCATGACGATGCCGACATAGATGCCGGGAAGGGCGCGGAAATCGAGATCGACCGAGAGGAAGGCGCCGGCGACGAATTCTGCGGCCGAGATGAAGCCCGGCGTGTGGTCATTCTCCTCGAGATCGTTGTCGATGGTCTTTGGCGCATGCACGAAGGCGATCGAGCCGCCGGCGGCATCGGTCAGGATCTGCTGGGTGCCCGAGGTGTCGTTGCCGCCGATATAGATGAAGGCGTCGGCGCCCGCCTTCTTCAGGCCGTTGAGGATGACCTCGCAATAGGCGGCGTCCGGCTTGTCGCGGGTCGAGCCGAGGGCGGCGCTCGGCGTGCCGGCGATCAGCCGCAGCCGGTCCTCAGGAATGGCGGAGAGGTCGACATAGTTGCCGTCGCGGATGCCGCGTACGCCGTGGATCGAGCCCAGCACCTTGGCGCCTGGATGACGCTTGCGGATTTCCAGCGTGGCGCCGACGACCGTCTGGTTGATGACGGCGGTGGGGCCGCCGCCTTGCGCGATGACGAAGGTTCCAGCCATGCTTTTCTCTCCCGGGACGAAGGTTTTGAAGGCACCTTCGCCTGTCTTGCGGCATCGCGCAACGGAAGAGTGAGCCTCGGACCCGATCAGACCACGACGACCGGGTTCTTCTTGGAAACGCGGCAGTAGAGGTCGATGATGTCCTGGTTGATCAGGCGCACGCAGCCCGACGACATCGCCTGGCCGATGCTCCACCATTCGGGCGAACCGTGGATGCGGTAGCCGGTGTCCTTGCCGTTCTGGTAGATGTAGAGCGCCCGGGCGCCCAGCGGATTGGTGAGGCCACCGGGCTGGCCGCCCTGCCATTTCACCAGTTCCGGCTTGCGCTGGATCATTTCCGGCGGCGGCGTCCAGACCGGCCATTCGCGGCCATACTGGATGTTGGCGCGGCCCGACCAGCGGAAGCCGTCCTTGCCGATGCCGACGCCGTAGCGGATGGCGTCGCCGCCCGGCTGGACGAGATAGAGCATGCGTTCCTGCAGATGCACGACGATGGTGCCGGGCGCCTCGCCGGTCTTGTCGACGACGATCTGGCGGCGGAACTGCGGCTTGACCTTCTGCCACGGCACGGCCGGCACGTTGAAGCCGCCATCGGTGAGCGAGGCGTACATGACGTCGGGACCGGTGATGTTCTTGTCGACGCTGATCGCCGGGCGCATGGGCGGCACGGAGCCGGTGACGGTGTTGTCGAGCTGCATCTGCGGCAGGTCGAGCGTGTCGGTGGTGCTGCAGCCGGCAAGGCCGAGCAGCGCCATGGCGCCGGCGCCCGAAAGCACGGCGCGGCGGGAAAGCTGAATTTCGGTATCGATTGCGGCGCCGTTGGAAGGCGGCGTCAGACTTTGCGGCAACTCGCGCATGCACCAAACCCTACGCTGCCGGCGGGAAGCACGGTCCGGCCGGATCGCAGGCATTTTCACCAGTCATGGTTGAAAAAGGGTGAAAGCGCGGGAACCCGGCTTAACCCTAACGGATCGTTGCGGCGATCGACGGGCCCCGGCCCAGGTGCCGAAGATTTTTCCAGCGGCCCCTTTACATTCCCGACGACGCCAGGATTTATCCTTTTCTTTGCGCTCAAGGAGCAGGGAAATGTCCTTCGAAAACTGGGCCGCCTTCGCCGCCGCCTCTTCCATCCTTCTCGTCATTCCGGGCCCGACGATCCTCCTGGTCGTCTCCTATGCGCTGGGCCAGGGCTGGCGCACCGCCCTGCCCATGGCGGTGGGCGTTGCGCTTGGCGACTTCACCGCCATGACGCTGTCGATGCTCGGCATCGGCGCGCTGCTCGCGGCTTCGGCGACGGTGTTCACCGTGCTCAAGGTGATCGGCGCCGGCTATCTGATCTATCTCGGCATAAAGCTGTTCCGCGCCGGCGGCGCGCTGAAGGCGGAACCCCGCACCGACGCGGTCTCGGCGGCAAGAATGATGGCGCATGCCTGGCTGGTGACGGCGCTCAACCCGAAGAGCATCACCTTCTTCGTCGCCTTCCTGCCGCAGTTCCTCGACCGTCACGCCGACTTCTGGACGCAGATGCTGATCTTCGAGACGACCTTCCTGACTTTGGCCTTCCTCAACGCTTTCGGCTACGCGCTGATCGCATCCAGGGCCCGCGCGATCGTGCGTAACCCTAAGGCGATCCGCATCTTCAACCGCACCGGCGGCACGCTGCTGGTCGGCGCCGGCATCGCCACGGTGGCGATGCGGTCGGGGAATTGAGATCAGCCTAGCGAATGGTAAGGCCTGTCGGCCTTACCATTTCACGCTCACGCCCAGATTGCCTTCCAGCACGCGGCGCTTGTCGCCGCCGAGATTGGTGGTGTAGTCGCCGGTGGCGAAGACACTGACCTTGTCGGTCACCTTGGCGACCACGCCGCCGCCGAATTCGAAGGACGTTGACCGGCTCTCGGTCGAGATATCGGTGCCCTCGAAATCGACGCGGTCGGTGCCGCCGAAATCGTGCCAGAGATTGGCCTTGAGGTAGGGCTGCAGCGGCGTCCCGTCGAGGATCGTCTCGCCTTGCAGCCTCAATCCGATCCTGCCGGCGACGTCATCGTCGGAATCGAACGATACCGAGGAGAACCGGTCCTTGGCGTCGTCGAGCGACAGATGCTGCCAGACCAGTTGCGCCTGCGGCTCCAGCGTCCAGCCTTGTCCGAGCGCGACCGGGTAGCCGCCTTCGAGCGATGCGGTGACACCGGTTCCGCCGACATCGATGCCGATGTCGCGCGACGATGAAGCCGAACCGCCGAAGAAGGTCGCCATCAGCACGCCGTCCAGGTACCAGCCGGACTTGCCTAGCCGTGTCCAGTAGCCGCCGACGCTGGTGCCGCTGACGTCGAGGTTGCCGACGGCGAGACCGTCCTGACCCAGGGCCTGGCCGCGCAGATCGCCGTTCATGCTGCCATAGGCAAGGAACAGGCCGGCGCGGTCGACCGAGCCTGAGGCGGTTTCGCGGCCGATAAGGTCGACCCCGGCCTGAAGCCCGAACAAGGTGCCGTCGAAGGAGGGCGAGACCGTTCCCGACCAGCCCATCTTGGCGTCCTGGCCGAAGATACGGCCCCAGACCGGCTGCAGATCGGTGTCGGACGACAACAAGCTCTGCTCGCCGCGGCGTTCGTGGAAGGTGCCGAGCGTCGCCATCGTCAGATGCTGCGCGACAGGCGGCACGGCCGAATAGACCGGCACTTCGACGCGATAAAGCAGGATTTCCTGGCCGGGCGCCGGCGTCGGCAGATCGGGCACGGCGGTCGGCACCGGGGGCGGTGGCGGCGGCGGATCGGCCGGCGGCGCCTCGGGCGGAGCTGGCGGTGCCTCGGGTTCGGGATCGCTGGCCTGCACCGGCGGCGTCGGATCGACCGGCGGATTGTTGGCATCGCCATCGGTCGGCACCGGCACCGGCGGCAGGTCCGACGGCGGCGGCGGCGGCTCGGTTTCCGGCGCCACGGGCTCCGGTTGCGACGTCGGCTCCAGCGCTCCAGGCGCGGCAGCCGGCGATGTCGGCGTGATCAGCGCGGAGCGCAGATACCAGTTCTCCGCGCTGCCGGCGCTGACGCCACCCTTGAACAGGTAGTATTCGAAGGCGCCGGCCGCGACCGGCGCGTCGAGCGCGAAGGCGTTGGCGCTCGACGTGGCGCCGTTGACTGCCTGCACGACCATGATGCCGTCCGCCGTCGTCTCGGCGCCGGCGCCGCCGACATTGACGACGGCGATGCCGGTGGAGCCGGATGCGGCGCCGCCCGACAGCACGAGTCTGTCGGAGGCGGAGGAATCGTCGCCAAGCTCAGTCTGGATCAGCAGCAGGCCGCCGAGCCCGGTATAATTGCCGTTGATGGTCAGCCGGTCGGTGGCGCCCGTGTTGCCGTTGGTCAGATCGATGCGGCCGGCATTGAAGACCTCGGCCAGCTGCCCCGACGTGAAGGCCTGGATCGAGGCATTGAAGCCACCGCCATAGAGCGTGCTTGCCTGGTCGACGTTGATCTTGCCGGTGCCAGTGCCCGAGTCGCCCAGCACGAGGTTGCCGTCCAATGTCAATTGCGTGTCGTTGGTGGCGTCGATGGTTTCCCAGTTCTGGACCCTGGCGATGCCGTCCAGCTTGACGTTGTCGAAGGTGAGCGTGTCGGTGCCGAGACCGCCGTTGAGCGTTTTGGTGCCGCCGAGATTGGCGTTGGTGAGGTTGCTGAGCTTGGCGGTGTCATTGTCGGCGCCGAGATCGACATTGCCATAGATGATGCCGCCGCCGTCCCAGACGAAACTGTCGGAGCCGAAGCTCATCAGCACGTCGCCGCCGACCGTGCCGCCGGTGATCGTGACACTGTCGTTGCCGCCGCTGACGCTGATGTTGCCGCCGATGGTGCCGCCGGAAAGGATGATGGTGTCCTTGTCGAAGCCGGTGACGAGGTTGCGGTCGATGATGCCGCCCGACATGTTGAAGTAGTTCTGGTCGAGCTTCATGTTGACGCGGCCGATGCGGCCGCCGGTCATTACCGCATGGTCGCCGTCGTCGAAGAAATCGACGATGCGTCCGCCGCTCATGGTGAACGTGTCGAGCCCATCGCCCTGGTTGAGCGAGCCTATCTGGCCGCCGCTCATGTTGAAATCGTCGATACCGGCGCCCTGCTGGACGTTGCCGGCGACGGTGCCGGCGCCGATGATGAAGGAATCCGCGCCGTCGCCCTGGTCTACCGTGCCGGTGATGGCGCCGGATTGTATGTCGATACGATCGCTGCCGGGACCGAAGGTGACGTTGCCGCTGATCTGGCCGCTGCCGCCGGCGGGGAAGGTCAGCGTGTTGTCGCCGCTGGTGTCAGTGAGGCTGCCGCCGAAATCGCCGCTGTCGCAGACATAGGCCGTATTGCCGGCGGGCGGGCTCAGCACACACGCGGCAAAAGCCTGAGAGCCAGGCAGCAATGTAAGTGCTGTCGATGCCAGAAGGCCAAGCATCCAAGGATGCTCCAAGCCATTTATTAGTCGATCAACATTTTCTGATATAATTTTTCCTTCCGAGAAGAGTCTCGGAAGAGAATTTCCAAAGCGCCGCATCGCGTCCTCGCAATTCGCGATTTTTATCCCCCCGCCCGGCGCCGCAATGAAGACACAATTCGGAAAATTTTACAAAGCCTATTCTGGGTTGCATGGTTGATAAACTGCAAAGTGAACTGAATCGGCTATAGTATTGATTGGACCAGGCTGCTATTGGCGCGCGCCGCGCCGATGCTCCAGAGCGATCCAGCGTTTCACAGGATCGCCGATACACACTTTTCCTGGAATTGCTTTAGGATCGGCCCCGAACAGCAATTCGCGATCGTCTAAGGATACTCAATGACGCTGCAGGACGCATTCGGCCTCGCTTACTCGGGCGCGACCGAAGCCGGGTTGTCGTCCTACGCCCGCGCCGTGCGTGAGCTGCAATGCTTCATCGGCGATCCGGTGGGTTCCATCGACCGCGCCATTGCCGATGCCCCGGCCTTCGTCATGGCGCATGTGTTCAAGGGCTATCTGTTCGGCCTGGCCACCGAACGGGACGCGACGGCGGTTGCCCGATCGAGCYATCAGGCGGCGCTGCCGCTTGCCGCCACCGCGCGCGAACAGGCGCATGTCGCGGCGCTTGGCCATCTTGCCGACGGGCGCTGGCATGAAGCCGCGCGCATCCTCGAGGATATCGCGATCGACAATCCGCGCGACGCGCTGGCGCTGCAGGTCGGGCATCAGATCGATTTCTTCACCGGCAATGCGCGCATGCTGCGCGACCGCATCGGCCGGGCGCTGCCGGCCTGGCAGAAGGGCATGCCGGGCTACCACGCCATTCTCGGCATGCAGGCCTTCGGACTGGAGGAAATGGGCGACTATGCCCGCGCCGAGTCCTTCGGCCGGCAAGCTGTCGAGATCGAGCCGCGCGATGGCTGGGCACAGCATGCGGTCGCGCATGTCATGGAAATGCAAAGCCGGCAACGAGACGGCATCGCCTGGATGCGGGCCAATCCGGAAGCGTGGACGAAGGAGAGCTTCCTCAAGATCCACAATTGGTGGCACCTGGCGCTGTTCCACTATGATCTCGGCGAGACGGACGAGGTGCTCCGGCTCTATGACGGGCCTATCTATGGCGACCGATCAACCTTGGCGCTCAACATGGTCGATGCGTCGGCGATCCTTTGGCGCCTCACTCTGGGCGGCGTCGATGTCGGCGACCGCTGGACGGCACTCGCCGCCAACTGGGTCCCGAAAGCCGCCGCCGGCAATTACGCCTTCAACGACGCGCATGCGATGATGGCCTTTGTTGGCGCCGGGCTGGAGGCGCCGGCGAAGACGCTGCTCGAGGCGCAGCGCGAAGCGATGCGCGGCGGCGACGACAACGCCGCCTTCACGCGCGATGTCGGCCACCCGCTGACGCTCGCGATCAAGGCCTTCGGCGAGGGCAATCACGACGAGGCCGTGCGGCTGATCCGGCCGATCCGCTCGATCGCGCACCGTTTCGGCGGCAGTCACGCGCAGCGCGACGTGATCGACCTGACGCTGATCGAGGCCGCGCTGCGCGCCGGCGATACGGCGCTCGCACGGGCGCTTACCGCCGAACGGCAGCTGGCGCGGCCGGACAGCCCGTTGTCGGCGCTGTTCTCACGGCGCGCATTCGATTTGTCTGAGAATTGACCCGAAGCGGATCTTGCCCTAAAAACGGCCAAGCCAGATTTTTTCGAGATCCGAAAAAATTAATGGCAATGGGAGGAAATCATGTATCTCGGCCTCGACCTGGGCACTTCGGGCGTAAAGGCGCTGCTGATCGACGACAGCCAGAAAGTGATCGGTTCCGGCCATGGCACGCTCGACGTCTCGCGGCCGCATCCCGGCTGGTCGGAGCAGGATCCGGCGCAGTGGATCGAGGCCTGCGAGGCAGCAATTGCCGAGCTCAAGGCTTCGCATCCGAAAGAGCTGGCGGCGGTCAAGGGAATCGGTCTTTCGGGCCAGATGCACGGCGCCACCCTGCTCGATCAATCGGACAAGGTGCTGCGGCCCTGCATCCTGTGGAACGACACGCGCAGCCATGTCGAGGCGGCGGCGCTCGATGCCGATCCGCGCTTCCGCAAGCTCACCGGCAACATCGTTTTCCCGGGCTTCACCGCGCCGAAGCTTGCCTGGGTGAAGAACAACGAGGCTGCAATCTTCGCCAAGGTCGCCAAGGTGCTGCTGCCCAAGGATTACCTGCGGCTCTGGCTGACCGGCGAGCATATATCGGAAATGTCGGATTCGGCCGGCACGTCCTGGCTCGATGTCGGCAAGCGGCGCTGGGCGCCCGAATTGCTGGCGGCGACATCGCTCGACGAAAAGCACATGCCGTCGCTGGTCGAAGGCACGGCCAAGGCCGGTGGGCTGCGTGGCGAGCTCGCGTCCAAATGGGGCATCGCGGCGGGCATCCCGGTTGCCGGCGGCGCCGGCGACAATGCGGCTTCGGCCTGCGGCATGGGCACGGTCGGCGCCGGCCACGCCTTCGTGTCGCTCGGCACGTCGGGCGTGCTGTTTGCGGCCAACGCCTCCTATCTGCCCAATCCGGAAAGCGCGGTGCACACCTTCTGCCACGCGCTGCCCAACACCTGGCACCAGATGGGCGTGATCCTGTCCGCGACCGATTCGCTCAACTGGCTCTCCGAAATCACCGGAAAGAGCGCCGGCGACCTGACCGGCGAGCTCGGCGACACGCTCAAGGCGCCGACGGGCGTCACCTTCCTGCCCTATCTGTCGGGCGAGCGCACGCCGCACAATGACTCGGCCATTCGCGGCTCTTTCACCGGGCTTGCGCATCAATCGAGCCGGGCCGTGCTGACGCAGGCCGTGCTCGAAGGCGTCGCCTTCGCCTTCCGCGACAGTCTCGAAGCGCTGAAGACGGCTGGCACGACATTGAGCCGGGTCACCGCGATCGGCGGCGGCTCGCGCTCGCGCTACTGGCTGAAGGCGATCGCCACCGCGCTGCAGGTGCCGGTCGAGATTCCCGCCGACGGCGATTTCGGCGCGGCGTTTGGCGCGGCAAGGCTGGGGTTGATTGCCGCGACGGGGGCTGATCCGCTTGCCGTGTGCACGGCGCCGGCGACGGATGCGACGGTTGAGCCGGATGCCGGGCTTGGTGGGGCTTTTGCTGATGCCTATCAGAGATATCGCGCGCTTTATCCTGCGATCAGGGCTGTAACTGCGTGAGCAGGAGCGAGGCACCCTGTAGCCGCGTGAGTGGGCGCGAGGCCCCCCTCTCTGCCCTGCCGGGCATCTCCCCCTCAAGGGGGGAGATTGGCAGTTGGGGCGCCCCGCTCATTCCTGCGACGCTGACGATTGGCGAAAGCCGAAGCGACATCCGATCTCCCCCCTTGAGGGGGAGATGGCCGGCAGGCCAGAGAGGGGGGCCTCGCGCCACCCCTCCCCAGTTATCTTCACTGCGCCGGCACCTTGTCCAAGAATCCGGTGACGCTCTTCAGGCGGCCGTTCTCGATGATGCCGATGTCGGTGCCTTCGATGACCGACTCCGTGCCTTCCGGCCCAAGGTTCCACGAGAAGCGGATGCGATCGGCGAAACCGTCGGGCACACCCCTCAGCGAAAACCGGAAGCCGGCAAAGCGCTGCTGCACGCCGTCGATCAGCGCGGCGACGCCAGCATGGCCGTCACCCTGCATGACCGGGTCGCGATAACTGACATCCTTGGTGAAGGTGGCTTCGAGCAGCGCCTTGCGGCGGGCCGCATCGCTCTCGTTCCAGGCGGCGATGTAATTGCGGGCGATCGTGTTGAGGTCGGTCATTGCGATGCTCCTTCGTTGGATCGTTTCGACATGACCTTTTTGGCCCTGCGAAAGAGCGAAACCAATTACGCCTGAGGTAATCGGGCAAAGCACTTGGAGAGGAAGGAAACCATGAGCAGCGGATTTTTCGGCGACATCAAGAAGATCAAATATGAGGGGCCGGATTCGACCAATCCGCTGGCCTATCGTTTCTACAATCCGGACGAGGTGGTGGCCGGCAAGCGGCTGGAAGACCATCTGCGCTTCGCCGTCGCCTATTGGCATTCCTTCGCCTGGCCGGGTGGCGACCCCTTCGGCGGCCAAACCTTCGACCGGCCCTGGTTCGCCAAGCCGGGCGGCGTCGACACGATGGAGCTGGCCAGGCTCAAGGCCGACGTCGCCTTCGAGATGTTCTCGTTGCTTGGCGCGCCCTATTTCTGCTTCCACGATGCGGACGTGCGCCCGGAAGGCAAGGATTTCTCCGAAAGTGCCGCGCGCCTCGACGAGATCACCGACTATTTCGCGACCAAGATGAAAGAGACCGGCGTCAAGCTGCTCTGGGGCACGGCGAACCTGTTCTCGCACCGCCGCTTCATGTCGGGCGCGGCCACCAATCCGGATCCGGATGTGTTTGCCTATGCGGCGGCGACGGTGAAGAAATGCATCGACGTCACCAAAAAGCTGAAAGGCGAGAACTATGTGCTGTGGGGTGGGCGCGAAGGCTATGAGACGCTGCTCAACACCGACCTTGCGCGCGAGCAGGAGCAGGCCGGCCGCTTCCTCAACCTCGTCGTCGATTACAAGCACAAGATCGGCTTCGAGGGCACGATCCTGATCGAGCCGAAGCCGCAGGAGCCCACAAAACACCAGTACGACTACGATGTCGCCACGGTGTACGGCTTCCTCAAGCGCTTCGGGCTGGAGAAGGAAGTCAAGCTCAACATCGAGCAGGGCCACGCGATCCTCGCCGGCCATTCCTTCGAGCATGAGCTGGCTTTGGCCAATGCGTTGGGCGTCTTCGGTTCGATCGACATGAACCGCAACGACTACCAGTCGGGCTGGGACACCGACCAGTTCCCCAACAACGTGCCGGAAATGGCTTTGGCCTATTACCAGGTGCTGCAGGGCGGCGGCTTCAAGACCGGCGGCACCAATTTCGACGCGAAGCTCCGGCGCCAGTCGCTGGACCCCGACGACCTGCTGATCGGCCATATCGGCGGCATGGATGCCTGCGCGCGCGGCCTGAAGGCGGCGGCGAAGATGATCGAGGACAAGGCGCTGTCCGACCCGCTGGCCGAACGCTATGCCGGCTGGAACACCGCCGAAGGCAAGGCGATGCTTTCGGGCGAGCGCACGCTGGAGGAGATCGCCGAACGCGTGGTGAAGGAGAAGATCGAGCCGCAGCCGCGCTCGGGCCGGCAGGAGCTGCTGGAGAATATCGTTAACCGGTATGTCTGAAGAACGGCAGGCCGCCTCGCGCCCGAACAATCGGGACGCGGGGCAGGCCTGAAAATTGCATTCGGGAGGGCAGAATCACGCGACAAAACTTTGCCCCGTGCTGCCCCTCAATCACCTCGTTCTTGCCTTCAAACAGCCGTCACGGAACTCGTATAAACGTGGCTCCTGTGGCGGGAAGGAAAGAAGGAGGCGAAACGTATGCAGCACGAACGCGAAATCGACGCCCTGCTCTCTTCCGGTGAGGCTGGTTCGATCATCGATCGGCTGATGGCGCTGCCGCATTCGAAAGACGGCGCCCGCGAGCCGAATGAATGGGATCGCGCGGTCGCCGCGCGGCTCGAAACGGCGCTGGCCAGGAGCATGCGCTCGCGCATCGTCGGTGAAGGCCGCGACGCCGCCTGATTCTTCCTTGGCCCATTTCTACCCTGGTTTGACGAACGGAGACTGTTTCTCCATCCTGCATCGATGATACGCACGGTGCTGCTCGATCTTCTGGGTGTCGTCTACGATGGCGACGTCCAGATAGCGGGCGCCGCGGCGGCCATCGAGCGTCTGCGCGGCGCCGGGCTGCCGCTTCGTTTCGTCAGCAACACGACACGCTCCCCACGCGTACGATCATCGCTCAACTTGCCGGGCTGGGCATCAAGGTAGAGGACGAGGAATTGCTGACGCCCGCGCGCGCAGCCGTCGAATGGCTGCGCAAGCACGGCCGCCGGCCGCATCTGCTCGTCCATCCCGACCTCGAGGCCGAGTTTTCCGGAGTGGAGGGCCGGAGCGATAAAGCCGTCGTCGTCGGCGATGCCGGCGAGGCGTTCAACCACGCCAGCCTCAACCGCGCTTTCCGCGAACTGGTTGCCGGCGCCGATTTCGTGGCGCTTGCGGTCAACCGTACGTTCAAGGATGCCGACGGACTGCTCAGCCTCGACACCGGCGCCTTCGTCGCGGCGCTCGAATTCGCCAGCGGCCGCAGCCCTGTCGTGCTCGGCAAGCCGTCGCCCGATTTCTTCCTGTCGGCGCTTGCCGGTTTGCGTTGTCCGCCGGCCGATGCGGTCATGGTCGGCGACGACGCGGAGAGCGATGTCGCCGGTGCATTGCGCGCCGGGCTCGGCGCCGCGCTGCTCGTGCGGACCGGCAAGTACCGTCCCAACGATGAAACGCGCTTCGAGCCGCCTCCGACTGCGCTGGTAGACGATCTCACCGCCGCCGCCGATTGGATACTCAACCGCGCCGCAGCCTGACCGGCGCATCGCCGAACGCTCTTGAAAATGCCCTGGAAAATGCCGCGGCGGACGAGAAGCCTGTGCGCCCGGCAATATCGGCCATGGCGATGCGTGTGTCGACCACAAGGCGACGGGCGGCACTGAGGCGCAACCTCAGATAATAGGCGCCGGGCGTCTCGCCGATCGACTTGCGGAAGATGCTTTCCAGCGTCCTTGCCGTCACGCCGGCGCGTTTGGCCACGGCGTCGATGGTGAGCGGCTGGTCGACATGCGCTTCCATCAGCCGGATCGCCTGGGCGAGCCTGGGGTCGTAGCCGTCGAGCCGGCCGAGCGAGACCAGCGGCTGCGCGTCGGTCGCGGCGCGGGCCTGGTCGTAGATGAAGACGCTCGCCACATCGAGCGCGGCCGCCATGCCGAGCCTTGTGCGGACGAGATGCAGCATCAGGTCGAAGGTCGGCGAGGCGCCGCCGGAGGTGAAGACCGGCCCGTCGATGACATAGCGGTCCGGCCGCACGTCGACGCCCGGGAAGGCGGCGGAGAAATCCTCCATGTCCTCCCAATGCGTGGTGGCGCTGCGGCCTTCGAGTAGGCCGGCGCGCGCCACCAGCCAGGTGCCCGCCTCGACACCGCCGCAGGCGCGGGCCGCCCGCGCCGCCCTGCGCAGGCCAGCCAACAATGCCGACGTGGCGTAGTTCTGCGTGCCGAAGCCGGCGACGACCACCAGCATGTCGGTCGGCTCGGCGGCGTCGAAGCGGCCGCTGACCGCTACGGGAAGGCCGCACGTGGTGACCGGCGCCTCGCCGGTGACCGAGACCAGCTTGAAATCGAACAGCGTCTCGCCCGAGATGCGGTTGGCGGCGCGCAGCGGATCGACGGCCGAGGCGACGCACATGATCGACGACCCGGAGAACACCAGGAACGTCACCTTGAGCGTCTCGCGTTCGGAGCGAAAGATGGTCGGCTTTTCGCTTTTGATCATGAGAGCTTCGTAAAACGCAAAACAGTTTCCGGCAAGTCGGTCATTCTTGGCCAGCTTCGGCGCATGTCGTCATAGCAAAGCCGGTTTCCGGCTTTTTGGTCGACGTCAATGGCTGATTGAATTTGGGAGGAAAGACGATGCCGCTTGCGATGAACCGCGAGGTCTTCATTACCTGTGCCGTGACCGGCTCCGGCGGAACGCAGGACCGCAGCCCGCATGTGCCGCGCTCGCCCAAGCAGATCGCCGATTCGGCGATCGACGCCGCCAAGGCGGGCGCCGCGATCGTCCACTGCCATGTGCGCGACCCCGAGACCGGCAAGCCCAGGCGCGATGTGCATCTCTACCGCGAAGTGACCGAGCGCATCCGCGAGGCGAACGTGGACGTGGTGCTGAATCTGACCGCCGGCATGGGCGGCGACATGGTGTTCGGCTCGCCCGAGGCGCCGCTGCCGCTCAACGAGAAAGGCACCGACATGGGCGGCGCCACCAACCGCATGGAACATGTGCGCCAGTGCCTGCCGGAGATCTGCACGCTGGACTGCGGCACGATGAACTTCGCCGAGGCAGACTATGTGATGACGAACACGCCCGGCATGCTGCGCGCCATGGGCGGCATGATGACGGCGCTGGGCGTGAAGCCGGAGATCGAGGCCTTCGACACCGGACATCTGTGGTTCGCCAAGCAGCTGGTCGAGGAGAAGGTCCTCAACCCGGATGCGCTGGTGCAGCTCTGCATGGGCGTGCCGTGGGGCGCGCCGGACGACCTCAACACCTTCATGGCGATGGTCAACAACGTGCCCTCGACCTGGAACTGGTCGGCCTTCTCGATCGGCCGCAACCAGATGGCCTATGCCGCGGCTGCGGTGCTTGCCGGCGGCAATGTCCGCGTCGGCCTGGAAGACAATCTGTGGCTCGACAAGGGCGTGCTGGCGACCAACGCCCAGCTGGTCGAGCGCGCGGCCAGCATCGTCACCAATCTCGGCGCCCGTATCCTCGGGCCGGAGGAAGTGCGCAAGAAGCTCAACCTGACCAAGCGGGCGCCGATCGCAGCCGCGGCGTAAGACGGGAGAGCACACCATGGCTACCGTCAAATTCACCGCGATGAAGGATGGCGATAGGGAAGACTACGAATTCCTGACCGCCCATGAGATCGACTATGCCGCCAGGACCGGCGACCGGCTGCTCGACGCGCTCGTGCAGCTGGATGAAGGGCTCTCCGGCTACAAGATCACCCGGCTTGGCCATTCGCTGCAGGCGGCGACACGCGCCTGGAAGGACGGCGCAGACACCGACTGGATCGTCTCGGCGCTGCTGCACGACATCGGCGACATCTACGCGCCCTACAATCACGACGAATATGCTGCGACGATCCTGAAGCCCTTCGTGCGCGAGCAATGCACCTGGGTGGTGGAGAAGCACGGCGATTTCCAGCGCCTCTATTACGCGCATCACCTGGGCGGCAACCGGCATGCCCGCGACCGCTTCGCCGGCCACCTCTACTTCGACGATTGCGACCAGTTCTGCGAGCGCTGGGACCAGTCGAGCTTCGATCCCGACTACGAAACGCTGCCGGTCGGGTTCTTCCGGCCCTTCGTGCTCGAAGTCTTCGCCCGCAAGGCCTACGACCCGGCGGTGATCCGCGCCGGCGAGCGCGTGGCCCTCACCAACCCCGATATAGCCAAGACGAGAACCGGAGCCTGACCATGAGCATCATCAACAAGGCGGCCGCCATCGGCGGCGGCGTCATCGGCGCCGGCTGGGTGGCGCGGCTGCTCTTGAACGGCATCGACGTGTCGATCTTCGATCCGGATCCCGAAGCGTCGCGCAAGGTGGGCGAGGTGATGAAGGGCGCGCGCCGCGCCTACAAGCAGATGCTGCCCGGCGGCCTGCCCAAGGAAGGCAAGCTCACTTTCGCCAAGACCATCGCCGAAGCGGTGGCCGATGCCGATTTCATCCAGGAAAGCGTGCCGGAGCGGCTCGACCTCAAGCACAAGGTGCTGGCCGAGATCGACGCGCATGCGCCGGCCAACGCCATCGTCGGCTCCTCGACCTCCGGCATCAAGCCGACCGACATGCAGGTGGCGATGAAGAAACATCCGGAGCGGCTGGTGGTCGGCCATCCGTTCAATCCGGTCTATCTCTTGCCGCTGGTCGAGATCGTCGGCGGCGAGCAGACTTTCCCGGAGGCGATCGAGGTCGCCAAGGAGCTCTACGCCTCGATCGGCATGAAGCCGGTGGTGGTGCGCAAGGAGATCGAGGCCTTTGTCGGCGACCGCCTGCTCGAGGCCGCCTGGCGCGAGGCGCTGTGGCTGGTCAAGGACGGCATCTGCACCGTCGAGGAACTCGACGACATCATGCGCTACTCCTTCGGCCTGCGCTGGGCGCAGATGGGCATGTTCCAGGTCTACCGCGTCGCCGGCGGCGAGGCCGGCATGCGCCACTTCATGGCGCAGTTCGGGCCGTGCCTGAAATGGCCGTGGACCAAGCTGATGGACGTGCCGGAATTCAACGACGAGCTGGTCGACCTGATCGCCACGCAGTCGGACGAACAGGCGCACGGACTGTCGATCCGCGAGTTGGAGAAGATCCGCGACGACAATCTGGTCGCGATCATGGAAGCGCTGTCGAGGCAGAACAAGGGCAAGGGCTGGGGCGCCGGCGCGCTGCACAAGGACTATACCAGGCAGCTCGCCAAGCTGGCGGCGAAGAAGACCCCGGCCAAGCCCACTGCAAAGACCAAGGCGGCAAAGCCGGCGAAGAAGGCAGCCAAGCCGGCAAAGGCTGAAAAGCCGACAAAAGCCGGGAAGGCCGACAAGGCGAAGAAGAGCAAGAAGAAGGGCTGATCCATGCATTTCGGTCTTTCGGAAGAACAGAAGCTCATCGTCGAGACGACGCGCGCCTTCGTCGAGAACGAGCTTTATCCGCATGAGCGCGAGGTGGAGCGCACCGGCGAGCTGCGCCGCGAGCTGATCGACGAGCTGAAGGCCAAGGCGATCGAGGCCGGGCTTTATGCGGCCAACATGCCGGCCGATGTCGGCGGCGCCGGCCTCGATACGGTGAGCTGGCTGCTCTACGAGAAGGAGCTTGGCCGCGCCAATTACGCGCTGCACTGGACCTGCGTCGCACGCCCATCCAACATCCTGCTCGCCGGCACGCCGGAGCAGCGCGAGAAATACCTCTTCCCCTGCATCCGCGGCGAGAAGTGGGACTGCCTGGCGATGACCGAGCCGGGCGCCGGCTCCGACCTGCGCGGCATGAAGGCGACCGCCGTGCAGGACGGCTCGGACTGGGTGCTCAACGGCACCAAGCATTTTATCTCGCACGCCGATCTCGCGGACTTCGCCATCGTCTTCATGGCCTCAGGTGAGGAAGAGACGCCGCGTGGAAAACGCAAGAAGATCACCGCCTTCTTCGTCGACAAGGGCACCAAGGGTTTCACGGTACGTGACGGCTACCGCAACGTCTCGCATCGCGGCTACACCAACTCGATCCTCGAATTCGACGATTGCCGGCTGCCGGCGAGCCAAGTGCTGGGCGAAGTGCATAAGGGTTTCGACGTCGCCAATTCCTGGCTCGGCGCCACGCGTCTCCAGGTCGGCGCCACCTGCCTCGGCCGCGCCGAGCGCGCGCTGTCGCACGCCATCGAATACGCCGCGCAGCGCCAGCAGTTCGGCCAGCAGATCGGCAAGTTCCAGGGCGTTTCGTTCAAGCTCGCCGACATGGCGACGGAACTGAAGGCCGCCGACCTGATGGTGTTCGAGGCCGGCTGGAAATACGATCAGGGCACCGTCACCGACCAGGACATGGCCATGGCCAAGCTCAAGGCCACCGAGATGCTGGCCTTCGTCGCCGACGAAGCCATCCAGATCCATGGCGGCATGGGGCTGATGGACGACCTGCCGCTGGAGCGCATCTGGCGTGACGCCCGCGTCGAGCGCATCTGGGAAGGCACCTCGGAGATTCAGCGACATATTATTTCGCGGGCGCTGCTGCGTCCGTTCGGAGCTTAGAGCATGATGCGCCAAAGCCGGGATACGGCTTTGGGGAAGATCGCGCTCAAACGAAAAGATGACCATGCATAAACTCGAACGTCTCCTGCGCCCGAAATCGATCGCCGTGTTCGGCGGGGCGCAGGCCGCCGCCGTTGTGGCGCAATCGATCAAGATGGGCTTTGCCGGCGATATCTGGCCGGTGCATCCGACCAAGGACGAGGTCGCCGGCCGCAAGGCCTACCGCTCCGTCGCCGACCTGCCCGGCGCGCCGGACGCCGCCTTTGTCGGCGTCAACCGGCATCTCACCATCGAGGTGATCAAGGCGCTGGCCGAGCGCGGCGCCGGCGGCGCCGTCTGCTTCGCGGCAGGCTTCCTCGAGACCGAGGCCTATGACGAGGACGGCCAGCGGCTGCAGGCGGAGCTCGTCGCCGCCGCCGGCCAGATGCCGATCATCGGGCCGAACTGCTACGGCCTGATCAACTATGCCGACGGCGCGTTGCTGTGGCCCGACCAGCATGGCGGCATCCGCCTGGCCGAAGGCGGCAAGGGTGTGGCCATCATCACCCAGTCGTCCAACATCGCCATCAACATGACGATGCAGAAGCGCGGCCTGCCGATCGCCTTCCTGATGACGGCCGGCAACCAGGCGCAGACGGGGCTCTCCGAAATGGCGCTCGGCCTGATCGAGGACGAGCGCGTCACCTCGCTCGGCCTGCATATCGAGGCGTTCGACTCCGTAGCCGGCTTCGAGAGACTGGCGGCGCGGGCGCGCGAGCTGAAGAAGCCGATCATCGCCATGAAGGTCGGGCGCTCGGAGCAAGCAAGGCAGGCGACGGTGTCGCACACCGCCTCGCTCGCCGGCTCAGATGCCGCCTCCGGCGCGTTCCTGAAGCGGCTCGGCATCGCGCGCGTCGATTCCATTCCCGCCTTCATCGAGGCGTTGAAGCTCTTGCACATCACCGGGCCGTTGCCCGGCTACAAGCTGTCCTCGATGAGCTGCTCGGGCGGCGAAGCCTCCGTCATGGCCGACAGCGCCGAGGGGCGCTGGGTGCATTTCCCGGCGCTGACGGCCGAGCATCGCGCGCATGTGAAATCGACGCTCGGGCCGCTGGTCGCGGTCGCCAATCCGCTCGACTACCACACCTTCATCTGGAACAACGAGCCGGCGATGACGGCGACCTTCACCGCCATGGTGTCGGGCGGCTTCGACCTCAACATGCTGGTGCTCGACTTCCCGCGTCCCGACCGCTGCTCGGATGTCGACTGGTGGACGACACTGCGCGCCTTCGAGTCGGCGCTGAAGACCAACAAGGCGCAAGGCGCGATCGTCTCCTCGCTGCCGGAGAACCTGCCGGAGGAGTACACCGCCGGCCTGATGGCGCGCGGCATGGTGCCGTTGTTCGGCATTTCGGAGGCCATGGACGCCGCCCAGGCCGCCGCCTTCATCGGCTGGGCTTGGCGCGAGCCGCAGGCGCAGCCGGTCGACACGACGGCGGCAGGCGCGTCCGAAGCCACGCGCGTCACGCCGGACGAGGCTGAAGCCAAGGAAAGGCTGATCAAGGCCGGCCTGCCGGTGCCGAAGGGCGAGCGCGCCTCGAATGCGGTCGAGGCGGTGATCTCGTCGATGACGCTTGGCTTTCCGGTGGCGCTGAAGGCGCTGGGCGTCACGCACAAGTCGGAAGTCGGCGCCGTCAGGCTGAACCTCAAGGATGCCGAATCCGTCAGCGCCGCCGCGCATGACCTTCTGCCGCTCGGCACGGGACTTTATGCCGAGCGCATGGTGCGCGACGGCGTCGCCGAGCTGATCGTCGGCTTCACCCGCGATCCGATGTTCGGCGTGGTGATGACGCTCGGCACCGGCGGCGTGCTGGTGGAGCTGCTGCGCGACAGCGTGACGCTCATGCTGCCTGCGACGCGCGACGACATCGAGGCGGCACTGCGTGGACTCAAGCTCTATCCTCTCCTCGAAGGCTATCGCGGCCGGCCGAAGGCCGACGTCAACGCCGCCATCGACGCCATCGCCGGTATCGCCGACTTCGTGCAGAAGAACGAAGGCGAGATCGAGGAACTCGACATCAACCCGCTGATCGTCTGCGCCGAAGGCAAGGGCGCCTGGATCGCGGACGCCCTGCTGGTGCTTGGAGAGAAGAAGAATGGCTGACGTCATCACCACCCGCCGCGAAGGCGCGATCCTCGAAGTCACGCTCGACCGGCCGAAGGCCAATGCCATCGACCTCAAGACATCGCGGCTGATGGGCGAGACCTTCAAGGCGTTCCGCGACGATCCGGACCTGCGCGTCGCCATCGTCAAGACGGCCGGGGACAAGTTCTTCAGCGCCGGCTGGGACCTGAAGGCGGCCGCCGCCGGCGACGCGGTCGACGGCGACTATGGCGTCGGCGGCTTTGCCGGGCTGCAGGAGCTGCGCGACCTCAACAAGCCGGTGATCGCCTGCGTCAACGGCATGGCGGTCGGCGGCGGCTTCGAGCTGGCGCTGTCTTGCGACTTGATCTACGCCTCGGACCATTCCTCCTTCGCGCTGCCCGAAATCCGTGCCGGCACGCTGGCCGACGCGGCGACCATCAAGCTGCCGAAGCGTATCCCCTACCACATCGCCATGGACCTCCTGTTCACCGGCCGCTGGATGGACGTTGCCGAAGCGCATCGCTGGGGCCTGGTCAACGAGGTGCTGCCCAAGGAGAAGCTCGAGGAGCGCGTCTGGGAGATCGCGAGGCTTTTGGCCAGCGGCCCGCCATTGGTCTTCGCCTCGATCAAGGAGACGGCGCGGGTTGCCGAGGCGCTGACCTTCCAGGACGCCATGAACAAGGTGACGCGCCGGCAACTGCCGACGGTCGACAAGCTCTACGGGTCGGAAGACAATATGGAAGGGTTCCGGGCGTTCGCGGAAAAGCGCGATCCGGTGTGGAAAGGACGATAGTCTCGCGGACGATGGCGTTCCTTCACACCCCCCTCTGGCCTGCCGGCCATCTCCCCCGCAAGGGGGGAGATCAGATGTCGCGAAGGCTTTCGCCAATCTTCGACGTTCCAAGAAAGGCGCCGAGTCCGACGCTGCCAATCTCCCCCCTTGCGGGGGAGATGTCCGGCAGGACAGAGGGGGGTGCCTGGGCTCGGCCTTCGGAATCGGTCCAACCGCTATGACCGACTACAAAACCCTCATCGACGCCGAGACCTGGGCCTTCATCGAGAAGACCAACTCCTACTACCCGCCGGATACGATCGACTACACGATTGAACAGCAGCGTGCGATCTACGACCGGATGTGCCGCGAGTTCTTCGCCGGCTATCCGCAAGGCGTGACGGCGGAGACGACTGTCGTTGCCGCACCGACCAACAGCATCCCGGTCCGCATCTACCGCAACGCGGCGCCGAACAAGACCGCGATGGTGCTCTATATCCATGGCGGCGGCTTCATCCTTGGCGGTCTGGACAGCCATGACGACGTCTGCGCCGAGCTTTGCGCCCGCACTGGCTTCGAGGTGGTCTCGCTCGATTATCGGCTGGCGCCGGAGCATCTGCACCCGGCGGCCTTCGATGACGCCATGGACGCCTTCGAATGGGCCGCCAAGACCTATGACCGCCCCGTGCTGCTTTGCGGCGACAGCGCTGGCGGCAATCTCTGCGCCGCAGTCGCTCACGCCACGCGCGGCCATGCCAAGAAGCCGGCCGGCCAGGTGCTGATCTATCCCGGCCTCGGCGGCGACCACTCGAAGGGCTCTTACGTTACGCATGCCGAGGCGCCGATGCTGACGGTGCGCGACCTCGACTTCTACAAGCATGTCCGCACCGGCGGCGTCGACATGACCGGCGACATCACGCTCTACCCGCTCGCCGATGCCGATTTCGCCAATTTGCCGCCGACGGTGCTGATCACCGCGCAATGCGACCCGCTGTCCTCCGACGGCGAGGCCTATCGCGACCGCGTCGTCGCGGCCGGCGGACGCGCCACCTGGTTCGAGGAGCCGGGGCTGGTGCATGGTTATCTCAGGGCCCGGCACATGGTCGGCCGGGCTCGGACGAGCTTCAGCCGCATCGTCGAGGCGGTTTCGGCGCTTGGGCGCGGCGACTGGCTCTGGTGATCGCCTCGTACGGCCGACTTTTCTGCCGCCTCGCATCCGCCGCATTGAACCTTTCCGCTCTGATCCGCGACTGACGGTCTGGCGCCGCAATGATGCGGCACGGAGGAAGGCCTCAATGATCAGAACTCCAGAGATTCCGAGGGTTCAAGGAACGACGTGCGCCCGGCACAACCATCGCCCGCGCGATGGCGTCGATGCGCTGGGCTTCCGGCTGATTCCGTTGACCCCTCCCCGGCGCAGGCGTATCGTCGCTCGGACAAAGGCGGACAATTCAGCTGGGGAAGAACGTGCCGCGACGCCGCCCCTTGCCCCGGTTGGCGCGGTCGAGGCGGACGCTCCTTCCAGCGGCTTCGGGGGGAGTTCAATGTCTGGCGTTCGCGGCTCGTTCCTGCGTTCCCGTGGCGGCCGTTTGCGCCGCGCAATCGCGACAAGCAGCGGAATTCTCGGCCTGGCGCTGTCCGCCGGCCTGTGGCTCGGCGGCGTGGCGAAGGCACAGGAAACCCAGATCATCTATCCCGGCTCGATGGCGGTCACAGGCTTTCCGGGCACCACCATTCCCGATTTCGACTCTCCCGATTCCGAAAAGGGGGGATTGCCGCCCGGCGTCGACCCCATCGACGAGACCTTCATCGACACGTCTCGCGCATCCCTGCGCGTCTTCAACGTTTCCAATCTCAGCGGGCCGGCCTCCGGCCAACTGGTCAACACGCCGCCGCCCTTCGAGGTGACCGCCGGCCAGATCGGCGAGGTGTTCGGCCTCGCCTATGACGATGGCATGCGCGACGGGGTGCCTTCGGGCGTTCCCAATCTCTACGCGGCCGCGACCTCGCTGCACGGCATCGAGATCGTCACGCCGGACGCCGACAATGACGGCAGGCCGGAACGGCAGCGCCGCGGCGCCGCGGGCGCGGTCTTCATGGACGGCCAGTTCGGCACCGAGAATGGCGGCGGTCCAGGCACGATCTGGAAGATCGACGGCATTACGGGCGCGGTCTCCAAATTCGCCGACATCGACACCAACAGCGGGCCGGGCATCGGCAACCTCGCCTTCGATGCTACCCATCGCGAGTTCTTCGCTTCGGATCTCGACACGGGGCTCATTCACCGCATCGATATCGAGGGCCATCTGATCGACAGCTTCGACCATGGCGTCGCCGGACGCCCGGCGCATGGGCTAGAGCCCGTCGCCGACGACGGCGCCGCGATGGACATCCAGGCTGCCGCTTTCGATAGCGAAGCCCCCGAGACCTGGGGCTATACGCAGGATGCGCGCCGCGTCTGGGCTGTCGCCTATCATGGCGGCCGGCTCTACTATTCCGTCGGCGAGAAGGCCGAAATCTGGTCGGTCGGCATTGCGAGCGACGGAAGCTTTGCCGGCGATCCGCGCTGGGAACTGACGGTCAAGGCGGACCAGGACTATGCCGTCACCGACATCGCCTTCGACAATAAGGGCTTCGTGTATCTCGCCCAGCGCGGCCCGGTCGAGAACCGCTACGATTACAGCCGCTTCGCCTCCTCCGGCAAAGGCGAGTTGATCCGTTACTGGCGCGAGGACCCTGACGATCCGGCAACGGAATCGGGCTGGGTCAAGGTTCCAGAGGAATATGCGATCGGCTTCCCGCAAGGCAACCGCCAGTCGGCCGGCGGCGTCGACCTGCAATATGGCTATGACGCCGAGGGCAATCTCGACACGTCCGTCTGCACCGACACTGTCGTCAACACCGGCGACAAGCTGCGCGACAATCCCGAGCTCGCCGAGCGGCTCGCCGCCGGCGGACCGCTTGCCGTGCATGGCGTGCAGCTGACGCCGAGCGCGCTGGTCAAGCCGGCCAACGTGCCGCCTTTCGGCTCCTGGTTCGTCGATTTCGACGGCTATTTCGAAGACCCGGACGTCCAGGGCCATGTCGGCGACGTCAGGGTCTGGCGCCCCTGCGAGGGCCGCGCCGGCTATTACGAGGAAATCCCCGGCGGCTATCTGCCTCCGTTCTATCCGCCCGACTTCCCGCCGCCCGGCAACCTGCCGCCCTGCGTGGACGTCGAGGACGTGCATTACTATTGCACGCCGCGCGGTCTGCGGGCCGAACTCACTCTCCATGACCATGCCGGCTTCGGCGGCGATTCGATCAAGGCGCAGTCCAGGACGTCCGGCGTCGGGGTGACCACCCCCATGTCGCATGTCCCGGGCAAGCCCTACACGGTCGACATCACCGGCCACAATCCCGGCGACACCGTCAATGTTGGCCTCTGCTTCTACCGCAAGTCCGACCAGGACAAGGGTGGCTACTACCCTTGCTGCAAGATGACGCTGCCGCTCAGAACGCCAGCCGTCGACTGCGAAGCGCCGAGGAGGGAAAGATGAGCGATCTCGCCCATTCCCGCCCCGCCTCGCGCAAAACCGTCATGGAGACGATCATGAAACCACTGTCATATGCCAGGCGCGGCGCGCGCTGGCTGATGGCGGCCGGTATCGCGGTCGCCATGATGCCGGCCTTGCCGGCGCTCGCCCAGGACCAGGCTCCGGCCGCGACCGACCAGGCCGCCAATCCAGCGTCACGCGGCATCAATGCGGAACTTGCGCGGATCGTGCCGTTCTTCACCAAGAAAGGCGGCCAGAGAAGCTGCGATTCCGTCGAGTATGTCCTGAGCTTCGRCATCCATGGCGACCCGCAGGACTTCGACCGGCCAAGCGTGGCTGCCTTGCTCAAGGCGACAAGGCTCGATTTCAGGGACCAGCTGCCGCACGGCCTGCAGATCGTCAGCGTCGATGTCGCCGGCGACGGCACCAGCGCCTCGGGCGGACCGCTGCCCACTGCTTCGATCGGCACGTCGGCCGGCCCGAACGACACGGCGAGCGTCTCCAACTTTCGCATCAGCGCTGCCAACCTCGACGGCGTCRGCGCCGCGAACGAACGCGTCATCACCTTCCGCATCACCGCCAAGATAGACCACGCGACCTTTCCCGTGCCGACGACGGTCGACAACCAGGGTGAGATCAAGGTCTCGCTGCGGGGCGGGCCGGCAACGACGATCCCCTCGCAGGATCCGGACAAGCCAGACGACGGCGATTTCCTCACCGGGGTGAAAACCTCGATCGGGATCGACCCGACCAAATGCAACCCGCCGCCTCCGCCTCCAAGCAAGGAATGCTTCAAGGTCGAGCGCGGCACGGTCGATTGCGTGCCCGGCGGCGGCGCCTTCATCTACCATATGCCGGTCGGCCCGGAGATGGGTGGCAAATGGGTGCAAGTGTCGACCACCACCACCGGCATCAGCATCGTTCCCGACACGCAGAAGGTGCCGGTCGGCGGCGGCGTGCTGAACTGGAAGATCATCGGCGCCTCGCCCGGCGAGACCATCCACCTCATCGTCACCGGCATCGAGACCTATGCCGGACCGAAGGAGGGCTGGGGACTCTGCTGCACGCAGGTGATCGACATCGTCATCCCGCGCGATTTGAGATGCCCGCCGAAGGACAAGGAGCCGGACCTCAAGGTCGAGAAGCATGCCGACGTGCCGCGTTGCACGATGGCCGGCGGCTGCGACTTCACCATTACCGTCACCAATGTCGGCGACGCGCCCTATAACGGCAAGATCGTGCTCGACGAAGTCACGTTGCCGGCCGGCTCCGTGCTGACCTCCGGGCCGAACGCGCCCTGGGTCTGCGTGCCCGGCACGACGCCGATGACCTGCACCTATCCGGCGACGACGCTCAACCCCGGCGCCTCCGTCGACCTCAAGCTCGGCTTCAAGCCGGCGGGCGGCTGGCAGGGCCGCGTGCTGCGCAACTGCGCCGCCTATGATTACGACGCCAGCGGCAAGCCGCTGTTCGGCAGCCAGCAGAACGACCGCGGCTGCGCCTCGATTGCGATCTGCCGGCGTGGCGATCGCGATCCGCAATGCAATCCGCCTGTCGAGAAGAAGGTCGACCTGATCCTGAAGAAGCGGGCCCGCAGCCCGGTCTGCACGCCGGACGGCGTCTGCTCTTTCGTGATCGACATCATCAACAACGGCACCAGCACCTATAACGGGCCGCTGACGGTGATCGACAACTACCCCGGCGGCGCGCCGGCCTCGTCGACCTTCGGGCCGAGCCCGCCATGGGCTTGCGGACCGAACGGGCCTGGACAGTTCCGCTGCGACAATGCCGGCATCGCGCTGCCTCCGGGCGCCTCGACGGCGATCGTGGTCAAGGCGGTGATGCCGGCAAACTACCGGCCGGACACGGTGGAGAACTGCGCCGAGGTGAAAGGCATTCCCGGCGAGGTCGACCTTGCCAACAACAAGGCCTGCGCCACCGAGCGCATCCGCCATCCGCATGGCGGCCAGCCCGGCATGCGCATCACCAAGACCTGCGACGGCTCGCTGGCCGGTGCCGCGGCTGTTTCCTGCCGCATCAGCATCACCAATGCCGGCACCGCCGCCCCCACCGGTCCGGTGCGGGTGAGCGATGCCGCGACCCTGGTGTCGGGCGGCGCGCCGGTGCAAATCCAGACCGTCACCCCTGACGGTGCGGACTGGGCTTGCGGACCGGTGCCCGCCGACACGCTGTCGTGCCAGATTCCCGGCGCCGCGATGACGCCAGGAACCTCCAGGCACTTCGACGTGACGGTAAGCGGCAATGGCGCGTTCGAGAACTGCGCGCGCGGCTCCTTCGGGCCGGCGCCGGGTGATGATATCGTCTATCCGATCGGCCAGGCCTGCGCGAAAGGCGGCGGGGCCTCGACCATCCGCGTCGAGAAGACCGGCGATGCCGAGTGCCAGCCGGGAGAACCCTGCTCGTTCGAGATCACCATCACGAACGATGGGCCGAACCCCTTCTCCGGTCCGGTCCGCATCGGCGATGCGATCGGCGTGGAAGGTCTCGGGCGGCTGGAAGGCGTTCGGATCACCTCGATCGACCCGCCCTTCGGCTGCTCGCCGGAGCCGACGACGCTGCCTCTGTCCTGCATCGCCAACCTGACGCTGGGCGCCGGCGAAAGCCACAGCCACCACGTCACCGTGATCCTTCCCGAGGATGCGCGCCTTGCCGATCTGCAGGGCACGGTCGACGGCCAGAACTGTGTCGGCGTGCTTCCCCCGAACACGCCGGTGCAAGGCGGCGGCGACGTGCTGTCGCGCGACCTGGCCACCGTCCAGGGCGATCGCGGCAAGGCCTATGCGTGCCATCCCTTCACCATCAGCCGAAAGGTCAAGGACCAGTGCTTGTATGGAATGGTGCTAAGCTCGGCCGGCCGCTGTGTCTGTCCGGAAGGCACCACCTTCCGTGACGGCCAATGTTCGGGTGGCGGAGGCACCAAGCTCGTGCCGCTGCCGGTGCCGCCGCGCTGCGTCCTGCTGCAGGGCCAGATCCGGACGGCGGACGGACGTTGCGTCTGCCCGCGCGGCACGGAGCTGCAAAACGGCAAGTGCGTCAAGGGCGAAGAGCCGCAGGAGCCGCAATGCACGCTGCGTCCCGGCCAGTACCSCGACCAGGACGGCAATTGCGTCTGCCGCCGCGGCGAGCTGGTGAACGGCGTGTGCCAGGTCGTCCCGCCGAGGTGCACGATCCGTGGCGCGGTGCCGACAGCCAACGGCTRCACCTGCCCGGACGGCACGCATTTCGACCGCGCGGCCAAGGCCTGCGCGCCAGACCAGCAGCCGCCCGCCCAGTGCCGTATCCGCGGCCAGTCCCGCAATGCCGACGGCGATTGCGTCTGCCCGAGCCGCACGGAGGTGCGCGGTGGCGCCTGCCGGCCGATCGTGTCGAAGCAGTGCCCGGTCCGCGGCCAGGTGCGCGACGCCAACGGCAATTGCGCCTGCCCGGACGGCCTGGAGGTGCAGGGCAAGGCCTGCAGGCCGCCAAAGCCGAAGCAGGAGCAGTGCACCATCCGCGGCCAGGTCCATAACAAGCGGGGCGACTGCGTCTGCCCGCGCGGGACCGAGGTTCGCAACGGCGCCTGCCGCAAGCCGCAAGTGGAATGCGCGCCGGGCGCGGAGTTCATCGACGGACAGTGCCAGCCGGTCTTCACCCGGCGGCGCTGCCCCGTCGGCACGACCGGCCGGTTCCCGGACTGCACGCCGATGCGCAGGCGGCCGGGCGTCGAGATCAACCCCGGCATCCTGCTCAACCCGAACGTGCTGCAGCAACTGGTGCCGCAGCGCCAGCCGCGACGGGTGCTGCAGGATCCGGCGGGCGCCAACATCCAGAACTTCAAGCCGTAATCCTGTGGCTGAAGACCCAGACCCGCCGGAGCGATCCGGCGGGTTTTCTTTTCCACATCGAAGGCAGCCCGGTGAGCAGGCAGGCCAATCGGCCTGCCGAAAACATGCTTCCCCTCGGCTGGATCATGGTCTAGGCAATCGCCCTGACAGGCGCGCGGCCGCGCGCCCAGGACTGCACGGAGAATTTGCGCCATGAGCAAGAAGACCCTGATCGCGCCATCGGTGCTGGCGTCGGATTTCTCCAAGCTGGGCGATGAGGTCGAGGCTGTCGCGGCGGCCGGTGCCGACTGGATCCATCTCGACGTGATGGACGGCCATTTCGTGCCCAACATCACCTTCGGCCCGCCGGTGATCAAGGCGATCCGCAACCGCACCAAGGCCTTCTTCGACTGCCATCTGATGATAGCTCCGGCCGATCCTTACCTGGCGGCCTTCGCCGAAGCCGGCTGCGACGGCATGACGGTGCACGCCGAGGCGGGCCCGCACCTCGACCGCTCGTTGCAGACCATCAAGAGCCTCGGCAAGAAGGCCGGCGTCTCGCTCAATCCGGCAACGCCGGAAACGGCGATCGAATATGTGCTCGACCGGCTCGACCTGATCCTGATCATGACGGTCAATCCGGGTTTCGGCGGGCAGGGCTTCATCCCGGCGATCGTCGACAAGGTGAAGCGGGTGAAGGCGCTGATCGGCAACCGGCCAATCCATATCGAGATCGATGGCGGCGTCTCGGCCGAAACGGCGCCGCTAGTGACCGCGGCCGGCGCCAATGTGCTGGTGGCGGGCGCCGCCGTCTTCAAGGGCGGCAACGTCGAAGCCTATAGGGCAAATATCGAAGCAATTCGCACTGCTGCCGACAGCACCGCCAGTTGAACGTGTAGCCGTCCGATCTCTCGCGTAAGTTGCACGACCTCGATAGAGATTGAACGACTGTTCAATATGTGAAGCAGTGTAGAAATATCAGCTTTTTGTCGAGATTCTACTTTGCCCGATAAATAAACAGCCCATCTTGTCTTAAAGTCGAATATCGCAATCTTCCGCTTGAGGCGCCACTGCCCGGCTGTATGATACATGTACGGGAATTGCTTCGCCGAGGGGCCCTGGCACAACAGGGGCAAGCGACAGGAGTTCGATTGACAAACGGAAACACCGAGCCGGGCGAAAGCAAGGGCGGCAAAAGCACGCTTGCGAGCTCGGTCTACCAGCAACTGCGCGACGACCTGCTGCGCGGCGCTCTGGAGTCCGAAACGAAGCTGCGTGTGGAATGGGTCGTTTCGCGCTATGGCGCCGGCGCCTCGCCCGTGCGCGAGGCGCTCAACCGCCTGGCCGCCGAGGGCCTGCTCGGCCGTCACGATCAGCGCGGCTTCTTCCTGATGCCGGTCAGTGCCGCGGAACTGGAGGAATTGACGCGCACGCGCTGCTGGCTGGAGGAGCGGGCGCTGCGCGAATCCATCGCTCACCGCACCGCCGAATGGGAAGAGCAGCTGGTGCTGGCGCTGCATCGCCTTGCGCGCGCCGAGCGCCGCCTGCCGGATGACCCAGCCACCAACAATCCGGAGTGGGAAAAGCTGCACCGCGCCTTTCATCGCGCGCTGATCGCGGCATGCCGGTCGCACTGGCTGATCGGCTTCTGCGACCAGCTTTCCGACCAGGCCTCGCGCTACCGCTTGATCTCGCAAAGCGCGCCGGGGACGGGGCGTGACGATCTCGGCGAGCACCGCATCATCGCCGAGCGCACGCTGGACGGTGACGCCGACGGCGCGGTCGAGGCGCTTCTCAACCATTACCGCCTCACCGCGGCGATGTGCATGGAACGCTTCGCCCAGGGCTATGACCCGAGGGCCGGCAAGTCCAAACGCGGCCGCAGATAGCGGACGCAAAAGCGGTGCGCAGTTTTGCTGAAATCTGATATGCGCTCGGCCGAGCACGGCGCTGTGCCGCCGGTGCGCCCTGAGGACGTTTCATGATCAATCATCTCTTCAGCGCTTTCCGTTCCCGCATGCCGGCACCCGGCAAGCTGCTGATGGAGACGGATGACGGTCGTTCGATCACTTATGGCGACATGCTGGCAAAGTCGGCGCAACTGGCGCATGCGTTGGCGCAGGCGGGCGTCGAGCCCGGCGACCGCGTCGCGGTCCAGGTCGAGAAGAGCCCCGAGGCGGCGCTGCTCTATCTCGCCTCGTTGCGCGCCGGCGCGGTCTTCCTGCCGCTCAACACCGCTTACACGCTGCCCGAGCTCGATTATTTCTTCCGCGACGCCGAGCCTAAGCTGATCGTGTGCGATCCGGACCGTCTTTCCGGCGTCGAACCGCTTGCCGCGGCGGTCGGCGCGACGGTGCTGACGCTCGGCCGCGACGGGCAGGGAACGCTGGCCGTCCAGGCTTCGCGGCAAGCGACGGAGTTCAGCGATGTCGCGCGCGGGTCGGACGATCTTGCCGCGATCCTCTACACCTCCGGCACCACCGGCCGTTCCAAGGGCGCGATGCTCAGCCACGAGAACCTTGCGTCCAATGCCCGCGTGCTGGTGGAGCACTGGCGCTTCGGCGCCGACGACGTGCTGATCCACGCGCTGCCGATCTTCCACACGCACGGCCTGTTCGTCGCCACCAACGTCATCCTGATGGCCGGCGCGAAAATGTTCTTCGAGCAGAAATTCGATCCGGCGCGCATCCTGTCGCTGATGCCGCGCGCGACGGCCTTGATGGGCGTGCCGACCTTCTATGTGCGGCTGCTGCAGCAGGAGGGGCTGAACCAGGATGTGGCCAAGGGCATGCGCGTGTTCATCTCCGGCTCCGCGCCGCTGCTCGCCGAGACGCACAAGGCCTGGCGCGAGCGCACCGGCCACGCCATCCTCGAGCGCTACGGCATGACCGAGACCAACATGAACACGTCCAACCCCTATGACGGCGAGCGGCGCGCCGGCACGGTCGGCTTTCCCCTGCCCGGCGTTTCGCTGCGCATCACCGATCCCGAGACGGCCAAGCCGTTGGCCCAAGGCGAGATCGGCATGATCGAAGTGAAGGGACCGAACGTCTTTGCCGGCTATTGGCGCATGCCCGAGAAGACCAAAGCCGAATTCCGCGGCGACGGCTTCTTCATCACCGGCGACCTCGGCCTGATCGACGCCGACGGCTATGTCCACATCGTCGGGCGCGGCAAGGACCTCATCATCTCGGGCGGCTACAATGTCTATCCGAAGGAGATCGAGAGCGAGATCGACGCGCTTGACGGTGTCGCCGAAAGCGCGGTGATCGGCGTCGCCCATCCCGACTTCGGCGAAGGCGTCACCGCGGTCGTGGTGCGCAAGCCGGGATCGGCGATCAGCGCCGCCGACATTGCCGCGGCAATCGCCGAACGGCTGGCGAAATACAAGCATCCGAAGCAGGTGATCTTCATCGACGAGCTGCCGCGCAACACGATGGGCAAGGTGCAGAAGAACGTGCTGCGCGAGACGTACAAGGATATGTACGCCGGCAAAGCCGGCTGACRCTGGATGGCATTCGGAGAAGAAGGCGATGCAAGGGTGAGATCCGTCGTGATCCTTCGCACCCCCCTCTGGCCTGCCGGCCATCTCCCCCGCAAGGGGGGAGATTGGCAGCTTCCGCGCCTCGCTCAATTCTGCGACGTTGGTGATTGGCGAAAGCCGCGGTGACGTCCGATCTCCCCCCTTGCGGGGGAGATGTCCGGYAGGACAGAGGGGGGTGCTGTCCCGCCAGCGTCTCAAAGCTTCTCCACCGCTGCAGCACCGGGAAATCTCAGCCGGCAAAAACCTTCTCACCGCCGATCCAGACGTTCCTGACATCCAGCCCCTCCGACAGCCCAACAATGTCGGCGGCCGTGCCGTTGGCGAAGCGGCCGAGCCGGTGCGCCTGGCCGATCGCCTCGGCCGGATAAAGCGAGGCCATGCGGAGCGCCTCGTCGAGCTCCAGGCCGACGACGCGGTGGACGTAGCGAATGGCGGAAATCATGTCGAGATCGGCGCCGGCCAGCGTGCCGTCGGCGAGCCTGAGACTCCCGTCCTTGCGGTAGATGGTGCGGCCGTTCAGCGTGAAGGACGTCATGTCCGTGCCGATTGTCGCCATGGCGTCGGTGACGAGCACGATCTTGCCTGGCCCCTGCTTGCCGCGCAGCGCGAGGGTCATCGTCGCCGGATGGACATGGATGCCGTCGGCGATGATCCCGGCATACAGACCGCCGGCGTCGATCGCCGCGCCCGCCAGGCCCGGCTCGCGGTTGCCGATCTGGCTCATGGCGTTGAAGAGATGCGTGACCACCGTGGCGCCGGCCCCGGCGAAGGCGCTCGCCGTCGCGTAATCGGTGTCGCTGTGGCCGAGGCTGACGACGACGCCGGCTTTGGCCAGCGCGGTGACGCGACCCGGCTGCACGGATTCCGGCGCGATCGTGGTGAGCAGCACGGGAAGCTCCCGACGCGCGGCGATCAGCGCCGCCTGGTCGGCGTCGGTCATCGGGCGGATCAGCGCCGGGTCATGCGCGCCCTTGCGGGCTATGGAGAGATGCGGACCTTCCAGATGCAGGCCGAGGAAGCCCGGCACCTTTTCCCGCGCAGCCTCGGCGCCGGCGGCAACGGCCGCGGCAGTGATCGCCGGCGTGTCGGTGATCAGCGTCACCAGCAGCGCCGTGGTGCCGAAGGGCGCATGCGCCCGGCAGATGGTCTCGATCGAGGCGACATCGGGATGGTCGTTGAGCATGACACCGCCGCCGCCATTGACCTGGATGTCGACGAAACCCGGCACAAGCAGCCCGCCGCCGGTCTCGACCGCCGGAACGCCGGACGGAATGGCGCCTGCGGGCAGGATCGCCTCGATCACGTCGCCCTTGACGACGAGGGCGGCATCGTCGTGCCAGTCGGCGCCGTCGAAGATGCGGGCGCCGGTGAGTGCGAAACGGTCGCTCATACGGTTTCCGTCACCTTGCGCAGGTTGCGCGGCGTATCGGGGTCAAGGCCGCGATGGCGCGCGAAGGCCTCGACGAAGCCGTAGAAGGACACGATCAGCGGCAGCGGATCGGTCAGCGGATGGCCGGTTGCGACATGCGGAAGAAGCCTCGCGGCCTTAGCCTTGTCGGAGGTGATGAAGGCGGCGGCGCCCTTGGCCGTCAGACCATCAGCCGCCTCGGCGACCGAGGGTTCCGACGCATCACGCGCGGCGAGCGCCAGCACCGGGAAACCCGGTCCGACCAGCGCCAGCGGGCCATGCATGACCTCGGCGGCACTGTAGGCCTCGGCATGCATGGCACAGGTTTCCTTGAACTTCAGCGCCGCCTCGCTGGCGATGGCGAAGGACGGGCCGCGGCCGAGGATGAACAGCGATTGCGGGTTCTCCAAAGCGCCGGCGAGCGCCATCCAGTCGCAGGCGATCGCCTTCTCGAAATGGCCGGGAAGGCCGGCGAGCGCCTTGAGCAGTGCCTGGTCGTCGGTGGCATGCGCCATCAGCGCAAGGCCGGCGACGGCCGAATTGACGAAGGTCTTTGTGGCCGCGACGGAGCGTTCCGGCCCGGCGAGGATATCGATGGCGTAATCGGAAGCCCGCGCGAGTGGCGAGTCGGCCGTGTTGGTGATGGCCACGGTGAGCGCGCCGCCGGCCCTTGCCGTTTCGGCCATGGCGACGATGTCGGGGCTCTTGCCCGACTGCGAGACCGCCAGGCAGGCGGAGCCGCGGAGTCTCAGCTTCGCGCCGTAGATGGACGCGATCGACGGCCCGACGGAAGCGACCGCCAGACCCGCTGTCAGCTCGACGGCGTATTTCATGAAGGTCGCGGCATGGTCGGACGATCCGCGCGCCACGGTGACGACGAATTGCGGGTCGCGCTCGCGCAGGCCGCGCCCTGCCTCGGCCAAGGCCGAGGCCGAGCCGTCGAGAAGGCGGGCGGCGGCTTCCGGGATCTCGTCGATCTCGCGCCGCATATGGGTGGTGGTGTTGGCGCTCATGGCCGGATCTCCTCTCCCGGCCCGGTCAGCCGGAGTTCCGCGACGAAATCATAGGCGTCGCCCCTGTAGACCGAGCGGGTGAACTCGATCACCTTGCCGCTCGCCAGATAGGAAATGCGTTCGATCTGCAGTCCGGCAACCCCCGGCGGCACTTCCAGCAGGCGCGCATCGGCATCGCCGAGGTTGGTGGCCGAGATGCGCTGCACGGCGCGCACCGGGCGATTGCCGGTCGTGCCCAGCGCCGCATAGAGCGAGGAGCCGATCGCTTCGGGATCGGGCAGGACGCTGGCCGACAGCGCCGCGCGCTCGATCGCCAGCGGCGTGTCGTTGGCGATACGCAGGCGCGCGACGCGCGCCACCAGTTCGGTCGAGGAAAGGCCAAGCACCATCATTTCGTCCGGCGACGGCGCATAGAGGCCGCGGTCGAGCCAGACGGAGCGCACGTTCATGCCGCGGCGCGCCATGTCCTCGGTGAAGGAGGTGAGCCGCGACAGGGACTGCTCGACGCGCTCCATGCGCGGCGCAACGAAGGTGCCCGAGCCGTGACGCTGGACGAGGATGCCGCCCTTGACCAGGTCCTGCACCGCCTTGCGCACGGTGACGCGCGAGATATCGGCCTTGCTGGCGATGTCGCGCTCGGAGGGCAGCGCGTCGCCGGGGCCGATCAGGCCGCGATTGACCGCTTCCTCGATGCTGCGCCTGAGCTGCAGGTAAAGCGGCGCGCCGCTCTGCGACGACTCTCTCAGCATGGCGAAGATCTGGTCGGCGGCGCTCATCGCGACGCCTCCGGCAGCATGGCGAAGATCTGGTCGGCGACGCTCATCGCGACGCCTCCGAACCGCTGGCGAAGAGGCGCACGGCCATCTGCACGGCGCCGCCCAGCGCGTCGTCGAGTGGAGGTTTCAGCAGCGCCTGATAACGCGCCGACAGGCGCGGCGCGTAAAGCGGCGCCAGGCCGCCGAGCAGGCAAAGCGGAGCGTCGTCGGCAAGATCGAGCGCGCCGAGCGAGGCCTCGACATCGGCCACAGCCTTGTCCAGGATGAAGTTGGCGACAAGATCGCCCTTTTCGGCATGCTCGAAGACTTTTGGCGCGAAGCCGCCGAAATCGCCCGGCTTGGCGTTGGTGGTGAATTCGACCACGTCTTCGGGATTGTTGCGGAAGACGGCGAGCATGGCGTCGGTCAAGGGCGAGCCCGGACGGATGCCGTCATAGGCGAGCAGCGTCTGTTCCAGCAGGTCGCGGCCGATGCGGGCGCCGCTGCCCTGGTCGCCGACCTGGAAACCCCAGCCGCCGATGGCGCGCGATTTTCCACCCTTACGCGCCATATAGGCGGTGCCGGTGCCGAGAATGGCCATGGCGCCGTCACCGGAGCCGACCGCGCCCTCGAGCGCGATCTCGGCGTCGGTTTCGACGCGACTCCGGCTGAAGGGCAGGATCGCCTCGAGTTGCTGCCGGTAGGTGCCGACATTGGCGCCGGCGAGGCCGAGGATGGCAGGCGTCTGCGGGATCAGCTCCGGATCATGGCCGGCGGCAAGGAAAGCCTGCCTGGCCGCCTCGACGATGTTGGCGCGGGCGCCCGTGAGGTCGGTGCGGATGTTGGCGGCGCCGCTCTTGGCGCGGCCGACGACCGAGCCGTCGACGGTCGCAAGGGCCGCCCTGCAGCTGGTGCCGCCGCCATCGATGCCAAGCACGAATTTCACGCGATTTTCTCCTCGGCCCGGATAATACCAATAAAATACCAATAGCCAAGGGTTAATTTCAGCTCAAAAAAGATTAAGCCGTATTTTATTGAAAACCAACGGTAATTTGCCGGCAAGCTAGGTCCGTAGCCCAAAATTCGTTAATGCGTGTGGACAAGTGGTATTTTTTTGGTATTGTTCGTTCAGTTGGAGGAAAATGCATGGCCGAGACGCGCACGGAAGCGCTCCACCAGAATGCCGAGGGGCTGGATGTCCAGTCCCCGGACGCCATTTTGGYGTTCCTGGCCAATGCCCAGATCGAGGCCTCGAAGGCCGTGCACGGGGCCATCCCGGCGATCGCCGCCGCCGCCGAACTCATCGCGAAGCAGTTGAAAAGCGGCGGCAGGCTCGCCTATGCGGCGGCCGGCAGTTCCGGCCTGATGGCCATGGCCGACGCGCTGGAATTGCCCGGCACGTTCGGCATCGCCCGTGACCGCATCGCCATCCTGATCGCCGGCGGCGACGACGCCTTCCGCACGCTGGCCGGCGGACCGGAGGACGACACCGAGGAGGCGTCGGCAGCCGTCGCCGCGGCTGCCATCGGCAAGGGCGACTGCCTGATCGCCATCTCCGCCAGCGGCTCGACGCCTTACGCGGTCCAGGCGCTGCAGGACGCGCGCAGCCGCGGCGCGGCCACCATCGCCATCGCCAACAACCGGGGCGCCGCGCTGTTCAAGCAGGCCGACGTCGCCATCCTGCTCGAAACCCCGCCGGAATTGATCGCCGGCTCGACACGCATGGGCGCGGGCACCGCGCAGAAGATCGCGCTCAACATGCTGTCGACGCTGACCGCGATCCATCTCGGCCATGTCCATGACGGCTACATGGTCAATCTCACCGCCGACAACATCAAGCTGCGCGACCGCGCCGTGCGCATGGTCGCCGCCATCAGCGGCAAGAGCCGCGAGGACGCCGCCCGCCTGCTCGAGGAAAGCGGCGGTGTCGTCAAGACAGCCATTCTGCTCGCCGCGGGCGCCGCCAACGCCGACGCGGCCGAGAAGATACTGGAAGGAGCCGGCCAGAAGCTTCGGCCGGCGCTTTCCGCGCTGGGGCATGATCCCGAAAAGTGAAACCCGCTTTTCGGAAAAGATCATGCCCTGACAAGGAAGTAGGGCTTGTTTCATCCCGATTTCCATCGGGGTGAAACGGGCTTGCGAGGGGAGCAAGGGGCGCTGAGCCTCTGTTCTCATCAGAACCGAACCTGAAAAAGGTCAACAGGGAGACTGAAGATGAAGACCAAACTACTGACGGCCCTTCTGCTCGGCACAAGCATTCTCGGCACGGGCATTCTCGGCACGACCGGGATGGCTCTGGCCGAGGACGTGACGCTCAACATCGAAAGCTGGCGCGGCGACGACTTGACCATCTGGAAGGACAAGCTGATCCCGGCCTTCGAGGCCAAGAACCCCGGCATCAAGGTGGTGTTCGCGCCTTCGGCCCCGACGGAGTATGACGCAGCGCTTGGCGCCAAGCTCGCCGCCGGCTCTGCGGGCGACCTGATCACCTGCCGCCCGTTCGACAAGTCGCTCGAGCTGTTCAAGAAGGGCAATCTCGCCGACCTGACCTCGCTGCCGGGCATGGAGAACTTCTCGCCCGTCGCCAAGTCCGCCTGGCAGACCGATGACGGCAAGTCGAGCTTCTGCGTGCCGATGGCCTCGGTCATCCACGGCTTCATCTACAACAAGGACGCGTTCGACAAGCTCGGCCTCAAGGTGCCGACGACCCGCGACGAGTTCTTCGCCGTGCTCGACAAGATCAAGGCCGACGGCACCTACATTCCGATGGCGATGGGCACCAAGGACCTCTGGGAAGCCGCGACCATGGGCTACCAGAATATCGGCCCGAACTACTGGAAGGGCGAGGAAGGCCGCGCCGCCCTGATCAAGGGCGAGCAGAAGCTGACCGACAAGGACTGGGTCGCGCCCTATGAGGAACTGGCCAAGTGGAAGCCCTATCTCGGCGACGGCTTCGAGGCGCAGACCTATCCGGACAGCCAGAACCTGTTCACGCTCGGCCGCGCCGCCATCTACCCGGCCGGCTCGTGGGAAATCGGCCTGTTCAACACCCAGGCCCAGTTCAAGATGGGCGCCTTCCCGCCGCCGGTCGAGAAAGCCGGCGACACCTGCTACATCTCCGACCATACCGACATCGGCATGGGCCTGAACGCGGCGTCGAAGCATTCGGAAGAGGCCAAGAAGTTCCTCTCCTGGGTCGCCTCGCCGGATTTCGCCGCCATCTACGCCAACGCGCTGCCGGGCTTCTTCAGCCTGAACTCCTCGCCGGTGAAGATGGAAGACCCGCTGGCGCAGGAATTCGTCTCCTGGCGCGGCAAGTGCAAGTCGACGATCCGCTCGACCTACCAGATCCTGTCGCGCGGCACGCCGAACCTCGAGAACGAGACCTGGGTTGAATCGGCCAACGTGATCAACGGCACCGACACGCCGGAGGCCGCGGCCAAGAAGCTGCAGGACGGCCTCGACAGCTGGTACAAGCCGGCGAAGTAAGCAGATCGATCGCGATGCCGGCCGGGCCCAGGCCCGGCCGGCGTTCGAACAAGCTCCAGATAGCGATTGTCGGCGCAGCCTCCCGGTCTTACCCTCGATCCCACGGGGAAGACGGAGCCGATCTGTCGCTGGTCTTGTCTTTCCCCGAGGGGACAGCCAGGCCGTGCATCGAGGCATCAGCTAGCATCACCTGAACTGGAACCCAGAGACCGCGGGGAACCGAACTCATGGACACCGAAACCATGGCTGCAGAAACGCGAGCGAAAAGACCGATCCGCTGGCATGTCGGCGTCTTCCTGGCACCGGCGGTGCTGGTCTACACCGCATTCATGATCCTGCCGCTGTTCGGCACGCTACAGCTTTCCCTGTTCCGCAACATCGAGCAATCCCAGGTCTTTGTCGGGTTTGGCAATTTCCGCACGCTGTTCGGCGATCCGAACTGGTCGGTGAATTTCTGGAATGCGCTGAGGAACAATGTCTGGTTCTTCATCATCCATATGCTGGTGCAGAACCCGATCGGCATCCTGCTCGCGGCGCTGCTTTCCAGCCCCAGGCTGCGTTTCACCGCCTTCTATCGCACGGCGATCTTCGTGCCGACGATCCTGTCCTTTGTCATCGTCGGCTTCGCCTGGAAGCTGATCCTGTCGCCGATCTGGGGCGTGGCGCCGCATCTGATGGATTTCGTCGGGCTGAAGAGCTTCTTCACGCCGTGGCTCGGCAAGGAGCAGTATGCGCTCACCGCGCTCAGCCTGGTCTCGGTGTGGCAATTCGTCGGCATCCCGATGATGCTGATCTACGCGGCGCTGCTGTCGATCCCGGACGAGGTGATCGAGGCAGCCGAATGCGACGGCGTCACCGGCATGGCGCAGTTCTGGAAGATCAAGCTGCCGCTGATCCTGCCTTCCATCGGCATCATCTCGATCCTGACCTTCGTCGGCAATTTCAACGCCTTCGACCTGATCTACACCGCGCAAGGGGCGCTCGCCGGGCCGAACTATTCGACCGACATCCTCGGCACCTTCCTCTACCGCGCCTTCTTCGGCTTCCAGCTGCAGGTCGGCGATCCCAATATGGGCGCCGCGATCGCCACGATCATGTTCCTGATCATCCTCGCCGGCGTCTGCGTCTACCTGTTCCTCGTGCAGACGCGCCTGCGTCGCTACCAGTTCTGAGGCGCGCCATGAGCACAGCTACCCGTTCGCTTCCCCGCACCATCGGCGCGCATGCGATCCTTATCACCTACACGGTGATCGCGCTGTTCCCGGTGATCCTGGTGGTGATGAACTCGTTCAAGTCGCGCGCGGGCATTTTTGGCGCGCCGCTGACGCCGCCGACGCCGAAGACCTTCGACCTGATCGGCTACACGACGGTGTTCGGCCAGGGCGATTTCTTCCACTATTTCCAGAACAGCCTCGTCGTCACCGTGCTGTCGCTGTTCTTCGTGCTTTTGTTCGGGGCGATGGCGGCGTTCGCGCTGTCGGAATACCGCTTCCGCGGCAACACGCTGATGGGGCTCTACCTGGCGCTTGGCATCATGATCCCGATCCGCCTCGGCACCGTCGCCATCCTGCAATTGATGGTGGCGACAGGGCTGGTCAACACACTGGCGGCGCTGATCCTGGTCTACACCGCGCAGGGCTTGCCGCTGGCCATCTTCATCCTGTCGGAATTCATGAAGCAGGTGTCCGACGACCTGAAGAATGCCGGCCGCATCGACGGGCTTTCCGAATACACGATCTTCTTCCGGCTGGTGCTGCCACTGGTGCGGCCGGCCATGGCGACGGTCGCGGTCTTCACCATGATTCCGATCTGGAACGACCTGTGGTTCCCGCTGATCCTGGCCCCTTCGGAAGAGACCAAGACCGTGACGCTCGGCGCCCAGCTCTTCCTCGGCCAGTTCGTCACCAACTGGAACGCGATCCTGGCAGCGCTGTCGCTGGCGATCCTGCCGGTGCTTATCCTCTATGTCATCTTCTCGCGGCAGCTGATCCGCGGCATCACGTCGGGAGCGGTGAAGTGAGCGGGGGGTTGCTAATCGCATTCGGTCGGCGCTTCACCCCGCCCGGCGCTTCGCGCCGACCTCCCCATCGAGGGGAGGTAGGAGGTCGCCGCTTTATTCTCGACCGCCTGGGTCCTCGGTTCAGGGCCGCTTCTTTGGCGGTGGGGATTTTCGCGCCAACGCCTTACCTCCCCTTGATGGGGAGGTCGGCGCGTAGCGCCGGGTGGGGTGACACCGTTTCGAGAGAAAGTGGAGCAGTCCGTGAGCGATAAACCCCTTCGCGTCGTCGTCGCCGGGCTCGGCAATATGGGCCGCAGCCATGCGCTGGCCTATCACACCAATCCCGGCTTCGAGATCGCCGCGCTGGTCAACCGGTCCGACGTGACGCTGCCGGAAGGGCTTTCCGGCTACGGCATCCGGCGCTCCTTCGAGGACGCGCTGCGCGACGAGAAGCCGGACGTGGCGGCGATCGCCACCTATTCCGACAGCCATGCCGACTACGCGGTGCGAGCGTTCGAGGCGGGCTGCCATGTCTTCGTCGAGAAGCCGCTGGCGACGACGGTTGCCGACGCGCAACGCGTGGTCGACGCCGCCAAGGCCAACGGCAGGAAGCTGGTGATCGGCTATATATTACGCCACCATCCGTCCTGGATCCGCCTCATCGCCGAGGCGCGCAAGCTCGGCGGCCCGTATGTCTTTCGCATGAATCTCAACCAGCAGTCCTCCGGCCATACCTGGGGGACGCACAAGCAGCTGATGCAGACGACCTCGCCGATCGTCGATTGCGGCGTGCATTATCTCGACGTGATGCTGCAAATCACCGACGCAAGACCCGTCGAGGTGCGCGGCATGGGCGTGCGCCTCACCGACGAGATCGCACCCTCGATGTACAATTACGGCCACCTGCAGGTGCTGTTCGAGGACGGCTCGGTCGGCTGGTACGAGGCCGGCTGGGGGCCGATGATCTCGGAGACGGCCTTCTTCGTGAAGGACGTGATGTCGCCCAGGGGCTGCGTCTCGATCGTGATGAAGGAGGGCGTCAAGTCCGACGACATCGACACCCACACCAAGACCTCGACCATCCGGCTGCACAGCGCGGCAACCGGGCCGGACGGCAAGTTCACAAAAGAAGACCAGCTGCTGTCGATGGAGGGCGAGCCGGGCCACCAGGAGCTCTGCGACCTGGAGCAGGCTTTCCTGCTCAAGGCTATCMGCGACGGTATCGACCTCACCCGCCACATGGACGATGCCGTGAAATCGCTCGCCGTCTGCCTTGYCGCCGACGAGAGCGTGCGCAGCGGCAACGCCGTCAAACTCTAGAACAGGAACGAAGCCGTGGGCTCGCTGAAGATCGAGAATGTGAAGAAGGCTTTCGGGCCGGTCGAGGTGCTGAAGGGCATCGACCTCGAAGTGACGGATGGCGAATTCGTCGTCTTCGTCGGCCCCTCCGGCTGCGGGAAATCGACGCTGCTGCGCGTCATCGCCGGCCTGGAGGATTCGACCTCCGGCCGCGTGCTGATCGACGGCGCGGATGTTTCCGTCACGCCGCCGGCGAAGCGCGGCATCGCCATGGTGTTCCAGACCTACGCGCTCTACCCGCACCTGACGGTGAAGAACAACATGGCGCTGGGCCTGAAGCAGGCCGGCACGCCGGCGGCCGAGATCGAGCGGCGCATCAAGATCGCTTCCGCCATGCTGTCGCTCGAGCCCTATCTGGAACGCCGGCCGGCGGAGCTGTCGGGCGGCCAGCGCCAGCGCGTCRCCATCGGCCGCGCCGTGGTGCGCGAGCCAAAACTGTTTCTCTTCGACGAGCCGCTGTCGAACCTCGACGCCGCGCTGCGCGTCAACACCCGCCTGGAGATCGCGCAATTGCACCGGCGGCTGAAGGCGACGATGATCTACGTCACGCACGACCAGGTCGAGGCGATGACGCTGGCCGACAAGATCGTGGTGCTAAATGCCGGCCGCATCGAGCAGATCGGCAGCCCGATGGAGCTCTACAATGCGCCGGCAAACGAATTCGTCGCCGGCTTCATCGGCTCGCCGAAGATGAATTTCATCGACGGCGCCAGGCTCGGCGAAACCGCCAAGACCATCGGCGTGAGGCCGGAACACCTCACCGTCGACGCGAAGTCCGGCGCCTGGAAAGGCACGGTGGTGCATGCCGAGCATCTCGGCGCCGACACCAATCTCTATCTCGACTGCGAGAAGGCGGGGCTGATCACCGTGCGCATCTTCGGCGTCTACAATGCCGAGCCGAGTGCGACGCTCTACGCGACGCCGGATGCGGCGAAGACGTACCGGTTCGGCGCGGATGGAAGAGTGTTGAAATAGAACGCCTTTTTCCTTCTCCCCTTGTGGGAGAAGGTGGATCGGCGCGTCAGCGCCGAGACGGATGAGGGGTGTTCCAGCGGAGTACTGCCTCGAAGATTGATGGATTCCAGGCGCTTAATCCTGCTGCACCGAGATCCTTCCAGCACCCCTCATCCGGCCGCTTCGCGGCCACCTTCCCCCACAAGGGGGGAAGGGGAGGTCTGTGCTTACTCGTCCGCCTTGAACGTCTGCTTCTGCTGACCCAGCCCTTCGATGCCGAGCTCCACCACGTCGCCGGCCTTCAGGAACACCGGCGGCTTCATGCCGAGCCCGACGCCGGGCGGGGTGCCGGTGGAGATGATGTCGCCGGGATGCAGCGACATGAACTGGCTGAGATAGGAGACCAGATACTTCACGCCATAGACCATGGTCTTGGTCGAGCCGTTCTGCATGGTCTTGCCGTTGACGGTCAGCCACATCTTTAGGTTCTGCGGGTCGGCGACCTCGTCCTTGGTGACCAGCCACGGGCCGGTCGGGCCGAACGTGTCGCAGGACTTGCCCTTGGTCCACTGGCCCTGACGCTCGGCCTGGAAGGCGCGCTCCGACACGTCATGCGCGACGGCGTAGCCTGCGACATAATCCAGCGCGTCGTCCTGCGAGACATACTTCGCCGTCTTGCCGATGATGACGGCGAGCTCGACTTCCCAGTCGGTCTTTTCCGAACCGCGCGGGATCAGCACGTCGTCATCGGGCCCGACGATCGCCGAGCTTGCCTTCATGAAAATGATCGGCTCCGGCGGCACGGTGGCGCCGGTCTCGGCGGCGTGATCGGAATAGTTCAGGCCGATGCAGATGAACTTACCGGTGCCGGCGACGCAGGCGCCCAGACGCGGCTTGCCGGAGACCACCGGCAGCGACCTCGGATCGAGCTTCGAAAGCATCTCCAGCGAGGCCGGATGAAGCGCCGTGCCGGCGATGTCGGCGACATGAGCGGAAAGATCGCGAATGTTCCCATCCGCATCAAGCAGGCCGGGCTTCTCGCTGCCAGCTTCGCCATAGCGCAACAACTTCATCTCAACTTTCTCCACCTTACGGCCAGGGGCCGGTTTTGCAAATTCCCATCAAAGCCCGCGGACCCTAGTCGCCGACCACACCGGCGACAAGCGAGTCTTGCTGCCATGCAGGCCAAATCGTCGAGATTTTCAGACGTTTCGATCCGATAGCCCCGATGTCCGAGCCTTTCGTCAGATCGACCAGCCGCCGTCAATATTGTAGGCCTGCCCTGACGTGTAAGTCGCGCCGGCAAGGTAGACGGCGAGATCGGCGATCTCCTCCGGCGTGCCAAGCCGGCCCATCGGCTGGCGGGCTATGAAGGCCGCACGGGCAGCCTCATAGTCGCCCTGGGCATGCATGCGGTCCTGCAGCGACGGGCTTTCGACCGTGCCGGGGCAGATGGCGTTGCAGCGAATGCCCTTGGCGACATAATCGGCGGCGACCGCTTTGGTCAGGCCGACCACGRCCGCCTTGGTCAGGCCGTAGACGAAGCGGTTCGGCACGCCCTTCTGCGAGCTTGCCAGCGAGGCCATGTTGATGATCGAGCCGTCGCCGCGTTCCAGCATGCCCGGCAGCACGGCACGGATGGTGCGGATCATCGAACGGACGTTGAGGTTGACCGCGAAGTCGAGATCCTCGTCCTTCATCTCGAGGATCGAGCCGCCATGGACGAAGCCGGCGCAGTTGAACAGCACATCGACCCGGCCGATCTCGGCGAAGGCGGAAGCGACAGCCGCGTCGTTCAGGACGTCGAGCTTACGGGTCTTGATGCCGGCCGTCTTGCCCAGCTCCGCCAGCAGCGACTCATTGATATCGGTGGCATGAACCGTGGCGCCCGCCTTGGCGAAAGCCAGCGCGCTCGCCCGGCCGATGCCTTGCGCCGCCGCGGTGACGACGACCACCTTGCCTGCCAAATCCGCCATGTTTTTCTCCTCGCCTGCCCGGAGCGTCTCACTGTTTCACGGAAACGGCGAACCGCTCTATCTCCTTGTCCGACGCAATTCCCGGCGGAAAACCGCTCACACTTTTCCTGGAATTGCTCTCGCGCATCCGCCTCTATCGAGGGCTGACCCCAGCGTCGTGTGCCAGACAGACGGCATCGTGCGGTCAGATTCCCGGTTCACAGATGAAGATGTTTTTTCTCGTTAAAGAACACGCCGACGAGCGTCAAGCCCGAACGCGATCATCTTCGCGGCTGCTTTAATGCATATCGCCAGCCCGGATGCAACAGCTTGTATGACAACAGGACAATAGGTCACGCTGCCTGGCTCAACCGGACGCGACACGCCTCGAGGCATCAGTCGCCGTAAGGCACCCAGACGTTCTTGACCTCGATGGCACGGCGCAGGAAGGCCTCGCCGGCCGCCTCGTTCGAGGCCCAGTCGAGCGTGCGGCCATTGCCGGTCCAGACGCGTTTGAGATTGCCAGTGGAGTCGGCCTCCGCCTTCGCGCAGGTGTCGGCATCGGCGAACACCCAGAGCCCATCGACATCGTCATGCTTGGCCAGCACGCCGCAAAGCTCGGCGCTGCGACCGGTGACGATGTTGATGGCGCCGGCCGGAATGTCGGAATACTCGATCACCTGGTAGAGGTCGGTGGCAAGAAGCGGATGCCGCTCGGACGGAACGGCGACCACGGTGTTGCCCATGGCGAGCGCCGGCGCCAGCAGCGAGATCAAGCCGAGCAGCGGCTGGTTGTCCGGCGCGACGATGCCGACGACACCGACAGGCTCATGCAGCGCAAGCGTCACGACACGGGCCGGCGGCTGATGGACGCGGCCCTCGAACTTGTCGGCGAGGCCGGCATAGAGGAACAGCCGCTCGATCGACTGCTCGACCTCCTCGCGCGCGGCCTTGGCGGTGACGCCGGTGAGCTGGACGAGGCGCGCGGCGAACTCATCGGCGCGGCCCGAAAGGTTCTCGGCGAAATAATAGAGCACCTGGCTGCGGTTATAGGCGGTCGCATCCGGCCAGGCCTTGCAGGCGCGGGCAGCGGCGACGGCGTCGCGGATGTCCTTGCGGTTGCCGAGGCCGACTTCGCCGGCCAGCTTGCCCTTGGCGGTGGCGACGGCCAGAGAATAGTTGCCGTCCGGCCGCGCCTGCTTGCCGCCGATGAACAGCTTTGCCGTGCGGTCGACGGCCGTGCCGTCGGCCTGCTCGACCGGCTGCGCCGAGCCGGCCGCGGCCGGTTTGATAGCGGGGCCGACGGGGAGCTTGGCGGCGAGATATTCGAACATGCCTTCGCGACCGCCTTCACGGCCAAAGCCGCTCTCGCGATAACCGCCGAAGCCGCAGGCGGCGTCGAACATGTTGGTGCCGTTGACCCAGACGACGCCGGCTTTCAGCTGCGGCGCGACATGCAGCGCAAGGTTGACGTTCTCGCTCCACACGGAAGCGGCTAGGCCGTAGCGCGTGTTGTTGGCGAGCTCGATCGCTTCCTCGGTGTTGCGGAAGCTCATCGTCGCCAGCACCGGGCCAAAGACTTCTTCCTGCGCCAAGATATTAGCCGGCGAAACAGCGGTCGCGAGCGTCGGCAAGTGGTAGTAACCTGTCGCCGGCAAGGCGGCGTCCGGCTGCCAGCAGACGGCGCCCTGCTTCGCGCCCTCGGCGATCAGGCCCTTGACACGATCGAGCTGGGTGCGGTCGACCAACGGGCCGATATCGGTGTTCTTGTCGAGCGGGCTGCCGACGCGCAGCCGGCTCATCCTGACCTTGACCTTGGCGATGAAGGCTTCCGCGATGCCTTCCTGCACCAGGAGCCGCGAGCCGGCGCAGCAGACCTGGCCCTGGTTGAACCAGATGCCGTCGACCAACCCTTCGACGGCGCTGTCGAGATCAGCGTCCTCGAAGACGATGAAGGCCGACTTGCCGCCGAGCTCCAGCGACAGTTTTTTGCCCGACCCGGCGGTGGCCTTGCGGATGATCTTGCCGACTTCCGACGAGCCGGTGAAGGCGATCTTCTGGACGCCGGGATGATTGACGATCGCAGCACCCGCCTCCGGTCCGCCCTGGACGATGTTGACGACACCCTTCGGCACGCCGGCACGCTCGCAGATCTCGGCGAACAGGATGGCGGTAAGCGGCGTGAACTCGGCCGGCTTCAGCACCACCGTGCAGCCGGCGGCAAGCGCCGGCGCGATCTTCCAGGCCAGCATCAGCAGCGGGAAATTCCACGGGATGACCTGGCCGACGACACCGACCGGCTTGTGGTCGGGGAAATCCCTGTCGAGCGTCTGCGCCCAGCCGGCGTGGTGGATGAAGTGGCGGATCGCCAGCGGCACATCGATGTCGCGGCTCTCGCGGATCGGCTTGCCGTTGTCGATCGATTCCAGCACCGCGAACAGGCGCTGATGGCGCTGCATGGCGCGGCCGATGGCGTAGAGCACTTTGGCTCTGGCATAGCCCGAGCTGGCGCTCCATTTCGGCAGCGCCTTAGCGGCGGCCGCGACCGCAGTATCGATATCGGCAGCGCCTGCATCCGAGACCTTGGCCAGCAGCTTGCCGGAGGACGGTTCGGAGGTGTCGAAGGTCTTGCCGCTGGCCGCCGCTTTCCAGGCGCCGTCGATGAACAGGGCCTTGGAGAAATCGCGCGAGGCCAGCCAGGCGTCGGCCTCGTTGCGGGCTTCCGGGGCCGGACCGTATTCCATGGCGTGATAGCGTTCGAGGATGTTCATGGGGCGCCTCCTTTACCCTCCCCCTTGTGGGGAGGGTCGATCGGCGAAGCCGATCGGGGTGGGGGAAAGTGGCTGATGGACTTGTTCATAGGGACAGGCTGTTTTGTTCTTTCGACCCCCACCCCGCCGCTGCGCGGCGACCCCCCCACAAGGGGGGGGTGGGTGCTCAAGCCATCGCGTGGCGATGGTTGGCCGAATAGTGGCCGGTCAAATGATGCTCGAGCTGGCGTTCGATGTCGGTGAGCAGGCTCGACGCGCCGAAGCGGAACAGGTCCGGCTCCAGCCAGGGCCGGCCGAGCTCCTCCTTCATCAGCACCAGCCAGTCGAGCGCGACCTTGGCTGTCGAAATGCCGCCGGCCGGCTTGAAGCCGATCAGATGGCCGGTCTCCTCGAAATAGGCGCGGATGGCGCGGACCATGGCAAGGCCGACGGGAAGCGTGGCGTTGACGCTTTCCTTGCCGGTCGAGGTTTTTATGAAATCGGCGCCGGCCATCATCGCCACCATCGAGGCCAGCATGACATTGCGCAGCGTGGAAAGGTCGCCGGTGCCGAGGATGACCTTGAGATGCGCATCGCCGCAGGCCGCGCGCATGGCGACGATCTCGTTGAACAGCTCGCGCCATTTTGCGCCGTAGACCAGGCCGCGCGGAATGACGACATCGATCTCGTCGGCGCCGTCCTTGACCGAGGCCTCGATCTCCTGCAGGCGGGTCGACAGCGGCGTCAAGCCATGCGGGAATGCGGTGGAGACCGCCGCGACGTGGATGCCGGTGCCGCGCAGGGCATCGACCGCGGTGGCGACGAAGGGATGGTAGACGCAGACCGCCGCCGGACGGATGGTTTCGCCCGATATGCCGAGACCCTCGACGATATCGCGGCGCAGCGGATTGATCGCCTTGGCGCAGAGCCGGCGCACGCGCTCGTCGGTGTCGTTGGAATTCAGTGTGGTGAGGTCCATGCAGGCGATGGCGCGCAGGAGCCAGGCGGCCTGGTTGTCGGCCTTGATCGAGCGCCGCTTGGTGAGCGTGGCGACGCGACGCTCCAGCGCCGAGCGGTTGACGCTGCGCACCGATTCCAGAAAGCCGAGATCGAGCTTCATGCCGGAATTGCGGGCAATGCCGTGTTCCAGCGGCAGCGGCGTGTTGGCGGCGGCGCGCGCCGGCAGCGGCATCACCTTGGACGCGCCTGCGCCTGCACCAGCCTCGCGGATCGTGCTGCTCATCTCCTGCCCTTTCGTTTGCCTTCATGCGTGTCGTTGGGCGACGAGCATGAAGATAGCCCGTGAAGCGACGCTTCACGAGTCTTTCAAAGCGTCATAACGGAAAAAGCCAGCTCAGGCAGCAGATTTTTGACCGCATGGTCAAAACATCATGCTGAGTAGACTCTCCCAGCGTTGGAGATTGGCCGAAACGCCCATCGCTTCGTCATACTCGGGCTTGACCCGAGTATCCATGCCGTGACCTCTGCGGCAGAATGCAACGGTGCAGAATTCTATAACCGCTGCAACGCTTTAACGTAACGGCATGGATTCTAGGGTCTGCGCGCGTCGCTCCGCTCCTTGCTCCGCCCTAGAATGACGAAGCTCGAATGTCGTCGCTAATCTTGACGCCTGCAACAGACCAGCGGGCTGCGATACCTTCAGCCGACGAAGGCGCGCTCGACCACGAAGCTTGCCGGATGGCTCAAAGAACCTTCCTGGAAGCCGAGGCTTTCGGCAAGCTCCTTGACGTCCTTCAGCATATGCATCGAGCCGCAGATCATAATGCGGTCGGTCTCGGGATTGAGCTTGTCGATGCCGAGGTCGGAATAGAATTTTCCGGAGCCGATCAGCGCGGTGATGCGGCCCATGCGCGCCGACTCTTCCCGCGTTGTCGAATTGTAGAGCGTGACACGGCCGCCGGTCAGCTCGCCGATCAGCGGGTCGCTCTCGAGCCCCGCCACCAGTTCCTGGCCGTACGTAAGCTCGGCATTGTCGCGGCAGGTGTGGGTGAGGATGACCTCGTCGAACTTCTCGTAGGTGTCGGGGTCACGCAGCAGGCTGGCGAAGGGCGCGATGCCGGTGCCGGTCGAGATCATGATCACGCGCTTGGCGGGCGTCAGCGCGTCGAGCACCAGCGTGCCGGTCGCCTTCTGCCGCATGATGACGGTGTCGCCGACTTGGATCTTCTGCAGCTCGGAGGTCAGCGGGCCGTCCGGCACCTTGATCGAAAAGAATTCGAGCTCATCATCCCAGGCGGGGCTGGCGACCGAATAGGCGCGGAAGATCGGCTTCTCGGCATTGGGCAGACCGATCATGACGAACTCGCCGGAGCGGAAGCGAAGCGACTGCGGGCGGGTGATGCGGAAGGAGAACAGCCGGTCGGTGTAATGCTTCACCGACACCACGGTCTCGGCATAGACATTGGCTGGGATCGGGAACTGCAGCGGCCTTGCACCGGCGGTGTTCAACGCGGATGTCGTGTTCATCAAACCCAACTTTCCGGCCCAGACAAACGCACTGGGCGCCAAACTTTCTCCTGCGCGTCCGAACGGTCAGGTTCCGACGTGCCCGCTGCATATTGCCAAGCGGTAAGCTCTTGTGTCCGAAACTTATTAGTATACAAATGATCTCGAGGTCAAGATGGCGACGTAAAATGCCTTTCCAAACCAAGGCATATCCGTAGTCCTGCTGTTTCGGGTTTCGGCAATGAATGAGAAATTTTCGGCGTCCGCGGGAAGCGTCGTAGCAGGCATCGATGTCGGCGGCACCTTCACCGACCTGCTCTTGATCGACGGCAAGGCGGGCGGGAAAGTCCATATCGCCAAAACGCCGACCACGGTGGAAAACCAGGCCTTCGGCGTCGTCGCGGCGCTCGGCGCCACCGGCTTCCCGATCGACGGCATCGACCTCATCGTGCACGGCACGACGACCACGACCAACGCCGTGCTGGAACGCCGGCTGGCGCGGACCGGCATGATCACCACGCGCGGCTTTCGCGACGTGATCGAGCTTGGCCGGCGCACAAGGCCGCAAGCCTACGGCATGACGGGCACTTTCGTCCCCGTCATTCCCCGCGACCTTCGGCTCGAAGTGTCGGAGCGGGTCGAGGCGTCGGGCACTGTCCGCATTCAACTCGACGAGGACGAGATGCGCGACGCGGTGAAGCGGCTGCTCGCCGCCGGCTGCGAGTCGCTTGTCATCCATTTCCTGCATTCCTACGCCAACCCGTCGCACGAGCGGCGCGCGGCCGAGATCGCGGCGGAGCTTTGGCCGAATAGCCACATCACCACCGGACACGCGTTGCTTTCGGAAGCGCGCGAGTTCGAGCGCGGCGTGACGGCGGCGGTCAACGCATCGGTCCAGCCGATCCTCGAGCGCTATGTCGAACGGCTGCGCAAGGAGTTGGCGGCAAAGGGCTACGCCCGCGACTTCCTGATCATGAACGGCAATGGCGGCATGATCTCGGCCCGCTTCGTCACGCTGGAATCGGCCAAGACGGTGATGTCCGGCCCGGCGTCGGGCGTGATCGCCGCCGCCTATACGGGAAAGCGCGCCGGCTTCGGCAACCTCGTGACCTACGACATGGGCGGCACCTCGACCGACGTGGCGCTGATCCGCAATGCCGAACCCGCCGTCTCGAACGAGATCGAGATCGAATATGCGATGCCGATCCATGTGCCGATGGTGGCGGTGCACACGGTCGGCGCCGGCGGCGGCTCCATCGCGCGCGTCGATGCGGCCGGGCTGATCCAGATCGGCCCCGAGAGCGCCGGCGCCAATCCCGGCCCGATCTGCTACGGGCGCGGCGGCACCGAGCCGACCATCACCGACGCCAATCTGGTGCTCGGCCGCCTTGCGCCGAAGAAGCTGCTCTCGGTTGACAATCCCGTCACCGTCGAGCGTGTCACCTCGATCTTCGAGGACAAGATCGGCAAGCGCACCGGCCTCTCCGGGGTCGAGGCCGCGGGCGCCGTGCTTCGGCTCGGCAACATGAAGATGGCGGGCGCCATCCGCATGGTGTCGGTGTCGCGCGGCCACGACCCGCGCGATTTCGCGCTGTTCGCCTTTGGCGGCGCCGGACCGCTGCATGCGACGGCGCTCGCCCGTGAGCTCGGCCTGCCGAGGGTGCTGGTGCCGGCGCGCCCGGGCATCACAAACGCGCTCGGTTGCGTCGTCGCGGACCTTCGCCATGACTTCGTCAACACGATCAACCAGCCCGTGGCGAGCCTCGACGAAGCTGCGCTTCGCGATGTATTGGAACGGCACCGAAACGAAGGCGAGACGCTGATCGCCAAGGAAGCGGTGAAGCCGGACGCGATCCGCGTGACGCACTCGGCCGACATGCAGTTCGTCGGCCAGACACACATCATCAACGTGCCGCTGCCTTCCTCGTCGGTTTCACGAGAAACACTTCAGCTTCTGTTCGAAAAGGCCTATTTCGCCCGCTTCAAGGTCGAGCTGCCGGAAATCCGCGCCAACCTCGTCAACCTAAACACCTCGGTCACCGGCGTGCGGCCGCAGATCGATCTGTCGCGGCTGATCGACCCGGCAGGGCGCGCGGCGACGCTCGAAGAGGCGCGGCGCGAGATCCGGCCGGTCTGGTATAGCGGCGCCTGGCACGACACGCCGGTCTATGCCCGCGAAAAGCTGCCGCTCGACGCAACAATCGAAGGCCCCGCGATCCTGGAGCAGATGGACGCCACCACGGTGCTCGAACCCGGAGACCGCGCCCGCTCGGACGCGGACGGCAACATCATCATCGACATCGGCGAGGCCTAAGATGGCAAACCTCGACACGATCACGCTTTCGGTGCTGCAGGCGGCCCTGCAGCAGGTCTGCGACGAGATGGATTTGACGTTTTCCCGCGCGGCCTTCTCGCCGGTCATCGCCGAAGCCAACGACCGCTCGGACGGCATCTATTCGGCCGTCGACGGCTCGCTGATCGCGCAAGGCAGCCAGGGCCTGCCGGTGTTTGTCGGCGTCATGCAGTATTCGACCAGGACGGTGATCGAGATGATCGCCGACGGCCGATGCCTGCCGCCGGAGCCCGGCGACATCTACATCGTCAATGATCCCTATCTCGGCGGCACGCATCTGATGGATGTGCGCTTCGTCATGCCGGTCTATCGGGGCGGAAAAATCTTTTGCTGGCTTTCCAACACCGGCCATTGGCCGGACATCGGCGGCTCGGTGCCGGGAGGCTTCTCTGCTTCGGCCACCGCTGTCGAGCAGGAAGGCCTGCGGCTGCCGCCGGTGAAACTGTTCAAGAAGGGCGTGCTCGATCCGGAGATCTACGCCATCATCTGCTCGAACATCCGGGTCGCCGACCAGCGCATCGGCGATATCCGCGCGCAGGCCGCCGCGCTGCTGATCGGCCAGGACAGGCTCAATGAAATCCTGGATCGTTACGGCGACGAAACCGTCGTCGAGGCGATCRCTGAGCTGCGCCGCCGCGCCGCCGAGCAGATGCGCGCCTCGATCGCCGCCATACCCGACGGCGTCTACCGCTCGCAGGCCTTCGTCGATTCCGACGGGGTGGTGAACGAGCCGCTGACCATCAATCTCGCCGTCGAGAAGAAGGGCGACACGCTGACTTTCGATTTCGCCGGCTCGTCGAAGCCATGCGCCGGGCCGATGAACAGCGTGCTGGCGACGACCTTGTCGTCGGTCTATCTCGCCATGCGCCATATCTTTCCGGAAGTACCGATCAGCGCCGGCGCTTTCGAACCGCTGCACGTCAAGCGGCCGGAAGGCACGTTCCTCGACGCAAAATATCCCCGGCCCGTGTCGGGCTGCGCGGCGGAGGTTTCGCAACGCATCGCCGAGGCGGTGTTCGCGGCGATGGTGCAGGCGCTGCCGGAAAAGGTGACGGCCGCGCCCGCCGGCTCCAGCGGCAATTTCGCGCTCGGCGGCAACGATCCGGCGCGCGGCCGCGACTATGTGATGTACCAGATCTCCGGCGGCGGCTATGGCGGCAATGCCGGTCATGACGGTCTGAGCAATGGCTGCTCGACCATCGGCATCTCGAAGTCGCCGCCGGTCGAGATCATGGAGCAGGCTTTTCCGGTGCTCTACCGGCATTACGCCCTGCGCGAGGGGTCCGGCGGCGCGGGAAAACATCGCGGTGGCTTCGGGCTTGCCTATGAGGTCGAGATATTGCGGGGTGAAGCCCGCGCGTCCTTCGTCATGGATCACGGCCGTTTCGGTCCGCAGGGTGCGTTGGGCGGCCGGGACGGCGCGCCGAACAGCGTGACCGTGTTCCGCGGTGGCGAAGCCCATGTGCCGCCGCATCTTTCCAAGGAGCAGGACATCGCGCTCAAGGCCGGCGACCGCGTGCGGGTCGGCACCCCAGGCGGAGGCGGCTATGGCGATCCGCGCGAGCGCGATCCGAAGCAGGTCGCCGAGGACATCAGGCTCGGCTACTATACGGCCGAGCAGGCCAGGGAGATGTTCGGGGTGGACATGTAGGCGGATAGGCCGCGACCCAAGCCAAAGCCCCAGGTCGAGTTCCCGCCAACCCCCCTCTGCCCTGCCGGGCATCTCCCCCGCAAGGGGGGAGATCGGATGTCGCCGCCGCTTTCGCCAATCGCCAACGATGGAAGAGATGCGCCGGCGCTGGAACTGCCAATCTCCCCCCTTGCGGGGGAGATGGCCGGCAGGCCAGAGGGGGGTGCTGTCCCGCCAGCGTCTAACGATATCACCCTGTCGAAAGCGGCTTCTACGCCAGCTTCGCCAGCAGTCGCAAAAACGTCGCGGCCTCCTTGGCCGTCAGCGGCGCCAGCGTCTCCTCGGTGATGGCGCGCGCCAGCGGGATCAGCCACTCGATCGCCTGGCGGCCCTCCGGCGTCAGGTTGACCAGCAGCCGCCTTTTGTCGACCTCATGCTTGGAGACCTCGACCAGCCCGCGCGCCTTCAGCCGGTCGATGACGCCCTTCACGGTGGCGGCGTCCATGGCGATCAGCGTTCCCAACTGGTTCTGCGAGGTCTCGCCGATATCGTAGAGCTTGGCCAGAGCGGCGAATTGCGGCGGCGTCAGGTCGCCGATATGCGAGGCGAAGATCGAGACATGGCGCTGATGCGCCCTGCGCAGGATGAAGCCGACCTGGTCCTGCAGGTGATAGTTGCTCTCGTCGCCGTCTTCGGCCTCGACCAGCCGCAGCAAATTGTCCTCGCCGCTCATCTGAGGCCATCCCATGCCTTGATGTCTTGGGCCGTCAGGACCGCGATCTTGCGGATCGAAAACTCAGGCATCGGCAAATTCCTCCTGTGCATCCTTGTTGGGCGCGGCGAGCGTCACCGAGCCACTGATGCGGGCCTCGCCCGCCAAAAACAGCGCCGAGGCGGCGATCAGGCCGCGCCGGCGAAAATCTTCGGCGACGGCAAGGCCGTTGTCCAGCGCCCGCGCCACCTCGCCGGGCGTGAGCGCGCCGACGCCCTGCGTCACCAGCCGCTCGCCGAGATCGCTGTCAGGCGCGAGGTCGCGCGCAGCGGCGCGGGCGATGGCAGCATGTCCAGGCAGGTCGACAGCGTTGGCAATCAGCGTCGCCGCGGCGTCGGCCTCCGCGCCGGTTCGCGCAAGCACGGTGACGGCGTCGGCAATGCCCAGCGAAAACGACCGGCCGCGCCAGCCGCTGGTGGCGACGCCGCGCACGCCATCTTCAGAACGGATGGCGACGCGATCGGCCATGTCATTGCCGGTGCCGGCGATCGCTACCGTCATCGACTGGCCGACGCCAAGATGGAGAGCGCAGTCGCCGCCATTGTTGACGTAGGCGCGGTCGAGCCGGCGGCCGGCGAGCATGGCGCCAAGAATTTCGTCGGCTACCGAACCGGCAACGGCGGCCATCGGTGTGATGAAGCATTCCGCCAACGGCATGACGGCGGCTTCCATGCGGCGGGCCGTCGGGCCGGCGAAGTCGCGCGGCGCCAGGAAGAAGGCCGGCAAGCGCAACTCGGGCAGCTCCTCGACCACCTCGATCAGGATCGTCTGAAAGCGGGCGACAGCCTGTTCGTAAGCGGCGCGGCACTCCTCCGGCCCGCCGAAGGCCTCGACAATCAGATCGATCGGCCCATGATTGAGATGAAGCCGCCGGCCGTCGGCTAGCCAATGCGCCTGCGGGCCGTTCATCAGCCGGCACCGTTCGCCGCCGCGCGCCGCAGTTGCGCCAGCGGCGGCCAGGGATTGCCGGCGGGCGCGCCGGTGTTGCTGCGCGGATTGAGATATTCGCCGCCCTTGGCGAGGATGTCCTCGACGCTGCGTATCTCGTTCTCATAGCCGCCGAGCCGGACATAGTCGTCGCGGCGCATGGTGAATTCGATCGGTGCCACCAAGGCGGGCGTCGGCACATAGCCGAAGGCGCCTTCCGGCACGCGGGTGACGTCGACCATCAGCGTGATGCCGCCGCCCGGCCAGACATAGACCGGCGCGCCGCCGACGGTCACATAGGTCCTCAGGCCTTGTACCGAGCGGGTGAGGTTGACCGGGTTTTCGGTGACGCCGGCGCGCAGCGAGCCGCCGGCGCCGCCGACGAAGAGAACCGTGCACAAAGCCGGCTCGCAATTGTCCTCGATCAGGCCGACGGATTTTTGCAGCCGATCCGGGAACGGCTTTTCGACCGGCTTCAACTGGTCGTCCAGCTCGTAATAGGCGAACTGCTCGCCGGTGGTCGACACCATCAGCAGCGACAGGCCGGGGCGCGCGCCCTTCTTGGCGTTCCAGTCGCCGAGGATCGACAGCGGGTCGGAAATCGTCGTGCCGCCCCAGCCGAGGCCGGGCTCCGACACCTTGAAGTAGCGGCCGGGCGTCGAACGCCGGCCGACGATCTTTATCCCGGTATCCTCCCAGCCCAGCACCTTGCCGGCCTGATGCTCGGAGACGACGCCGGTGATGTGGTCATCGACAACCACCACCTCGTCGACCAGCCCGCGCCACTGCGTGGCGAACATGCCGATGGTTGCCGAGCCACAGCCGACGCGCATACGGTGCTCGACCTTGCCGTCGATGACCGGCGCCTTGCCTGCCTCGACGATGACCGTCGCGCCGCCATCGATGGTGAGCTCGACCGGCTTCCTGTTGCAGAGATTGAGCAGCGCGTCGCAGGTGGCACGGCCTTCCTGCTTCGAGCCGCCGGTGAGGTGATGGACGCCGCCGAGCGACAGCATCTGCGAGCCATATTCGCCGGTCGTGACATGGCCGATCGCCTCGCCTTCAGAACGCACCGTCGCCGTCTCGTCGCCGATGTGGCGGTCGGTGTCGATCTTCACCTTGACGCCGCAGTACGAAAAAATGCCTTCGGTGACGACGGTGACGAGATCGACACCCTCGACTTCCTGGCTGACGATGAAGGGCGCGGGCTTGTAATCCGGATAGGTGGTGCCGGCGCCGATTGCCGTGACGAAACGCCTTCCGGTGTTGACCAGCTCGCCGTTCCAGGCTTCGCCCTCGGCGACGAAAGGCACGACCGCGCCGCCGGTCTCGGCCGCGTGGTCGAGAATGGTCAGCGGGTCCATGCGCACGATGCGGCCGCCGACATTGCCGTAGCGGTCGCAGGCGCCGGTGCGGCCGTCGGCGATGTAGCACATGACCGGACAGGCATCGCAGCGGATCTTTTCCGCCACCTGCTTCTCGCCGGGATCGTGGGTTTCGAAACGTTCGGCAAGCTCGCTCATCGGCGCGCCTCCTTCTCGCGGATCGCCGCCAGGATGCGGCTCGGCGTCGCCGGCACCTTGGTGACCAGGACGCCCGTGGCATGGCGGATGGCGTTGAGGATCGCAGGCGCTGTCGGGATCAGCACATGCTCGCCCAGGCCCTTGGCGCCGAAAGGTCCTTCCGGATCCGGAACCTCGACCAATATGTGCTCGACCGGCGGCACGTCGCCGATGGTCGGGATGAGATAGTCGTGCAAATTCTCAGTGCGGCCGGGGATATATTCCTCCATCAGCGCCATGCCGATGCCTTGCGCGATGCCGCCCTCGATCTGGCCCTCGACCAGAACCGGGTTGATCGCCTTGCCGACGTCATGCGCGGCGGTGATCTTGATCAGCTTGACGGTGCCTAGCTTGAGGTCGACCTCGAGCTCGGCGATCTGCGCCCCATAGCCGTAGACCGCGTAGGGCTTGCCCTGGCCCTTGGCGTCGAGCGGCAGCGTCGGCGGGTCGTAGGTTTCCTCGGCGACGAACACCAAGCCGCCGTCATCGGCCTTGAGCGCAGCCAGATCGATGCGCCGCGCCGCGTCGCCTTCACGGATCGACAGGYTCGATCCTTCGAGCGCGATCGTCGCCTGCTCCGAGACATTGGCGAAACGCAGGATCTTCTCGCGCAACGCGCGGCCTGCCTTCTCCGCCGCCTTGCCTGTCACAAAAGTCTGACGCGAGGCGGATGTCTTGCCGGCGTCGGGCGTGATGGCGGTGTCGGCGCTCTTCAGCTTGAACCTGTCCAGCGGCAGGCCGAGTGCGTCGGCGCAGATCTGGGTAATGACCGTGTTGGAGCCCTGGCCGATATCGACCGCGCCCTGATGCAGGATGACCTCGCCGGAGGCCGAGATGCCGACCTTGATGGTGGAAGGATTGGGGAGCGAAGTGTTGCCGCAGCCATACCAGCAGGAGGCGACGCCCACGCCGCGCTTGCTCGCGGCATGGGTCGCGTTGAACGCCTCGGCGTCCGCCAGCGCGCGCGCCCAATGCGGCTGAAGCTGCTCCAGGCATTCGCCGATGCCGACGCCCGATTCCAGGCGCTGGCCGGTCACCGTCTCACAGCCGTCGCGCAGGCAGTTCTTCAGCCGGAAATCGAGCCGATCGATGCCGAGCTTGCCGGCGAGCTCGTCATAGAGCGTTTCCTGCATGATGGTGGACTGCGGCACGCCGAAGCCGCGGAAGGCGCCTGCGATCGGGCCATTGGTGTGGATGGCGTAGCCGGTCGCCCGGCAGTTCGGCGTGAGATAAGGACCGGAGGCATGCACCGGCACGCGGTTCGCGACCGTCGGCCCCCAGCTGGCATAGGCGCCGGTGTTGAAATCGCCCTCGAAGACCATGCCGGTGATGCGGCCTTCGGCATCGGCGCCGATGGTCGCCTTCATCTCGGCGGGATGGCGCTTGGTGGTCGACATCATCGATTCGTTGCGGGTGTAGGCAAGTGCCGCCGGYCGTCCGGTCTTCATCGCCACGAGGCCAATAAGCGGCTGCAGCGAGACATCGAGCTTCGAGCCGAAGCCGCCGCCGGTGGCGGTCGGCACGATGCGCACCTTGTCGACGGCAAGGCCCAGCACCTTTGCCGTCTCGTCACGGTCCATATAAGGCGCCTGGGTGCAGGCGACGACGACCAGCGTGTCGCCATCCATATAAGCGTAGCCGGCTTCCGGCTCGATATAGGCGTGCTCGACGAACGAGGTCTCGATGGCGCCGGAGACTGTGGCGGCCGCGCCTGCAAGCGCTGCTTCCGGGTCACCGCGCTCAACCAGGCCGGAGGTGAGCAGGTTCGCCGGACGGTGGCCGTGGATCAGCGCGGCGCCTTCGGCCTTCGCCTCGCCGGTCTGCAGCATATGCGGCAGCTCGGTCCAGGTGATCGGAAAATCCGTCAGGTCGAGATCGAGGATCGCTTCGCGCTCGCCCGCCACCAGCGCCACCGCCTCGCCGCGCAGACGGACGAAGCCTTCCGCGAGGGCCGGCTGATCGGCAAACGGTCCGATCGCGCCAAAGCAGTTGTGGCCCGGAATGTCCCTGGCGGTGAAGACGCCGGTTATGCCAGCGTGAGCTTTCGTCCACGCATCGAGATCGCCGAAGCTGAAGCCGGCATGATAATGCGGCGAGCGGACGACAAGTATGGCCAGCGCGTCGGCCGGGAAGGAATCGCCACCGAATTTCTCGTCGCCGGTGACTTTCGGCACGCCGTCGAGGCGGATCGGCGAGGCGCCGACCGCGTTGCCGGCTTCCGGCAGGCGAAGGTCGACGCCGTTCGTATGCCGCGAGGCCTGCATCACCGCCGCGACGATTTTCCTGTAGCCGGTGCAGCGGCAGAGCACGCCGCCCAGCGCGTCCTGCGTCTCGGCCTCGCTCGGCGTGGGATTGCGTTCCAGGAGCGCGGTGGCCGCGACCAGCAGGCCGGGCGTGCAGATGCCGCATTGCGCGGCGCCATGTTCGAGGAAGGACGCCTGCAAGGCCGAAAGCCGGCCATTGGCGAGGCCTTCGACGGTCGTGACGGAAGCGCCAGACACCGAGGCCGCCGGCATCAGGCAGGCGCAGACCGGATTGCCATCGACCAGCACCGTGCAGGCGCCGCAATCACCGGCATCGCAGCCGACCTTGGTGCCGGTCAGCCGCAACTCGTCACGCAGAACCTGGGACAGGCGCCGCACCGGCGGCACCGACACGCTGACGGCAGCGCCATTGACCTCAAAGGCGATGTCGGCGCGCTGCATGCCCGATTGGGCCATGCCGGATTGGGCCATGCTCATGCCGCCACCTTGCCTTGCTTGAGGCCGACCGCATCGCGCACGGCGCGGACGACGATCTCGCGCGCCGCGTCCTGCCGGTACTCGGCGCTGCCGCGTACGTCGGCGATCGGCGACAATTCATCGAACGGCGCCGACAGCACGGCATCGGCGAGCGCGGACGTGACCGGCTGGCCGCGCAAGGCCGCCTCGACGCCGGCGAGACGGCGGGCGACCGCCGAGCAGGAGCCGACGGCGATCGCGGCATCGCCGACGACGCCGTTCTCGACCACGAGGCGCGCCGCCGCCATGGCGATCGAGATGACGAGATAGCGCCGTGCGCCGAGCTTGACGAAAGCCGAGGCGCCGGCTGCGGAACGCTTCGGCACGCGAATGGCGGTGACCATCTCGCCCGGCTGCAGCGCCGTGCGGCGATTGCCAAGTATGAACGCGCCAAGCGGCAGATGGCGGATGGCTTTCAGCGAGCGCAATTCGATATCGGCGTCGATCGTCAGCAGCGCCGGCACGCCGTCGGCCGCGGGCGAGGCGTTGCAGAGATTGCCGGCAACGGAGGCGACATTCTGGATCTGCACCGAGCCAACTTCGCGCGCGGCCGATTTCAACGCCTCGAACGCGGCCGGGAGCGGCTGGCGCACGATGTCGGTCCAGGTCGTGCGGGCGCCGATCCGCCAATGCTCGTCGGTCTCGGCGATGCCGCGCAGTTCAGCGAGACCATTGATGTCGAGGATGTTGTCGCGGAAAGGTTTCGCGCCCTGCGCCGGATAGAAATCCGTGCCGCCGGCCAGAATGCGCCAGCGGTCCTCGCCGAGCAGAGCGAGCGCTTCGTCGACCGTGGTGGGTTTCGCGTAACGGATCACGCTTTGCCTTCCAGAACCTTCCCAGAAACGGACCATTCCCACTTGGCCCTCCCAAAGCACCTGGCTTCGAGCTTTCCGCCGGTTTCACACCGGTCAAATTCATTCGTATGCAAATGATATCAGGCCGGTCGGAATTGTCAAAGCCGGAGTTGGGCCGGAGTTGGCGCCGCGAAGACCTGAACGCGATTGTTATGGCGCCGGAGGTTGACGCCGCCGGCCATCTGGTCAAGGTTCCCTCTCCGGTCGCGTCAGCGGCTTTTGACTGCAGCCCCGATGCTGAACCAGAGGGCCGAACGAGAGGAAGCCGCATGGCCGAAGAAGCGCTCATCGTCATCGACCTGCAGAACGATTTTTGCCCGGGCGGCGCGCTGGCGGTCGCCGGCGGCGACGAGATCGTGCCTTTGGTCAACGACCTGATCCGGCGCAGCGAGCATGTGATCCTGACGCAGGACTGGCATCCGGCCGGACATTCGAGCTTCGCCTCCAGCCATCCCGGCAAGCAGGCCTTCGAAACCATTGAGATGCCTTACGGGCCGCAGACGCTGTGGCCGGATCATTGCATCCAGGGGAGTCTCGGCTCCGATTTCCATTCCGGGCTCGCCTGGACGAAGGCGGAGCTGGTGATCCGCAAAGGATTTCGTACCGCGATCGATTCCTATTCGGCCTTTTTCGAGAACGACCACACAACGCCGACCGGCCTTGGCGGCTATCTCAAGGAACGCGGCATCGACACAATCACGCTGGTCGGGCTGGCCACCGACTTCTGCGTCGCCTTCTCGGCGCTCGATGCGGTTAAGCAGGGGTTCAAGACGACGGTGCGGCTCGATGCCTGCCGCGGCATCGACCTCAACGGCTCGGTCGAGGCGATGCTGAAGCGCATGCGCGAGGCCGGCGTGAGGCTCGAAGATCATTCGGCGGATTGACCGGACTGTGGGGAAGGTCCCCCTCACCCGGATTGCGGGCTCCCCCTTCTCCCCTTGTCGGAGAAGGTGTCGCCGAAGGCGACGGATGAGGGGCGCTCCAGGGCAAGCCAGCGTCTCACTCCGCTGGAGCACCCCTCATCCGTCTCGGCGCTACGCGCCGATCCACCTTCTCCCACAAGGGGAGAAGGGGAAGGCGCGCGGCGGCCGAATGAAGAGTTTCTTCTCATTCGCTTCGCTTGCCGTATTGCTACTACTCCCAGCCCAGGCTCTTGCGGCCGAGATCCACGAACTGCCGGGCGCCGCCATGTCGCTCTGGTGGGGATTGCCCTTTGCCGGCCTGCTCTTGTCGATCGCGACTGGGCCGCTGCTGTTTCATCATGTGTGGGAGCATCACTACGGCAAGATCGCCGCCGCCTGGGCGGCGCTGGTCGCGGTTCCTCTGGCGGTCGCCTTCGGCATTCCGACGGCAGGCGAGGCCGTGCTGCACACGCTGCTGACCGAATACATGTCGTTCATCATCCTGTTGTTCGCGCTCTACACCATCTCGGGCGGCATCCTGCTTGCCGGCAACATCCATGGCACGCCGCTCGTCAATGCCGGGTTGCTGCTGATCGGGGCGCTGCTTGCCTCGGTCATCGGCACGACCGGCGCCTCGATGATCCTGATCCGGCCGATGCTGCGCGCCAACGACAACCGGCCGTTCAACGCGCATGTGGTGATCTTCTTCATCTTCCTGGTGTCCAACATCGGCGGTTCGTTGACCCCGCTCGGCGACCCGCCCTTGTTCGTCGGCTTCCTGCGCGGCGTCGACTTCTTCTGGACCACCGCTAACCTGTGGCGCGAGACGCTGTTCACCGGCGGACTGGTGCTCATCGTCTTCCTGGCGCTCGATATCGTGCTGCACCGGCGCGAGGGCGGCATGCCGAAGATCAAGGACCCGACGCCTGATACAAAGGTGCGCCTGCGCGGGCTCGCCAACCTGCCGCTGCTCGCCGGCGTGATCGGCGCGATCCTACTTTCGGCGGGCTGGAAGCCGGGCGTCAGCATCCCGATTTTCGGCGTCGGCCTGGAGCTGCAGAACCTGGTGCGCGACGCCGTCATCCTGGCGCTGGCGTTTCTCTCGCTTCGCGTCTCCTACAAGAGCCACCGCGAGGCCAACGGCTTCACCTGGGGGCCGATCGCCGAGGTGGCGAAATTGTTTGCCGGCATTTTCATCTGCATCGTGCCGGTCATCGCCATCCTGCGGGCCGGCCATGACGGCGCGCTGGCGCCGCTGGTGGCGCTTGTCACCTCCGCCGACGGCCAGCCCAACGATCTCGCCTATTTCTGGCTGACCGGGGCGCTGTCTTCCTTCCTCGACAACGCGCCGACCTATCTGGTGTTCTTCGAGCTTGCCGGCGGTGATGCCCAGCACCTGATGACTGAGGCAGCCTCGACGCTGGCCGCGATCTCGGCGGGCGCCGTGTTCATGGGCGCCAACACCTATATCGGCAACGCGCCGAACTTCATGGTCTTCGCCATCGCCAGGCATCGCGGCTTCAAGATGCCGGGCTTCTTCGGCTATATGGCGTGGTCGGGTGCGGTGCTGATCCCGACGTTTCTGATCGCAGGGTTTTTGTTTTTCAACTGAGGCGGCGCGGAGCCTTACCTCCCCCTTGTGGGGAGGTCGGACCGCAGGTCCGGGTGGGGGTCGGCGCTGCCCCCTCCCCGCTGCTTCGCAGCGACCCTCCCCACAAAGGGGGAGGGTAATCCTCAGCCAACACCCACATATCTCCGCACCGCCGACGGATCCGCCCGCAACGCCTCGACATCGACCGTTTCGCGGTTGCGGCCGTTCTCGATGAAGCAAACCCGATCCGCCACCGATAGCACCGCATCGACACGCTGCTCGACAAGGATGGTGGAGACGCCTAGCTCGCGCAGCTTGGCCACCGTCTCGCGGATCTTCGCGATCATCGACGGCATCAGCCCCTCGGTCGGCTCGTCGAGCAAGAGCACTTGCGGTTCGAGGCAGAGCGCGCGGGCCATCGCCAGCATCTGCTGCTCGCCGCCGGACAGCGTGCCGGAACGCTGCTTCAGCCGCTCCCTGAGCAAAGGAAAAAGGTCGAGGACGTTTTCACGCGCCTGCTTGCCCTTGCCCCGCGCCATCAARCCGATCTCGATGTTTTCCGCCACACTCATCTCGGCGAACAGACGCCGGCCCTGCGGCACATAGGCGACGCCTGCCTTCGGCACGTCATGCGCGGCAAGCCCGGTCAGTTCCCTGCCGTCCAGCTTGATCGAGCCGGCCGATGCCGGCACCAGCCCCACGATCGCCTTCAGCGTGGTCGTCTTGCCGGCGCCGTTGCGGCCGAAGAGGCAAAGCACTTCGCCCTTGTTCAAGACGAGGTCGAGGCCGTACAGCACCTGCACCTCGCCATAGAAGCAGTCGAGGCCGGAGATGGTGAGCAGTCCGCCATCGGTTCCAACCGRCTCAGCCATGAGTCGCTCCGAGATAGGCGTCCTGCACTTCGGCATCGGCGCGGATCTCACCCGGCGTGCCTTCGGCGAGGATCTTTCCCGAATTGAAGACGGTGATGCGGTTCGCAAGCTGCATGACCACCGGCATGTTGTGCTCGATCAAAAGCACGGTGGCGTCCTTGGCGATCTCGCGCACCAAAGTGATGAAATTGTCGATCTCGCCGTCAGCCAGGCCTTGCGTCGGCTCGTCGAGGATGAGCAAACGCGGCTTCAGCGCCAGGCCCATCGCCACTTCCAGCAGGCGCTGATGGCCATAGGAAAGGTGTGCGGCCAAAGTGCCGGCGCGGTCGGCAAGGCCGGTGCGCTCCAGCGCCGCCATGACGCCGCTTCTCACCTGCCCCTTGGAGCGGCCGTCGGTCAGCGTGCGCTGCACCGGCAGCGCGACATTGTCGAAGGCGGTAAGGTTGGCGAAGACGCTGGTGATCTGGAACGTATAGGCGACGCCAAGGCGAACCCGTTTATAAGCCGGCATCGCGGTGATGTCGGCGCCGTCGAAGACGATCATGCCGGAGGACGGCCGGATACGGCCCGAGAGCAGGCTGACGAAGGTGGTCTTGCCGGCCCCATTGGGGCCGATGATGGCGCGTATCTCGCCGGGCATGAGCGCGAAGTCGACGCCGTCGACGGCGCGCAGGCCGCCGAAATTACGCGACAGGCCCTTGGTKGTGAGCAGCGGCGTCATGGCAGCCATCCCAGCCAGCGCTCGCGGATGCTGCCCATAATGCCTTTCGGGGCGAACAGGACGAGCAGGATCAGCGCCACGCCGACGATCAGGAGATAGGCGGAGGTGAAGCCGCTGGTGATGTCGGTGACATAGTACATGAACAGCGTGCCGACCAGCGGACCGAGCGTGGTCGCGGCACCCCCGAGCAGCACCCAGAGCAAGGGCAGGATGGAATATTGCACGGACGCGAAGCTCGAGCCGACATAGCCGAACAGCAGCGCATAGGCGGCGCCCGACGCCGCGCAAATGGTGCCGGAAGCAACGACGGCGGCAAGCTTGTTGGCGACCGTGTCGTAGCCCAGCATCTTGGTCCGTTCCTCGTTCTCGCGGATGGCGACCAGGACACGACCGAAGCGGGAGCGGACGAGGGCCAAAGTGATGAGGAGCACGACCGCGAACAACGCCAGCGCGCTCATGTAGCGCACGGTCGGATCGGTCAGGTCGAAGGAGGCGCCGCCGATCGCGACAACCCGCGATGCCTGCTGGATGACCAAGCCCTGGTCGCCGCCGGTCCAGGCGGCGAAGTAAAGAATCAGCAGATAGAAGACCTGGGCGAACATCATGGTGACGATCATGAAGGCGACACCCGAAGTGCGCAGCGCGAGCAGGCCGATGACCAAGGCGAGCAGCGCGCCACAGGCGACACCGGCGACAAAAGCTTCCGGGACGCCCCAGCCGAGGTGGTAGACGGTTAGGCCCGCGCCATAGAGGCCGGCGGAGAAGAACATGGCGTGGCCGAGGCTGAGCAGGCCGACATAGCCGAAGAGCAGATTGTAGCCCATCGCGAAGACGGCCAGCGCCATGATGCGGGCGAAGAGGCCCTGGTGGTAATCCGGCAGGACGAAGTTCAGCGCGAAGAGAAGCGCGATGACGCCGATATGCAAGGCATAGGTCGTTGCCGGCGAAGCATCCCTCATCTGGACGTCGTCCCGAACAACCCTTGCGGCCGGAACACCAGCACCATGGCGACCACCAGCGTGGCGATGATCTTGGCCAAAGTCGGCGAGAAGAACATCGAGACGATGCCGTCGGAAAGGCCGATCAGGACGGCGGCGACCACGGTGCCGCGCAACGAGCCGAGACCGCCGATGATGACGACGATGAAGGAGAGCAGCAGCGGGTCCTGCCCCATCAGGTAATGCGCCTGGCTGATCGGCACGATCAGCACGGCGGCGATCGCCGCCAGCATGGCGCCGACGGCGAAGACGCCGGCATAGACGCGCTCGACCGGGATGCCGAAAGCCTGCGCCGTCTCGCGGTCATACTGCGTGGCGCGCATGATCAGGCCGATCTTCGTGCGGGTCAGCACGAGCCAGGTGATGACGAGCAGAATGGCGGAGGCCGCGACCACCGACAGCTTGTAGCCGGAATAGCCGAACCACGGCAAAAGGATGCGGTAGCTGAAAGGCGGCTCCACGGGGCGGGCCTCGGGGCCGTAGAAGGTCAGCGCCAGCTGCTGGATGATGTAGAGCATGCCGATGGTGGCGACGATGGTGCCTTCCGGATTGTAGTTCAGCCGGCGCARCACCAGGCGCTCGGCGACGAGCGCGACCAGCCCGACGAGCAAGGGCGCGATCACAAGCGCCGCCACGAAGCCGATGGCCGGATGGCCGGAAATCGCCGTCGAGACCGCCCAAGCGAGCACCGCGCCCAGCATGAAGAACTCGCCATGCGCGACATTGACGACGCGCATGACGCCGAACACCAGCGACAGGCCGAGCGCCGTCAGCGCCAGCACGGCGGAGGTGACGAGGCCTTCGAGAGCGGCGAGGAGGAGATGGGGTCCGAAATGCATTACACGCGAACGGATGCGCGAGGCACCCCCCTCTGCCCTGCCGGGCCCGGCCCTCCGCTATCGCTCCGGGCGTTCGTCGCTCGGAAAGCCAAGCAATTGGCTTTCCGTCCGCTGCGCGGACCGCTCCTCACCCCCCGCAAGGGGGGAGATTGGCTGTCCCTACCGCTTTCGCCAATCGCAAAGGCCGATAGATGGCCGCCTTCGCACAAGCTGCTGATCTCCCCCCTTGAGGGGGAGATGTCCGGCAGGACAGAGAGGGGGGCCTGGGCGCTCACGCTGGTTGGAATGAACCTACAGCGCCTGCGTCGTGTAGTCCCCTTCCGGCTCGTAGAGGCCGTCCTCGATCTTGGTCTTGTGGACAACCTTGAGTTTGCCGCCTTCGACCTTGGAGATGTTCTGGATGCCGAAGCACTGGTGGATCTTGCCGTTGAAGGTCTTCGGGCCCTGCGGATGCTCTGGACCTTCGGCGAATTCCTTCAGCGCCTCGGTGGCCTCGACCAGCTTGGCGCGGTCCTCGGGTCCCTTGTAGCCGGCATCCTCCATCGCCTTCTTGACGACATAGAGCGTCTCCCAGCAGCCGAACATGTGGGCGGCAGTGGAGACGTCCTTGGGGTCGCCGACGGCGGCGCCATTGTCGTCGATGCCGACGGCGGCGCGATAGGCTTTTTGCGCGGCCGAATCGTCGGCCTGCGCGTAGCGCGGCGAGCCTTCCCAGAAATGGCTGCCGTCGAGGAATTCGAGGCCGGGGCTGTTGATGTCGACGGCTTCGAGTGAGTCAATGAAGCCGAAGAGCTGCGGCCCTTGCGAACCGTAGAACTCGCCGAGCTCCTTGACGAAGGTGAGCACCGCAGGGCCAACCATGACGTGGTAGATCACCTCGGTCTCGGCTGGGATCTGCGGGAAGTATTTCGTGAAGGACGACTCCGTCGGCGGGATGGCGATCTGCGCGATCACGTCGCCACCCTGCGCCTTCAGCGCCGGCGGCAGGTAGTCGCGATGGTCGTAGCCGAAGGCGAAGTCGGGGAAGATCTGGGTCACCTTCTTGCCGGCGTTGGCGGYAATCCACGGCGCCATCGACTGGATCTGGCTCTTCACGTCGGTGATGCCGGGCTGGAAGACGTAGCGGTTGAGCTTGGTGGAGGCGACGTGATGGCCTTCGCTGACCACGAAATAGGGGATCTTGTTCTCGCCGGCCGCCGGCGCCGAGCCGATCACGACATGCGAAAACAGCGTGCCGAAGACGATGTCGGTCTTGTGCTGCTTGGCGAATTTGTTGACCACCTCGGCGCCGCGCGCCGGATCGGTGCCGTCATCCTCGATCACCAGCTCGACCTTGCGGCCGCCGATGCCGCCGGCGTCGTTGATCGTCTTGACGGCGGCGGCGCTGGTCTTCTCGTACCAGCGGCCATAGGCGGCGCCGATGCCGGTGCGGTGCGACTGGAAACCTATTTTGATGGGCGCCGAGCTCTGCGCCTGGCTGTAGCGGACGAAGCCGGGGGCCAGCGCGAGGCCGGCGCCTGCGGCCATGCCCTTCAGCGCCGTGCGGCGCGACAGCGTCGTCTTGGAAAGGTCGAAAAATCCGTTCTTGTCAGCCATGTCCGTTCCCCTGTTTTTTCAGTTTTGACCAGCGATAAGGCGGCTCGATCCTCCTCGCGCGGAGGATGCGAAAATTGCATGTGTACAAACTAAATCACCAAAGCCGTGAGCTGGCAAGCGAGCTTCCCCAACGGTATTCAGCGGCGCCCTTCTCTCATCCCGCCGTCGGCGTGGCAAGCAACCAAAGGCCGAATATCGTATAGGCGATCATCAGGAGTGTCAGCGGAAGCTGGCTGAGCGCCGCGCGGGAGGCTTGCGGATGCAGCCGCCAGGCGAGCCCGTGCGCGATCAGGACCGCCAGCACATGGCCGGCGATGATGACACCCGCCTGCAGGTTCCACAGCCACCAGGCCGACTGAGCGCCGGCGACGATGCCGGCCTCGACCATCCTGTTGGCGGTGCCGAACAGGTTCCAGCCGAGCGCGAAGGGATCGGAGAGCGCGACCAGCGCATACTGGCCGTCGACCAGAAGCACGGCGAGGTAATGCGCGATGTGGTAGGCGAGCGCGATCGGYACGATCGACCAGACCAGCAGGCCGGCGGCTTTTCCGAACGGCTGCGCATCGCCGGCGAGCCGCTGTCCAAGAAAGACGGYCAACGCGAACACCGCCGCGAGCAGGACAAAGGTGAGCACGAGGCCGAAGCTGCCGATGCCGATCAGGGCGGTGCGGCCGGGATACTCCAGCGGGTTGACGCCGAACAGGCCGAGCCAGAGGAAGGTTTTCGACAGGCCGTCGAAGGACACCGACGACAGCGCCAGCAGAAGAAAGGCCGTGCCGCTCATCGGCAGCGGCTCGGCGGCCAGCAGCTTGGCGCCGGGCCAGCAGAGCGAGAGGCGGCCTTCGCGGCGCTCGAACGGCGCGAAACGGGCGACCATGGCGAAGAAGATGGTCAAGAATTCGCCACGCTTGCTCCAGGCGTCGTAGCCGAAGATGAGCATCGCGACAAAGCTCGCCAGCCAGTAGAGGCCGGCGGCAAAGGCCAGGCGGGCCGGATCGTCGGGCGCCGGATCGATCAGCTCGAACCAGGCGAAGGCGAAGAACAGCATGAAGGCCGGCCAGAAGCCGAGCCATGACGGCAGGCGTGACGGCTTTGCGACGTCCGCGCGAAGGCCGAGGATGCGAGRGGCGAAGCGCCAAGGCCCATACCACGGGTTGAGCCATGACCAGAGATCGCCGAAGACGCCTTGCAGCAGGGTGAAGCCGGCCCAGAGCAGCGTCCAGATGACAAGGGGGAGCGGGTTGGAGAGCGGGTCGCGGCTGCCGAAAAGGCCAGCGGCGATCAGAAGTGCGAAGCCGGCAAAGGAAACCAGGCTGACGATGGTGCGCGGGCGATCGCCGAGGGTGAAGAGCGACAGGCGCCGGCGCCAGAAACTGTCGAGCGCGGCGGGCGGCAGCAACGCCAGGACGAGAAAGCTGACCGCCACGGCAAAAGCGCCGCCGGCGATGTAGTAGCCCGTCGGGAGAAGGAGCACATGGCCGCGATCGGAGGCGTGGGCGAAGGCGGGGTTGGGAAGGAAGGCGAAGGTGGATGCAAGAAACGCCAGTCTCCAGGGTTGGCGCTCTACGGCGCCCCCCTCTGTCCTGCCGGACATCTCCCCCACAAGGGGGGAGATCGGCTGATGGGGCGCCGGCTCTTTCCTTCCAGCGTTGAAAATTGGCGAAACCGGAAATGAGAGCTCAATCTCCCCCCTTGTGGGGGAGATGTCCGGCAGGACAGAGGGGGGCGCGAAGGAACTCGGTTTGTCCAGGAATTCCATTCGTCCAGGCCTTAAGCCTCACACCTTCACCAGCTGCTCCACCCGCCCCTTCTCGCCGAAAATCCTCAGATACCGCTTGATCTCCTTCTCATCCCCGGTCGCCTTGGCGGGGTTGTCCGACAGCTTCACCGCCGGCCTGCCATTGGCCTCGCTGACCTTGCAGACCAGCGAGATGGCGTCGAGGCTTTTGGTTTCGGTCGGCGCGCAGCCCTCGAAATCATTGGTGAGGTTGGTGCCCCAGCCGAAGGACATGCGCACCTTGCCCTTGAAGTGACGATAGGCTTCCTCGATGGTCTCGACCTCCAGCCCGTCGGAGAAGATGAGCAGCTTCTGCTTGGGATCCTTGCCCTTCTCACGCCACCAGGAGAGGATCTTCTCGCCGCCTTCGATCGGCGGCGCGCTGTCGGGGCGGAAGCCGGTCCAGTCGGCAATCCAGTCCGGCGCATCGCGCAGGAATGCGGCGGTGCCGAACGTGTCCGGCAGCACGATCAGGAGGTTGCCGCCATAGTAGCGCTGCCAGTCCTGCAGCACCTTGTAGGGCGACTGCCTCAGTTCCTCCTCGGAGTTGGCAAGGGCGGCGAAGACCATAGGCAGTTCATGCGCGTTGGTGCCCAAGGCCTCGAGGTCGTTATCCATCGCCAAAAGCACGTTGGACGTGCCGGTGAAGGCATCGCCGATGCCTTCCTTCAGCGCCTCGACGCACCAGCGCTGCCATAGGAACGAATGGCGGCGCCTCGTGCCGAAGTCGGAAATGCGGATGCCCGGCAGCGCTTTCAGCCGCTCGGTCTTGTCCCACATCTTGGCCTTGGCGCGGGCATAGAGCACATCGAGCGCGAACGGGCCGAAGGAGCGCATCGCCGCTCGCGAACGCAGCTCGTTGATGATGGCCAAGGCCGGGATTTCCCACAGCGTCGTGTACATCCAGGGGCCGGCGAAAGAGAGCTCGAACTGGCCATCGCGCCTGGAAAGCTCGTATTCGGGCAGGCGGAAATCCTCGAGCCAGGCGAGGAATTCCGGCTCGAAGATCTGCTTGCGGCCATAGAAGGTATTGCCGCCCAGCCAGATCATCTCCTTCTTCGAGAAGCGCAGCGTACGAGCATGATCGAGCTGCTCGCGCAGTTCCCCCTCGTCAATCTCGTCGGCGAGGCGCACCGAAGTTGTGCGGTTGATCAGGGAGAAGGTGGCCTCGACCTTGGGATACATGCCCCAGATCATCTGCAGCATCAGAAGCTTGTAGAAGTCGGTGTCCAGCAGGCTGCGGACGATCGGGTCCAGCTTCCAGGTGTGGTTGTAGACGCGGCGCGCTATATCGGTCTTTGCCATGTCTCAATGCGCTTTCGTTGCTCGCCGGATCAGGATGGCGTCTCGTTGAATCGCCTTTCTGATCCAGCTTTCTGTTGGAGCACGATCTTTTCCGAAAACAGGTTTCCACTTTTCGGGATCATGATCGAGCCGCGGGAATGCCTCTTAGCATTGTATTTTCGAACGCGCTTGCAGCTTTGCAAGCTGGCCCGACAAAAAGCAGCTATGCAAGTCCAGCCGTCAGGACAGGGCCCTGGCACCGACAACCTTCAGCGCGGGACGTTTCCTGCGGCTCGGCATGCGGCCGGCCACGGGGGCATCGGCGCGGCCCTCGTCCTGCTCCTTCTCTGCGAACAGCCAGTCGATGAACAACTGGACGATCGGCGCCGAACGCATCTCGTTGCGGCAGACGACGTAGAAATCGTCGACCGCCGGCACTGACAAAGTGAATGGCGCGACGAGCATGCCCCTAGCAAGCAGGGCGCGCGCGGTGACGGAATCGCCGAGCGCGACGCCATGGCCGTGCACGGCGGCCTCCGTCGCCATGCGCGCATCACCCAGACGGTGGCGGCGGCCGCGCTCCAGGTCGAGCGCGTCGGCGGCGGCCAGCCAGGTGTGCCATTCGCGGCCATCGTCGCCATGCAGGAACACATGGTCGGCGAGGTCGCGGACGCTGCGGATCGGCCGGTTGTTGATCAGCGTCGGGCTGACCACGGGGAAGAGCTCCAGCCCCGACCATTTGCGTATCCAGCAGTCGCTCCAGCCGCCGTCGCCATAGTGCACGCAGACGTCGATGTCCGCGGCACGGATGTCCTTGGGATCGTTGGACGGGATCAGCGTCAGCTGGATGTCGGGATATTGCGCCGTGAAGGAGCCGAGCCGCGGCGTCATCCACAGCAGCAACAGCGCCGGCACGCAGGAGACCGAGAGCGCGCCAGCACTCGCCGGCCTGGTCATGCGCTGGGTGGCGGCGGCGATGCCCTCGAAGGCGGCCGAGACCGCCGGCAGGAACTCCGCGCCATGCGGCGTCAGTTTCACCCGCTGACCTGTGCGCTCGAACAGCTTCACGCCGAGCGACTGCTCGAGCGCCTTGATCTGGTGGCTGACGGCGCCATGGGTGACATTCAGCTCACCCGCCGCCTTGGTCAGCGAGGCGTGCCGCGCCGCGGCTTCGAAGGCGCGCAACGGATTCAGCGGCGGCAGGCGCTTGGCCATGGATAGCTCCTACTTTGTGAGATTTTCTCACAGCAGTGACCCTAACAATATCAATTGATTTTTCAATGCGGCTGCCCGACACTTTTGTCCGGAACAGCTTTCAAGAGACGTGAAAATCCGCAAGGGACAGCGGGTAACGATCTGGCCTGACAACAGGCTGGCTTGGCAAATCGTCCGTGCGGGCAGCAGGCAGAGGAGACCGGACATGGGTTACGATCGCGGCAAGCTCGAAGCGTTGCGCCGCAAATATGGCRAGAGCCATGGCGGCGAGATGTTCGATCCGAAATTCCGCAAGGTCRCCGACAAGATCTTCAACAAATCGGGCACGCGGCTTGCCCCCTATTCCGGCATCCCGACCTTCCTCGCCGCGCCCTATCGCGAAATCGCTGCCGAGAACCCGGATTTCGGCGACCTGCAGGTGGCGATGATCGGCGTGCCGATGGATCTCGGCGTCACCAACCGTCCCGGCTCGCGCTTCGGGCCGCGCGCGCTGCGCGCCATCGAGCGCATCGGTCCCTACAACCACGTGCTGGAATGCGCGCCGACGCATGAGCTTCGCGTCGCCGACATCGGCGACACGCCATTCCGCAGCCGCTACCGGCTGGAGATCAGCCATGAGGACATCGAAAAGCGCACCAATCAGATCGTCGATGCCGGCGTGCTGCCGCTCTCAGTCGGCGGCGACCATTCGATCAGCCATCCGATCCTGAAGGCGGTCGGCAAGAAGGCGCCGGTCGGCATGATCCATATCGACGCCCATTGCGACACCAGCGGGCTGTTCGACATGACCAAGTTCCACCATGGCGGGCCGTTTCGCAACGCGGTGCTGGACGGCGTGCTCGATCCCTCGCGCACGATCCAGATCGGCATCCGCGGCTCGGCCGAATATCTGTGGGAGTTCACCTACGAGTCCGGCATGACCGTCGTGCATGCCGAGGAAGTAACCGGGCTCGGCATCCCGGCCATCATCGAGAAGGCGCGCAAAATCGTCGGCGACGGCCCGACCTACATCTCCTTCGACGTCGACAGCATCGATCCGGCCTTCGCGCCGGGTACCGGCACGCCGGAAGTCGGCGGGCTAACGACGCGCGAGGTGCTCGAATTGCTGCGCGGGCTGAAAGGCCTCAACATCGTCGGCGGCGACGTCGTCGAGGTGGCCCCGCAATATGACGCGACCACGAACACCGCCCATGTCGGCGCCCAGGTCCTGTTCGAGATCCTGAGCCTGATGGTGTTCAGCCCGGCGATCAAGAAGGGTTGAGACATCGTAATTTCACGCAATTCCGGACGGAAAACCGCGTCACACTTTTCCTGGAATTGCTTAGCCAATACGGCCGCCGCGCTGGAGCCGGCGGCCGGACGCAACAAACAAGCTTCCAGCAGGGGAACCCAAAAATGACTCTTCGCAATGCTCTGAAATCCGCCATCGCGGCAGCCATGATGCTCGGCGCCGGTCTCGCCACCCAAGCCGCCAAGGCCGATGCCGTCGACGACATCACCAAGGCCGGCGCCATCAATGTCGGCATCTTCTCGGACTTCCCGCCCTTCTCCTCGGCGAGCGCCGATATGAGCATCAAGGGCTACGATATCGACGTGGCGCAGGCGATCGCCGATGCCTTGAAGGTGAAGCTCAACCTGGTCAGCGTCACCRGCCAGAACCGCATCCCTTATCTCACCGACAAGCGCGTCGATATCTTGATGAGCGTCGGCTACTCCAAGGAGCGCGCTGAGGTGATCGATTTCGCGGCCGCCTACGCGCCTTATTACATCGCCGTCATCGGCCCGGCCGAGCTCGCCGTCAAAGGCAAGGAAGACCTCGCCGACAAGTCGATCGCCGTCAATCGCGGCACGCTGGAGGACACCTCGCTGACCCAGGCGGCGCCGGCTTCCGCCGATATCCGCCGCTTCGACAACTACAATTCCGTCATCCAGGCTTTCATCTCCGGCCAGACGCAGTTGATGGTCGTGGGCAACGATGTCGGCGCGCAGGTGCTGGCCAAGCAGGATGCGCTGAAGCCCGAACAGAAATTCCAGTTGCTCACTTCGCCTTCGCATATCGGCCTCAACAAGAACGAGGAGCGATTGAAGAAGGCGGTGAACGACGCCGTCGCCAAGATGCTTGCCGACGGCAAGCTGGACGAGAGCTCGAAGGCCTGGCTGAAGACGCCGCTCAATCCCGACAACCTCAAGGATTGATGCCGATCGGTTCGGCGCCGTAACGGGCGCCGAACCTTCTCTTTGTTTTCACGCAATTCCGGACGGAAAGTTACGGCGAAGCCGAACCTCACCGCTTCACACTTTTCCTGGAATTGCTCTAGGCCGGGCGCCTTCAACAAGGTCAATCGCCATGGGCTACAGCCTCGACTTCGGCTGGCTTGCGGGTGCGGCGGGCGTGATCGCGCGCGGCGCGGCGATGACGCTGCTTCTGATCGCCGTCACCACGCTCGCCGGCACCTTCCTCAGCATCCTGGGCGCCGCCGGCAAAAGAAACGGCCCCAAGCCGCTTCAGCTGGCCATCGGCGTTTATGTCGAGGTCATGCGCAACACGCCGTTCCTGGTGCAGCTGTTCTTCATCTTCTTCGGGCTGCCCACGCTCGGGATCAGGCTGGACCCGATCCTGGCCGCGATGYTGGCGATGACGCTCAACATGGCGGCCTATACGATCGAGATCGTCGGCGCCGGGCTCGACGCCGTGCCGCGCGGCCAGACCGAGGCAGCGCTGGCTCTCGGCCTCAGGCCCCGCCAAGTATTCGTCAAGATCGTGCTGCCGCAGGCGCTGAAGGTGATCTACCCGGCGCTGACCAGCCAGATCGTCATCATGATGCTGGAATCGGCCGTGGTGTCGCAGATCGCGGTACGCGAACTGACCTACGAGGCCGATATGCTGCAGGCCCGCACCTTCCGCGCTTTCGAGACCTATTTCGTGGTGACGATGGTCTATCTCGGCCTGTCGATGGGGCTGCGCCGGCTGCTGGTCGCCAGCGGGCGCCGGGCGCTTGGAGCAGGCGTGTCATGATCGAGTTCACCTTCTGGGATATCGTGCGCAACCTCCTGCTCGCCGCGCGCTGGACGGTGCTCTTGTCGCTCGCCGCCTTCATCGGCGGCGCGCTGGTCGGGCTGGTCGTGCTGTTCTTCCGCATCGCCAAAAACAAATGGGTGAAGCGCATCGCCTCGGGCTATATCGCGCTGTTCCAGGGCACGCCGCTTTTGATGCAGCTCTTCCTGATGTTCTTCGGCCTGCCGATGCTGGGGCTGCGCATCGAGCCGTGGACCGCGGCGGCGCTGGGCTTGACCTTCTTCGCCAGCGCCTATCTGGCCGAGATCTGGCGCAGCGGCGTGGACGCACTGCCACGCGGCCAATGGGACGCCGGCGCCAGCCTCGGGCTGCACTATCTGCAGGAACTCAGGCTGATCATCCTGCCGCAGGCCTTCGCCATCACCCGCGCGCCGACCGTCGGCTTCCTGGTGCAGCTCATCAAATCGACGGCGCTGACCTCGATCATCGGCTTCGAGGAGCTGGTCAGGACCTCCAACGCCATCAACAACGCGACCTTCGAACCGTTCAAGGTCTACGGGCTGGTGGCGCTGATCTTCTTCGTCATGTGTTTTCCGCTGACGCAATACGCACGGCGGCTCGAAAAGCAGGCGCCGGTGCGCTGAGCCGGCTCAAGACTGCCGGTCATGCCGGCAGCCTTTCTCGTCAATGCCCGAAGGACAGCGCCGGCGCGATGCGGTCGCGTCTGAGYCAGCGCGCGAGCAGCAGCGCCGCCACCACGGCCAGTCCCGACRCCAGGCCGATCCAGATGCCGACGCCGTTGAAGCCGAAATGGAAGGCGAGCAGCACGCCGAGCGGCAGGCCGACGCCCCAATAGCCGATCGCCGCATAGATCATCGGCACCTTGGTGTCGTGCAACCCGCGCAGCATGCCGGCGGCGACCGCCTGGGCGCCGTCGAAAATCTGGAACAGCGCCGCGAACCCAAGGAAGGACACGGCAAGCGTGATCACCCTGGCATTGGCCGGATCGGCAAGATCGATGAAGGCGCCGATCAGGAGATGCGGCCACAGAATCATCACCAGGCCCATCAGCGCCATGAAGGAAACCCCGATGACGAAAGCGGTCCAACCGGCGCGCGAAACGCCTTCCGGATTGCCGGCGCCATGCGCCAGGCCGACACGGACCGTGACCGCCTGGTTGAGACCGAGCGGCACCATGAAGGAGATCGAGGCGATCTGGATGGCGATGGCATGGGCGGCCAGCGAATCCGCGTCGATCAGGCCCATGAGCAGGGCCGCCGCGTTGAAGATCGTCACCTCGAAGGCAAGGATGCCGGCGATCGGCATGCCGAGCCTGAGCAGGCCGCGGAAACGCGGCCAGTCGGAACGCCAGAAGCGGCCGAACAGACGGTAGCGGCGGAACTTCTTCTCGAGCATCACCACCGCCCCCAGGCCGACGAACATMAGCGTGCTGGACAAGGTGGTGGCGAGGCCGGAACCGGCAATGCCCATCGACTTGACGCCGAGATTGCCGAACATGAACACCCAGTTGAAGAAGGCGTTGCAGGCGACCGCGACGAAAACGATGATCAGCGCCCAGCCGGGCCGCTCCAGCGCCGAGATGAAGGAGCGCAGCACGATATAACCGTAGAAGGGCAGCACCGCCCATTGCAGCCAGTGCAGATAGATGCCGGCCTGATGCGCAAGCTCCGGCTTCTGGCCCATGGCCAGAAGAACCTCTTCGCCATGCGAAAGGAAGATCCAGATCGGGATCGAGATCAGGATCGCCAGCCACAGGCCCTGGCGCACGGTGCGGCGCAGGTCGCGCACGGAGTGTCGATGACGGCCGAGCTCGGTCGCCATCATCGGCGAGGTCGCCAGCATCAGGCCGAGGCCGAAGATCAGCGGCATGAAATAGAGGTTGGAGCCCAGCGCGCCCGCGGCGAGCGTATCGGGCCCGAGCCGGCCCATCATCATGACGTCGGTCGCGGTCATGGCCGTCTGGCCGAGATTGGTCAGCACCATCGGCCAGGCGAGCGCGATCGTCGCCCTGATTTCCTGACGCCAAAGGTTTTCCGGCGCGCGAGCGCCGGCTTCGATCGCAGACATTGTTCCGCTCTTTCAGAACACGGCGCGTCGGCCAAAGGGCCGGAAGCCGCACAACAATGGCGCGAAATGGCGCCATTTGCGTCGCCTTGTGAATGAAAAGCGACATTTTGGCAAGGGAGGAGGTCCGGGCAGCGATTGATCCAGGCGGAGCCCAGATTCCGCGACGCCCCTTTCATTTGCCGGCCTTCGACTGTTACGGATGGCCTGAGCATGCGCAGGCGCGCCGTGCCGGGAGGAATGATGCCGTTCAGGCGCAGAAAAAATACAGCCGCGATTCCGCGCACGGCGCCTGCCTTCGAGCACATCGTGACGGAGGCAAGCGAAAGTTTCCTGTGGCGGCTGGACGACTATCCGTGGGAGCGCAATGTCTGGAATTTCCATCCGGAATACGAAATCCACCTGCTCAGGAAATCGTCCGGCGTGGTGCTGGTCGGCGACCATATCGGCGAGTTCGGGCCGGGCTACCTGACGATCGTCGGCGGCGGGCTGCCGCATGACTGGGTGACGGCGGTGCAGCCCGGCGAACTGATCGAGGGCCGCGATATCGTGCTGCAGTTCGATCCCGAGCGGCTGCGCGGTTCATCCGGGCTGCTGCCGGAACTGCGCGAGCTGGAGCCGTTCCTGGAACGCTCGCTGCGCGGCATGGTCTTCCATGGCCGGACGGCGCTCGACGGCGCCGAGCTGATGGAACGGATGGGCGAGGTGCATGGGCTGGCGCGGTTCCGCATGTTCCTCGAGCTGCTCGAGCTTCTGGCCACCACCGACGAATACCAGCTTTTGTCGTCGCCGGATTTCTCCCCGCTTCTCGACGCGGAGTCGCTGGATATCGTGCAACGCTCGCTGACCTACCTGTTCCAGCATTTCGCCGAGGACCTGAGGCTGCCGGACGTCGCGGCATTGGCCGGCATGAGCGAAAGCAGTTTTTCCCGCTTCTTCCAGAAGAACACCGGCAATTCCTTCAGCGACCACCTCGCCAAGCTCAGGCTCTGGCAGGCCTGCAAGCTGCTCSCCGACACCGATATCCCGATCACCRACATCTGCTTCCAGGTCGGCTACATGAACATCTCGAACTTCAACCGCGCCTTCCTGCGCAAGCACAAGATGACGCCGTCATCCTATCGCAAGCTGTCGCGGCAGCGCCTGACGCTAAGGGCGTAGGACAGCCGAGAGCCGAATGCTCCGATGGCACTGATACTCGTGTGACGGACAGACTCTGCCCGCGCCATCTTTTGCGCCGCACAATGCATAAAAGTACAGATCTGCTGCAACGGGGCTTCTAGCCTCGCCCTCTCCAACTGCTCATTTTGGCGACGGGTGGAAGGTCCTGCGGGCGACGGTGAGGGTCGCCTAATCCAAGGACCTGCCGCTTTTCGCGAGTGTTCCTGGAGGAGAAAACCAATGAATTCAAACCGGCTCGCTGCCAGCCTCGGCGCAGCGTTCGTGCTTACCGCTTCCGTGTCAACCGCAGCACTTGCCCAGGCGCCCGTCTGCTCGGCGCCGGTCAAGGTGCTGGCGCAGCCGCGCGACGGCCTGACGCTTCTGGAGGACTCCAAGGACGAGTTCAAGAAGCTCTCCGGCGCTGGCTTCCAGATCGACTACCTCAACGAGAACGACCGCCGCGCCAAGTCGCGCGCCGATGCCTCCACCGTCGGCAACTACAACGTCTACTATGTCGACGAGGCCAATGTGGCTCTGTTCGCCTCCTCGGGCTGGATCGTGCCGCTGACCGATTATTACCCGGCAGACTACGACTACGCCGATTTCGATCCCGGCCGCCAGAAGGTCGCCACCTATGACGGCAAGGTCTGGTTCGCGCCGCTGACCGGCGGCGGCGACCTGATGGTCTACCGCAAGGACGTGCTGGAAGCCGCCGGCGTCCAGCCGCCGAAGACGCTGGACGAATTGATCGCCGACGTGCCGAAGCTGACCAATGCCGACAAGGGCATGTACGGCATCGCGCTGCGCGGCGCGCGCGGCTCGGGCGCCAATGTCTGGCGCTGGATGCCGTTCTTCAAGGCCTATGGCGGCAAGTGGTTCGACGGCGACAAGCCGGCTTTCAATTCGGACGCCGCCGTGAAGGCGACCGAGACCTATTTGAAGCTGTTCAAGGACTCGGCGCCCGGCACGCAGACCGGCAGCTGGGATGAATCGACCGGCGCCTTCCTCTCCGGCCAGGTCGCCATCCTCGTCGAATCGACGCCGCTGTCGGGCATGGCGGTCGACCCGAAGACCTCGCAGGTGGTCGGCAAGGTCGGCTTCCTGCCGCCGCCCTCGCCGTTGCCGGGCGGCGGCTATGGCCATGGGCTCGCCATCGGCACCAAGGCCAATGCCGATGACGCGGCTAAGAAATGCGCCGGCCTGTTCATCGCCTGGGCAACGTCGAAGGAGAACGAGAAGCGCCGGCTCGATGCGCATCAGTTCGGCGAGCTGAACCGCACCAGCATTCTTTCCAGCAAGGAATTCGCCGACATCTACGGCGCCGATCTCGGTCAGGCGCTGGCCGAAACCGGCAAGGTGACCGCGGTGAACTTCTGGCAGGATCCGCGCTGGCCCGATCTCGGCGACCGCTGGGGCATCATCCTGGAGGAGTTGGTCACCGGCACGCGGACCGACATCAAGGGCGGCCTCAACGAGCTCGAGGCCTATGCCAACGAGCTGGTGAAGAAGAAGTAATCCTCCCGCCCGCGGCGTACGGTCCACGGCATTCGAAGGAATGCCGGGATCCGCGCCGCGGGTTCTACCAACGACCCAAATACACCCGAGGATAGGCCATGCGCCGACGCTCTTCCCTGCCAGTCACATTTCTGGTTCCGACCTTAGCCATCCTTCTGGTGCTGTCGATGGTGCCGACGCTCTATGCCATCGTCATCGCGCTGCAGAACCGCGAGCTGAGCACGACCGGCTATTCCTGGGTGTGGTTCTCGAACTTCGCCGATCTCTTCCTCGACCGCCGCTTCCTCAACGCCGTCTGGGTCTCGGTGAAATGGGAGATCGTCACAGTCATCGCGACGATGGTGGTAGCGGTCGGGCTCGGCGTGCTGATGTTCGAGGTCGCCGGCCCACGCCTGCGCAATTTCTACTGTCTTCTGTTCATCATTCCGGTGCTTTTGCCGCGCGTCTCGGCCGCCTTCGTTTGGAAGTTCGCCTATCACCCGCTTTACGGCATCGCGACCTACCCCTACCGGCTGATCACCGGCGGGCTGATTTTCGATCCGCTGTCCAAGCCGGGCACCGCGCTCTTCGCCGTCGCATCGGTGGATGTCTGGCAATGGGGGCTGTTCTTCGCCGTCATCGTGCTGAAGCTGCTCGAGACCTTGCCGCCGCAGCCGATCGAGGCGGCCCGGCTCGATCACGCCAGGCGCTGGCAGATCCATGCCTATGTCACCTTGCCGATGCTGAAGGCACCGCTGATCAGCCTGATGTTCGTCAAGATGATCGAGTCGCTGCGCTCCTTCGACCTGATCTATGTGATGACGCGCGGCGGACCGGGCGTCGCGACCGAGACGCTCGACATGTACGCCTTCTCGCAAGGCTTCATCGAGTCCGGCAAGGTCTCCTACGCTTCGGCCATGGCCGTGCTGATGATGATCGCGACGGTCATCACCTTCACCATGCTTTGGAAGCGGGTGCAGGCATGAAGCAATATCGGATGAGACCGGGCCGACTGATCGCCAAGGCCATACTGGCGCTGGCCGGATTCCTGGCCGTGTTCCCGCTGGTGTGGACGGCGCTCAACGCGCTGAAGAACAATGTCGACATCATCACGCGCGTGCCGAAAGTGGTCTTCACGCCGACGCTGGCCAACATCAGCTACATCCTCGGCCGCGACAGCGTGCTGACCGGGCTCTACAACTCCGCGGTCGCTTGCGGCGCGGCGGTGCTGATCGGCATCGTTCTCGGCCTGCCGGCGGCCTATGCGGTGGCGCGCTATCCCAACCGCTTTGCCGGCGACATCCAGTTCTTCGTGTTGTCGCTGCGCTTCCTGCCGCCGGTGGCGGTGGCGATCCCGCTGATGGTGATCTGGCTGCAGGTCGGACTCTACGACAGTTTGCCGGCGCTGATCATCACCTACTCGCTGCTGACCATCTCCGTCATCATGTGGCTCGCCATCCCGGCTTTCCAGGGCGTGCCGAAGGAAATCGAGGAAGCGGCCTTCGTCGACGGCTACGGCGCCTATTCGGTGTTCTGGCGGATCGCGCTTCCCGTCGCGGCGCGCTCGCTGATCGGCGCCATCGCCTTCAGCTTCGTCTTGGTCTGGAACGAGTTCCTCATCGCGCTGATGCTGTCGAGCTCCAACGCCAAGACGCTGCCGATCGTGGCGTCCGAGCTGTCGCAGCAAGGCATGAACGTGCCCTGGGGCATCCTCAACGCCTCGGTCGTGCTCCTGTCGCTGCCGCCGCTGCTCTTCCTCGGTGTCTTGAGCGGCTTCCTGAATTCCGTTTTCCGGCAAAAGAAAAGTTGAAGTGAGGACACCCGATGCGGGCACTGGTGCTTGAGAAAAAAGGCGAACTGTCGCTGCGCGAGATCGCGCTGCCGCAAGATGTCGGACCGGACGATGTCCGGATCGCCATCCACACGGTCGGCGTCTGCGGCAGCGACGTGCATTACTACACGCATGGCGCCATCGGCAGCTACATCGTGCGCCAGCCGATGGTGCTCGGCCATGAGGCGTCGGGCACGATCGTCGAGGTCGGCGCCAACGTCACGAGCCTGAAGGTCGGCGACCGCGTCTGCATGGAGCCGGGCGTGCCGAACCTTTCCTCGCGTGCGACGAAGCTCGGCATCTACAATGTCGATCCGGACGTCCGCTTCTGGGCGACGCCGCCGGTGCATGGGGTGCTCGCGCCTTACGCCGTCCATCCGGCGGCCTTCACCTACAAGCTGGCGGACAATGTCTCCTTCGCCGAGGGCGCAATGGTCGAGCCCTTCGCCATCGGCATGCAGGCGGCGGCACGCGCCCGCATCGTGCCCGGCGACGTCGCCGTCGTCGTGGGCTGCGGTCCGATCGGCATCATGATCGCGTTGGCCGCGCTGGCGGGCGGATGCTCCAAAGTGCTCATTTCAGACTTTTCAGCGCCCAAACTTGAGATCGCCGGCCAGTATTCGGGCATCGTGCCCGTCAATATCGGCGAACAGTCGCTGGTCGACGCCGTTGCGACCGCGACCGACAATTGGGGCGCCGATATCGTGTTCGAGGCGAGCGGCAGCCCGAAGGCCTTCGCCAATCTGTTCGACATCGTGCGGCCGGGCGGCGCGGTGGTGCTGGTCGGCCTGCCGGTGGAAACGGTCGAGCTCAACGTGCCGGCGGCGATCGCCAAGGAGGTGCGCATCGAGACCGTGTTCCGCTATGCCAACATCTTCGACCGCGCTTTGCAGCTCATCGCCTCCGGCAAGGTCGACCTCAAGCCGCTGATCACCGGCACCTATGATTTCTCCGAGAGCATCAAGGCGTTCGAGCGCGCCGCGCAAGGCAAGCCGCAGGATGTCAAGCTGCAGATCCTGCTGACCGGCGAGAAGGGATAAGGCATGTCCGCGATCGTTTGCTCCCATGTGGACAAGGCCTACGGCGCCACGACGGTCATCCGCGATCTCAACCTCGCGATCGAGGAGCATGAGTTCGTCGTGTTCCTGGGACCCTCCGGTTGTGGCAAGTCCACGCTTCTGAGGATGCTGGCGGGGCTGGAAGACATCAGCGGCGGCGAGGTGTCGATCGGCGGCAAGGTGGTCAACGATCTCGAGCCCGGCGACCGCGGCATCGCCATGGTGTTCCAGAATTATGCGCTCTATCCGCATATGACGATCTTCGACAACGTCGCCTTCGGACTGAAGCGGCAGAAGGTGCCGGCGGCTGAGATCAGGAAGCGCGTCGAGGCCGTCGCGAAAACGCTTGGTCTCGAACCCTATCTCGGCCGCAAGCCGACCGAGCTGTCCGGAGGCCAGCAGCAGCGCGTGGCGATCGCGCGYGCCATGATCAAGACACCGAAGGTCTTTCTCTTCGACGAGCCGCTGTCCAACCTCGACGCCAAGCTGCGCAACCACATGCGCGTCGAGATCGCCAGGCTGCACCAGTCGCTGAAGACCACCACGGTCTATGTCACGCACGACCAGCTGGAGGCGATGACACTGGCCGACCGCATCGTGCTGCTGAAGGACGGCGTTATCGAGCAGATCGGCTCGCCGGCGGAAATCTATCGGCGTCCCGGCAACCAGTTCGTAGCCGGCTTCATCGGCACGCCGAACATGAATTTCATCGAGGCTACGGTGGGCCGGAAGGGCGACGGCTGGACGCTGACCGGCGCCGGAACGGTGCTATCGCTGCTGGGCAGCGACTTCCATCTCGAGCACGCCGATCGCGTGGTGCTCGGCATCCGGCCTCCGGATCTGAAGACGGCGCAGGCAGGCGCGGCAAACCTTTTGCAAGGCACCGCCGACCTCATCGAGTTCCACGGCAATGACGCGCTGGTGACGTTCGGCTCCGGCGGCAAGGAGATCAGCGCGCTGGTGCCAGCCCGCGAGTGCCCGGAGCTGCGCGCGCCCGTGCGCTACAGCTTCGACGAGGACAGCATCCATCTGTTCGACGCGCAGACCGGCAAGTCGCTGCGCAGGCAATAGCGCAGCTCCGCCCGGAACTGCCTGGAGGATGCACACATTTCCAAGCGGCTGGGTCTTTGGCGATATTGTGCATGGCAGCTTGGCGCATGCATTGTCGAATGCTGCGCTGGTCGACCCCCACTCCGTCTCGGCTTCGCCGAGCCACCTCTCCCCCGATCGACGGGGTAGAGGAAAGGCGCTAAGCCTTTTTGCCGTCGACGCTCGTCCGGCAACGCTCCCTTCCTTTCCCTCCGGAGGGGGAAAGGTGGCGCTGCGAAGCAGCGACGGATTGGGGGAACCACCTGGCAATCAAGCCTCACGTCGATCAGTCACGCCAGTCACAGAACATGTGTGCATAGAGCGTAGCGGAATTGCGTATGATGGAAGCTATCCGATCGCGTCGAGCATCTGCCGCTGGCGGTGCATCTCGAGGAAGATCCGGTAATCGCGGTCGAAGCGGGCGCCGGCTTCCTTGTTGGGCGCGCGCGTCCTGCCGCCTTGCTGCATGGCGACGCAAGCCGCGTTGAGATCGGGGTAGAGCCCGGCGGCCGTCGCCGCCACCATGCCGGTGCCGAGCAGCACCGCCTCGTCGGCAAGCGGCTCGACCACGGTGCAGCCGGTGGCGTCGGCATAGAGCTCCATCAACAGCGGGTTCTTGGTGTGGCCGCCGGTGACATGCAGCGTGTCGATCAGATAGCCGTTCTCGTTCAGCGCCTCGAGCACATGGCGCACGCCGAGCGCGATGCCGACCGCGGTGCGCCAATAGAGCTTGCACAGGCTGTCGAAGGAGGAATCGAGCGTCAGGCCGCTGATGACGCCGACGGCGTGCGGATCGGCGAGCGGCGAGCGGTTGCCGTGGAAATCCGGCAGCACATGCAGCCGCGCAGCCAGCGCATCACCCTCCTCGGCGCGCAGCTCGGCGACGCGCCGGGCGATCTTCATATGCATGGCGGCGTCCGGCTCGCCGCCGGCGCCGTGCCAGCGGATGATGTGGTCGAGCAGCGCGCCGGTGGCCGACTGGCCGCCTTCCGACAGCCACAGCGTCGGCAAAGCCGCGCCGTAATAGGGCCCCCATACCCCGGCAAAGGGCTGCGGGTCGAGCGACATCGCCATGACGCAGGACGATGTGCCGGCAATCAGCGCCAGATGGCGGCTGATGTTCTTCTCGTCACCGGCAAAGCCGCCCAGGACACCCAGCGCGCCGGCATAGGCATCGATGACGCCGGCGCCGACCCGGCATTTCTCGGTCAAGCCGAGCTCGGCCGCGGCCTTCRCCGTCAGCGGACCGATATCGGCGCCGACCGGGCTTGCCTTTTCCGGTAGATTGCCGTGCTCGAAGAGATCGCCAAGCCCGACCAGCTCGAAGAAATCGCGCCGCCAGCTTTTTTCCTCATGCGCCAGATAGGTCCACTTGGCCGTCAGCGTGCATTGCGAGCGGGCAAGCGAGCCTGATGCCTTCCAGGTCAGGAAATCGGCGAGATCGAACAGGTAGCCGGCTTCATTCCATGTCTTCGGCAGATGGCGCTTCAGCCACATCAGCTTCGGCGTTTCCATCTCCGGCGACATCACGCCGCCTATATAGTCGAGCACGGCGTGGCCGCTGGTCGTGCATTCATCCGCCTCGGCGATGGCGCGATGGTCGAGCCACACAAGCGTGTCCCAGCGCTTCTCGCCGGTGACCGAGACGCTGATCTGGCCGCCCTGCYTATCGCGCGCAACCAGCGAGCAGGTCGCGTCGAAGGAGATGCCGGCGATATCGCCGCCGGCGACGCCGGATTTCTCGAGAGCGGTCCGCACGGATTTGCAGACCGCCGACCAGATGTCTTCCGAATCATGCTCGGCGTGATCGGGCTTGGGCTGGTGCATGGCGATCGGATGATCGGCGCGGCCGAGCAGGTTGCCTTCAGAGTCGAGAATGCCCGCGCGAGCGCTCCCGGTGCCGACATCGACCGCGCAAACGAAACTCTTCCTCAAGATGCTTTTTCTCTCGCTCCCAGGCCTGCAATCAGATCGGGCAATTGCAGCATGTCAGCGAATATAAAGTCAGGCTCCGTCGACGCAAGCCGCGCCTTGAGGGTGGGGTTGGAGGCATGCGAGCCGCCGGTGAAGGCAAAGACGCGCATGCTTGCGGCGCGGGCGGCGGCCACGCCGGCCGGGCTGTCCTCGATCACCAGGCAGGTGCGCGGATCCGCCCGCATCGAGGCGGCGGCATGGAGGAAAAGGTCGGGCGCCGGCTTGCCGCGTTTGACCATGGTGGCGCTGAAGAGATGCGGCTCCAGCAGGGGGAGCAGGCCGGTGACCTCGAGCGCGTAGCGGATGCGCTCCAGCGTGCCGGACGAGGCGACGCAACATGGCCGGCCGAGCTTCGGCAGCACCTCCTTGACGCCGGGGATCGGCTTCAATTCCTCGCGGAATTTGCGCATGAGGTCGACGCGCATGGCGGTCAGATGCCGGTCGCTGATCTCCAGCCCGAACTCCCGGCCGAGGATCTCGCGCACGCTCTTCATGCTCTTGCCCAGGAAATGCTCGTAGGCGGTGTCCTCGCTCACCGTGCCGCCGGCAAGCTCGATCATGTCGAGCAGCGCCGAGACCGAAAGCGCCTCGCTGTCGACCAGCACGCCGTCGCAGTCGAAGATGACCAGTTTCGGCGTCATCGCGCTGCTTCCAGTGAGCGTCAGAGCTTGCCGGCGAGATAGCGCGTCAGGGTTTCGCGCGCGCCGTTCGCCCACAGCGCCTTCAAGGCATGGGCGAAGGCCTCGGCGAAGACGGGCGAGCGGCCGACATCGCCATAGATGTCCTCCATCGCCAGCCAGGCCTTGGGATCGTCCTTGGCCGCCTTCGCGGTCGCCTGCATGCGGTCCCAGCTCGGGTCGTTCGGCTCGATGACGGCGCCGCTGTCGGTGGTGCCGAAGCAGTAGCGGCACCACAAGGCCGATTCCAGCGCGAGACCGGCAACGCCCTTGCCCGCCTTCAGCCGGTCGGCGATCGTCGGGATGATGAATTTCGGCTGGCGGTTCGAGCCGTCGAGGCAAAGCCGGCGGATGGTGTCGCCGATCTTGGGATTGGAGAAGCGGCGCTCGATGAGCTGATAATAGTCCTCCAGATCGGTGTTGGGCACCGGCGGCACGGTCGGGATGATCTCGTCATGCTCGAGCTTCGACAGGAAGGCGCGCACCAGCGGCTCCTGCATGCCTTCATGGACGAAATGGATGTCCATCAGCCCGGCTGGATAGGCGATGGTGGCGTGGCCGCCATTGAGGATGCGGATCTTCATCAGCTCGTAAGGCGAGACGTCCTTGACGAACTGCACGCCGACCTTTTCCAGCGCCGGACGGCCGGCGGTGAAATGGTCCTCCAGCACCCATTGCCTGAACGGCTCGCAGAACACCGGCCAATTGTCCTCCAGGCCGAAATCATCGGCGAGTATCTTGCGCTCGCGGTCGCTGGTGGCCGGCGTGATGCGGTCGACCATGCCGTTCGGGAAGGYGACCTTGTCCTCCACCCATTTGGCGAGGTCCTCGTCGATCAGCCGCGCAAGGCCGATGACGCCATCGGAGGTGACATGGCCGTTATGGGGGATGTTGTCGCAGGACATGACGGTGAACGGCACGATGCCGTCGGCGCGCCGGCGCAGCAGGCCCGCGAGGATGATGCCGAAAACGGTCTTCGGCACGGCGCCGGGCTGCGCGTCGGCAACGATGTCGGGATGGGCCGGGTTGAACTTGCCGGAAGCCGGGTCGATGAAATAGCCGCCTTCGGTGATGGTCAGCGAGACGATCTTGATCGCCGGATCGGCAAGCCGTTCGATGATCGCGGCCGCGTCGCCGGGCGTCAGGAAATCGATCATGGCGCCGGTGACGCGGGCGCTCATATGGCCCTGGTCCTGCTCGACGACGGTGGTCAGCCAATCCTGCTCCTCGAGCTTGGAACGGCCGATCTTCTCGCCTTCGAACACGCCGGCGCCGATCAGCGCCCAGTCATGGCCCTCGCCGGTGCCGAACAGATCGTCGAGATAGACCGCCTGATGCGAGCGGTGGAAGTTGCCGACGCCGAAATGGACGATGCCGGCTTTCAGGGCGGAGCGGTCATATTTCGGACCGGCGACCTTGGCCGGCAGCCTGCCGAGGTTCGAGGAAGAGAGTTTCACGGTCATCTCATTTTACCCTTTGGCCGATCTGCAGCCCGACTGTTTCCGCCTCCTTCGGGAGGGCGAGGATGAGGGGCAGCATCTGGTGTTCCGGTATGCTGCCCCTCACCTGCCCCGCGGCGTCTTCTCCGGAGGAAAGAAGAGAAGCGCCTCCCCCTCAACTTGTCCCCTCAACTCATCCATTGGCCGCCGTCGACATTGTAGGTCTGGGCGACAATGTATTCGGCCTCGTCGCTGGCGAGGAACACGGCCATGCCGGCGAGATCCTCGGGCTTGCCCATGCGGCCGTAGGGCACGCCTTCGCCGACCAGCCGCTTCTTCTCGCCCTTGGGCCGGTTCTCGTATTTGGCGAAGAGCGCGTCGACCTGGTCCCACATGTCGCTGTCGACCACGCCTGGCGCGATGCCGTTGACGTTGATGCGGTGCTTGATCAGGTCGAGCCCGGCCGATTGCGTCAGCGAGATGACGGCGGCCTTGGTGGCGCAATAGACGGCGACCAGCGGCTCGCCGCGCCGGCCGGCCTGACTCGCCATGTTGATGATCCTGCCGCCCTTGCCACGCGCGATCATCGAGCGGGCGGCCGCCTGCAGCATGAAGAGCGTGCCGGCGACATTGACGGCGAACAGTTTTTCGTAGCTCGCCCTGGTTATCTCGACAATCGGCGCGAGGTCGAAGATCGCCGCGTTGTTGACCAGCACGTCGAGCCCACCGGTCTTCGCCTCGACCGCCTTCACCGCGGCCTCGATCGAGGACTGATCGGTGACGTCGAGCCGGATCGAGTAAGCGGCGGGGCCGATCGCTTTCGCCGTCGCTTGCGCCGCGTCGAGGTCGATATCGGCAATCGCCACCGTCGCGCCTTCGCGCGCATAGGCTTCGGCGAAGGCCCTGCCGATGCCGCGCGCCGATCCGGTGATCAGCGCCGATTTGCCTTTCAGCCTCACTTTGCCGTCCTCACTGGGCCCGTCCTCACTGGGCCAACGCCTTGCCGTCGGCGCCAAAGCGGTGCAGCTTGGTCTTGTCGGGGGTCAGGTAGACGGTATCGCCATGCCTCACCGCGACCTCGCCGTCGGCGCGCACATTGATCGTGCCGATGCCGTCCGCCTGGACGTGCAGGAAGGTGTCGGAACCAAGATGCTCGGCAACGCCCACCGTCGCCTTCCAGTCGCCGGACGAGGTCGAGATGTTCAAATGCTCGGGCCGGATGCCGATGGTCTTGGCGCCGTATTTCTCCGCCGGCGCGCCTTCGATCATGTTCATCTTGGGCGAGCCGATGAAGCCGGCGACGAAGAGGTTCTTCGGCGTCTTGTAGAGCTCCATCGGCGAACCGACCTGCTCGATGTTGCCGGCATTGAGCACGACGATCTTGTCGGCCATGGTCATGGCCTCGACCTGGTCGTGGGTGACGTAGATCATCGTCGTCTTCAACTGCTGGTGCAGCTCGCTGATCTCCAGACGCATGGTGCCGCGCAGCGCCGCATCCAGGTTGGACAGCGGCTCGTCGAACAGGAAGGCCGAGGGCTGGCGCACGATGGCGCGGCCGATGGCGACGCGCTGGCGCTGGCCGCCGGACAGCTGGCCCGGACGGCGCTCGAGATAGTTGGTGAGGTTCAAGACGCGCGCGGCGTCCTTCACCTTCTTGTCGATGGTCGCCTGGTCCTCGCCGGCCATCTTCAGCGGGAAGGCGATGTTCTTGGCGACCGTCATGTGCGGATAGAGCGCGTAGGACTGGAACACCATGGCGAGCTTGCGCTTGGCCGGAGCCTCGCGGGTGACGTCGCGGCCATCGATCGAGATGGTGCCGCCGCTTGTGTCCTCAAGCCCGGCGATCAGCCGGAGCAGCGTGGACTTGCCGCAACCCGAGGGGCCGACGAACACCACGAACTCGCCGTCCTCGATGTTGAGGTCGATGTTCGGAATGATCGTCGTCGACCCGAAGGACTTGGAGACGTTCTTGAGCGTGATGTTTCCCATGGTTTCCTCCCGGGGATATCTATCGTCGTCCGCCGCTTGGGCGCTCTTACTTCACGGCGCCAAAGGTCAGGCCGCGCACCAGCTGCTTCTGGCTGAACCAGCCCATGATCAGGATCGGCGCGATCGCCAGCGTCGAGGCCGCCGACAGCTTGGCCCAGAACAACCCTTGAGGACTGGAGAAGGAGCTGATGAAGGCGGTCAGCGGCGCGGCGTTGGTGGTGGTGAGCCGGATGGTCCAGAACGCCTCGTTCCAGGCCAGGATGATGTTCAAGAGCATGGTCGAGGCAATGCCGGGAACGGCCATCGGCGTCAGCACATAGATGATCTCGTTCCACAGCGAGGCGCCGTCCATGCGCGCGGCCTCCAGGATCTCGCCCGGGATCTCGCGGAAATAGGTGTAGAGCATCCACACCACGATCGGCAGGTTGATCAGCATCAGCATCACGGTAAGGCCGATGCGGCTGTCGAGCAGCCCTGAGTCGCGGAAGATCAGGTAGATCGGGAACAGCACCGCGACGGCCGGCATCATCTTGGTGGACAGCATCCACATCAGGATGTCCTTGGTGCGCTTGGTCGGCGAGAACGCCATCGACCAGGCCGCCGGGATGGCGACGATGAGCGCGAGGATGGTCGAGCCGACCGACAGCAGCACCGAATTGAAGAAGAACTTGAAGTAGCCGCTCTGCTGCTGGACCTCCGAATAGCTCTCGAAGGTCCCGGAGGGGATCAGGTTGAAGCCCTGGATCGCCTCCTGCTCCGACTTGAACGAGGTGATGATCGTATAGAGGATCGGAAAGAAGATCAGCAGGGCGACGATCCAGGCCGCGGCCGTGGCGATGGTCTTGTGCTGGGTGGTGACTGCGCGGGCCATCTTATCCTCCCTTACTTGTCCAGATTCTTGCCGACGGCGCGCATGGCGAAGAAGGCAACGATGTTGGCGAGAATGACGGCGATGACGCCACCGGCTGATGCCTGGCCGATTTTGAACTCCAACAGCGCCTTCTGGTAGACGAGGAAGGGCAGGTTGGTGGAGGCGTAGCCCGGGCCGCCATTGGTGGTGACCAGGATTTCGGCATAGATCGACAGCAGGAAGATCGTCTGGATCAGGATGACGACGGTGATGGCGCGCGACATGTGCGGCAGCGTCAGATACCAGAAGCGGCTGAGGAAGCCGGCGCCGTCCATCTCGGCCGCCTCCTTCTGCTCGCCGTCGAGCGACTGCAGCGAAGTGAGCAGGATCAGCGTGGCGAAGGGCAGCCACTGCCAGGCGACGATGAGGATGATGGCGGTCAGCGGGTGCTGGCCGAACCAGTCGATCGGCTGGGCGCCGAAGAAGCGCGCGATGTCGGCGAAGACGCCGTATTGCGGGTGCATGATCATGTTCTTCCAGACAAGGGCCGCGACCGGCGGCATGACGAAGAACGGCGAGATGACCAGAATGCGCACGATGCCCTGGCCCCAGATCGGCTGATCGAGCAGCATCGCCAGAAGGATGCCGCCGACCACGGTGATGACCAGCACGCTGACGACGATGATCAGCGTGTTGAGGATCGAGGAGAGGAAGGCCGGGTTGGAATAGAACAGCGCGTAGTTGGAGAAGCCGACGAAGCCGTCACGGATCGGGTTCAGCGGATTGTATTGCTGGAACGAGAACCAGAGCGTGAACAGCAGCGGCACGATCATCCAGACGAACAGCAGGATCACCGATGGCGCCATCATGAAACGGGCAAGCGAACGGGTTTGCTGAGTAGCCATGACGGTCACCCTCCCAAAGTCAGCCGGATTTTCAGAGTTGCGCCCAGAATCTTCCCGGTCTTGAAGGGTGGCCGCCCGAACTGGGTTTCGGGCGGCCCCTTGCCGGCCATGATAGGCGACCGGCGTTCGGCACCGGGAGGAGCCTTACTTGATGTAGCCGCCTTCGGTCATCGCCGCGGTGGCTGCGTCCTGGGCCTGCTTGAGAGCATCGTCGACGCTCGACTGGCCGGCGAGAGCCGCCGAGAAGAGCTGGCCGACGGTGGTGCCGAGACCCTGGAATTCAGGAATGGCGACGAACTGCACGCCGACATAGGGCACCGGCTTGACGGTCGGATGCGTCGGATCGGCGGCGTTGATGGAGTCCAGCGTCATCTTCGCGAAAGGCGCCGCCTTCTGGTACTCCGGATTGGCATAGAGCGAGGAGCGCGTGCCCGGAGGAACGTTAGCCCAGCCTTCCTTCGAGGCGACCAGCTCGGCATAGTGCTTCGAGGTTGCCCAGGAGACGAACTTCTCGGCGGCGTCGGCCTTCTGGGTGCCGGCGGGGATCGCCAGCGACCATGCCCACAGCCAGTTGCCGCGCTTGCCGAGGCCGTTGTCCGGCGCCAGCGCATAGCCGACCTTGTCGGCGACCTGCGAGGCCTTCGGATCGGAGACGAAGGACGCGGCGACGGTGGCGTCGATCCACATGCCGCACTTGCCCTGCTGGAACAGCGCCAGGTTCTCGTTGAAGCCGTTGGACGAAGCCCCTTCCGGACCGTCGGCCTTCATCAGGTCGACATAGAACTGCAGCGTGTTCTTCCACTCGGGCTGGTCGAATTGCGGCTTCCAGTTCTCGTCGAACCAGCGGGCGCCGAAGGAGTTCGACATGGCGGTGAGGAAGGCCATGTTCTCGCCCCAGCCGGCCTTGCCGCGCAGGCACACGCCGTTCACGCCGTTGGCGCGGTCGGTCATCTTGTCGGCTGCCTGCTTGATGAAATCCCAGGTCGGGGCGTCGGGCATCTTCAGGCCCGCCTTCTCCATCAGGTCCTTGCGGTACATGACGAAGGAGCTTTCGCCGTAGAAGGGCGCGGCGTAGAGCTTGCCGTCGACCGAAAGACCGCCGGCGATGGCCGGGATGATGTCCTTGACGTCATAGTCGTCGCCAAGCTTGTCGAGGGGCAGGAGCCAGCTCTGCTTTGCCCAGATCGGAACCTCGTAGGTGCCGATGGTCATGACGTCGTACTGGCCGCCCTTGGTGGCGATGTCGGTGGTGACGCGCTCGCGCAGCACGTTCTCTTCAAGCGTGACCCAGTTGAGCTGGATGTCGGGGTTTGCCTTGGTGAAGTCGTCCGTCAGCTTCTGCATGCGGACCATGTCGCCATTGTTGACGGTGGCGATGGTGATGGATTCGGCATGCGCGGCGAAAGCGAGGGCGCTGGCCGACAACAGGCCCAGGGTGAGCGTGCGAAGTTTCATCAAATTCCTCCCTTAAACCAAGATGAGCATTTGCCTTGGTTCTGAGCAATTACTCACTTACCGTGATTTATGTCAAGCCGGAATCTATGCTGCGTCGCAGCAGAAATGACGCGAGGTGAGCCGGCCCGACGATGCGGCCGGCCTTCGGGAAGGGGAGCTAGCGGCGGCCTGCTTACGGGCAGGCGATCTCGGCCAGGATCCAGTCGCGGAAGGCGCGGATCTTCGGCACGTTGCGGCGGGCCGTCGGATAAACCAGCCAATAGGCATGGCCGTCATCGCCCACGAGATCGAAGGGCTGGACCAGGCGGCCGTCGGCGATCTCGTTCTTGAACAGGGCCCTGGTCAGGATCGCCACGCCGTGGCCGGCCATCGCCGCGTTCGCCTCATAGGCCTGCGCGCCCATGCTGGAGCCCGGCCGCTTGGCGAGGTCGTGCCCGGTCACGCCGGCGGCCGCGAACCATTGCGACCACCAGATGTCGCCGGGATCGAGGATCGGCAGGCGCAGGAGGTCGGCAGGCTCCTTGACGCCGCCGATGCTCGCGGCGAGCTTGGGGCTCAGCATCGGCGTGAAATCGGCGTCGAGCAGCTTGTGCGCCTCCAGGCCCGGCCATTTGCCGCCGCCGGAGCGGATGGCGAGATCGACATCCTCGCGCGCGAAATCGGTCAGGCGGCTCGACGTGTCGAGCCGTACGGCAAGCGCCGGATGGGCAAGCTGGAACGAACCCAGATGCTGCGCCAGCCAGTTCGAGGCGAAGGTCAGCACGGTGGTGACGCAAAGCAGGCCGTCGGCGCCGCCGCGCGCCGCGGCATAGGCCTGGCCCAGGATGGAGAAGGCCTCGCTGACGGCGGGCGCCAAGCGCTGGCCGGGCTCGGTCAGCTCGATCTGCTTCGGACGGCGCAGGAACAGCGGCGCGCCGATGCGCTCCTCCAGCACCTTGATCTGATAGCTCGCGGCCGCCTGGGTCATGCCCAGTTCCTGCGCTGCCTTCGTAAAGGACAGGTGCCTCGCCACCGCTTCGAATACCCGGATCGCCTGCAGCGGTGGCAGCGGCGCCAGCTGCGGAGAACTCAGATCGGGCATAAGGCCTCCTTATGGGTCATGATCGAGGTTTAATTGGAAGCACGAACCGGCCAGACCGATATTTGGGGTTGACGATCAATCCAGTTCAAGGCTGACGATCATGGTCACGGTTCAGGAAAAACTCGTTTCCACCCCGGCACGCGGCTGGTTTTTCACGCTTGTGCGCGAATTTGCAAGGTTTTCGGGCCGCAGGCGCGGCTATATCGATGTCCGGGAGCTATCCGAGCATCTGCAGCGCGACATGGGTTTTCTCGACGGCAACGACCCGCGCGGCCCCTCGCAATAGCCGGCTCTTTTTATGGGCAATCAGCCGGCAAGCAGGGCTTCGGCAGTCCGCTCGTCGGTGATGAGGCCGTTGACGAGCCGGCGATTGACGGCCGCCAGGATGCCCGGCAGCTTGCGCTCGCCCATGGCCAAGGCAATGACCAGCGACCTTTCCCGCGACGGCAGCGCGGCGGAAGACACGCGGTCGTTGGTGATGCCCTCGATCATACGGCCTTCGCGGTCGAAGACCCAGCCGACGATCTCGGCGATGCCGCCGGCCTTCTGCAGCGCCTTCAACTCGCTTTCGGAAATGAAGCCGTCCTCGTAAAGCGGCGCCTTGGGCCCGAGATCGCCAATGCCGACGAAGGTGACGTCGGCTTCCGCGGCCAGCGCCAGGGTCGGCTGGATCATCGGTTGGTTGAGCAGCATCTCGCGCTCTTCCGGCGAGGAGGCGATGACCGGCAGCGGCATCGGAAAGGATCGCGCCTTGACGCGGTCGGCCATGGTGAAGATGACGTTGTAGAAGGCGGCCGAGCCGTCGGGCGAGATGTTGCCGGTCAAGGACACGACCTTATGCTGCGGGCAGTCCATCGGCGGCAGCTGCTCGATCGCCGCCTTCAGCGTGCGCCCGGTGCCGATCGCCATGACGATGGGCGTGTCCGAGCGCAGCCGGCGTTCGATCTCGGCCGCGGCCGCCTCGGCGATGCCGATCGTCGTCGAATTCGACGTCGGATCGCTTGGCACCACCTCCACAAGGTCGAGCGCGAACCGTGACTTCAGGCGGGCGGCAAGGTCGAGGCAGTTGGCGATCGGATGATCGACCCGCACCTTGATCAGCCCTTCCGACATGGCGAGCGACACCAGCCGCTGCGCCGTCTGCCTCGAGATGCCGAGCTTCGCGGCGATCTGGTCCTGCGTGTTGCCGGCAACATAATAGAGCCAGCCGGCGCGCGCGGCGTCGTCCAACCTGGTGTTGCCGGTTTCCTGTCGCGAATTCACGTCCTGCCTCCCCGCCCGCAAGAATGCTGAAGCGGGCGCCATAGCTTACAGCGAATATCGCGGCGCGCAATTGCTTATCGGAAGAGCAATTGCTTGAGCGGCTCACAAGCTGGCGAAGGATCAATTCGTCGCGCTTGCGACCATTTGCCGGGCGGGACGGTTTATCTCCACCGGGAAACCGATTAAGGGATCGACGAAAGGAGCCACGCATGACGCCAAAAGCCGTTTTCTGGGATATGGACGGAACGCTGGTCGACAGCGAGCCGTTGCATGAGGCGGCGCTCGCGGCGGCCCTGCGCAGCGTCGGCATCGCTCCGCCGCACGACCTGCATGAGCGCGTGCTGGGCATCGCCGCATGGCCGGTCTACGAGATGCTGCGCGACGAGTTCGGCCTCGACCTGCCCTTCGACGACTGGATCGTGCGCAAATACGATCACTATCTGCCGCTGGCCGAAACGCTTAAGCCTCGCCCCGGCGCGATCGAAGTGTTCAACGAGTTGCGGGCGCTGGGCGTCGAGCAGGCGGTGGTGTCCAACTCCGACCGGCTGATCGTCGACGCCAATCTGCGCGCCGTCGGCCTCACCTATCCGGGCATGATGACGGTCAGCCGCAACGACGTGATCGACGGCAAGCCGCTTCCCGAACCCTTCCTGCGCGCCGCCTATCTCGCCGGGGTCGAGCCGGCCGACGCATTCGCCGTCGACGACAGCCTGACCGGCGCCATGGCCGGACTGGCGGCCGGCATGAAGACGATCTTCTGGCCGGAAGCGCCGATGGAAGGTCCGGCCGGGGCGATCGTGATCAGCAGCGCCGAGGAATTGCGGGCGCAACTGGGGCTTTAAGCCCGAACGTCGGTGCTGCCTCATCTTCGGGCAGCTTGGCGCATGCATTGTCCAACGTAGCGCTGGTCGACCCCCACTCCGTCTCGGCTTCGCCGAGCCACCTCTCCCCCGATCGACGGGGTAGAGGAACGGCGCCCTTCCTTTCCCTCCGGAGGGGGGAAAGGTGGCGCTGCGAAGCAGCGGCGGATTGGGGGAACCACGCGGCAATCAAGCCTGGGCCTGATCAGTCGCGCAGCATCAATTCCTATAGACCGGCTCTTCCTCGTCGAGGATCGCCTTCAACTCGGCCAGATGGCGCTCGGCCTGGCCGGGATAGTCGTCCATTTCGCGCGCGGTCTTCTCGGCGATCTCGTCGGAGAGCGTGCGCAGCGGCCGGCCGGTCCACAGCGCCTTGATGTAGGTCTCGGCGGCGCGCTCGAAATAGAACATGCGGTTGAAGGTGTCGGCGACGGTGTCGCCGATGACCATGACGCCGTGATTGCCCATGACCATCACCTTGACCTTGGGGTCGGTGAGAAGCTGCGAGCAGCGCTCGCCCTCCTCCTCGAAAGCCAGCCCGCCATAATTGGCGTCGACGACATGGCGGTTGAAGAACATGGCCGAGTTCTGGTCGACCGGCGGCAGCGTCGAATCGGCGAGCGAAGCAAGCACGGTGGCGTGGATGGAATGGACATGCATGGCGCAACGCGCATGCGGGACGTTGCGATGGATGGCGCCGTGCAGACCCCAGGCGGTCGGGTCGGGCGCGTTGGGACCGGACAGCGTGTCGGGATCGTTGGCGTCGATCAGGAGCAGGTCGCTCGCCTTGATGCGCGAGAAATGCACCTGGTTGGGATTCATCAGAAATTTCGTGCCGTCCTCGTTGACCGACAGCGAGAAGTGGTTGGCCACCGCCTCATGCATGTTGAGCCGAGCGGTCCAGCGGAAGGCGGCGGCGAGGTCGACCCGCTCCTCATAATAGGGCAGGTTGCTCAGCGGTTCCTTGTGCAGGCGGGCAAGGCTCATCGAAAATCCTCCTGTTTGGGGGAGAATGCCGTGCCTGACGGCTGCCAGCAACCGCAAACTGGTAGGTCAGCGGCTCAGGCGGCAGGCCGTTCCGACTGCAGCCCGCCCTGCTCGACAATGAAGTCGATCACTTGCTGCAAGCCCTTGCCGCGCGACAGGTCGGTGAAGCCGAAGGGCCGCTTGCCGCGCATGCGGCCGGCATCGGACTCCATGACGTCGAGGTTGACGTTCACATAGGGCGCCAGATCGCTCTTGTTGATGATCAGGAAATCCGACCGGGTGATGGCCGGGCCGCCCTTCCTCGGGATCTCCTCGCCCTGGCAGACCGAGATGACATAGAGCGTCAGGTCGGCAAGGTCGGGCGAGAAGGTGGCGGCGAGGTTGTCGCCGCCGGATTCGATGAAGATGATGTCGAGATCCGGGAACTTTCTGTTCAACTCGGCAATGGCGCGCAGATTGATCGAGGCATCCTCGCGGATGGCGGTGTGCGGGCAGCCGCCGGTCTCGACGCCGACGATGCGCTCCTCCGGCAATGCTTGTAGCCGCGCGAGCATCATCGCATCCTCCTTGGTGTAGATGTCGTTGGTGACGACGGCGATCGAGAAATCGTCTCGCAGCGCCTTGCAGAGCTTTTCTGTCAGCGTCGTCTTGCCGGAGCCGACCGGACCGCCGATGCCGATGCGAAGAGGACCGTTTTTCGACGTCATGCCGGGAACTCCGTGATGGCAAGGATTGCGAAGCCCAGCCCGATCAGCAGGCAGAGCGGCGAATAGAAGCTTTGGTCGAGCCGCGCGAAAGGTTGCTCCGGCGCCAGCCGGCGCCACCAGGGCGTGAAGCCGGCAATGCCGCGGCCGAGGAAGACGAGGCCGATCATCAACGCCGTGGCGGCCAGGCCTTCCCTTGGAAAGGGCGTGGCGAAGACACCTGCGAGCGCCAGCGGCCAGAGCGTCGCGAGCGCGAGGCACGCGGCGACTGCAAAACTCGCGAATGACGACGGCATCTCGTCGACGCCGCGGAAGCCGACCACGGCACGCGCGCAGGACGCCTGGTCCGTGCCCGGCCAGATGCCGCCTATGCCCCAATAGACATGCAGCGTCGTGATCAAAAGCAGGACGAAGGAGAGGATGACGGCAAGCACGGTCATGAGCGGAACAGCCGCGAATATTGCGTTTCGTGCCTCATCGCCACTATGTCCGACATGAAGGCCGCGCCGCCCAGATCGTCGAGCGTCGACGCCGCCGCCCGGGCGGCCGTGTCCATAGCGAGATTTTCGAAGCCGGCTAACAATGCGACGGCGTCGACCTGGCCGACGACGCCGAGCCTGATCGCCGCCTGCACCAGATTGGAGAAGAAAGCCTGCAGGAAGGCGGACAGAGCCTGCGCAAGATCGATGCCGCCGCTACCGGCAACGGCGCCGACGGCAACGCAATAGGGGCAATCGGCCGGCAAGCGCAGCAGCACCGGAGAGGACCAGGCGGACGCGGCCTGGAGGAAGGCCACGCCCTGCAGCATGGTTTCGAGATGACGCTCCTGCGACCCGGCAAGCGCCTCGGCCAGCGTGGCGACTTCGACCAGATCGCCGCCGTCACGCGCGCGGCGCCAGCTTTCGGCGAAGAGCACGGCGTCGTTCCAGCCCGAGCCCATCTCGATCAGTGTCTCCAGCCAGCCGGCGAGATCTTCACGATCCGCGATCAGCCCATCCTGCGCGGCGCGCTCAAGCCCGTGGCTGTAGGAGAAGCCGCCGACCGGGAAGGCCGGCGACAGCCAGGCCATAAGCCGCAGCAGCGCTATCGACGACGGCTGGTCAATCATGGTGATGGTCGTGGTGGTGATGGTCGTGACCATGATGATCGTGACCGTGGTCATGATCGTGATGATCATGCGAATGGCCGTGATCGTGGCCATGCCCGGAGTAAGCGCCGCGCACGGGGCTGAACGGCTGCAAAACCTCTTTCACCGTGGCGCCGAGGCCTTCGAGCATCGCCTTGATGACATGGTCGCGCAGGATGAGGATGCGGTCCGCCTCGATCGCCGCCGCAAGGTGACGGTTGCCGATGTGCCAGGCGAGTTCAGTCAGATGCACGGCGCCGCGGGCGCGGATGTCGTAGACCTCCTCGGGCGCCGCGACGATTTCGAGCTGGCGGCCGTCCTCCAGCACCAGCCGGTCGCCATTGGCGAGCGCCACCGGTTCGGGCAGGTCGACCAGCACCTTATCGCCGCCGGCGGTCTCGACGGCGCGGCGGCGCAGATGGCGCTCGTCATGCGGCAGCACGGCCTTGTCATAGGGCGTGATCGAAGCCGGGTCGCCGGCGGCAAGCACCGAGACGGCGCGCGGGAACTTGGTGAAATCGGTGGTGATGTTGAGCTTCATTTCATGGCTCCGCCATTAGCTTGGGCACGGGCACGAGCGGGGCGCCCGAGGACACGGTCGAAATAGGCATTCACCCGGTCGGACTCGATCGGAAAACGGCCGGCGCGCGCCCAGCCGCCCATATCGCCCAGCAACACGTCGACCGCGGAGAAGCGGTCGCCCAAAGCAAAGGATTTATCGCCAAGCCTGCGATCCAGCGCTTTTATTTCGGATGCGAAATCATAGGCCGCGGCCGGGCCGACATCGACCCGAACATCCTTGGGCAGCAGGAAGCGATGGCGCAGCTTGTTCCAGAGCGGCGCTTCCACTTCGCTCTGGGCGAAATGCATCCAGGAATCCATCTCGGCGCGCCCGGCAAGGCCGGGATTGGCGCCCATGCCCTGCTCCGCGTGCTTGTCCGCCAGATAGACGCAGATCGCCGCCGAATCCGTGACCTTGACATCGCCGTCGATCAGGATCGGCACCTTGCCGGAAGGATTGAGCGCATAGGCCTCCGGCGAGCGCAGCTTGACCTCGACGAACTCGTAGGGTTGCCCGAGCTCCTCGAGCATCCAGAGCACCCGGCTGACCCGGGAGCCGCGCGATCCGACCGCCTTGTACATGGTTGAACTCTTGCCTTTTTCGAGAACCCTACCGCATCGCGAACGCTCAGACGATGGTGTCGAAGAGCCGCAGGATGAACGATATCTGATAGATCAGCGCGGCCGCGACGAAGGCGATGTGGAAGCGGCGGTCGCGCACCAGGATCGCCACCAGGCAAAGCGCCACGAAGACCGGCGTGCGGATCAGATATTCGTTGCCGAAGCGGGCGAAATGCTCCGGGCCTTTGAGCAGCGTGTCGATGACGTCGAGCAGATAGGTCGCGCCAAGCAGCCCGAAGAACCAGGCGCGGCGCGAATAGAAATAATCCTCGTAGCTGGTGTAATCGAGCATCGAATCCGGAAACAGCAGCGCGCAGAGCAGGAACAGCGTGATGGCGTAGAAGATGATGAAAAGGTACTTGCCGAAGGTCCAGTTCCCGATGGCGTAGAGGCCGAACTCCCACCACCAGAAATGCACCAGCATCAGCAACACCGAGGCGACCCAGGCGAGATGCACCGCATAGAGCCGGTACTGGCCGGGATGCTGGACGATGCGGGCGGTTCCCGAAAGCAGACGCGTGACGCCGAGGCCGATCACCATGCCCATGACGATGCGGATATGCGGGAAGATATCGTGCGGAGAGGCTATTTCGGTGGGCATCGACCTTAAACAAAGAATGCGGAAAGAAGCGCAGGTGGTCAGTCTCGCAGGAAATCGTCCATCGAAAGAGGCCCACCCGGCCAAAACCGGCCGTCGAGCGCTTGCTTGGGTGTAAAGGGAGGTTCGCTGGGGAAATATGCCTTCTTCATTCCTGTCTCTCTGACAGCAACGGGCAAAGCTCCTTTATACGCCTCCTCGAAGATTTGGGCCGGATATCGGCGAAGGCTCGGGCTATCCTTGATGATACCGTCGATCCAGGTGCGCTGCTCGGAGATCGACGCTTGCCAGCTATGGCACCGGTGGCCGGGTTGGAATTCCCATTTCAGCAGGTGGGTGATCAGTACTTCCATCCTGCTACGGATCTCCCGCTTGTCCCTCCTTCCCAAGCTCTCGATCTCCTCGGCCAAATTGTCTCGGTCAACCTCGGAAAGACGTCCTTCACGCAGCAGGGTGGCTTGCTCCGCACACCACTGGACGAAGTCCGCTTCGTAGGGCGTCGACGCCCGGAGACGATCAATCCTGTTCATGGGCGCATCATGCCCTCAATTTGCGAAAATCGCAAAGAACGCGCGCACGCACGCCGCTTGTCAGAACAGAAAATATCTCTGCGCCATCGGCAGCACGGTCRCCGGCTCGCAAGTCAGCAGTTCGCCGTCGGCGCGCACTTCATAGGTTTCCGGATCGACCTCGACATGCGGCGTGGCGTCGTTGAGGACCATGGAGTGCTTGCCAATGCCGCCGCGCGTGTTCTCGACCGCGATCATCGCCTTGTCGACGCCGAGCCTTTCATGCAGGCCGGCGTCGAGCGCCGCCTTCGAGACGAACGTCACGGATGAATTGGTCAGCGCCTTGCCATAGGCGCCGAACATCGGCCGGTAGTGCATCGGCTGCGGCGTGGGGATCGAGGCGTTGGGATCGCCCATCGGGGCGGCAGCGATCGAGCCGCCGACCAGCACCATCTCCGGCTTGACGCCGAAGAAGGCCGGGTTCCACAAGACGAGATCGGCGCGCTTGCCTACCGTGATCGAGCCGATCTCCTTCGACAGGCCGTGCGCGATGGCCGGGTTGATCGTGTATTTGGCGATATAGCGGCGGACGCGGACATTGTCGTTGTCGCCGGTTTCGCCCGGCAGCGCGCCACGCTGGCGCTTCATCTTGTCGGCGGTCTGCCAGCAGCGGATCGCCACCTCGCCGACGCGGCCCATGGCCTGACTGTCGGAAGAGATGATCGAGAAGGCGCCGAGATCGTGCAGGATATCTTCCGCTGCGATCGTCTCCTTGCGGATGCGGCTCTCGGCGAAGGCGATGTCCTCGGGGATCGACGGCGACAGATGATGGCAGACCATCAGCATGTCGAGGTGCTCGGCCAGCGTGTTGACGGTGTAGGGCCTGGTCGGATTGGTCGAGGACGGGATGACGTTGGGCAGGCCGCAGACCTTGATGATGTCGGGCGCGTGGCCACCACCGGCGCCCTCGGTGTGGAAGGCATGGATGGTGCGGCCTTTGATGGCCGCCACCGTGTTCTCGACGAAGCCGGATTCGTTCAGCGTGTCGGTGTGGATCATCACCTGCACGTCGTAGGCGTCGGCGACCGACAGGCAGCAGTCTATTGCGGCGGGCGTCGTGCCCCAATCCTCATGCAGCTTCAGCGAGCAGGCGCCGGCCAGCACCATCTCTTCCAGCGCCGCCGGCTTTGACGCATTGCCCTTGCCCGACAGGCCGATATTCATCGGAAAGGCGTCGAAGGACTGGATCATGCGCGCCATGTGCCAGAGGCCGGGCGTGCAGGTGGTGGCCAAGGTGCCGTGCGCCGGACCGGTGCCGCCGCCGAGCATCGTGGTGATGCCGCTCATCAGCGCTTCCTCGATCTGCTGCGGGCAGATGAAATGGATATGCGCGTCGAAGCCGCCGGCCGTCAGGATCTTGCCTTCGCCGGCGATGATCTCGGTGCCGGGGCCGATGACGATGGTGACGCCGGCTTGCGTATCCGGATTGCCGGCCTTGCCGATCGCGGCGATGCGGCCGTCCTTCAGGCCGATATCGGCCTTGACGATGCCGGCGAGCGCATCGACGACCAGCGCGTTGGTGATGACGGTATCGACCGCGCCGCCCGCCCGCGTGACCTGGCTCTGGCCCATGCCGTCGCGGATGACCTTGCCGCCGCCGAACTTCACTTCCTCGCCGTAGACCGTAAGGTCCTTCTCGACTTCGATGAAGAGCTCGGTGTCGGCGAGCCGCACCTTGTCGCCGACCGTCGGTCCATACATCTGCGCATAGGCGGCGCGGCTTATCCTGGCCATCAGAAATTGCTCCCGAAATTCCAATTGATTGCGTACTGGGCACACATTGTCGCCACCCAATGGTCACGCAATGACCCGCCCGGCGACACTTTGAGCGCCAATTTGGACGTTCCCATCGAACCGTTGAGGCGGGCGGAATCACTCCCAAGCCGATGGAAGGAATATCCATGCGCAAAGCGATAGTTTTCGCCGCGACCGCCACCCTGATGATGGCGGGTGCCGCGAGCGCTCAGCAGCAGCCGACGCCGCAGCCCAGCCCGGCGCCGACTGCGCCCGCCGCCCCGAAAGCTCAGCCCGCCGTGCCGGCGATCCAGAGCGTCAACGTCGTCGACATCACCGAACTGCCCAAGGACACGCAGACGCAGGTCAACCAAATCGTGGCGCAGCGCGGCGATGCCGGTCTGCAGACGTTGCGTAAATCGATCGACGCCACGCCCAAGGTGAAATCCGCGCTCGAAGCCAAGGGCATGAGCTCGGCGCAGGTGATTGCCGCCAGCATGCAGCCCAATGGCGCGCTGACGCTGATCACCAAGAAAGCGAGCTGATCGCGGGCCAGGGCGGGCCGCCTCGCGGTCCGCCGGCAGGCTTTTGAAGGGAACCTGCAGCCAGGCAGGACCGTTTCGCTGTTTTCGCCCCGCCACGAGTTCAGTCAGGAGCGAATGATGGCGAATGCCCCGCGCTCTGCAAGACCGATTGCCATGATTGCCGCCGCGCTTTTCATGGCCGCGCCCCATTCGGCATCCGCGGTGCAGYCCCTGCACAGCGACAAGCCCGCCGCGGCGATCGTCGATTCCGATGTCCGGCAGGAAGAGTCGCTCTCCAAGACGGAGGCCGGAAAGGTCATTACGGCCATCGACCGCACCCGCGACAACATCGGCACGGTGCGCAAGACCACCAAGCTCGACACGGTCGACATCGTGTTCCTGACCGATGCCGCGCGCAGCGAAGGCGGGCCGCCGCCGGCCATCGAGAACAAGGTGAAGCAGCATCAGGAGGATGTCGCCGAACTGCGCCAGGAGATCGAGGCGAACGCCCTGCTCTTCAACGCGATCGATTCGCGACGCGTGCAGGCCGAGGACGTGCTCGCCGTGGAGTTCGACAATCCGGGGAAGGTCGTCATCTACGCGGCCGCCAAGCCCCCGAAGTGATGGCCCCCGAAGTGATGGCCGCCGAAGCGATGTGAGCGCGGCGGCGGACCTCACAGCTTGCCCATCACCTTCTGCTGGAAACCATAGACCTCGCGCCCGCCGCCCAGCGGCACCAGCGTGACATCGCGCTCCTGTCCCGGCTCGAAGCGCATGGCGGTGCCGGCGGCGATGTCGAGCCGCATGCCCCGCGCGCGCTCGCGGTCGAATTTCAGGCCCTCATTGGTCTCGAAGAAATGATAGTGGCTGCCGACCTGGATCGGCCGGTCGCCGCTGTTGGCGACCTTGAGCGTCACCGTGGGCAAGCCCTCGTTCAGCTCGATGTCGCCTTTGGCGGTGATGACTTCGCCGGGGATCATGGCGCCCTCACAACATGCCGAAGGCGAGGCCGACGCCGACCGCAGCACACGCGGCGCCGGCGGCACGCACGAGGCCGCGGAAGCGCTGGCCGAGGCTGAGAGCCGCCGCGATGCCGATGCCGTGCAGCAGCGCCGTGGCCACCGCGAAGCCCGCCATATAGTCTAGTCCGGCGGCATTTTCCGGCACTTCGGTGCCGTGGGCGTGACCGTGGAACAGCGCGAACAGGCCGATGATGGCGACACCGGCGGAGACCGGCAGGTCGATCGCCAGCGCCACCAGCAGCCCGAGCGCCACGACGGAAGCGAGGATGGCCGGCTCCACGAAGGGCACCGGCACATGCAGCATGCCGAGCGCTGCGCCAACCAGCATCACGCCGACAAAGGCAAGCGGCCAGGCAAGAACCGCCTTGCCGCCCTTCAGCGCCGCCCATAGGCCGACAGCGATCATCACGGTCATATGGTCGAGCCCGGACAGCGGATGGGCGAAACCGGCGGCGAAGGACGAGGTGGCGCCTGCGCCGACATGGGCGTAAGCCGGCATGGCGGCCGCCAGGAAAAGGATCGCGGCAAGTGTGGTTCGTTTCGTCGAAGCGGGAATCATCTTTCTGCCCTTCCAAATCATGTGGTTACGCGACCCTGCGCGCGCAGCCTTCGGCCTTGAGCACGCGTTTGGTCGACGGCGGATATTTCGTCAGCTTGGCCGCCGGCCGAATCGGCCGCGGCGCGAAATTGCCGCCGCAATTGGGGCAGACGCCGCCCAGCACAGTGTCCACGCAGTCGGCGCAGAAGGTGCATTCGAAGGTGCAGATCAAGGCATCGGTCGCCTCCGGCGGCAGGTCCTTGTCGCAGCATTCGCAATTGGGCCTGAGCTCCAGCATCGGTCTTCCTCCTCACCGGATCGGTTCATGCACGGTCACCAGCTTGGTGCCGTCGGGAAACGTCGCCTCGACCTGGACGTCGTGGATCATCTCGGCGATGCCGTCCATGACCTGGGCGCGGGTGACGACATGGGCGCCCGCCTCCATCAATTCCGCGACCGGACGGCCGTCGCGCGCGCCCTCGACAATGAAGTCGGTGATCAGGGCGATAGCTTCGGGATGGTTGAGCTTGACGCCACGCTCCAGGCGCTTGCGCGCCACCATCGCCGCCATGGCGATGAGCAGCTTGTCTTTTTCACGCGGCGTAAGATTCATGCAATGTCCCGGTATCTCAGATCAGAGTGACCACAATTTGGGCAGGCCCGCCCGTCCATTGAGCAGTTCGACGAGCGGAACCAGCCGCTTGCGGAGCTGGTAGCCGTCGCCGGCACAGAGCCTCGCAAGAAGCTTGCCAGATCGGCCGACGTTCCAGAAACTGGCGCCGCCGCCGTCACTGATAACGGGGCCGCCGATAATGGTGCGGACCTTGTCCAGCAGATCTTCCGCCCGCGGCGAAACGAGCAGCACCGTGGCAACGGCAAGCGCGCCGCCGGTCGCCGCCCGCCGCTGGAGCGTCGCCGCGATATCCGGGCCGAGCCGGAAATCCTCGGCATGGATCAGCACGCCGCCCTGGCGGACCCGCCAGCGGTCATGGAAGCTGCCTTGAACCGTCCGCTCGCCCATGGCCAGCCGGCCGAACAGGGTGGCTTCGAGTATCAACGCCTCGGCATCGTCGCCAAGCTCGACATCCAGCGTGCGGGCGAAGGCGGCGCGATCGAAAACGATGGTTTCCTGCGGCAGCCAGGCGATGCGGCCGCCAGGGGCGACCCGCAGGCCGACGCTTGTCTCGGCCCTGTCGGCGGCGGCGCGATAGACCCTCTCGCAGGCCTGGGTGGTGATGGAGGCGGAGGCGCCGGCGCCGACCTCGATCGTCCAGCCGAGGCGGTCGCCGCCGGTCATTCCGCCGGCCGTGTTGATGAGCACCGCCTCGAGCGGATCGCCTTCCACCGCCGGCATGCGGATCTTGGCCGATCCGTCCTGGTAGAGCCGCCGCATGCGTGTCCGGCCGTCGCTCTTGCCGCAGAAAAGCCTGGCTCGCCCGGCAACACGTTGCGCGGCGAGCAAAGGAGTGGCAGCCAAAGGCAAGGCGGGCCGGGATGTCAGGGCGTTCTCGATCGTGTCCACGATTGCAGGTTAAGCACTCTGGCGGCTTTGTCGATATATCGCTTGTTGCTTGACATCGTTTTGGTTTCTATAGAGGGAAGCCACCCTGGAGCGGTCGCGCGATGTCTGGCGAGGTAAGGGCAACGGCGTTGTTGGATCCGGGGATAAAAAAGGCGCTGATCAGTTGGCGTCGGGAAACGACAGGGAAGGAACCGAATGGCTGACCAACTGACGACCGAGATCATCGAAAAGATCAAAGCGCATGCCGACACCGGCGGCGAGGAAATCACCGCCAGCACCGATCTCGGAACGCTCGGCATCCATTCGCTGGAGTTGACCGAGATCATCTTCGATCTCGAGGAAAAGTACGGCATCGAGATCGAGATGAACACGGTCGACGCCTGGAGCAATCTCAAGAACGTCGGCGACATGGTCGAGGCGGTTCGCGAACTGATCGCGAAAAAAGCCTGACTGCATGCAAAAACGCGTCGTCATCACCGGTATCGGCGGGATTTGCGGGCTCGGCAACGATGCGGCGGCGATATGGGACGCCATGCGCGCCGGCCGCTCGGCCATCGGCCCTATCGACAATCCGTCGCTGCATGACCTCAAGGTCAAGACCGGTTGCGAAATCAAGCAATTGCCGGACCATGGCATCGACCGCAAGCAGGTGGTGTCGATGGACCGTTTCAGCCTGCTGGCGGTGATCGCGGCGCGGGAAGCCATGCGGCAATCGGGCTTGACCGCGCATGCGGACAACACCTACCGGATGGGCGCAATCGTCGGCGTCGGCGTCGCGGGCTTCGAGACCATCGAGGAGAATTACCGCGCGATCCTGCTCGAAGGGCGCAACCGTGCCGCCATCTTCACCGTGCCGAAAGTGATGCCGGGCGCGGCCGCCGGCCAGGTCAGCATGGCGCTCGGGCTGCGCGGCCCTGTCTTCGGCGCCACCTCGGCCTGCTCGTCGGCCAACCATGCGATTTCCTCGGCCGTCGACCAGATCAGGCTCGGCCGCGCCGACGTGATGGTCGCCGGCGGCACCGAAGCGCCGCTGGTGTGGGGCGTGCTGAAGGGCTGGGAGGCGCTGAGAGTGCTTTCGCCTGATACCTGCCGGCCGTTCTCGGCCGACCGTGCCGGCCTTGTGCTCGGCGAAGGCGCCGGCATGGCGGTGCTGGAAAGCTACGATCATGCGATGGCGCGCGGCGCCACCATCCTGGCCGAGATCGCCGGCGTCGGGCTTTCCGCCGATGCCTCCGACATCGTCGCGCCAACCGTCGAGGGGCCGGAAGCGGCGATGCGTTTCTGCCTGGCGGATGCCGGGCTCAATCCGGAAGACGTCGACTACCTCAACGCGCATGGCACCGGCACCAAGGCCAACGATCAGATCGAGACAGCGGCGATCAAGCGCGTCTTCGGCGACCATGCCCGTTCGCTTTCGGTATCGTCGACCAAGTCGATGCATGCGCATTGCCTGGGCGCTTCGGGCGGGCTGGAGATGATCGCCTGCGTGATGGCGATCCGCGACGGCATCGTGCCGCCGACCGCCAATTACCGCGAGCCGGACCCGGAATGCGACCTCGACGTGACGCCGAACACGGCACGTGAGCGTAAGGTGCGCGCCGCGCTCAGCAACAGTTTCGCCTTCGGCGGAACCAATGCGGTGCTGGCCTTCAAGGCGATCTGATCCCAGCCAGTCGGTTGACTCTGTGTGCACGGCTGGCCGTTTTCGCCGTGTATTGATCCCGGCTGGCCGGAGTCCTAATTCTTTGCTCACCCGCCACAGGCGCCGCCCGGCGCCAACCCGCATCCGGAGTTTCCGATGACCGACCTGTCCGCCTTTCCGATCGCCAAGCGCTGGCCGGCCGAGCACCCCGACCGCCTGCAGCTCTATTCCGCCACGACGCCCAATGGCGTGAAAGTGTCGATCGCGCTGGAGGAGATCGGCCTTGCCTATGAGCCGCATTATGTCGACATCGGCAAGAACGAGAGCTGGACGCCGGAATTCCTGTCGCTCAACCCGAACGGCAAGATCCCGGCTATCATCGACCCGGACGGTCCGGGCGGCAAGCCGATCGGTCTGTTCGAGTCCGGCGCCATCCTGCTCTATCTGGCCGACAAGACCGGCAAGCTCATGCCCGCCGATCCGGCGCGGCGCTACGAGACCATACAGTGGGTGTTCTTCCAGATGGCGGCGATCGGTCCGATCTTCGGACAGGTCGGCTTCTTCCACAAATTCGCCGGGCGCGAGATCGCCGACAAGCGGCCGCTGGAGCGTTACCGCGACGAGTCACGGCGGCTGATCGGCGTGCTCGAAACGCGGCTGAAGGGCCGCAAGTGGATCATGGACGACGACTACACCATCGCCGACGTGTCGATGCTGGGCTGGGTGCGCAACCTGATCGGCTTCTACGAAGCGCGCGAGCTGGTCGGCTTCGACGATTTCCCGATCGTCGCCGACTGGCTTGAGCGTGGCCTGGCGCGGCCGGCGGTAAAGCGGGGCCTCACCATCCCGGCGAAGGGCTGAGCCCTCACTTCGTCTTGGCGCTCGCGCCACCGCGGCCGAACACGGACGCCGCGAGCCGCGCGGTAGCGACGACCGCTCCTGTAGCGACGCTGGCCACGGTGCGGATTGGGCCCGATTTCTTCGCCGCCGCTCCCGTTGCTGGCTTATGCGGCTTCTGTGCCTTGGCCGCGACCTTGTGAGCCGCGCCGGGCGTCACTTTCTTCGGCGCCGCCTTGCCGAAAGCCGGCTTGGCGTCCTTCGACCGCTCCGCGATAGCGGGGGCGGCGCCGGCCTTGGCCTGCGCCCCCCTGGATTGATTGGCCCTGGCTTTCTTGGGCGCGGTTTTTCTGCTGTTGGTTGCCATCTGACAGCTCCTGCAATCTTCTTCGCAACTCCAGACGGAAAGCGGTGCGCGCCTTCCTGGAATTGCTCCGGCGCCGGACAATTCGGGATAGGGTCATAACGGCGCGAAAACCTTAAGGTTCCCGCCCAAAAATAGTGAAAATTGAGCAGGTTAACCAATCACCAGGGTCATTGATCAATGACCGGCCGTCAACCAATGACCATGTCGGCCGGCCGGCGCCGCGCCAGCACCCGCTCGATGTTGGGCATGTCGTTGGAGGCGATCCAGGCGCGGGCGTCCTCGTCGGACTTGCCGTGCTCGCGCCAGCGCTCCATCAGCCGGCGCTCGAGCTCATTGCGCGGCACGTCGACGAAGATGGTGAAATCGAACAAAGGCGCCAGCCGCGACCACGGCTCCTCGTCGAGCAGCAGGTAATTGCCCTCGACCAGGATGAACTTGGTGTCGGCGCCGACGATCTCGGCCGCCGCGCGCGACAGCTCGATGCTGCGGTCGAACACCGGAATGGCGATGTCGGGCTCGCCGGAGCGGATGCGCTTCAGCAGCGTCTCGAAGCCGGCGAAATCGAAGGTTTCCGGCGCGCCCTTGCGCGGGCGCAAGCCGCGACGGTTGAGAATGATGTCGTCATAATGGAAGCCGTCCATCGGCACGATTTCGGACGTGCCTTCCGGCAAAAGCTCATGCAGGCTCGCCGACAGCGTCGACTTGCCGGCGCCTGGCGGACCGGCGATGGCGACGACGAAGCGCCTGGCCTTGCCGGCGCGCTTGAAGATGGCGGCTGTGATATGGGCGATCTCGGACATCGGCGGCTTTCCGGTAAGGTTCGGCCGGCATTTTGGCGGGTGTGGATGGAAATTTCAAACCGGATGGTAGCACCTGGCCGCAAGCAGGCAGTCATATACTGTCGGCGCTGTGCGGAAATCCGAGATGCAGGCGGGACAGCACCCCCCTCTGTCCTGCCGGACATCTCCCCCGCAAGGGGGGAGATTGGCGGCTTCGTCGCCCGCGCGCGTCCTGCGGCGTTGACGATTGGCGAAAGCGAAGGGGACATCCGATCTCCCCCCTTGCGGGGGAGATGGCCAGCAGGCCAGAGGGGGGTGTGAAGGAACGCGGCGTCACAGTGACTGTCCTTGTCGCCCCATCACCTCTGGAACTTCACTCCTTGCTCCGCCCTGGAATGACGGATTCCCTGGGGCGCTCCCGAAACCTTACGCCGGAGCAGAACGCCCGACGCGCAGGAAGTCGCCGTCGAAAGGCACCTCCTTCGCCGCGCCGTTCGGGGCAAGGACGCGCAAACGATCGGGCGCGGCTTCGATGCTCGGCGGCTCGGCTTCCGCAAACGGCACCCCACCGATGACATGGCGGAACGAGACCGAGCGCCCCTCGGCCAGCGCGAAGGCCGTCGCCACGCCTTCCTGCTTCAGCCAGTTGTCGCCGAGCGAGGCGGCGTGGCCGACGGCCGAGCGGCCGTCCTCGACGCCGAGCACGCCGACATGGCGGCCGCTCCAGGGCGCGTAGTCGCGGCCGCCATTCGAGAACCACAGCATCGTCACCGGCAGTTCGGCCGGGTTCTTCAGCACCATAACCAGATCCTGCTCGGCGCGCCGGGCGATCGCCGCCCAGCCCGGGCCGCCGTGATCCGCCTCGACCAGGGTGATGAAATCCTCGCGCCTGTCTTCCATGCGATAGTCGGTGAGATCGGTGGTGCCGCCGGCGGCCAGCGGGAACCGCGAGAGGTCGGTGACGCGAGCCGGATAGGCCAGCATGGACCGGCCGCGCGCCGGATCCGGCTCCGGCGGCGTGGGAGGTGTGACGGCCATGCGCTTGGGCGAGAAGGCCAGCCGGCCGCCGCCCTTCATCACTGTCATCGGATGATGGGCGACGGAGATCGCGCCGGAGCCGCCGGAAAAGATGTGCTCCTGGTAGAGGAAGGGGTGGCCGTCGCGCAGCGTGAAGACCTTGTCGATGGTGGCGCCCATCACCTTGCGACGCAGCCGGAAGACAGCCCGCCGGCCGCCGGCAATGGCGCCGTTGTCGACGACGTCCCACGGGCTGTTGGCCGGCCAGCCATGCAAGGGTGCCGCCTCGACATCGCTGGCGGAGAAGGGCGCGCAGAGGAAATCGCCGGACAGGCGCACGGTGCCCTCGGGGAGGTTCGCGGGCAACGTCTCGCGCGGCGAGYCGACCCAGGGGGCGCGATGCAGCGGTTTCAGGACGCGGCCGTCTGCCTCGATATCCATCGCGGCGATATGGCCGACCGCAAGATCGAGCGAGACGGAGATGCCCTTTGCGCCGATCGTGACCGTGTCCATGCATGCCTCCCGCGAATCTTTGCGCAAGAAAAGCCTGTCCAATGGAGGGCGCGCAAGCGGGGCAATCGGCATTTTGCATCAAGGTGCGGCCAACTTGTGGTCGCAGGCGCTGCCCCTCATTGCCCTGCCGGGCATTTCTCCCCGTATAGTGACGGGGAGAAAGGGGCTGGCCGCTATGGCTGCGCCCTTTCTGCAACGCTGGGGATTAGCGAAACCGGCGATGGCGGCTCCCCTCTCCCCGTCACTACACGGGGAGAGGATGCCGGCAGGCAGGTGAGGGGCAGCGCCGAACCTCCGGAAGCAAAGAAAGCATACTCACACACACCGAAAACCTGGGCAAATGCGCTTCTATCGCCGTTAACCAGTTGGACGCCGCACATGGGTTACGTTAGCTTCGCCGCGTCTCAGCAACAGTTTTAGAAACGTCTTGCCCCGTATCTTCCCTTTCCTCCAGAAACTCATCGCCATATTGGCATTGCTCGCGCTGGTCGCCGGCTGCACGACGGCCGGGCCGCCGGAAAGCGTGCTGGCCGTGCCGGCGCAGCCGCAGAAATATGCCGCGATCGTGGTCGACGCCTCGACCGGCAAGACCTTGTTCGAGGTCAATTCGAGATCGCAGCGCTATCCGGCGTCGCTGACCAAGATGATGACGCTCTACATGCTGTTCGAGGCGATGGAGAGCGGCCGCGTCTCCAAGGAAACGCGGATCCCGGTTTCCGACCACGCCGCCTCGCAGCCGCCGACCAAGCTGCGCTTCCGGCGCGGCGAGACGATCGACGTCGATTCCGCCATCCGCGCCATGGTGGTGAAGTCGGCGAACGACGTGGCGGTGGCGGTGGGCGAGTATCTGGGCGGCGGCTCGGAGGACCAGTTCGCCGCCATGATGACCGCCAAGGCGCGCTCGCTCGGCATGACCGGCACCAATTTCCGCAATGCCTGCGGCTTGCCCGACGACGGCCAGGTGACCACCGCGCGCGACATGGCGGTGCTGGGCATGGCGCTGGAAAAACRCTTCCCGCAGCATTTCCACTATTTCTCCGAAAGCGACTTCATGTTCCGCGGCAGGCTGGTGCGCGGCCACAATGACATGCTGGGGCGTGTGCGCGGCGTCGACGGCATCAAAACCGGCTACATCCGCGCTTCCGGCTACAACATCGTCACCTCCTACAATGCCGATGGGCGGCACCTGATCGTGGTGGTGATGGGCGCCGATACCGCGCGCCAGCGCAACGACCATGTCGAGGCGCTGATCCAGCGCAGCCTGGGTCCGGCGGTCGCGGACGCCGGCCAGCCGAGGCTGATGTATTCCGGGGAGCAGACCGCGGCCGCGCCGCTTCCGGGCATGACGCCGCCGGACTCTGGTTTGCCGGGGCTGCCGCCGTCGCAGCAGCCGACGCCTGCGTCGGCGGTGCCTGGCCAGCCGGCATCCGATTTTCCGTCGCCGGATTTGGCATCGCCCGGCGCGCCGCTGCTGCCGACGCAGTAGAGGCGGGGAAAGTTTTACACGCCGGCGGGACAGCGCCCCCCTCTGGCCTGCCGGCCATCTCCCCCACAAGGGGGGAGATCAGATGTCGCGCCGGCTTTCGCCAATCGCAAACGCTGCAGAAATGGGCGGGGCGCCGAAACCGCCAATCTCCCCCCTTGTGGGGGAGATGTCCGGCAGGACAGAGGGGGGCGCGAAGGATCGCTGCCTGCCCCGCCTTTCGCTGGCGCAAGGATTGTCGAGATTCAGGTCGGGCCGGCCTCACCTGAATGTCGGCGGACCTATCTCACCACCAGCACCGGGATCGTCGTCAGCGACACCACCTCCGCCGTCTGGCTGCCGAGCACCAGGCGGCCGATGCCGCGGCGGCCGTGCGAGGCCATGACGATGAGGTCGGAGCCTTCCGCACCGGCGACCTCGAGGATCGCCTCGGCGGGCGTCCGGTTCTCGATATGCAGGCCCTTGGAGCCAACGCCCTTGGCATCGGCCTCGGCCTTGCATTCGGCGAGCAGCTCGCTGGCGTATTTGCGCGCGCTTTCCTCGTAATTGACCAGCTCGTCGGCGGCGACATAGCCGGCCATGGCGCCGCCCCAGGCCAGCGCCGGGAACGGCTCCGAGACGGTGACGAAGGCGACGGTGGCGCCGAGACCCTTGGCCAGCTCGAGGCCGTGGGCGACGCCCTTCTGGGCGAGTTCGGAGCCGTCGGTGGCGATCAGGATTTTCTTGTACATGGTGACGATCCCTCATTTGCGCGGCGCTGCGCGCCTGTTGGCGGGAGCCTGAACGGTCACGCCTGATTTCGATATAGTCAGCCTATCAGCCCAGCCACAGAGGCCAGTTTGATGTGGATCAAGGCCAGGCGGCGGAGACGATTGCGCCAGGGGTGGGCGTGAAATCGCGAACGGCGCTCCCCTCTCCGTCTCGGCTTCGCCGAGCCACCTCTCCCCGCTCCGCGGGGCGAGGAACCCAGGCTTGCGAGGTCGCGCCCTTGGCGACAGGCGTTTCCTCGCCCCCGCAAAGCGGGGGAGAGGTGGATCGGCGCGCAGCGCCGAGACGGAGAGGGGGCGGCGCCGACCTATGCGATTGGCCTAAGCAGCCCTGCTCCATCACAAGAACTTGTTCGGTCACACCAGCTTCACACTGACCATGGATATGCCGCGCCGGCTTGGCGTATCGTAGCCGCAAAGCCTCGAACAGGAGCACCGACCATGGCAGGCGACCCGAAGGCATCCGCGCAGATCCAGGCCGACAACGAGAACGACGTCGCCGGCGAATATCTCGAGGCGGAAACCGTGCCGGAGGATGCGCAAGCAGCCGCCGACGAGATCCTCGAAGCGCCGGAAGTGCCGGATTCCGAGCCGCACGGCGAACCGCATGTTCCAGGCACGGCCCGGATCAAGCCGAAGAAGAAGCCCTCGGCGATATCGGGGCGCAAATTCCGCAAGCGCGACCTAGTGCGCGTCGACGATCTCAGGCCCAGCCTCGCCGACCGCATCCGCTCCGACCATCCCGACCTGCCGCGCGGCGCCCGCATCAGCCGCGAGGAGCTCGGGCGCTACCGCATGCGCTACATGGAGGAATTGCTGCAGCAGGAGCACGGCGAGTTCTCCGAGCTCGACCGCCAGGTGGTGGAATCGATCGCCAAGCAGGACACGATCTCGGAAAACTCGGAAGAGGAATATGAGGAGCACCGCTCCTTCCCCGACCGCGTTTCCGACTCGATGGCCGAGTTCGGCGGCAGCTGGTGGTTCCTGATCTCCTTCGCCGCGGTGCTGCTTTTGTGGATCGGCATCAACCTGATCGCCGGCACGACCAGCGCTTTCGACCCCTACCCGTTCATCCTGCTCAACCTGATGCTGTCCTGCATCGCCGCCATCCAGGCGCCGGTGATCATGATGAGCCAGAAGCGCCAGGAAGCCAAAGACCGGCTGCGCTCCTTCAACGACTACCGGGTGAACCTGAAGGCCGAGCTGGAAGTGCGGCACCTGCACGAAAAGCTCGACTATCTGATCTCGCGCCAATGGCAGCGCCTGGCGGAAATGCAGCAGATGCAGCTGGATGCCATGCACGAGCTGACCGCGGCGAAGAAGGTGAAGCGCGCGACACGGGCGGTGAGAAGGAAGACGGCGAAGGTGGGGGCTGAGGGGTGAGGCCAGTTCCTCGCCCCACGCAGTGGGGAGAGGTGTCTCGGCGAAGCCGAGACGGAGAGGGGAGCGCCCTCTCCGTCAGCCCATCGGTCAGACAATCACCCCACCAGCCCGCCGCACAATCGCCAATTGCCCGTTGAAGCCCGCTGCGGCTTCCGCTAAGAAGCCGTGGCTGGCCGGCTCACCGGCCGGTTCGTTTTCCGGTTTCCGGGAAGCACCCGTAGCTCAGCTGGATAGAGCGCTGCCCTCCGAAGGCAGAGGTCACAAGTTCGAATCTTGTCGGGTGCGCCATTTCAAAGCTGGCTTGGACATTCCTATGGGTTCATTTGACGCGAGTGAAATCAAGGGACGTCGCGGAACTGGCTGCTTAGCCCACGGGCCCGATGAAGCTAATCGTGGCGCCACCTTGAGTTATTGTCTCCATCACGCCAAGCCTTGACCTCGCCAAAAGGTCACGCCAGACCGCCTCCATGTCTTCGAAGCCCACCTCAACAAACTCACCGCTGACCGAGGTTTCCCAAGGCGCGCTCAGACATCCCCGTCCTCGTAGTTCCTCCTCTGTTGCTTCGACTTCAAGATCTCTTCGAATTTCGAGTGGCTTGCCGTGCGCGAGCGTGTCGCGAAAGTTCTTAAGAGATTCGATGGTTTTGTAGGGGCGCTCGCCGTAGTCCGGCGCCACGCCTAAGCGCCTGGTCACTTTCTCGACCTTAACCATGAATGGCGCGCGTTCCTTCCATTTTTCGATAAGCTTATAGCCGAGGAAGTTCATGCGGGCCTCGACCGCAAAAGCGATCATGGTCAAGCAGGCCATCATCTCAATTCCGATCCCTTCCCGGTCGTCGTTCTTCAACCGCCCCGAAATGCGCTCTTTGAAATAGAAAGCCGCATTTGCAAGATCGTTGTGGATATAGATGTCTTTGTGCTCCTGGATTCGAAATCGCGCCTTTGCCATTCAATACACCTCCCAGGTGTTGGCGTCGCTTCAATCATCGCCCTGCGCATTGTAGGAGTTCGGACCTCCCCTGGATGAAACGCTTGCGTAATATAGAAACTGATTCTGCTCCCTATGAGGCGCCGTTGGTAGGATGGCTAAGTACACGATCAATTTCTCTCCTGTTAGTGTCGCAGGACAGACTAAAATTCTGGTGGGTCGCCAACCTTTCGAAGACGGCCGTCTGGACGAACTTCGCGAAGCGTTTCGAGAAACACATGTTTTTCGACGTGACGGCATCGACGCTATCATCGACGTTCCCGTTGCTGCGGGTCAGAAGCCAATCGGAAATGTTCAGGAAGAAATCGACCTTGGACGGTATCCTAAGCTTTGGCCCTCCCTTCTCTCGGCAGCACTCGTTAGAGCCTTTAGCGGGGTGCGGGACATTCTCTCTGAGCGGCCGGTTAGCGTCGTGGGTTCAGTGTCACGTGGCCTAATTCAGCACCCAGACCTGCCGCACTGGATGCAAAGGCGAACTCTAATGCGCTTTGATACGCGCACGATCTACACGAGCGGCAAGCATACATTTGGTCTTGCTTGCGAGGCGCGGTTAAAGAACTTCATTCAGGGATCGTGTGCAGAGCTGCTTGCTCTCGGGATTCCGCTTCTCGGAAGATACGTCCAGATCGAGGAGCCGCACTATGATCCCAGGTTGATGAAGAAACGACGGTTGGTAGGTAGAGTATCGGCGATCAAGGGTGACGACCTCATTCTGGAGGACCACGCCGAAGGCTTTCCGACCGTTCCCACGATTCTGGCTTTTCTCGAAGCTAGGAGGGAAATATTTGACGACTGCGTCAAGCGAATAGTCAACCGCGACGCGGCCTCCCTTCTTGCCAAGGCCGAAGCCATGGCAGCTTCGTTTCATGCCGGACCAGGGCGCAAAGAGCAAATCGAGGAAGCGCTGAAGTACCTACGAGAGAGAGTTTCACTTGAGGCTGTACCAGGGGCGAAATTTGTAATCAGCTCCATGCTGTCCTCGGGCGACAAAGGCTTTCCGTCAACCGAGATGATCGCGAAACCGATATTCGTTTTCGATCCCAGTGGAACACGCAAAGATGACTGGAACGAGCGAGGGATCAAGAAGAACGGACCTTATGACCAGAGAACTTTCAGTCCAAAGCAGTTGAAAGTTGCGGTAATTTGCCAAGCCAAGTACGAAGGGCAGGTCGACGGCTTTATCGCCAAATTTCTCGATGGCATGCCTGATGTTCTTACCGGCAGGAACCGTGTTCCGCGTTACGGTGACGGATTCCTGCGGCGGTTTTCATTAGAAAAGCCAAACGTTACGTTTTTTACCGCATCAAGCGCAAAGACGAGCGACTATTTGGCAGCTAGCCGAGCCGCGTTGACCAAGGCTACTGATGAAGGATTCAAGTGGGATCTGGCTCTCATCCAAGTCGAGGAGGAGTTTAAGGGCTTCGACGACGACGCAAATCCGTACTATGCAACCAAATCGGTATTCCTCAAGCGCGACGTGCCCGTCCAAAGCGTTCGCCTTGAAACAATGGCACAAGCTGATAGCCAACTGATCTTCTCGATGAATCACATGAGCCTCGCCACCTACGCTAAGTTGGGAGGTACACCTTGGTTATTGGCTTCGCAACAAACCGTTGCCCATGAGTTGGTGATTGGCCTAGGTTCGCATTCGGTTGCCAACAGTCGCATTGGCTCGCAGCAAAGGTTCGTTGGAATCACGACCGTATTCTCAAGTGATGGCAGTTATCTGCTCAGCGACCGAACGGCCGTTGTCCCTTACGAAGAGTATGCGAATGCACTTTATGAGACGCTAAAGCGTTCGATCACAACGGTACGGAAGCAGGATAATTGGCGCAGCACGGACAAAGTCCGGCTTGTTTTCCATATGTTCAAGCCGCCAAAGGACACAGAAGCGGGAGCGATCAAGCGGACCGTAGACGATCTCAAACTAGACAATGTTACGTTCGCATTCGTGCACATCGCGCCAAGTCATCCATACCTGATCTTTGACAACACCCAGAAAGGCATCGGTTACCGCGACCCGAAAAAGGGTATTCTTGGGCCTGAGCGTGGCCTTCATCTCAAGCTTGGTGATTTCGAGTCGCTGATTGTCTTCTCTGGAGCCTCCGAGTTGAAGCAGGCGAGCGACGGAATGCCGAGACCATGCCTGTTGAAACTTCATCGGCTCTCAACTTTCACCGACATGACCTATCTCGCACGCCAAGCATTCGAGTTCTCAGGTCATTCGTGGCGCATGTTGTCACCCGAGCCGTTCCCAATCACCATTCGCTATTCGGACCTGATCGCCGAACGACTTGCAGGATTGAATGCTGTACCTGGCTGGGATCCAGAAGCGGTTCGGTTTGGGCAAATCGGCCGCACCCTTTGGTTCCTGTAGCCTATGATGAATTTGCTCGACATACGCACTGCGTTACAGGCCCAATATCGGAGCATCTCCAACCCGCCCTGTCACATCGGGGCTTTTGGTGCTTGGATACTGTCGGACGATCAAGTCCTTCGGACATACGTTGAGGAAGCGATCCGCTTTAAGGGGCAAATGCGGCGCCCCGAGCATGTGGCTGCACTCGGCTACGGCTTAGCTAGAGCGCTGCTCGTAGAGCATGAGAAAGGCTTGCTCCTTGAGGAACTCATCCAATTAAGCGGGCGGGCTTTCTTTGTTCCAGGTCGACCGTGGCGGTTTGAGGTCGACGGTGTTGCGCTTCTCGGGGTCTCTCTGGGGATCGCGGGAAATAATGCCGATGAACAATGGTTGAGAGAAGTTCTATCGCGCTCGACCAAAGAAGTTGCCAGCGACCCTTGGCAAATCGGTCTGGTTAGAGTGGCGCGCCTAGTCATCGGCGACACCAACATACGGATCATCCCGCCTGATCTTTCTGTAGCTGTTGTGGCTAAGGGTATTGGAGAACTTCGAGGCGATGATCTTGAAGCGAGTTGGGGGATGGCAGCACGACTTGAATCGCACAATTCCGGACCTTCGCGCGATGCAGTGAGACTTGCCGTCTTCGAGTATATCCTGGCGCGGCGCGGACAGATTTCGATTGCTGCAGTGACGAGGAACGATCTCGTCGATCTTCTACGAAATATTTCGCGGTCGATGCGACTTTGGACGTACGAGTCGGCAAAGCGCACTCGGAAGTCTGAAATTGCAAGATGGGATATCGAGAACGAATATCACGTTCAAAATTTGCTTTGGGCTATTCTGGCACCGGTCTTATCTGACCTTGAGAACGAAGAGAATTTACCGTCAATTGGACATAAAAATCCTCGCGCAGACCTTGGCGTTCCGTCATTGCGCACGATCATTGAGGTCAAATTCATGCGAAACGCGGGCCAACAGGCCTGCGCCAAGATTATCGAAGAGGTTGCCGCCGATGCGAGCCTCTATCTCAGCAGGTCAACTGCGTACGATAACATAATCGCGTTCGTCTGGGATGACCGTGCGCAGACCGAGCAGCACGACGAACTAAGAGCCGGACTTGAGGCCATCAAAGGTGTCTCGGCCGCAATCGTACTGCCCCGTCCATCCAAGATGCTGCGAGGCTCTGAACTCGACTAACATGTTGATCGCGCACCTCTCGTTCGTCGCCCCCTCACCCCAGCACCTCCCCTATCGCCTGTGCCAGCCTCTCCACCCCGTCCCTCGTCTGCGCCGCATCACAGGCCGCATAGCCCAGCACCAGCCCTTGCGTCGGCGCGGTGTTCTGGAAATATTTCGACAGGGGCGAGACGTTGATCGCCCTTTTCGCCGCCGCCTGGCTGACCTTGATGTCGTCGATGCCGGCCTTCAGATAGCCCACCACCTGGATGCCGGCCTCGGCGGGGGAAAGCGTGATCTCGTCGCGCAGGCGCTCGGTGACGATGTCGCGGAAGAGCTGGCGGCGCTGGGCGTAGATGCGGCGCATGCGCTTCAAATGCCGGCTCATATGGCCCTCGGTGATGAAATCGGCCAAGGCGGCCTGGAGCAGCAGCGGCGCGAACTGGCCGGTGGTGGAGAGCGCGTTGACGATGCGGCCGGCGAGCTCCGGCGGCAGCACCATGAAGCCCAGGCGCAGCGCCGGGAACAAAAGCTTGGCGAAGGTGCCGACATAGATGACGCGGCCGGAACGGTCCATGCTCTGGATCGCCGGCACGGGGCGGCCTTGAAAGCGGTATTCGCCGTCGAAATCGTCCTCGATCACCCAGGAATTGGCGGTCTCGGCGATGTCGAGCAGGCGCAGCCGCTCCTCCATGCGCATGGTGATGCCGAGCGGATGCTGGCAGGCCGGCGTCACATAGATGAGGCGGGGCGAAAAGCCTGGAGCAGCTGACCCTTTGTTGGAGCATGATCTTTGTCCGAAAACCGGTTCCCACTTTTTGCGTTCGCTGACCTTCGGTTCGGGATCATGCTCAAAACGCCAGCCGCGCTCCTGGTCGACCGCGATCGGCAGGATCCTGGCGCCGGCCACGGTGAAGGCGGCCTTGGCGCCGTAATAGCCGGGCTCCTCCATCCAAACCGTGTCGTCGGGGTCGAGCAGCAGGCGCGCCAGAAGATCGAAGGCGGCCTGCGCGCCGGTGGTGACGACGATCTGCTCCGGACGGCAGCGCACGCCGCGCGCGGAGAAGAGATAGCCGGCGATCGCCTCCTTCAGCGCCGGATGGCCGGTCACGTCATAGGTGCCGAACAGCGTCTCGCCGCCATGGCTGGCGCGGCGCGCCACCAGCCGGCCCCAGACGCCGAAGGGAAAGCTCTGCGCATCCGGCATGCCGGGATGGAAGGCGACATGCCCCGGCCTGCCGTGATGGTAGGGCTGGCTGAGCAGAAGCTGGCCGCGCAGGGAGGGTGACCGCAAAGGCACCGGCGGTTCTTCGCGCGGCGTTTCGCGTGGGCCTTCGGGCAGATCGACGATCACGGGCCGCGCGCCCTGGCGGTTGGCGAGATAGCCTTCGGTGACGAGCTGGTCGTAGGCGGCGACGATGGTGTTGCGGCCAAGGCCGAGCTCGGCGGCGAGAGCGCGGGTGGAAGGCAGCTCCGAGCCGGGGGGAAGCGCGCGGCCGCGGATGATGGCGACGAGGCCGTGATAGAGCTGGCGCGACAGATGCTCGGGGCTGGCGCGGTTCACGGCGAGCGTGTCGAGCGGGAAGGGCTGGGGTTTGGGGTGGGGGCGCATGGGTTACGCCCACCCGTAGGCGCGCTGGCGAGCCGCGGCACGCTTGGCTTCAGACGTCGAGTTCCTTCGCCCCCCTCTCTGTCCTGCCGGACATCTCCCCCTCTTGGGGGGAGATTGGATGTCGCGTTGGGTTTCGCCAATCGCCAACGTTGCAAAGACGAGCGGGGCGCCTGAACTGCCAATCTCCCCCCTTGAGGGGGAGATGCCCGGCAGGGCAGAGAGGGGGGCCTCGCGCGGCCGCTTCGTGATCTCCATCCCCCATCCTGCCACAGCCACCTCCCAACACAAACTGGTTCCTTCATTTTCCGCAAAACTGGCCCTCGCGGGGGAGACAGAGCGGGGTAGACTTCGCGCACTGACGTTGGGGCAAGACGTCGACAGAATATGTGAGGCGGGCCGCTGGGAGGGCGTTCTGCCAAACGAAACGGCAGGGTTCCGCGCCCCTGCCGCCAGCAATCGCAGCCATCTCCTCCCGAGACCATCAACCCCGCAGCCATCCGGCTGCGGGGGGGAAAGCGAGCAATGACGACAGTTCGACTTGGCATCAACCCGATCACCTGGACCAATGACGACGTGCCGGAACTGGGCGGCGACACGCCGCTCGAGACCTGCCTCGCCGAAACCGCGGAAGCCGGCTATGCCGGCACCGAGCTTGGCGGCAAGTTTCCGCGCGACAGCCGCGCGCTCCGGCCCATCCTCGACCATTACGGGCTGGCGCTGGTCTCCGGCTGGTATGACGGGCGCATCTGCGAGAAGGAGGTGGACGAGGAGTTCGAGGCGATCCGGCCGCATCTGACTTTATTGCGCGACCTCGGCGCCCGACGCGTCGTCTATGCCGACACCTCGCGCGGCCGGCATGGCGCGATCCACGATCCGATCTCGCAGCGGCCGAAGCTGATGGACGGCGAATGGAAGGCCTATGGCGCCAAGATCACCCGGCTCGCCGAGCGGTTCTCCGACTTCGGCGTCGGCATGGCCTTCCACCATCACATGGGCACCATCGTCGAGACCGATGAGGAGATCGACCGGCTGATGCACACGACCGGCGAGGCGGTCGGCCTGCTCTACGACACCGGGCACTGCGCCTTTTCCGGCGGCGACCCGGAGCAATTGCTGCGCCGGCATGTGGAGCGCGTCGTGCATGTGCATTGCAAGGATGTGCGCCCGGCCATCCTGAAGAAGGCGCGCGAGGCCGACATGAGCTTCATGGGCGCGGTGATGGAAGGCATCTTCACCGTGCCGGGCGACGGCGCGATCGACTATCCGACGCTGCTCAAGATCCTCGCCGGCCAGGGCTATTCCGGCTGGCTGGTGGTGGAGGCCGARCAGGACCCGGCCAAGGCGCATCCCTTGACCTATGCCACGATGGGCTACCGCAATCTGAAGAAGCTGGCGCAGGGCGCGGGCTTCTATGTGCACGAGCGCGCAAAGGAGGTCCGCCATGCCGGCTGAACGCAAGGTCGTCATCAACATCGACGATGTCGGCATGTGCCACGGCGCCAATGTCGCCTATCTCAAGCTGAAGCGCGCCGGCGCGGTGGACAGCGGCTCGGTGATGGTGCCCTGCCCGTGGTTCCTGGAGATCGCCGAGGAAGGCGCCAAGGATCCCTCGCTCAATCTCGGCGTCCACATCACGCTCACCTCCGAGAAGAAGTACTACCGCTGGCGGCCGCTGACCAAGGCGAGCCAGGCGTCGGGCATCGTCGACAGCGACGGCTATCTGTTCCGCTCGGTGCCGGAATTGCGCGCCAGAGGCGAGCCGGAAGCGGTGGAGGCGGAGATGCGGGCGCAGATCGGCGCGGCGAAGGCCGCGGGGCTGTCGCTCACGCATATCGATGGACACATGGGCGCGGTGTTCTCGCCGGAGTTCGTCGACCGCTACGCGGCGGTCGGCATCGACTACGGCCTGCCGACCTTGTTCCCGAAAAGCATTTCCGTCTACGGACCGATCCACAATCTGGGTCCGCTGGACGACAGCGTCTTCTCGGCGCCGGGCAAGCGGCTGGTTGAGGCCGGCGAGACGCTGGCAAGCGCGGTGCTGGAAACGCCATGGCACCGCAACCAGCCGGCACGCGCCCGCTACGAGGCGCTGTTCGRCCAGATCGGCGAAGGGCTGAATTTCCTTTGCCTGCACGCCAATGCGCCCGGCGAGATCGAGGTGATCGAGCCGAACTCGGCGCAGATCCGCATCGACGAATTCGACCTGCTTCCAGACCCGGATTTCATGGCCTTCGTGGAGGGATTGTCCATCCGCCGCGGCACGCTCCGGGATTTCAGAGCATGATCCCGAAAAGTGGAAACCGGTTTTCGGAAAAGATCATGCTCCGAACAGGAATCATGACGAAGGCGGCCTGACCGGGAGGGTCGAGGCCAAGACTTGAGAGACGACAACGATAACTTGAGGAGAACCACTATGAGTGCCTTATTCTCGATGTCCGGACTGCGAAATGCGTTGAGCGCGGCGGCGCTTTCGCTCGCCTTTGCCGGCGCAGGCGTCCTGCCCGCGCCGGCCCAGGTGAAGAAGGAAAGCGATGTGCGCATCGTCTTCGTCACCCACGGCCAGGCCAACGACGTCTATTGGAGCGTGGTGAAGAACGGCATGCAGGCCGCCGCCAAGCAGCTCGGCGTCAAGGTCGAATACCAGGCGCCGGAAACCTTCGACGTGGTGCGCATGGCGCGCATGATCGAGGCGGCGACCGCGTCCAAACCGGACGGGCTGGTCGTCTCCATCCCCGACATGGACGCGCTGAAGGCGCCGGTGGAAGCGGCCAAGGCCGCCGGCATCCCGGTGGTGGTCATCGACAGCGGCGAGGAAGCGGTGGAGCCCTGGGGCCTCGACCTCTTCGTCGGCGGCGGCTCGGAATACGACAATGGCGTCAAGGCCGGCGAGATCATGGCCAAGGCCGGCGTCAAGAAGGGCATCTGCATCAACCATGAGGTCGGCAATGTCAGCCTCGACAAGCGCTGCGAAGGCTATAATGACGGGCTGAAGAAGAGCGGCGGTTCCTCCGACGTGGTGGCGGCCACGATGGACCCGACCGACGTGACGCGCCGCGTCGAAGGCTATCTCACCGCGCATGCGGACGTCACCGGCGTGCTGACGCTGGGCCCGACCGTCGCCGCACCCCTGCTCAAGATGTTTTCGGATGCCGGCACGATCGGCAATTACAAGATCGGCACGTTCGACCTGTCGCCCGAGATCCTCGATGCGGTCGCCAAGGGCACGATGATGTTCGGCATCGACAACCAGCAATATATGATGGGCTACTATCCCGTCGTCTTCCTCACCAACAAGGCGATGTACAAGACCTTCCCGACATCGGCCGTGCGCACCGGTCCGTCCTTCATCATGAAGGACGACGCGGCCGCCGTGCGCGATCTCAGCAAGGCCGGCATCCGCTGATGCTATAATGGCCCGCCGGCGAAAGCGCCGGCGGGCCTTTGTTGGGTGCCCTGGACGCTTATTGGGATGACGATCGTGACCGATGCACTGAACCCGGCTCATCCGCCCGAGCCGAAACCCGTTTCGCGACGCCTGGTGCGCCTGATGCGGCGGCCGGAGCTCGGCGCCATCACCGGCACCGTCATCGTGTTCCTCGCCTTCGGCATCACCGCAGGCAACAGCGGCCTGTTCTCGATGGCCGGCATCGCCAATTTCCTGCAGGTATCGGCGCAGCTCGGCATATTGGCCGCGGCGGTGGCGCTGCTGATGATCGGCGGCGAGTTCGACCTGTCGCTGGGCTCGATGATTGGCTTTGCCAGCGTCACCATCGGGCTTTGCGTCACCCAGTTCGGGCTTTCGATCCCCGCGGCGGTGGCGATCGCCTTCATCATCGCCATCATCGTGGGTGCACTGAACGGCATCCTCGTGGTGCGCACCAGGCTGCCCTCCTTCATCGTCACGCTGGCCGGCCTGTTCATCCTGCGCGGCCTGACGCTCGCGATCACGCGCACCATCACCGGGCGCACGCAGATCCCCTATATCACCGACGGCCAGGAAGGCAGCTTCGTGGTCTGGCTGTTCGGCGGCAAGTTCGGCGCGCCGGTCTTCGCCTGGCTCGCCGCGCATGGCGTGATCGCCGCGCGCCCCGACGGCTCGGCGATGGTGCAGGGTCTTTCGATGTCGATCCTGTGGTGGGTGGCGGTGACCGCCTTCGCCACCTGGCTGCTGATCAAGACGCGCTTCGGCAACTGGGTGTTCGCCGTCGGCGGCGACGACCGCGCGGCGCGCAATGTCGGCGTGCCGGTCGACCGGGTGAAGATCCTGCTGTTCATCGGCACAGCGCTTTCGGCGACGCTGTTCGCCGTCATCCAGGTGCTGGAGGCGGGCTCCGCCGACACGCTGCGCGGCACGCAGAAGGAATTCCAGGCGATCATCGCGGCGGTGATCGGCGGCTGCCTGCTCACCGGCGGCTACGGCTCGGCGATCGGCGCCATGTTCGGCGCGCTGATCTTCGGCACGGTGGAGATGGGCATCTTCTACACCGGCATCGACACCGACTGGTTCCAGGTGTTCCTCGGCTCGATGCTTCTGATCGCCGTGCTGGTCAACAATTACGTGCGCCGCAAGGCGACGGAGGCACGCTGATGACCGAGCCCGTTCCGCTCATCGAACTGCGCAACGTCACCCGCCGCTTCGGCTCGGTGACGGCACTGCGCGACATGTCGTTTGCCGCGCATGCCGGCGAGGTGCATTGCCTGCTCGGCGACAATGGCGCCGGCAAGTCGACGCTGATCAAGACGCTGTCGGGCGTGCACACGCCGAGCGAAGGCCAGATGTATGTCGACGGCAAACCGGTGACGTTCTCATCGCCCAGGCAGGCGCTCGACGCCGGCATCGCCACGGTTTTCCAGGACCTGTCGATGATCCCGCTGATGAGCATCACCCGCAATTTCTTCCTTGGACGCGAGCCGGTGAAGGGCTGGGGGCCGGCCAGGCGTATCGACATGAAGACGGCCGATGCGATCGTCTATGACCAGCTCGGCAAGATCGGCATCAATGTGCGCGATCCGCAGCAGGCGGTCGGCACGCTTTCCGGCGGCGAGCGGCAATGCGTGGCGATCGCGCGCGCCGTCTATCACGGCGCCCGGGTGCTGATCCTCGACGAGCCGACCTCGGCGCTCGGCGTGCACCAGGCCTCGATCGTGCTGCGCTATGTGGCGCAGGCGCGCCAGCGCGGGCTCGCCGTCATCTTCATCACCCACAACATCCATCACGCCTATCCGATCGGCGATGTCTTCACCATGCTCAACCGCGGCCGCTCGCTCGGCACGTTCCGCAAGGGCGATATCAGCGAGAAGGAGGTGCTGGACATGATGGCCGGCGGCCGCGAGATCCGCGAATTGCAGCAGGAGCTGGAGCGCTTCACCAAGCCGGGATCCGGCGCGGAAGCGGCAGCCAACTGAGGCACTACAGAAGGTAGAAAAATGATCGACGCCGCATTGTTCGGCGCCGGGCTGATCGGCTCGGTGCATGCGAAAAATCTTGCCCGGCATCCGGGCGTGCGCCTGCGCTATGTCGTCGACCCGCGACAGGACGCCGCCGAGCGGATCGCCGCCGGAACCGGCGCGGAGATCGCCGACACCGCGACGGTGATGAACGACCCGTCGGTCAAGGCCGTGGTGATCGCGTCTGCCACCCGCACCCATGCCGACCTGATCATCGGGGCCGCGGCACAAGGCAAGGCGATCTTCTGCGAGAAGCCGATCGACCTCGACATCGCCCGCACCGATCAATGCCTGGCTGCGGTCGAGAAGGCCGGCGTGCCGCTGCAGATCGGCTTCAACCGGCGCTTCGATCCGTCCTTCGCCGCTGTGAGAAAGCGCATCGACGCCGGCGAGATCGGCGCGGTCGAGCAGGTGATCATCACCAGCCGCGACCCGGAACCGGAGACCGAGGAAGCGCTGGCCGGCGGCGGCGGCGTGTTCCGCGAGATGACCATCCACGATTTCGACATGGCGCGCTTCTTGTTGGGCGAGGAGCCGGTCGAGCTCTTTGCCACCGGCTCCTCGCTGGTCGAGCCCTATTACGCCAAGCTCGGCGACTACGACACGGCGATGTTCATCCTGCGCACCGCCTCAGGGAAGCAGTGCCACATCAACAACAGCGTGCGCGCCGTCTATGGCTACGACCAGCGCATCGAGGTGCATGGCGCGAAGGGCATGCTGCAGGCCGGCAACCGCACGCCGACTTCGGTCAGCCTCAGCGGCGAGAGCGGGATCGCGGCCGACCGGCCGCTCTATTTCTTCGTCGAGCGCTATGCAGACTCCTACGAGGCGGAGCTCGACCATTTCATCCAGTCGGTCGGCGCGGGACGGACGCCGGCCGTCGGCGCGGCGGACGGCCGCAAGGCGATGATCCTGTGCGAGGCCGCGCTTGCCTCCGCGAAGTCCGGCCGCTTCGAGCCAGTCCGGTTCTGAGGCGTTGCCTGGCCTATCTCACATCCACCCAGCGCTGCTCCTGGAAGGAACGCGCCATGGCGTGCACGGTGCGCTCGATCTCCAGTCCCTCGTCGAAGTCGATGATGCGGGCCGGCCTGCCGGCGATGCGCATCAGGAGCTCGCGGCATTCGATCATCTTGAGATCGTTGAAGCCCAGCCCATGGCCGGGCGCCGGCAGGAAGGAATCGTAGGGCTTGTGGTGCGGCGCGACCAGGACGGTGCGGTAGCCCTGTTCGGTCGGCCGGTCGGCGGTGAGGTAGAGTTGGAACTCGTTCATCCGCTCCTGGTCGTAGAGGATCGAGCCCTTCGAGCCGAAGATCTGGATGGCGATGCGGCCCTTGCGGCCCCAGGCCGAGCGGTTGACCAGCAGCGTGCCGGCAACGCCGTTCTCGAGATGCATCAAGACGCTGGCGATGTCATAGGTCTCGACCGCGCGGCGGGCGCCGGACGCGGTCTTGCGGTCGGCATAGGGCTTGGCCATGTCGCACATGACGCGGCTGACGCGGCCGAACAGCGCCTTGATCAGCGACAGCGGATGCACGGCGAAATCGTCGAGCGCGCCATAGCCGGACGTAGCCTCGTGCTTCCAGAAGAACAGCGCTTCCGGGTCGGCCATGAAGTCCTCGTCCATCTCGATGCGCACGAGGTTGACGTCACCGATGATCTTTTCCTCGAGCAACGCGCCGATGTGACGGATGGCGGGATTCTGGATGTAGTTGTAGCCGAGCCCAGCGACCTTGCCGGATTTCCTCGCCGCGGCCGCCATGGTCTCGGCCTCGGCAAAGCTCGGCGCCATCGGCTTCTCGCACCACAGATGCTTGCCGGCTTGGAGGATGGCGATCGCCATTTCCGGATGGAACTGATTGGGCGTGGTCAGCGAGACGACATCGACCTCCGGGTCGTCGACCACGGCGCGCCAGTCGCCGGAACCTTTCGCGAAGCCGAACTCGCCGGCCTTGCGCCGGGCCAACTCGTCATTCACCTCGCCCAGATGCACGAGTTTCGGCTTCTCGACATCGGGAAAGACGGTGCCCACCGCGTTCCAGGCGATGGCGTGGCACTTGCCCATGAAGCCCGTGCCGATGAGGCCCACTCCGACCATGTCGATTGTCTCCAAGATGAAGGAAATAACGGTGTGGATTGATTAGTCCATTTTGGTAAAGAATGGAACATACAAATCATTTTTTATGGTGTTCTTGCGCGAACTCGCTATGATGGGGCAGGAGAGGGACGAACCATATGGGCGTGGGCGGAGCGACGATGGACGAACGGGTGCCTCGCGATTTCGAAACGCTGCGCGCGACGATCCTGGACAGGCGCGCGAGCCTGCCCAAGCGCATCGCGCAGATCGCCGCCTATGCGCTCGACAACCCCGACGACATCGCTTTTGGGACGGCAGCGAGCATCGCGGCCTCGGCCGGCGTCCAGCCTTCGACGCTGATCCGCTTTGCCCAGCAACTCGGCTTCGACGGATTCACCAGCCTGCAGCAGGTTTTCCGCGAGCGGCTGCGCGAGCGCAATTCCTCCTATGACGAGCGGCTGGCGGCGTTGCGCGCCAAGGCCGAGGACGGTGGCGGCCACCGGGCGATCTTCGACGGCTTCGTCGCCGCCGCCAGCACCTCGCTGGGCGATATTTCGCGTTCGCTCAACGATGCGCATTTCGAAGAGGCAGTCAATTTGCTGGCGAAGGCCGAGACCATCTATGTGCTGGCCAAGCGCCGCTCCTATCCGGTCGCCTCCTACATCGCCTACGCGCTGGGCAAGCTCAAGATCCGCAACCAGCTGGTGGAATCGGCAGCCGGGCTCAACGCCGAGATGATCGGCTTCGCCACGCCGCGCGACGCCGTCATCGCCATCAGCTTCTCGCCTTACGCGCCCGCGACCATCGACGAGACGCGCTCGATCGCCGAACAGGGCGTGCCGATCGTGGCCGTCACCGACTCGTCCTTCTCGCCGCTGGCGCAATTCGCCAAGGTCTGGTTCGAGGTCGCCGAGGCCGATTTCGGCGGCTTCCGCTCGATTTCGGCAACCATGGCTTTGGCCATGGCGCTGACGGTCGCCGTCGGCGAGAAGCGCCGCGAAGCCGGCCGCCGGCGCAAGGGCTGAGGCCTCGGCGGCCAGCGCTTTTCAGCATGGGAATGCTCATTCCATATTGACTGTAGATTGGAATTAATATTTCATATTGACGACACCACGCCATCGCTGGCGCGCGCTGTCCAAACGACGCTGCTCTGCACAACAAGGCCGATGGGAGGTTCGAATGGGCGAAGCCGTGGAAGGGAAATACCCGCCGCTCGACGTCATCACCATCGGCCGTGCATCGGTCGATCTCTATGGCCAGCAGATCGGCTCGCGGCTGGAGGACATCGCCTCCTTCGCCAAGTCGGTCGGCGGTTGCCCGGCCAATATTTCCGTTGGCACGGCAAGGCTCGGCCTGCGCTCGGCGCTGCTGACCCGCGTCGGCGACGAGCAGATGGGCCGCTTCATCCGCGAGCAGCTTCGGCGCGAGGGCGTCTCGGTCGACGGCTTGAAGACCGACAAGGAGCGGCTGACGGCGCTGGTGCTGCTGTCGGTCGAGAGCGAAGGCGTCTCGCCGATGATTTTCTATCGCTCCGACTGCGCCGACATGGCGCTTGCCGAGGAGGACATCGACGAGGCTTTCATCGCTTCGGCCCGCTCGGTCGTCGTCACCGGCACGCATTTTTCCCGGCCGAATTCCGATGCCGCGCAGCGCAAGGCGATCCGCCTGATGAAGGCCCGGGGTGGCAAGGTTGTCTTCGACATCGACTACCGCCCGAACCTCTGGGGCCTTGCCGGTCATGCCGAAGGTTTCGAGCGCTACGTCAAGTCCGACCGCGTCTCGGCGCAGCTGAAGACGGTGCTGCCGGATTGCGATCTCATCGTCGGCACCGAAGAGGAAATCATGATCGCTTCCGGCGCCGACGAGTGCCTGAGCGCGCTGAAGACGATCCGCGCGCTGTCCTCGGCCACAATCGTGCTGAAGCGCGGCGCCAAGGGCTGCATCGTCTATGACGGGCCGATCAGCGACGACCTCGAGGACGGCATCGTCGGCAAAGGTTTCCCGATCGAGATCTACAATGTGCTGGGCGCCGGCGATGCCTTCATGTCGGGCTTCCTGCGCGGCTGGCTGGGCGGCGAAAGCTTTGCCACCGCCGCGACCTGGGCCAATGCCTGCGGCGCCTTCGCTGTGTCGCGCCTGCTCTGCGCGCCGGAATATCCGACTTTCGAGGAGCTGCAGTTCTTCCTGAAGCACGGCAGCAAGCATCTGGCGCTGCGTAAGGACGAAGCGATCAACCACATTCATTGGGCGACGACGCGCCGGCGCGACATTCCCTCGCTGATGGCTTTGGCCTGCGACCATCGCGTGCAGCTCGAGGACGTCGCGGCAAGAGTCGGCGCCGACGCCGCGCGCATCCCTGATTTCAAGGTGCTCACCGTGAAGGCGGCGGCAAAGGTCGCCGCCGGCCGCGACGGCTACGGCATGCTGATCGACGAGAAATACGGTCGCGACGCGATGTTCGAATTCGCCCGCCATCCCTTCGCCTGGCTCGGCCGCCCGGTCGAATTGCCGGGATCGCGGCCGCTGCGCTTCGAATTCTCGCAGGACATCGGCTCGCAGCTGACCGAATGGCCGGTCGACCATTGCATCAAATGCCTGTGCTTCTACCACCCGGACGACCCGGAAGCGCTCAAAGTCGAGCAGCAGCAGAAGCTGCGCGCGCTGTTCGAGGCGGCGCGGAAAGTCGGCCGGGAACTGCTGGTCGAGATCATTGCCGGCAAGCACGGCAAGCTCGACGACACCACCATTCCGCGCGCGCTGGAGGAACTCTACGCGCTGGGCATCAAGCCCGACTGGTGGAAGCTGGAGCCGCAGGCTTCTGCAGCCGCCTGGGCAAAGATCGAACAGGTGATCGTCAAGAACGACCCCTGGTGCCGGGGCGTCGTGCTGCTCGGGCTCGAAGCGCCGCAGGACGAGCTGGTCGCGGCGTTTGCCGCAACGAGCAATGCGCCGATCGTCAAGGGTTTCGCCGTCGGTCGCACCATCTTCATCAACGCCGCCGAACAATGGCTGGGAGGCCGGATGTCGGATGACGAGGCGGTCGCCGATATGGCCGCGCGCTTCGAGCAACTGACCGAGGCATGGCTTGCCGCACGCGGCCGCAAGGCAGCATAACAAGACCGCTGAAGGATCGCGGAGGAAACATCATGAGCAAGACAATTCGCCTGACGATGGCGCAGGCTGTGACCCGCTTCCTCAGCCGGCAAATGACCGAGATCGATGGCAGACGAGTGCCGATCTTCGGCGGCGTCTGGGCGATCTTCGGYCATGGCAATGTCGCAGGCATCGGCGAGGCGCTCTACCAGGTGCGCGACGAGTTGCCGACCTTCCGCGCCCATAACGAGCAGGCGATGGCGCATGCGGCAATCGCCTATGGCAAGGCGAATTTCCGCCGCCGCTTCATGGCCGCGACCTCTTCGATCGGCCCCGGCGCGCTCAACATGGTGACGGCGGCCGCGCTCGCGCATGTGAACCGGTTGCCCGTCCTGTTTCTGCCCGGCGATGTCTTCGCCAACCGCCTGCCCGACCCGGTGCTGCAGCAGGCCGAGGACTTTTCCGACGGCACGGCGAGCGTCAACGACTGCTTCCGCCCCGTGTCGCGCTATTTCGACCGCATCACGCGGCCGGAGCAGATCATCCCGGCGCTGAACCGCGCCATGCAGGTGCTGACCGATCCGGCCGAATGCGGCCCGGTCACGCTCTCGCTCTGCCAGGACGTGCAGGCCGAGGCCTATGATTATCCCGAAAGCCTGTTCGTCGAGCGCGTCTGGACGCCGCGCCGGTTGCGCCCGGACCGCAACGAGTTGGCGGCCGCCGTCGCGGCGCTGAAGGGCGCAAAGAAGCCGCTGGTGATCGCCGGCGGCGGAGTGCTTTATTCGCAGGCTTCCGGCGAGTTGGCGAAACTGGTGCAGGGCACGGGCATTCCGGTCTGCGAAACGCAGGGTGGCAAGTCCGCGCTGCCCGACGACCATCCGCTCAACATGGCGGCGGTCGGCGTCACCGGCACGTCGGCCGCCAACCGGCTGGCCGAGGAAGCCGATGTCGTGCTTGCCGTGGGAACCAGGCTGCAGGATTTCACCACCGGCTCCTGGGCGCTGTTCAAGAATGCCGGCCGCACCATCATCGGGCTGAACACGCAGGTCTTCGACGCCGGCAAGCATTGGGCTCTGCCGCTGGTCGCGGACGCGGCCGAAGGACTTGCCGAGCTGTCGGCCGCGCTAAAAGGCTGGAAGGCGCCGAGCGCCTGGACCGACAATGCGCTGAAGGGCAAGACGGAGTGGCAGGCGGBGGCCGCCAAGGTGACAGCCTCGACCAATGCGGCCCATCCGTCCGACGCGCAGGTGATCGGCGCCGTGCAGCGCGCCATGGGTTCCGGGGTCACCTTGCTGCATGCCGCGGGCGGTCTGCCCGGCGAATTGCATAAGCTCTGGCAGGCCGGCGCGCCGGGTTCCTACCATGCCGAATACGGCTTCTCGACGATGGGCTACGAGATCGCCGGCGGGCTCGGCGTGAAGATGGCGAAGCCCGACCAGGAGGTGGTCGTCATGGTCGGCGACGGCTCCTACCTCATGCTCAATTCCGAGATCGCCACATCGGTGATGCTTGGCCTGAAGCTCACCGTCGTGCTGCTCGACAATCGCGGCTATGGCTGCATCAACCGCCTGCAGATGGCGACCGGCGGCGCCAACTTCAACAATCTCTTGAAGGATGCCCGCCACGAGGTGCTGCCCGACGTCGACTTCGCCGCGCATGCTGCAAGCCTCGGCGCTGTCGCCGAGAAGGTGGCCTCGATCGCCGAGCTGGAAACGGCGCTGGCCAAGGCGAAGAAGAACGACAGGACGACCGTGCTGGTCATCGACACCGACCCGCTGGTTTCGACCGAAGCCGGCGGCCACTGGTGGGATGTGGCCGTGCCGGAAGTCTCGTCGCGGCCCCAGGTCAACGCCGCGCGCAAAGTCTACGAAGAAAAACGTCAAATGCAGAAGATCGGAGATTGAAGCTGACAGCGCAGATCCCCTACCTCCCCCTTGCGGGGAGGTCGGACCGAAGGTCCGGGTGGGGGTCGGCGCTGCCCCCTCCCCGCTGCTTTGCAGCGACCCTCCCCACAAAGGGGGAGGGTAGAAACGAACCGATATTGGAGTGACGACTTGAAAGCCAAACTGGGCATGTCCCCCATCGCGTGGTGGAACGACGATCTCGTGGAGCTCAGCGATGACGTGTCGCTGGAGGAATGTCTGCGCCAGTCGCGCTCGGCCGGCTTCACCGGCATGGAGATGGGCCGCCGCTTCCCCAACGACCCGAAGGTGATGCTGCCGATCCTGAAAGAGGCCGACGTGACGCTGTGCGGCGGCTGGTTCTCCGGCACGCTGGTCAACGAGGACCTGGCCCGGAACAAGGATCGCATCCAGCCGATGATCGAGCTGTTCAAGGCGGTCGACGCGCCCTGCATCGTCTATGGCGAGGTCGGCCGTTCCATCCAGGGCGACCGCTCCAAGCCTTTGGCCACCAAGCCGAAGCTTACCGGCGACGAGATGAAGGCCTATGGCCGGCGCGTCACCGAATTCGGCGAATGGTGCGCGGAGCAGGGCATGCCGCTTTCCTATCACCATCACATGGCGGCGGTGGTCGAGACCGAGCCGGAGCTCGACGCCTTCATGCGCCATTCCGGCGAAGGCATCCCGCTTTTGCTCGATGCCGGCCACCTCGCCTTCGCCGGCGGCGATGTGCTGCGCGCCATCGACAACCATCACAAGCGCATCAACCATGTCCATGTGAAGGACGTGCGCATGGGCGTGATCGACGGCCTCGATCGCTCGAAACAGTCCTTCCTCGATGCCGTGGCGCTCGGCGCCTTCACCGTGCCGGGCGACGGCTCGCTCGATTTCGCCGCCATCGTCCAGCGCTTCGCCGATCATGGCTATGAGGGCTGGTTCGTGGTCGAGGCCGAGCAGGATCCGAAGAAGAACCCGCCGCTCAAGATGGCCCAAGTCGGCCACAAGGAGCTGATGCGGGTGATGACGGCCGCCGGCTACACGGTGGAGACACAAGGGTTTCCGGCGTAAACGGTGGATTCGTCATGAATGATGGATTAGTCGGGGCGCGCGGTTTATCCGTTGCGCTTTGGCAAATCCTGGATTGGCGCGATGAAAGACTATGAGCACCCCTTCTTCCGGCCGCTGTGGCGGCGCATCGCCGTCGTCGCGGTCTGCCTGATCTGGTCGGCGATCGAGTTCGCCTCCGGCACGCCGTTCTGGGGCGTCATCGCGCTCGGCTTCGCCGGATATGCCGTGTGGCAGTTTTTCTATCTCTACAAGCCGGTCGAGGAGGGGAAGCCTCCGGCCGAGCCGAAGGAATGAATCGGTCGATGGTGCAACGGTCCTTACCTTGCGGATGTTGCCTGCGCAGAGGATCGCAAGCGTCGGCGGTTGGCCGGAACGCCCCTCGCCTCGTCATCCTAGGGCGGAGCAAGGAGCTCAGCGACGCAGCGCAGACCCTAGGATCCATGCCATGACTTTGAAGCGTTGCGACGGTGCAGAATTCTGCGCTGCTGGCATTCCACGTCGGAGGTAACGGCATGGATCCTAGGGTCTCCGCGACGGAGCTTCGCTCCTGCTTCGCCCTAGGATGACGAAGTTTGGAGGCCACGGCCAATCGCGAAGGTTCGCGCCGGACTCCTCAGCTGATGGAATCTCTGGGTCGCCAGCCCGCCAGAGCGAATAGGGATAGGAGAGACAAAAAATGTCGAAACTGCTCGTCAAGGCCGACAAAGGCCACGGCCACGTCGCTCACGTCACGCCGCAAAGCGCCGGCTGGACCTATGTCGGTTTCGATCTGCATCGGCTGAAGGCGGGCGAGACGGCGTCTGGCAAGACGGTCGACCGCGAGGTCTGCCTGGTCTTCGTCACCGGCAAGGGCAAGGCCTCGGCCGGGGGCAAGGATCTCGGCCTGCTTGGCGAGCGCATGTCGCCCTTCGAGGGCAAGCCCTGGTCGGTCTATGTGCCGGAGGGCGCCGACTGGACGGTGACAGCCGACACCGAGCTGGAGCTCGCCGTCTGCTCGGCACCCGGCCTTGGTGGTGGCCTGCCGGTGCGCGTCATCGGGCCTGACGATCTCGGCCAGGAAGTGCGCGGCAAGGGCACCAACACCCGATACGTGACCAACATCCTGCCCGAGGGCAAGCCGGCGGATTCGCTGCTGGTGGTCGAGGTCATCACGCCCGGCGGCCACACGTCGAGCTATCCGCCACACAAGCACGACCAGGACAATCTGCCGGCCGAATCCTATCTCGAGGAGACCTATTACCACCGCCTCAACCCGCCGCAGGGCTTTGCCTTCCAGCGCGTCTACACCGATGCCGACCGCAATGGCGTGCGCGAGCTGGACGAAGCGATGGCGATCGAGGACGGCGATGTCGTGCTGGTGCCGAAGGGCTATCACCCCTGCGCGGCCTGCCACGGCTACGACCTTTATTACCTCAACGTCATGGCCGGGCCGAAGCGGACATGGAAATTCCACAACGCGGCCGAGCACGAGTGGCTGATGAAGGCCTGATCGGCGGATTGGTCCAGTCCGGGAAAATCGTCGGCTAACGAGCTTGCGGCTGGACTTGCCTTCGAAAACCCATGAAAGCTTCGTCAATCCGTCATGGAAATCACCTATGGCAGCGGGTCTGATGCATGTCGCCGCGAGCGCCCTGGCGTTTTTGGACCCACGACTTGCCAAGACAATGACTTGAAGCGCGTCGCATGATCCTTTGGGGCGCAGCGCGCTTGACGAGGAACGCCGATGCGCTACGCCATCTACTACACACCGGGACAGGATGAGCCACTGGCGCGCATTGCCGCCAACTGGCTGGGCCGCGACCCGTTCGGCGCGGCGACGCGGCCGGTGGAGGCCGTGGGCGATCTGTCGGCCGCGGAAGTCGCCTTCCACACCGCCTCCGCCAGGCGCTACGGGTTCCACGCGACGCTGAAGGCGCCGTTCCGGCTGGCGCCGAACGAGACGGAAGCCTCGCTGCGCGCCGCGCTCGACGCTTTCGCCGAGGCGACGCCGCCGGTCGTCATCCCGCGTCTGGTCGTCGGGCAGATCGATGGCTTCTTCGCGCTGGTGCCGGAGACGCAGTTCGCGCCGCTCAACGAATTCGCCGGCGAGGTGGTGCGCGCCTTCGATCCGTTCCGGGCACCGCTGACCGAGGCCGAGATCGAACGCCGCAGCCCCGATGCGCTGAAGCCGGACGAGTTCCGCAACCTCTGCCAATGGGGTTATCCTTACGTCTTCGACACATTCCGCTTCCACATGACGCTGTCGGGGCGGGTCGGGCCGCAGGAAAGTCCACGTCTTCGCGCGGCGATCGACGGCCTGTTCGCCGATGTGCTGCGGCAGCCGGTGCCGGTGGATGCACTGACCTTGTTCGTCGAAAGCGAGCCTGGTGCCCCGTTCATGGTGCTTTCGCACCACGCGCTTGGCCGTGGCCAAGCCCGCAAGACCGCCTAGGGCGGATCAGCGGAACGCTGAACCGCCCTATCTTTAGTTTTTACGCAATTCCGGACGGAAAACCGCAAAGCACTTTTCCTGGAATTGCTCTGATGATTGCCGACCGCTCGAGATAGGACCGCCTGAGATGACCGCCGAAACCGTTCTCACCAATGCCCGCATCGTGCTGCCTGACGAAATCGTCGAGGGCTCGCTTCTGTTACGCGACGGCCTGATTGCCGCCGTCGAGCCGGGTGCCGCCCGCGCCGGCGAGGATATGGGCGGCGACTACATCATCCCGGGCCTCGTCGAGCTGCACACCGACCACCTCGAAGGCCACTACGCGCCGCGCCCGAAAGTGCGCTGGAACCCCATCGCCGCCGTGCTTGCCCATGACGCGCAGGTGGCGACCGCCGGCATCACCACCGTGCTCGATGCCTTGCGGGTCGGCATGGACGAGGACGCCGACCTGAAATCCGACGACGTCCGCAAGCTGGCCGACGCGATCGAGGACAGCGTGCGCCAGGATCGGCTGAGAGCCGACCATTTCATCCATTTGCGCTGCGAGGTTTCAGCGCCGGATTGCCTCGAGGCCTTCGCCAATTTCGAGACTGACGAGCGGGTGAAGCTCGCCTCGCTGATGGACCATGCGCCCGGACAGCGCCAGTTCGTCAACCTCGAAACCTATGCCTATTACTACCAGCGCAAGCTGAAGTTGACGGACCGCGACTTCCAAAAGTTCTGCGAGAAGCGGATGGCGGAATCGGCCCGCAATTCCGGCCCGAACCKGGTCTTCATCTCGGCCGCCTGCCGCGAGCGCGGCATCGTGCTGGCGAGCCACGACGACGCGACCGCCGGCCATGTCGACGAAGCGATCGAGCAGGGCGTGCGCGTCGCCGAGTTCCCGACGACGGAAGAGGCGGCCAAGGCGTCCAAGGCGGCGGGGCTRGGCGTGCTGATGGGCGCGCCGAACGTCATGCGCGGCGCCTCGCATTCCGGCAATGTCTCGGCGCGCACGCTTGCCGCCGATGGCCTGCTCGACATCCTGTCGTCCGACTACATCCCCTTTAGCCTGATCCAGTCGGCCTTCTTCCTCGGCGATGTCGTGGAAGGCATCACGCTGCCGCGGGCGGTCGCCATGGTGTCGAAGAACCCGGCCGAGGCGGTCGGCCTTACCGACCGCGGCGTCATCGAGCCCGGCCGCCGCGCCGACCTGGTGCGCGTGCGCGTCGACGACCATGTGCCGGTCGTGCGCACCGTGTGGCGCCAGGGCCGCCGGGTCGCATGATGGTTTCGGCCCTCATCGAGCGCGAGCTGGCCGAGAGCCTGCCGATCCGCAACGGCGTCTTCGTCGCGGTGGTCGGCCCGAGCGGCGCCGGCAAGGACACGGTGATCGGCTACGCCAAGCAGCGTTTTGCCGGCGAGACGCGGCTGGAATTCGTGCGCCGCGTCATCACCAGGCCGAGCGATTCGGCAAGCGAGGATCACGACACGCTGGCGGATGCCGCCTTTGCCGAAGCGGAGGCGGACGGCGCCTTCTCGCTGTGCTGGGACGCGCACGGCCTGCGCTACGGCCTGCCGGCCGATGTCGACTGGGCCGTGGCCAACGGCCATGTGGCGGTCGCCAACGTGTCGCGCGCGGTCATCCCGGCGCTGCGCGAACGCTACGCCAACCTGGCCGTGGTCGAGATCACCGCCACGCCGGAGATCCTCGCCGAGCGGCTGGCCGCGCGCGGCCGCGAATCGCGCGGCGAGGTGCTCGCCCGCCTGGCGCGCAGCACCAGCGTCAAGTTGACGGGACCGGACGTGACCTCGATCGACAACAGCGGCGACAAGCACGCCGCCGGCGAACGCTTCGCCGAGGTGCTGCGCAAGGCGATGGCGTTCTCCGACCTGTCGGACATGATTTAAGCGCCTTCCCCTTCTCCCCTTGCGGGAGAAGGTGGCCGCGAAGCGGCCGGATGAGGGGTGCTGGAAGGAATGAAGCGCTGGCGGTTGGACACAACGGTGCTGCCAGGCGAATGCCACCGCCAAGCTGGAGCACCCCTCATCCGTCTCGGCGGTACGCGCCGATCCACCTTCTCCCACAAGGGGAGAAGGAGAGGCACTCACTTGTTGAAGTTGGCGATGAACTGCTTGAACTGCGGCGTCGGCGGCCTGGCGAACATTTCCTTCGGTTCGCCGACCGAATCCACCTCGCCCTTGTGCAGGAACATCACCTTGCTCGACACGTCGCGGGCGAAGCCCATTTCGTGGGTAACGACCAGCATGGTGCGCCCTTCCTCGGCGAGCGAGCGCATGACGCGCAGCACCTCGCCGACCAGTTCCGGATCGAGCGCGGAGGTCGGCTCGTCGAACAGCATCACCTTGGGATTCATCGCCAGGGCGCGGGCGATCGCGGCGCGCTGCTGCTGGCCGCCCGACATATGCGGCGGATAGTAGTTGCGGCGTTCCCATATGCCGACGCGCTTCAGCAACGCCTCGGCCTGCTCCAGGCACTCCGCGCGCGGGCGCTTGAGCACATGCGTCGGCGCGGCGACGAGGTTTTCGAGCACCGTCATGTGCGACCACAGATTGAAGCTCTGGAAAACCATGGCGAGGTTGGCGCGGATCCGCTCCACCTGGCGGATGTCGGCCGGCATCTGATGGCCGTCGCGGCTTTGCTTCATCTTGATGAGCTCGCCGTCGACCCGCACCTCCCCGGAATCCGGGGTCTCCAGGAGATTGATACAGCGCAGCATCGTACTCTTGCCGGAGCCCGAGGAGCCGAGGATCGAAATGACGTCGCCCTTGTGCGCTTCGAGCGAAATGCCCTTGAGCACCTCGTGATCGCCGAAGCACTTGCGCAGGTCCTTGACGCTGATGGCGGGCGTCTCGCCGGAGGACGGTGCCTCTTTGGCGGCAGCGGCGGTATTTGCCGACATCACAACACCTCCGGGATGGGTTTGACCAGCTGGCTCTGCTCGGGCGGCGGGCGCAGATGCGGCGAAAGCCGGTATTCGACCCAGGCGAACAGCCGCGCGATCGACAGGTTGAGCAGCAGGTAGATCACCCCGGCGCAGGTCAGCACCTCGATCGGCCGGAACGTGTCGTGCTGGATCTTCTGCGCCGTTCCCATCATCTCCATGATGGTGACGACGGAGGCGAGCGCGGTCGCCTTGGTCATCAGGATGATTTCAGTCGAATAGGCCGGCAACGCCAGACGCAGCGCGATCGGCAGCGTGACGAGGCGGAAGCGGGTGAAAGCCGACATGCCGAACGCCTTGGCCGCCTCGATCTGGCCGACGGGCACCGCCCGCAGCGCGCCGCGGAAAATCTCGCTCTCATAGGCGGCCGTGTTCAAGGCCATGGCGACGATCGTGCAATACATCGGATCGCGCAGAATCGGCCACAGGATCGGGCTGTGGCGGACGAAATCGAACTGGGAGAGCCCGAAATAGATCAGATAGAGCTGCACCAGGAGCGGCGAGCCGCGGAAGACGAAGACATAGGCGCGGGTGAAATATTCGCCCAATTTGTAGCCGGAGGCCCGCAGCCAGGTCAGGCCGGTGGCGATGACGAGGCCGAAGGCGATGCCGAAGAACCAGATCTCGAGCGTCAGCGGCAGCGCCTTGAGCACGCTCCACATGGTCGAAAGGTAGAAGTCGAAATCCACCGCCACCTCTCACTTCGGCCGCGTGAAACTGCGCGAGGTGTAACGCTCGGCCCTGTCGAAGATCGGCGTCGAGACCGAGGTCATCACCAAATAAAGGATGCCGGCGAGCGTGTAGAAAAGCAGCGAATGATGCGTCGAGCGCGCCGCCTTGTTGGCGGTGAGCATCAGTTCGGCGACGCCCGTGACCGAGATCAGCGCCGAATCCTTGATGGTCAATTGCCAGACATTGCCCAGCCCCGGCACCGCGAGGCGCAGGACCTGCGGCATGATCACGAGGCGAAAGCGCAGCCAGGCCGACATGCCGTAGGCGCGGGCCGCTTCCAGCTCGCCGCGGTGGATCGCCAGGAACGAGCCGCGAAAAACCTCGGCCTGGTAGGCGCCGGAAATGATGCCGACCGCAAGCACGCCGCCGAGGAAGCTCGGCATGTTCAAGATGTCGGTCGAGCCGATCGATCCGGTCGACCTCGCCACGCCGGTCAGCACCTGCGTGCCGCCATAGTAGAACAGGTAGATGATCAGAAGTTCCGGTTCGCCGCGGAAGACCGTGGTGTAGCTCTCGCCGATGAACTTCAGCCCGCCACGATGCGAAAGCTTGGCCGCCGCCACCAAGGACCCCAGTATCGCGCCGATCAGCATCGAGACGACGGTGACGGCGAGCGTCCAGCCAATGCCCCAGAGCAGTTGCACGCCCCAGCCGGCGGCCAACAGCTCATAGGCCGTCGACACCTGGTCCTTGAGATCGTTGAGAAACTCCACTTACGGCTCCTGCGGGCGCCGAGATAGGCATCGACGGTTGTTCAATGCAAAACGGGAGCAGCCTTGGCTGCTCCCGTTGCGACATCACTTGGTAATGTCGATCTTGAACCACTGCAGGGAGTATTTCGACACCGAGCCGTCGTCGAGCGCCGCCTTGAGCGCCTTGTTGTAGATGTCCTGCAGATCCTTGTCGGTCTTGCGGAAAGCCGCGCCGATGCCCGGTCCGAGGATCGGACCACCCTTGAATTGCGGTCCGACGAATTCCAGGTCCTTGGCATCGGGCTTGGCCAGCGTGCCGAGGAAGTAGGTGGTGTCGGCGAAGGCCACGTCGATACGGCCCGCCATCAGGTCGAGATCGTGCTCGTCGGTGGTCTTGTATTCATGGACGTTGGCGACATCCTTGAGATACTTGTCGGCGAAGGTCGCCTCCGTGGTCGAAACCTGCAGGCCGAGATTCTTGCCGGTGAGCTCCTTGCGCAGCGTATCGAGCGCCGCCTTGGATTCGGCGTCGTCCTTCGACAGGTCGATCATCTTGCCTTTGTTGGACAGGTTGGCCAGCGGGCCGTTCTTGTCCGCAAGGAAAGCTACCGGCGAAGAGGCATAGGGGATCGAGAAGTCGATCGTCTTCATGCGCTCCTCGGTGATCGACATGCCGTCCATGACGATGTCGAACTTGCCCGCGGTGAGGCCGGGAATGACGCCGTCCCAGTCCTGCGCGACGATGTTACATTCGAGCTTGGCGCGGGCGCAGACGTCGTTCAGGATGTCCACCTCGAAGCCGACGATCTTGCCGCTGGCGTCCGTCTGGTTCCAGGGGGCGTAGGAGCCCTCCATGGCGACGGTGACGGTCTTCCAATCCTTGGCCATTGCCGGGGTCGAGCAAGTCAACGCCAGCGCTGCGAGCGCGATCCAACGTGATGATGTCACAGTAGTGTCTCCCGTATTTTGTTCTTGGAACCCTCTGATACCAATTGCTTAGCCCAGCCCCAATTCTGCGACAAGGGCAGTTTTCCGCTTCACGCGTTGTTGCAATCCGCTCGTGAATCCAAACGCGCCTCGCGGCTTCCACCGCGAGCATCGGCTCAATCAGGGCCGCGGGCCAAACGGCGGGACTACTCCGCGGGCGCGCCCGCAACGTTCTGGCGCGTTGCTTCCATCATCCGGCGCCGGGCGCGGAAGACGCCCCATTGCTGGTCGACCAGCACGCCGATCAGGATCACGCCGCCCATCACCGCGAAGTTGAGCGATGAGGGAATGCCGAGCAGGTTGACGAGGTTCTGCAGCTCCTGCAGCAGCACGGTGCCGAGGACGACGCCGACCAGCGAGCCCTCGCCGCCGCGTAGCGAGAAGCCGCCGAGCACCGCCGCGGCGATGGCATAGAGCTCGTAGAACTGGCCGTGGCTGGCCGGCGAGATCGAGCGCGTGTACATGGCGAAGTAGATCGCCGACAGCGCCGTCAGCACGCCGCAGATGACATAGGCCGCGATGATGATCCGGCCGGTGCGGATGCCGGAATATTTCGCCGCTTCCTCGTTCTTGCCGATGGCGTAGAGATAGCGGCCGAACACCGAGCGATGCASCACCACCCACATGACGATGGCGATGACGATCAGCGCGATGAAGGAGTTCGGCAAGCCGCCCGACCGGCCGGCGGTCAGGAATTCGAGCGTCGGGAAATTCTGCCCGAAGGCGAAGCCCGCCGTGCCGTCGGCGGTGTAGAAACGCGCCACCCCGCGATAGATGAGCAGGCCGCACAGCGTCACCACGAAGGGCTGCAGTTTCAGCCGCGTGATCAGCCAGCCATGCACGAAGCCGATGACGGCGCCAAGCGCGATGATCACCACGAAGGCCAGCGGCCAGTCCAGCTCGCGCACCGCGATGAAATCGATGAACAGCGTGCCGAGCAAGGCGATCAGCGAACCGACCGACAATTCAATGCCGCCAGTGATGATGACGAAGGCCTGGCCGATCGACAGGATGCCGAACAGCGCGACGAGGTTGGACGTGTTGGCGAGGTTGATCGCCGACAGGAAGCGCGGATTGATGGCGGTCACCACCGCGCCGACGACCAGGATCAGGATCAGCAGGCCGAGATCCTTCTTGCTCATTCAACTCCTCCCGCCGCTTGCAGCAATTTCGGCTTCTTGCCGACCGCCAGCAAGAGCACGTTCTCCTGGCTGAAATCGTCTTTGTCGAGGATGCCGGAGATCTGCCCCTCATGCATGACCGCGATGCGGTCCGACACGCCGATCACCTCTTCCATGTCGCTGGAGATCATCAGCACGGCGACGCCGGCATCGGCCAGCGCCCGCATCAGCCCGTAGATCTCGGCCTTGGCGCCGATGTCGATGCCGCGCGTCGGCTCGTCCAGGATCATCACCTTGGGGTTCATCGCCAGCCATTTGGCCAGAACCACCTTCTGCTGGTTGCCGCCCGACAGCGTGCCGGTGCGGGTCAAGACCGACGGCGCCTTGATGCCGAGGTTCTTCTTCTGCTTTTCCGCCGTCGCCAGCTCGGCGCCGGTGGAGACCAGCGAGCGCCTGGCATGCGCCGGCAGGTTGGGCAGCGTAATGTTCTGCGCGATCGAGAGATCGAGCAATATGCCGGTGAGCTTGCGATCCTCCGGCACGAGGAAGATGCCGTTCGCCACCGCGTCGGCGGCCGAACCGACATCGAGCGGCTTGCCGTCGAGCGTGACGCTGCCGGCCAACCGCTCGTCGACGCCGAACAGCACGCGCGCCAGCTCCGTGCGGCCGGAGCCTACCAGGCCGGCGAGGCCGAGGATCTCCGCGCGCCTCAATTCGAGGCTGACCGGCCTGTCCGGATAGGTGCTGGTGCGGATCGCGTCGGCCGACAGCGCGACGCCGCCCGGCGCGCGGGCGGCTTCGCCGGCCTTCTCGCGCTCCTTCAGCATGCGGCCAATCATCAGCCTGACCATCTCGTCGTGGTTGATCTCAACCTTCGCCAGCGTGCCGGCCAACGTGCCGTCGCGCAGCACCACGACACGGTCGGCAACGCGCTCGATCTCATGCAGCCGGTGCGAGATGAAGATGACGCTGATGCCTTCGGCCTTCAGCCCCTTGATGACGTCGAGCAGCTTTTCGGTCTCGGCGATCGGCAGGCTGGAGGTCGGCTCGTCAAGGATGACAAGGCGAGCCTTGATCGACAGCGCCTTGGCGATCTCGACCATCTGCTGCTGGGCGAGCGACAGCGACGCCACCGGAGCGTCGGCCGAGAAATTGGCGCCAACGCGCTTCAGAAGCGGCGCCACCATGTCGCGCAGCCTGGCGCGGTCGACCAGCTTCAGCGGACCGGCGCGAAGCGACTCGCGGCCGAAGAAGATGTTGGCGGCGACATCGAGGTTTTCGAAGAGGTTCAGTTCCTGATGCACGAAGGCGATGCCGGAGCCGATGCTCTGCTCGACGGTCAGCCCTTCATGCGCCGCGCCATCGACGGTGATGGTGCCGCTGTCCGGCCGCGTCACGCCGCCGAGGATCTTCATCAGCGTCGATTTGCCGGCGCCGTTTTCGCCGACAAGGCCGATGACCTCGCCGGGCCGGACCTCCATCGAGAACCGGTCCAGCGCGACAACGCCCGGATAGGTCTTGCGCACGGCCTCCAGGCTCAGGAACGGAGCGGTGATCGGTTGAGTGGTGTCGGTAGAGGTCATCGCGCCTAAGTTTACCGCACGGGGCAACAGCCGGTGGCCACAGACTGACGGGCCTTGGCCGGCCCGTCAATACGAACGCCGGCTCAAGGCAAACCCTTGAGCCGGCGCAACCGTGCCGGGCTTACTTGCCCGCCATCGCCTTGAGGTTGGCGGCGTAGGCGTCGACGTCATCCTTGCCGATGATCTTGGTCGGGATGATGATCAGGTTGTTGGCCGGGATGCCCGACTTGTCGCCCTTGAGGTAGGCAGCCATCAGCTTCATGCCCTGATAGGCCCATTCGAACGGCTGCTGCACCACGGTGGCGGCGACGGTGCCTTCTTTGACGCCGCCCAGCGTGATCGGATCGTCGTCGAAGCCGACGACGGTGATCTGGCCGAGCTTGCCGGCGTCGCGCAGCGCTTCATAGATGCGCGGCGTGTTGTAGGAGTAGAAGCCGACCATGCAGGTGATGTCGGGGCTGGCGACCAGCGCGTCCTCGACATTCTTCTTGGCGCGCGCCTGGTCGATATCGTCGCCGCGCACGTCGACCAGCTCGATCTTGCTGCCGGCGAGCCCGTCCTTCATGCCCTGGATGCGCTCCTTGGCGTTGTCGGCGCCGAGCAGGCCGACGAAGCCCAGGCATTTGCCGCCGTTGGGCATCGCCTTCTTGGCGATCTCGGCGGCCTGCTTGCCGGCATCGACGTTGGATGAGCCGATATAGGCGACGCGCTTGGTCTGGGGCGCATCGGAGTCGGTGGTGAACAGCGCGGTTTCCGACGCGATCTTGTTCAGCCCGTCGGTCGAGGTCTTGGGATCGACGGCCGAGACCATGATGCCCTTGACGCCTGCCGTCACCAGATCGTCCATCAGTCGCTGCTGGATGGCGACCGAGGATTGCTCCGGATATTTGAGCTCGAGATTGTAGTCGGGCAATTCGGCCTGCGCCTTCTTCACGCCGGCTTCCGCCGCCTTCCAGAAGTCTGACGCGCCGTTGACGACAAAAGCCAGCGTCGGCTTGTCGTCCGCGCGGGTAACCGCCGTGGCCGCAAGCCCGATGAGCAGGGCCGCCGCGGCGACAGATGCATTACGGATCATGGATTTCATAGTTCAACCTCCCTTGTAGAACTTGCCTTGTAGAACTCGTCGCCGATGTCTCGGCTGCGGCCCGGACAACCCTCCTCCTCAAGGGTGCGGCGCAAAGGTCCGCCGACTTAAGAACGGTGCCGATCCGGCCGCGGTCGAGACACTAGACACTCATGTGGCGTTCGTAAATAGTCCGATTTGTCTGACATTTTCGTGAGAATGGACCCGAGCCCAGACCGGCAATGGCGCCGGTTTTCATGCAAGCGTCCCTCGCACTTGTYGCCCCCGAACGGAGACGACGAGTTGACACTAGAACGCTAACGGCTATTAGTAAAGAGTATTAGTTATGAGGCGAGGACGCGTATTTTCGAAGCGGAGGAGACGCTGGTCGAAGGGTACGCCGGGAGTGAGGAGAACGAGCGCGGCAGAGCCTGTAGCCGTGCCGAAGATACAGGAATTGTCAGCATTGTTGACCTTGTCTGACTGGTTTCGTCGCGAAGCGTCGTAGCCGGTGATTTGCATGTTATGCTTGCTAATATATATTAGTCGACGCCATCTCGATAAACGCGCCGACCTCGACCATCTTGCCGTTGCCGCCGCCTTTGCTTTAGAGCCGGCTGGGTTTGGGAAACGACCATGAGCGAACCGACGGAACTCAGCGAACCTCCCGGGACTTCCAGGCGCCGCAAGCCGGCCGCCAAGCCCAAGGGGCGCATCACCATGACCGACATCGCGCGCGCCGCCGGCTGCTCGCAGGCGACGGTCTCGTTCGTGCTCAACAATTCGCCGGGTATCAGGCTGTCGCAGCAGACCCGCGACCGGGTCATCGAGGCAGCTCGAGCGCTGGGCTATTCGCCGCCGGTCTTTTCGGCGCTCAGGCCGCCGGTGACGCCGTTCGAAGGCCTGGACGGCATCATCGGCTTCGCAGTCGACCAGCTCGCCACCAGCCCCGAGGCGGTGGTCGCCATCGAGGGCGCGCGACAGGCTTCGTGGAACGCCGGCAATGTGCTCCTGGTGGCGCAGACCATGGGCGACGCGGTGATGGAACCGCGGGCGATTTCAGCGCTGACGAGGCGCGGCATCTCGGCGCTGATCTACATGACCATCTTCACCCGCGAGATCGCCGCGCCGGACTTCCTCTACAGCCTCGACATCCCTGTCATCCTGCTCAACTGTTACACCGCCGACTATGCCTTCCCGGCCGTGGTTCCCTCCGAGATCGCCGGCGGCCAGAGCGCGACGAGGCATCTGATCGCCCACGGCCATCGCCGCATCGCCACGATCACCGGCGAACCGTGGATGCAGGCCGCGCAGGATCGGCTGAAAGGCTATCGCCGTGCCTTGGCCACCGCCGACATCCCGTTCGATCCGGAGCTGGTGGTCGAGGGCGACTGGTCGGCCAGCGCCGGCTATGCCGCGACGGTCAAGCTGCTCGGGCTCGAGGAGCGACCCACCGCGATCTTCTGCCAGAACGACCRCACCGCGATCGGCTGCTACGAGGCGCTGAAGGAGGCCGGCCTGCATATCCCGCAGGACATTTCCGTGGTGGGCTATGACGACGAAGAGATCGCCCGCCATCTCTTCCCGCCGCTGACGACGTCGATCCTGCCGCATCTGGCGATGGGCCAATGGGCGATCGAGCAATTAGAGACGCCGCCGACGCCCGGCCGCGGCCGCTATCCCATCACCAAGCTGGAATGCCCGCTGGTGGAGCGGGAGAGCGTGGGGAATGTGCCGGCACAATTGCGGTGACCCTGCCCTGAGACAGGATTATGATGGGTGGGCGTGTGTTCCTTTGCGATAGGAAAAACGCTCATGTGGCCGAACCGCCGTTTATGCGATCTCTTGAAGATCGAGCATCCGATCATCCAAGCTCCGATGGCCGGCTCGGCGACGCCGCAGCTCGCCGCAGCGGTAAGCAATGCCGGTGGGCTCGGGTCGCTCGGCTGCGCATCGATGCTGCCGGATGGCCTGCGCAACGTGGCGCGCCAGATGCGCGCCTCGACCGAGCGGCCCTTCAACCTCAGTTTCTTTGTTTTTCCCAGACCCAATACCAGCGACGCCGTGCTGACCGGGGTCATCGACAGGTTGCGGCCCTACTACGAGGAGCTGTCACTCGACGAACCCTCGCGGAAGCTCCCGCCGATCGGACCGGGTTTCGACGACGAAAAGCTTGAACTGCTGCTGGAGATCCGCCCGCCGGTCGTGAGCTTTCATTTCGGCATTCCAGATGCGGCTGACGTCGGCAGGCTGAAGCGAGCCGGGATCGCGATCATCGGCACCGCGACGAATGTCGCCGAGGYGCGCAAGCTCGTCGACGGCGGGGCCGATGCAGTCATCGCCCAGGGCTGGGAGGCGGGCGGCCACCGGGGCTCGCATGCCCCCAATGGTCCCGGCGACGGCGTCGGCGCGATGGCGCTGGTCCCCCAGGTCGTCGATGCCGTCAAGCTCCCGGTCATTGCCGCGGGAGGCATCGCAGACGGCCGCGGCATAGCGGCGGCTTTCGCGCTTGGCGCCAGCGGCGTGCAGATCGGCACCGGCTTTTTGTCCTGCGACGAAGCCGGCACGGACGCACCGCGCCGCGCCCTGATGCGCGCCGCGAGCGACATGGACACTATGGTCACCGACGCCTTTACCGGCCGCGCGGCGCGGGCGAGACGCACCCGCTATGCCCTGGAGATGGAGGAGAGCAGGACGCCCCTTCCGGACTTCCCGCAAATGGTCGCGCTCAGCGCTCCGCTCGGTGACGCCGGGGCAAAGGGAGATTTCGCCTTTCATCTCTATGGCCAGGCGGCAGCGCTGAACCGGGAGCTTCCTGCGGGCGAATTGATGCGGACGCTCGTGGCCGAAACAAGTGACGTGTTCGAAGCGCTCTCGGCCGGCAAAGGGATGCCTGCCTGAGCGAAGCCTCCGGTCGCTGGCGCTCCCGATAAGTCCCACCCAGATCGCAAAGATCAGCCGGCAAGCAGGGACGCCATACGGTTGCGATCGATGAAGTTGGCGCTCGGCGGTAAGGGCTGACCATCCAGCTCGGCCAGTTTTGCCGCGATATGCGGCCTGGCGACGACGTCCTGTGGCAGCGAAACGCACATGGCGATCTCGATCACGCCGCGAAACACGTCGGCATCCTCGCTTGCGGCGGCGAAAAGCCGGGCCGTGACCGGATTCGGCGGCGGAACAGGAAGGCCGTCCGCCAGGGCGTTGATCTCCGCGATCCGGTCACGGTCGGCGGCGATCTGGTTGCGATAGAACGGGCCGACCTGGCGCTCGGTCTCGGCATCGTATTCTCGCGAGAATTCGGCAGGGTCGTCGATGTGCCGGCGAACGACGTTCCTGAGCACCTGCGCGTGCACAAGACYGACGCTCAAGCCCCGCCCGGCGGACGGATTGGTGCAGGCCCAGGCGTCGGCCACAGCCGCAAATCCGGTGACGACGGGCTGGCCGTCGACGACAAAGCGCCGGTAGCGGTCGAGAACGCCCGCCATCAGCAGGACATGCGTGATCGGCTCGCCGTCAAGCCAATGGGCCTGCATGGGACAGGCCATGACGACACGGTGGAACGTGGCCGTGTCGCGCAAAGCCCGCATGGCCTTGTTTCTCGCGGAAGTGAACAGGGTGACCGACCAGGTGTCGTTGTCGCCGTCCAGCGTGAGAATGGAGAACATCCCCATCGGCGTGAGCAGGCGGCCCTTTCGGCGCGGCCGCTGCTTGCCCGTGAAGTAGCGGGTGAAGTAGGCGAAATTGCTGTCCTCGGCTTCCTCGCTCGGGCTGCGGCCTCCGGCCGCCACGATCCATTCGCAGGCAGGGCTTCGCCGACCCATCGCGTCGATCACCAGATCGGCGCGAATCTCTTCGCCGGAGGTTGTGCGGACGCCCGCAATATGCGGCACGCCGGGAATGGCCGAAGCGCCCGTGACCAGTTCGCGAACCTTGGTCCCCCGCCGGATCATCACATTGGGCGCCGCTTGCGCCATCTCGGCCACGGCCCATTCGATCACTGGCCGCCGGCCGGTGACGAAGCGCATCGCTTCATCGCCCGGGCGGGGCGCCCTGTCCGTTATTGTCGGGGGCAGCGACCGAGGGTCGAAGAAGTCCATCCAGACGCAGCCGGCGCGCAGCAATATATCCGTCAGCCCGGGCAGTTCCTGATCGGCGACCATCCGGAAACGCGAGCTGAGGTTGTGAGGCTGCCTGAATTGCGCGACGCCAGGGCGCTCCCAATCCCACCCTTGAACGGAACTCGAAGGCTGATCCGCCGGATCGGCCTCAAGGACCGTCACGTCATGACCGTCGCGGCCAAGCATGGCCGCCGTGCACAACCCGATTACGCCTCCACCGCAAATCAGGATCTTGCTCACCCCGTCCCCCAATGTCCGCGAGGGTCGGCACTATATTAGCTTCTGTACATGTTCCCGGCAACGTGCCGGACCGGCCAGCGCCGACCCGCTCCACGCCTGGTTGCGCTCACGGGACGATCGGCTGCTTTCGTCGCTTGGCATGGCTCCCGCGCAGGTCTAGGCTGGAAGCAGCGAAGGGAGGGCGGGATGACATCAAGCTTCACCGTTCACGCCGCGTCCGGCTATGAGCAGCTCATGGGCCGCTGGAGCAAAAGACTCGCGCCCAAGTTCATCGATTTCGCCGGGCTTGCCCCCGGCGAGACAATCCTCGACGTCGGCTGCGGCACCGGTAGCCTCACCTTCGAGCTGGCAAAATCAGCCGATCTAGCCGAGATCCAGGCCATCGACTTTTCGCCGGTCTTCGTCGAGGCGGCGAAAGAGAAAAACACCGATCCGCGCGTCACCATCAGCCAGGCCGATGCCACGGCGCTGCCGTTCGCCGACAATATCTTMGACCGCACGCTGGCGCTGCTGGTGTTGCACTTCGTGCCGGAGGCCGGCAAGGCGGTGGCCGAGATGCGCCGCGTCGTGCGGCCGGGCGGCGTGGTCGCGGCCGTGGTCTGGGACCATTACGGCGGCATGACCGGCATGCGCATGATGATCGACACCGTCGCAGCGCTCAGCGAAAGCGGGCGCCAGATGCGAAGCCGCTATTGCTTCCAGCCGATGATGCAGCCGGGCGAGATGAAGCGAACCTTTGCCGAGCAGGGTCTCGTCGACGTTACCGAGGCCGAGCTGATGATCCGCATGGACTACGCGGATTTCGACGACTTCTGGGCGCCGATCGGCGCCGGCGAAGGGCCGCTCGGCAGATACCTGACCACGCTGGACGCGGCCGAACAGAAGCGCATCGAGGCCGCCGTGCGCGATGCCTATCAGGCCGGCAGGCCCGACGGCCCGCGATCCTTCGCCAATATCGCCTGGGCCTGCCGCGGCATCGTTCCCTGAACGTCGGCAGCGCCTCAGTTGCCGCCGGCTGCCGTGGCGTTGATCTCCCAGCCGTCGACCCAGACCTGCCGCAGCCGGTCGCCTTCGCCCTTGAACCACAGGCCCGCCGGCCGGCAATCCTCGATGCGGTCGCTGCGGAAATTGCGGATGGCTTGGCGCAATTCGCACCAAGCGACGACGTTGGCGGTCTCCGCGTAATAGATCAGCGCGACCGGACGGATGACGCGGTCGGTCGCCCGCCCCGCCTCGTCGCGATAAGAGAGGCTGAGCTTCTCCTCATCGCGGATGGCGCGGCGGACCAGGGCGAGGTCGACGGCGGCGGCGGACGGCGGCGCGAAGCCCCAGGCATGGATTGCGTTGGCGTCGAGCGTCTGCCGTAATGGCGGCGGCACGGCGCCGGCGATCTTGGCTCCGACGCGTTTTGCCGCTTGCTTGAGCTCATCGTCGCCGGTGCGTTCAAGCAACGCCAGCGACAGCACGATCGCCTCCATCTCCTCGATGGAAAACATCAGCGGCGGCAGGTCGAAGCCGGGGCGCAGGATATAGCCGATGCCGCGCCCACCCTCGATCGGCACGCGCATCGCCTGCAGGGCGACGATGTCGCGATAGACCGAGCGCACGGTCACCTCCAGCCGCTCTGCGATCGTCGCCGCCGTCACCGGCTTCTTTGCCAGACGCAGGATCTGGATGATCTCGAAGAGGCGCGAGGCCTTGCGCATTTTTCCACCCGACCGAAACGCAACTGACACACCCCCGTCAGTTGGGGTGACCTATAGGGCCGTCTACGCGCTTGAAAATCAACAGATTCCTTTGTGGGCAAGCGACCGAAGCGACAGGCAACTGACATGAGCTATGCCGAAAACCTCTGGCTGTTCTTCGTGCTTCTGCTCGGCATCATCGCCGTCCCGGGCATGGACATGCTGTTCGTGCTGGCCAACGCGCTGACCGGTGGCAGCAATCGCGGCCTGGCGGCCACCGCCGGCATCATGCTGGGCGGCGCGGTGCACACGCTGAACGGGGCGGTCGGCGTCGGCCTGCTCATGCATTTCGTGCYGGTGCTGTTCACGCCGCTGCTGGTCGCCGGCGCCGCCTACATGGCCTAKATCGGCATTTCGCTGATGCGCAGCTCGATCACCGTCGGCGACGACCGCCCCACGGCGAGCCGCTCGGCCTGGAAGGCATTTCGTCAGGGCCTGGCCACCTGCCTGATCAATCCGAAGGCCTATCTCTTCATCCTTGCCGTCTATCCGCAATTCCTGAAGCCGGCTTACGGCCCGATCTGGATGCAGGCGACAATCATGGGATTGCTGACGGTCGCCACGCAGGCGGCGATCTATGGCGGGCTCGCCGTCACCGCCGGCCGCAGCCGGGAGCTGCTGGTCGACAATCCGCAAGCGACCATACTTGCTGGGCGAGTCGCCGGGCTGCTGCTGTTTGCCGTTTCGATCTTCACGGTCTGGGAAGGGTTGAGGGCGGCGTGAGCGCCGCCCTCTCCAACATTTCGCTCAGGCAGCGCCTTGCCGGCTGGCGAGCAGTTCGCGCTTCACCGACCGGCGCCATTCGACGGCGCCGGCAAGGCCGTGCAGCACGGTCTCGGTGGTCGCCCAGTCGATGCAGCCGTCGGTGATGCTCTGGCCGTAGACGAGCGGCTTGCCGGGCACGACGTCCTGGCGGCCGGCGACGAGATTGCTCTCGATCATGACGCCGATGATGCGCTCGTCGCCGGAAGCGACCTGGCCCGCCACGTCATGCGCAACCTTCGGCTGGTTCTCCGGCTTCTTGGCGCTGTTGGCGTGGCTGACATCGATCATCAGCCGCGGCGCGACGCCGATGCGGCCGAGCTCGGCGGCGGCAGCCTCGACGCTTGCGGCATCGTAGTTCGGCGTGATGCCGCCGCRCAGGATGACATGGCAATCCTCATTGCCGGTGGTCGCGGCAATGGCGCTGCGGCCGCCCTTGGTCACCGCCATGAAATGATGCGGCTGGGCGGCCGACTTCACCGCTTCGCCGGCGATCCTCAGATTGCCGTCGGTGCCGTTCTTGAAACCGACCGGGCAGGAGAGACCCGAGGCCAGCTCGCGATGGATCTGGCTTTCGGTGGTTCGCGCGCCGATGGCGCCCCAGGCGACGAGGTCGGCGATGTATTGCGGCGTGGTCATGTCGAGGAATTCGGTCGCCGCCGGCAGGCCGAGATTGTTGACGGCCGACAAGACGTTGCGCGCCATGCGCAAGCCCTTGTCGATGTTGAAGCTGCCGTCGAGGTCGGGATCGTTGATGAGGCCCTTCCAGCCGACCGTGGTGCGCGGCTTCTCAAAATAGACGCGCATGACGATCTCGAGCCGGTCGGCCAGGGCCTCGCGCAGCGCCGCCAGACGGCTGGCGTAGTCCACGGCGGCGACCGGATCGTGGATGGAACAAGGGCCGACGATGACCACCAGTCGATCGTCGGCCCCCGTGAGGATGGAATGGATGGCGTTGCGCGAGGCGGCAACGGTGCGCGTCGCCGTGAGCGAGCGCGGTATCTCGCGCATCACCTCTTCCGGCGTGCTCAGGACTTTGAGTTCTCTGACCCGAAGGTCGTCTGTGGTGGTCAACACGGCTTTCTGCTCCTGGTTAGGAGACCCGCCGGCTGAAACAAAAAAGCCGCCAGGTCTGGCGGCTTGTCGGATTTTGATCTGGAGTTTTTCAGATCGAGCGCAATCCTCCCGCCGCCAGCGAGCTACCGTAGCTAAAGTACCAAAACGAGGCGGTCAGGTGGATCATGCGGCTCATATAGTCGATGTCGGGGCGCTTGTCACGTGCGACGATTCTACTCCCCGATCACCCCGGCGATGTTCTGGTCGTAGTCCACCAGCGAGCCGGTCATGACGCCGGCCTGGGGGCTCAGCATATAGGTGATCAGCCGGGCGAGCTGAGCCGGTTTCACCAACTGGCCCATGGGCTGCGCCGCTTCGGCCTTCTCCAGCCAGTCGTCGGGCGCGTCGTGCCATTTCTTCTGGACGATCGCCTCGCCCTCGGTGTCCATCCAACCGGGCAGCACGGCGTTGCAGCGGATGCGGTTCTTGCGATAGGCGCTCGCGACATTCTTGGTCAGCGTCATCAGCGCGCCCTTGCTGGTCGAATAGGGCGTGAGGAACGACTGGCCGGCATGCGCCGACATCGACAGCACGTTGACGATCGAGCCCGGCGCCTTGCGTTCGAGCAGATGCGCGACAAGGCCCTGCATTAGGAAGAACGGTCCGCGCACGTTGGTGTCAAAGATCTGGTCGAAGAGTTCTTCCGTGGTCTCCACCAACGATCCCCGCGCGGACGTGGCGGCGGCGTTGACCAGCGCGTTCAGCGTGCCGAAATGCTTGACCGCCGTCTCGACAGCGCGCTTGCAGTCGGCGACCTTGGCGACATCGGCGCTGATGAAGATGGCGTCGACGCCATTCTTCTTGAGCGCCGCGACCGCCTTGTCGCCTTTCTCCTGCGAGCGGCCGACCAGCGCCAGCGCGCGACAGCCCTCATCGGCAAGCGCTTCCGCAACCGCGAAGCCGATGCCTTGCGCGCCGCCGGTGACGATGGCGCGCGTTTCTGAATTGCGACCGGCCAAACCGCTCATCGCTGTGCTCCTGTGTTTTGAATGACCAATGGATTTTCGAGATTCATTGACGTTCCGATCGGCTTCCCGGTGTCTTGTCGCAACGTTGATAACTTGGTCGAGGCGTCCCCGACTTCGTCATCCTAGGGCGAAGCAGGAGCGAAGCTCCGTCGCGGAGACCCTAGGATCCATGCCGTGACCCCGGCCCTAGAACGGGCGGAGCAGAATTCTGCGCCGTCAGCATCGTTTCAACGTAACGGCATGGATCCTCGGGTCTGCGCGCGTCGCTTCGCTCCTTGCTCCGCCCGTGGATGACGACGCGATGGATGTTCCGGCCAATCGCCACCCTTGCAGACCACAAACCGACCATCCTTCAAAGCGTTCACCCAGCCGGACTAGCCGACGCGGACGGTCTTGCCGGTCTTCGCCGATTGCAAGGCCGCATCGGCCAGCTTCAGCGCAACCAGCCCATCCTTGCCGCTCGGCGCCGCCTTCTTGCCCGCGGTCGCCGCGGCGATGAAGGAGGCGATCTCGTTGGCATAGGCGTCGATGTAGCGGGTCATGAAGAAGTCGTGCAGCGGCGGGCGGGTGTAGCCCTTGTCGTTGGCGAGCTCGATCGACACCGGCCGCTGGTTCTCGGCCGCGACCATGCCTTTCGAGCCATGCACCTCGATGCGCTGGTCGTAGCCATAGGTGGCGCGGCGCGAGTTGGAGATGACCGCCTGCTTGCCGGAGGCGGTTTCGAGGATGACGCTGACCGAATCGAAATCGCCGGCATCGCCGATCTTCTTGTCGACCAGCACCGAGGCGTGGGCGCTGACGGCAACAGGTTCTTCACCCAGCAGGAAGCGGGCCATGTCGAAATCATGGATGGTCATGTCGCGAAAAATGCCGCCGGAGCGGGCGATGTAATCGAGCGGCGGGGCGCCGGGATCGCGCGACGTGATGGTGACCATCTCGACTGCGCCGATGGCGCCGTCGTCGATCGCCTTGCGGACGGCGGCGAAATGCGGGTCGAAGCGGCGGTTGAAGCCGACCATCAGCGTGGCTCCGGTCTTCTCGACCACGGCCAGGCATTTCTCGACCCGCTCGACGGAGAGATCGATCGGCTTCTCGCAGAAGATCGCCTTGCCGGCCTTGGCGAAGCGCTCGATCAGATCGGCATGGGTGTCGGTCGGCGTGCAGATGATGACGGCGTCGATGTCCTTGGCCTGCTCGATGGCGTCGATCGTGCGGACTTCGGCGCCATAGGCGGAGGCGAGCTCCGTCGCCGCTTTCTCGAAGGCATCGGCTACGGCCACCAGCCTGGCCTGCGGGTTGGAGGCGACGGCGCGGGCATGCACCTTGCCGATGCGGCCGGCGCCGAGGAGAGCGAAGCGGAGTGTCATGGAATGTCCTTCGAGGTGGGTTTTATAGGCATATCCGCGCCTTTTGGCGCGGAAGATTGGCTTGATCCCGTCGTGGCGCCCGTCAGGCAGCCTGACGTTCCGCCTGTCCGGTCTTCGCGCCGGTGATGTAGGCGACGATGTCGTTGCCGTCGGTGTCCTGCTTGCGCAGGTTGGCGACGATGCGGCCGCGGCGGAAGACGACGATGCGGTCGACCAGGTCGAACACCTGGCGCATGTTGTGGCTGACCAGGATCAGCGGCTCGCCGTTTTCCTTCAGCGTACGGATGATGTTTTCGACCTGCGCCGTCTCCTGCACGCCGAGCGCCGCCGTCGGCTCGTCCATGATGATCAGCTTGGAGGCGAAGGTCGCGGTCCTGGCGATCGCCACGCACTGGCGCTGGCCGCCCGACATGTGGCGGATGGTGCTGGAGAGGTTGGGGATCTTCACCGCCGTGCGAACAAGTGCTGCCTCCGTCGCCTTGCGCATCGCCTTGCGGTCGAGGATGGAGAAGGGGCCGAGGTTGAACAGCACCTTCTCGCGACCGAGGAACAGGTTGGACGGCACGTCGAGGTCGTCGGCCAGCGCGAGGTTCTGGAACACGGTCTCAATGCCTGCCTCGCGCGCCTCGATGGGGCCGGAGAAATTCACCTCCTTGCCGTCGAACCAGATCTTGCCGTCGGTGCGCTGCTCGACGCCGGTGATCTGGCGCACGAAGGTCGATTTGCCGGCGCCGTTGTCGCCCATGATGGCGACATGCTCGCCCTTGCGCAGCTCGAAATTCGCCTCCTGCAGCGCATGCACGCCGCCATAATGCTTGGTGAGGTTCTCGGTCTTCAGAACGATGTCCGACATGGTCAAGCTCCTATCGCGCGGCGGCGCTGGCGCCATTGATCGAGAACGACCGCGCCGACGATGATCACGCCCTTCACCATCTCCTGATAGTAGGCGTCGAGGCGCAGGAAGGTGAAGCCGGAAATGATGACGCCGAAGATCAGCGAGCCGATGACGGTGCCGATGATCGAGCCGCGGCCGCCCGAGAGCGAGACGCCGCCGATGACCGCCATGGCGATGGCATCGAGCTCGTACATGACGCCCATGCCGGCCTGGGCGGTGAGGTTCTTGGAGGAGAGCACCACCGCGGCGATCGCGGCCAGGATGCCGGCGATGGCATAGACCAGCACCTTGTGGTTGGCGATCTTGATGCCGGACATGCGCGCGGCATCCTCGTTGGAGCCGATGGCGTAGCAGTGCTTGCCGTATTTCGTGTAGGTCAAGATGAGCTGGAACAGGATCGCCAGCGAGATGAAGATGACGACGGGCATCAGGCCCTTGCCGATGGCCGCGAAGCTGTCGGTCGGGAACGAGATCGRCTGGCCCTTCGACCACCATTTGGCGATGCCGCGGGCGGTGACCATCATGCCCAGCGTGGCGATGAAAGGTGGAATGCGGGTATAGGCGATCAGGAACCCGTTGATCAGGCCGGCGATCAGGCCGCAGCCGATCGCCACCAGCAACGGCACGATGACCGGCAGGTCGGTCCAGCCATAGTCGATGAACATCGCCTTGGGGTTGGGATTGCCATTGACGGTCGCGACCTGGGCGAAGCTCATGGCGATCATGGCGGTGGCGCCGACGATCGAGCCCGAGGACAGATCGATGCCGCCGCAGATGATGACCTGGGTGACGCCGATGGCGATGATGCCGACGATCGAAACCTGCAGGATGATGATCTGCAGGCGCTGCTCGTTGAACAGGCCCGAGACGTTCTCGCGGGTGTTGAACAGGAAGCTGTCGCCGAGGAAGACGCGGCCGATCAGCTCGAAGGCGGCGACCAGGATAACCAGCGCCAGGAACACGTTGAACTCGGCCGGCCATGGACGCTTCTTGGCGTCATAGCTCAGCCCGCCAATGCCATGCGATGTCTGTGACACGTCTTCTTCCTCCGTCGGGGCGCACTTGTCCGGCCTCCCGCGGACGGGAGGAAAGGCGGAGCGGCGCGCTTGTTCCGATTGGACGCGCCGCCCCGTATCGAGGCGCCTCAGTTCTTCTTCAAGAACTTGTCGATGTTCGCCGGCGTCACGAGCTGGAACGGGATGTAGACTTTCTTGTCCACCTTTTCGCCCTTGGAAAGCTTCAGCGCCGCATCGAGCGCGCCGGCGCCCTGACCGGCCGCGTCCTGGAAGACCGTGACGTCGAGATCGCCCGCCTGCATGGCGGCCAGCGCGTCCTGGGTGGCATCGACGCCGCCGACCACGACCGACTTCATGTCGATGTTGGCGGCCTTCATCGCCTGGATGGCGCCGATTGCGCTTTCGTCGTTGTTGGCGATGACGCCGTCGAAGGCCTTGCCCGACGACAGCCAGTTGGTCATCAGGTTCTGCGCTTCGTCACGCTTCCAGTTCGAGGTCTGCTTGTCGATGATCTTGATGAAGCTGCAGTCCGGCGTGGCGATCACTTCCTCGATGTCCTTGGTGCGCTGCACCGCGGCCTGGTTCGAGAGCTCGCCCATGATCACATAGACATTGGCTTCCTTCTTGCCGGCTTCCTTGAATAGGCGGCAGGCTTCCTTGGTCTCGAGCGTGCCGGATTCGGCCTCATTCGAGGCAACGAAGGCCTGGTTGTCGGGGAGCTTGTCGACGTTGACCGGCTCGCGGTTGACGTAGACCAGCGGGATCTTAGCGGCAGCGGCCGCGTCCGACATCGCCTGGGTGGCCGAGGTGTCGACCGGATTGACGATGATGGCGTCGACGCCCGAGGCGGCGAAGTTCTTGATCTGGTCGAGCTGCTTGGCGACGTCGTTCTGCGCGTCCTCGACCTGCAGCTCGACGCCATCCATTCCCTTGGCCTGGGCGATCATGCCGTTGCGCAGCACGGTCAGGAAGTTGTCGTCGAAAAGAGCCATCGAGACGCCGATCTTGGCGGCGAAGGCGGATGAACACATCAGCGCCGAAAGCGCGACGCCCAAAAGAAGTTTCTTCATTTTATTCTCCTCCACTTGGTGTCCGGCTGCACCCATTGAACCGGAATCCCCGGTTTGCCCGGGGAATCTCTCCCTGCGGCCATGCGGCGTCGCCAATTCGATTGGAACGCCTCTTCCTCCGTCCGAACAGACGCTTCGGAACGAAAGAACCAAAAGGCCTGGTTGGTGAAATATTTATTCCATTTCGTTTTGGAAACGTCAAGGGCGATTCCGACCGGGGCGGCCGGTTTTTCGATCACGATCGACGGGACGAAGGCCGCGATCGTCGCCGCACGGGCCGGAATCGCGGCAAACCGCCATGAAAGAATTCATCAGCCTGATGGATTCCATCACTGCGGACGCTAGATATTTTCCGGCAGATAGATGTCGAAGGGCAGGAAGGTCTGCCCTGGCGCATTGGCGGCGCCGCTTTCGATGGCGTGCGCCATCAGCCCGACGAGTTCCCGGCAGAGCGCTGCGAGCGGCGTCGAGATCACCATGGTGAGGATGTTGTCGGCAAGTGCGGCGCGCGAGACGGCGTTGATCTCGTTGCAGATGACGACCGGCATCTCGGCCGGGCGCGCCGTCCTCAGCGCCGAGACCGCGCCCTCCATGCCACCGCCGGCAACGTAGCAGCCGGCAAGATCGGGATGGCGCGCCAGGAGGTCGAGCATGGCGTCATGCGTCACGTCATTGGCCTCGAGGTTGACCAGTGTCTCCATCACGGTGAAGTCCGGCGCATGCTCGCGGAAGAAAGAGCGGAAGCCGATCTCGCGCAGCTCATGGCCGTGGAAGCGGTGGCTGCCGACGAAGAGTGCCACCTTGCCCGGCTTCCTGGCGGCCTTGGCGATCATCCAGGCTGCGCTGCGCCCGACCTTGCGGTTGTCGAGACCGACATAGCCCTCGCGGATGCCGGCGGCAAAGTCGGACAGCAACGAGAAGACCGGCTGCCCCCTCGCCTTCAGCGCCTCCACGACCGCCGTCAGGTTGGGATGGTCCGGGCCGACAACGGCGATGGCTCTCGACTTGGCCGCCAGTTTGCGCATCTGGGCTGCGATCTCGTCAGGCACCAGCGAAGTGGCGAACTCGACGGTCGCAACGCCGCGGAAACGTTGCGACTGCGCGACCGCCAGCTCAAGCTCCCTGGCGAAATCACCGTAGAAGACGTCATTGCCCCTCAGCAGCAGGAAGCCGAGCCGGTATTCCGGCAATTCCTGGCGCATGCGCTGCTTGATCAGCCCCGCCGCGTGATAACCGATCTCGGTGGCGGCGTCGTAGACGCGGCGCGCGGTTTCCTCGCGCACCGGCAGGCGGCTGTTCAGTACCCGGTCGACCGTGGCGACGCTGACGCCGGAGACGCGCGCGAGATCGGTAATGGTCGGCCGCTTTGTCATCAATGCTTCCTCGTCAACGCGACCGAAGATATATCATTCTGATAGGAAATGATAGAAACTATCTTTGTGATGTTGAGACTATCAGACCTTGCGACTATGCTGAAGTGGAAAGTCAGCGATGCGCGAGCCCTGCATGGTCGGGGCAGTCGCCAAGGCGCTGGCGGAGGAACCCCAATGACGGCAATCACGTCTTCGGCGGCGTCGCCGCGCGACTACAGCCTGACCGGACGAGACGCCAGGCTCGCGGTCGAGAACGGRCTGGCGGCGGCCGAGTGGTATCACACCGAGATCCCGCGCAAGCAGATGAAGGAGCTGATGCAGCGCTCCGACCAGCCGGCGATCCGCGACACCATCATCTGGCTGGGCGCCTTCGTCGTCAGCGCCGCGGGCGGCATCTGGTTCTGGGGCAGCTGGTGGTGCGTGCCGTTCTTCTTCGTCTACGGCACGCTCTACGGCTCCTCGACCGATTCCCGCTGGCACGAATGCGGCCATGGCACGGCCTTCCGCACGCAATGGATGAACGATGCCGTCTACCAGCTCGCCTGCTTCATGATCATGCGCAACCCGGTGACCTGGCGCTGGAGCCACACGCGCCACCACACCGACACGATCATCGTCGGCCGCGACCCGGAGATCGCCGTCATGCGCCCGCCGGACCTGCTGCGTGTGGTCCTGAACTTCTTCGGCATCCTCGACGCCTGGCATGCGATGACCGACATGGTGCGCAACGCCGCCGGCGTCATCAGCGCCGCGGAAAAGACCTTCATCCCCGAGCAGGAGCAGCCGAAGGCCATCCGCGTGGCCCGCATCTGGGTCGCCATCTATCTGGTGACCATCGCTTTGGCCCTCTACCTGCATTCCTGGCTGCCGCTGATGCTCGTCGGCCTGCCTCGTCTTTATGGCGCCTGGCATCACGTCATGACCGGCCTGCTGCAGCATGGCGGGCTGGCTGAGAATGTCATCGATCACCGGCTGAACAGCCGCACCGTCTACATGAACCCGATCAGCCGCTTCATCTACTGGAACATGAACTACCATGTGGAGCACCACATGTTCCCGATGGTGCCCTATCACGCGCTGCCGAAGCTGCATGAAATGATCAGGCACGATCTGCCGGCGCCGACCCCATCGATCCTGGCCGGCTACCGCGAGATGATCCCGGCTTTCCTGCGCCAGCTGCGCAACGAGGACTATTTCCTCAAGCGCGCGCTGCCGCCGACGGCGAAGCCCTACCGGGAAGAACTGCACAACGACAATCCGGTGGCGRCCGCGGCCGAATGAACTGCCGAAGAGCTTAACCAATCGATTTTCGCGGAGGATAAGATGAGCGACTGGGTCGAGGCCTGCGCGGCTGAAGACATCGACGAAGAGGACGTGATGCGGTTCGACCATGGCGGCCGAACCTTCGCCATCTACCRCAGCCCGGACGACGAATACTTCGCGACCGACGGCCTGTGCACGCATGAAAAGGTGCATCTGGCCGACGGGCTGGTGATGGACGACATCATCGAATGCCCCAAGCACAATGGCCGCTTCAACTACAAGACCGGCGACGCGCGCGGCGCGCCGGTCTGCGTCAATCTCAAGACCTATCCGGTCAAGGTCGATGCCGGAAAAGTCCTGATCCAGATCGGGTGAGACAATGGCGGGGATGGTGATCATCGGGGCCGGCGAGTGCGGCGGACGCGCGGCGCTTGCGCTCCGCGATCTCGGCTATGAAGGGCCGGTCACGCTGGTCGGCGACGAGCCGCATCTGCCTTACGAGCGGCCGCCACTGTCGAAGGACGCGATGACCGGCGAGGTTCCGGTCATCAAGGCGATCGCCAGCGACGAACTGTTCGCCGAACGCTCGATCCGCCACATCCATTCCGTCCGGGCCGTCGCGATCGATCGTGCAGCCCATACCGTGCAGCTGTCGGACGGATCTTCGCTGCCATATGAAAAGCTTTTGCTGGCGACTGGATCGGTGCCGCGCAAGCTGCCGATGCCGGGCCTCGGGGGCCGTTGCGTTTACCTGAGGACCTTCAACGACGCGCTGGCCATCCGCGCCCATCTCAACGCCGGCAACCGTGTCGCCATCATCGGCGGCGGCTTCATCGGCCTGGAGCTTGCCGCGGCGGCGCGCAAGCTCGGCGCCACGGTCACCGTCATCGAGGCGCAGCCGCGCATCCTGATGCGCGGCGTGCCGGCGGAGATCGCCGAAATCATCCACAAGGCGCATGAGGCCGAGGGCGTTGCGATCCGCACCGGCCAGGGGATCGCCGCGATTGCCGATGACGGCAAAGAAGTCGCCATCACGCTGGCCGATGGACAGACGGTCGTCGCCGATCTCGCGGTGATCGGCATCGGCGCGGTGCCGGTGACGGCGCTCGCCGCCGAGGCGGGTTTGGCGATCGATAACGGCATCGCCGTCGACGAACATTTGCGCACCGCCGACCCGGATATCTTCGCCGCCGGCGATTGCTGCTCGTTCCCGCTCGCCGTCTATGGCGGGCGGCGCGTGCGTCTCGAAGCCTGGCGCAACGCCCAGGAACAGGGCGCGCTGGCCGCGAAGAACATGCTGGGCGCCGGCGAGGCGCATGCGGCCGTGCCGTGGTTCTGGTCGGATCAGTATGGGCTCACCCTGCAAATCGCCGGGCTGCCCGACGAAGGCAAGAGCATCGTGCGGCGCGACCTCGATGACGGCGCCTTCATCCTGTTCCATCTGGCTGAGGACGGCAGGCTGGTCGCAGCCAGCGGGATCGGCTCCGGCAACGCGGTGGCGCGCGACATCCGCCTGGCGGAAATGCTGATCGCCAAGCGGGCGAGCCCGGCGCCGGAGGCGCTCGGCTCGCAAGCGGTCAAGCTGAAGTCGCTGTTGGCGGCGTGAGGTCAGCTAAAACAGCGCCTTCAGCTCGTCCAACTTGTCGTTGACCAGCCAGCCGTAATAGTTCTCCTCGGGCAGCTTTTCGGCTTGGCCTTCGGCGCGGCGCTTTTCGTTCTCTTCCTTCAGCGCATAGGCGCGCTGCTCGGGATTGCCGACATTGTAGAGCGTGGCGGTCAGGCCTGGATTCTTCGAGATGTCGAAGCCGGCGATGCCGCGGTAGGCGTCGATCGACTTCCTGATGGTCGCGGCGACGTAAGGCAGCGTCAGGTCCGGATCCATGATGGTCTTGTAGACGGCGTTGGGATCATCGACATCGAGCCTCGGCAAGCCGGAGACCTTGTGCACCAGATCGCTCATCTGCAGCGCGGTCAGCGGGTTCAATTGGCCGAGGCCGAAGGTCTGGCYGGCGTAATAGGGCTGGAAGAAGGTGGCGCCGAAGCGGTCGTTGGGGAAGTCCTCGCCGCCGACGGTCTTGCCGCGGAAGGAGTGGTTCCAGACCTGCTCGCGGCATTCCCACAGATCATAGCTGTCGTCCATGCCGGCGCATTTCTTGAATTCCGGCCGCTGGATGAAGTCCGAGATGTCCTCGCCGTGATAGGCGAAGGAGAGCTTGCTCGACAGATAGGAGATCGCCTTGACGTAATAGGTCTGCAGGCGGTCATACGCGTCGACATTGTAGGTATGCTCGCCGACGATGGCGCCGACGATATGCATGGGGTCGATGCCGTAGGCCGCCGCCACCTTCCTGATCTTGCCGCGCAATTCGGCATCGTTCTGCAAGAGCGCATAGACCTTGCGGTACTTGGCCTGGAAGGTTGTGTTGGTGGCCTGGGTGCGCCGGCTGGAAGCGCCCGGAATATCCGGCTGCACGCTGTTGCGGTTGCCCGGCGGCACCATCGTCGCGGCATCGGCGATCGTCACCGCCGCCGCCAGGGCCATACCGAGAAAAAGCAGGATAAGTTTCTTCATACGCCGCCGCTTTCGAATCCGCGGCAAACTAGGTAAAGCGCGTCGCAGAGTCGAGAGAAGGCTTCGAGCCGCCACCAAGAATGGTGGCCAGATGCTTCCATTTGGCCACACTTTGCATGCGAGGGTTCTTCGAGCCAGCCCGAGGGCCAGCCCGAAACCACGACAGAGCTTAAAGGATGAACCGCGACAGGTCGGTGTTGCGCGACAGGTCGCCGACATGCTTCTCGACATAGGCGGCATCGATGGTCACCGTCGTGCCGTGGCGGTCCGGCGCGTCGTAGGAGATCTCGTCCAGCACGCGCTCCATCACCGTCTGCAGGCGCCGCGCGCCGATGTTCTCGACGCTGGCGTTGAGCTCGACGGCGATGCCGGCCAGCGAATCGATGGCGTCGTCGGTGAAGGTCAGCTCAACGCCTTCGGTCTTCATCAGCGCGATATACTGCTTGATGAGGCTCGCTTCGGTCTCGGTGAGGATGCGCACGAAATCCGACTTCTCCAGCGCGCGCAGCTCGACGCGGATCGGCAGGCGGCCCTGCAGCTCGGGCAGCAGGTCGGACGGCTTGGAGACGTGGAAGGCGCCCGAAGCGATGAACAAGATATGGTCGGTCTTGATCGGCCCATATTTGGTCGCGACCGTGGTGCCTTCGACGAGCGGCAGCAGGTCGCGCTGCACGCCTTCGCGCGACGGACCGCCCGAAATGTCGCTCCTGGCGGCGATCTTGTCGATCTCGTCGAGGAAGACGATGCCGTCATTCTCGGCCGATTCCAGCGCCCTGCGCACCACCTCGTCCTGGTCGAGCAGCTTGTCGGACTCGTCGTTGACCAAAAGCGCGTAAGAATCGCGCACCGTGGTCTTGCGGGTCTTGGTCCTGCGGCCGCCCATCGCCTTCGACAGCATGTCGTTGATGTTGAGCACGCCGACATTGGCGCCCGGCATGCCGGGGATCTCGAAGCCGGGCATGCCGCCGGTGCCGGTGTCGGCCACCTCGATCTCGATCTCCTTGTCGTCGAGCTCGCCGTCGCGCAGCTTCTTGCGGAAGCTGTCACGCGTGGCCGGGCTCGCCGTCTTGCCGACGAGGGCTTCCAGCACGCGTTCCTCGGCGTTGATCTGGGCGCGCGCCGCGACGTCCTCGCGCATCTTCTCGCGGGTCAGGCCGATGGCGACCTCGACGAGGTCGCGCACGATCTGCTCGACATCGCGGCCGACATAGCCGACCTCGGTGAACTTGGTCGCCTCGACCTTGACGAAGGGCGCGCCGGCGAGCCGCGCCAGGCGGCGCGAGATCTCGGTCTTGCCGACGCCGGTCGGGCCGATCATCAGGATGTTCTTCGGCATCACCTCTTCGCGCATCTGGCCTTCCAGTTGCTGGCGGCGCCAGCGGTTGCGCAAGGCGATGGCCACGGCGCGCTTGGCGTCCTTCTGGCCGATGATGAAGCGGTCGAGTTCCGAAACGATTTCGCGGGGGGAGAAGGTGCTCATATTACTCAAATTCCACTTTGCCACTGCCTGATGGACTCGAACGGATGCAGCAGCATGATCACGTTGAGCGTCAGATTGTCCCGGATGATGTAACCCGTGCCGAGCTCGAAGATGAGCGCCAGGGCCACGATCACCCATATAGGTAGCTTTCGCGCCATCACAAATCCCAGCGCCATGAACAGCGTGTCGGACACCGAATTGATGATCGAATCGCCGTAATAGCTGAGCGAGATGGTGCCGGCGCGGTAGCGGTCGATGATGAAAGGGCTGTTTTCCAGGATTTCCCAGCCGCCTTCGATGAGTACGGCGAAGGCGAGCCTCAGACCGATCGGCGAGCGCGGGAACAGCGCCCAGGCCAGCGCGTAGAACAGGAAGCCGTGGATGATGTGCGAGAAGGTGTACCAGTCGGCGATGTGCTGGGAATTCTCCGAGCTGTTGACCACGCCGTGCCAGAGCTTGACGTAGCCGCAGGTGCAGATCGGCGGATGCCCCATGCCGTACAAGGCGCCCGCCTGGAAGATGATCAAGGCGAGGACCAGCAGCAGGCCCATGCGCCAGCTGTCTTCATAGGCCGAAAGCGTCTTATCCCCTTCAGGCGCAGTCATCCACTCAGTCCCCCAGATTTTCGTCGTCTTCATCGGCGTCGACGGCCATCAGCACGACGTCCCCATATTGCGAATGCCTGCGGCCGATCGGCCTGAAGCCGGCCTTCCCATAGGCGCGGATGGCGCGGCCATTGTCGGGATGCGGATCGATGATGACGCGCGGCGCGCCCTCCTCGAACAATTCCTCGACGAACTGGCGCACGATGGCCGAGCCATGGCCGATGCCGACCAGCTCCGGCGGACCGATCGACAGATCGATGCCAAGCGTGCCGAAGGGCTGATCCGCATAGGGGTGATCGTCCTCCATATGCGGATCGTAGCTTTGCAGGTAGGCAATCGGCCTGCCGTCGAGTTCGACGATCAGCGGCTCCACCGAGACCGACTCGATATGCTCGCGGATCTCGGCGATCTCCTTGTCCGGATCGTCCCACCACTCAGCGACATGCGGCTCGCGCAGCCACCGGGCGATCAACGGCAGGTCCTTTTCCGTGACCGGCCGAAAATCGTAGCTATGTTCCTGATCGACCATGATCTCCTCCCCGATCACGGACCTCAGGCGGCGTCGAGCGTTTCGACAACGAAATTGTTGTTGGTGTAGACGCAGATGTCGGACGCGATCTGCATGGCCTTGCGGGCGATCTCCTCGGCGTCCTTGTCGGTGTCGATGAGGGCGCGGGCCGCGGCAAGCGCGTAGTTGCCGCCGGAACCGATGGCCATGACCCCATGCTCGGGCTCGAGCACGTCGCCATTGCCGGTCAGCGCCAGCGAGACCGACTTGTCGGCGACCAGCATCATGGCCTCCAGGCGGCGCAGATAGCGGTCGGTGCGCCAGTCCTTGGCGAGCTCGACGCAGGCGCGCGTCAGCTGGTCGGGATATTGCTCGAGCTTGGCTTCGAGCCGCTCGAGCAAAGTGAAGGCGTCGGCGGTGGCGCCGGCGAAGCCGGCAATGACGCTGCCGCCCTTGCCGATGCGGCGCACCTTGCGGGCATTGCCCTTCATGATCGTCTGGCCCAGGCTGACCTGGCCGTCGCCGGCGATCACGACCTTGTTGCCCTTGCGCACGCTGATGATGGTCGTGGCGTGCATGGTGAGTTCATTCGACATGTTCTGCTCCGATTCGCGCTATCCCTTGAAAAGGCGATTGGCGCGGTACGAGTAAGTTTGATCGGCCATATGTATGCATAGGGCCAACGATTGCAAACCGCCCCTCGGCCGAGGCCGATGGCGACCGGAATGGCAACTGGCAATCGCCGGATCATGCTGATAGAAGGCTTTCGTTTTCAAGCCCCGGCGCCTCCGAACAGGGCAACAAGGACAGAGCGATGACGCGTTCGGCCGAAGTCAGCCGCAAGACCAAGGAAACCGAGATTTCGGTCTCCATCGATGTCGACGGCAAGGGAAAATCCGACATTTCGACCGGCGTCGGCTTCTTCGACCATATGCTCGACCAGCTGTCGCGGCATTCACTGGTCGACATGACCATCAAGGCCAAGGGYGACCTGCATATCGACGACCACCACACGGTCGAGGACACCGGCATCGCGATCGGCCAGGCCTTGAGCAAGGCGCTGGGCGAGCRGCGCGGCATCATGCGCTATGCCTCGATCGACCTTGCCATGGACGAGACGCTGACCAGGGCGGCGATCGACGTCTCCGGCCGGCCCTTCCTGGTCTGGAACGTCGCCTTCTCGTCGCCGAAGATCGGCACGTTCGACACGGAGCTGGTGCGCGAGTTCTTCCAGGCGCTGGCGCAGAATGCCGGCATCACGCTGCATGTGACCAACCATTACGGCGCCAACAACCATCATATCGCCGAAACCTGCTTCAAGGCGGTGGCGCGGGCGTTGCGCGCAGCGCTGGAGCCCGATCCACGCCAGCCCGATGCGGTGCCGTCCACAAAGGGATCCCTGAAAGGATAACCCTATGGCGATCTATGTCGTGATGCAGCCGCCGGCCGGCGACAGGGCCGAGGACGCAAGCTTCGTGCGCGACAGCTTCACCTGGCTGGGTTTCCTGGTCGCGCCGCTCTGGCTCGCCTGGCACCGTATGTGGATCGAGGCGGCTTTGACCTTCCTCGTCATGGCGATCCTGTCCGTGGCCGGCGAGCGGCTCGGGCTCGAAGGGACGGGATCGCTGCTGTCGCTGCTGGTCTCGCTCTATATCGGCTTCGAAGGCCAGGGCCTGCGCATCGCTTCGCTGCGGCGGCGCGGCTGGCGCGAATGGGGCGTGGTCGAGGCCGGCAATCTCGCCGATGCCGAGACGCGCCACGCGCTGGAAGCCGGCGGGGAGAGCGAAGAACAGCCGGCCCTGCCGCGCATCGTGCCGGATGCATCCCAGGCACGTCCGCCACAGACAGGCATGGCGCTCGGCCTGACCCATACGCCTGGAAGGCCCTGACATGCGGGTAGCCATCATCGACTACGGCTCGGGCAATCTGCGCTCGGCCACCAAGGCGTTCGAGCGCGCCGCGCATGAGGCGGGCCTTGCAGCGTCCATCGAGCTGACGGCCGACGCCGAGCGCGTGCGTTCCTCCGACCGCATCGTGCTGCCGGGCGTCGGCGCCTATGCCGACTGCGCCGCCGGCCTGCATGCGGTGCCAGGCATGTGGGAGGCGGTGGAGGAAGTCGCGCTTCGCAAAGGGCGGCCGTTCCTCGGCATCTGCGTCGGCATGCAGCTGATGTCGGAACGCGGGTTGGAAAAGACCGTGACCAAGGGCCTCGGCTGGATCGCCGGCGACGTCAAGGAGATCACGCCCACTAACCCGGCACTGAAGATCCCGCAGATCGGCTGGAACACGATCGAGCTCGTCCGCCCGCATCCGCTGTTTTCCGGCATCGAGACCGGCCCGAAAGGGCTGCACGCCTATTTCGTCCATTCCTACCACCTGGATGCGAAGAACCCGGCGGAGATCGTGGCGACCGCCGACTATGGCGGCGCGGTGACGGCGGCGGTGGCGCGCGACAACCTCGCCGGCACGCAGTTCCATCCCGAAAAGAGCCAGGCGCTCGGCCTGGCGCTGATTACCAATTTCCTGAAATGGAGGCCCTGAAAATGAGCAAGAAGGGCTATTGGATGGCGATGATCGACGTCCGCGATCCCGACGTCTACAAGCAGTATATCGAAGCGAACGCCGTCGCCTTCGCGAAATACGGCGCGAAGTTCACGGTCCGCGCGGGCCGCTACGAGAGTCCGGAAGGAGCGACCGGCAACCGGCACGTGCTGGTCGAGTTCGACAGCTACGACAAGGCGATCGAATGCTATCATTCGCCTGAATACCAGCATGCCTCGAAGTTCCGGCTTGCCGCTTCGACCGGCCATTTCGTCATCGTCGAGGGCGCCTGACCCATGATCCTGTTTCCGGCCATCGACCTCAAGGACGGTCAATGCGTGCGCCTGAAGCACGGCGACATGGCCACCGCGACCATCTACAACGACGATCCCGGCGCGCAGGCTAAGGCCTTCGAGGACCAGGGGTTCGAATGGCTGCACGTCGTCGACCTGAACGGCGCCTTCAAGGGCCAGAGCGTCAACTCCGCCGCGGTCGGCGCCATCCTCAAGGCGACGAAGAACCCGGTGCAGCTCGGCGGCGGCATCCGCACCTTGCCGCAGATCGAAGACTGGCTGGATCGCGGCCTCGCCCGCGTCATCCTCGGCACGATCGCGGTGCGCGAGCCGGAGTTGGTCAAGCAAGCCTGCAAGGCTTTTCCCGGCAAGGTCGCCGTCGGCATCGACGCCAAGGGCGGCAAGGTCGCGGTCGAAGGCTGGGCGGAGGCCTCCGAGCTCGGCGTCATCGAGCTGGCGAAGAAATTCGAGGGCGCCGGTGTGGCCGCCATCATCTACACCGACATCGACCGCGACGGCGTGCTTTCCGGCATCAACTGGGATTCGACGATCAGCCTCGCCGAGGCGGTGTCTATCCCGGTGATCGCGTCCGGCGGCCTCGCCTCGATCGCCGACATCGTGCGCATGACCATGCCCGATGCGCAAAAACTGGAAGGCGCGATCTCGGGCCGCGCCCTATATGATGGACGTATCGACCCGGCCGAGGCGCTGGCGATCCTGCGCGGCGAGCGGGCGGAGGCAGAACAGTGAACATTTCGATCATTCTGGCATCCTATGACAGCGGCCACTTCCACGGCGGCTGCGGCCAGGGCCCGGACGCGCTGATCTCGGGCGGGCTGGCCGAGGCGTTGAAGCTCGCCGGCCACGATGTCGAGGTGAACGACATCGGCAAGGTGGTCGAGGACGAAGAAGAGCGCGAGATCAGCACCGGATTTGCCGTCTGCAACGCCGTTTCGGGTGAAGTCCGCATAGCGCTGGACAAGAAGCGGTTTCCAATCGTGCTGGCCGGCAACTGCCTGACCGCCGCCGGCGCCGTGGCCGGCGCCGGCGCCGACGCCATCATCTGGGCCGACCAGCATGGCGACCTCAACACGCCGGAAACCACCACGACGGGCTTTCTCGACGGCATGGCGCTGGCGACCGCGCTCGGCCTCTGCTGGCGAGCGATGGCGACACAGATTCCGGGCTTCAAGCCGGTCGACCCGTCGCGCTGCGTTCTGGTCAATGCGCGCGACCTCGACGGCGCGGAGAAGGAACTGCTGGAAAGGCTGCCGATCATCCGGACCGAGTGTCCCGACTGGAAGGCTGCTGCGCAACGGCTGAAAGCCGACGGCGCGCGGCAGGTCCACATGCACGTCGACCTCGACGTGCACGACCCCGAGAAGCTGCAGGCCAACCGCTACACCACGCCCGGCGGTCCGGCGCCGGAGCAGGTGCGCACCGCGATGTGCGGCCTCGCCGGCCCGCTCAGCATCGCCGGATTGACCATTTCCGCCTACGATCCGGCCTTCGACCCCAAGGGCGACGTGCCGCCGCTGGTCGGCGAGCTGGTGGTCGACCTGCTCTCAACCCTGGAGGGCAAGTGATGCTGAAGGCCCGCGTCATCCCTTGCCTCGACGTCAAGAACGGCCGCGTCGTCAAGGGCGTCAATTTCGTCGACCTCGTCGATGCCGGCGACCCGGTCGAGGCCGCCAAGGCGTATGACGCGGCCGGCGCCGACGAGCTCTGCTTCCTCGACATCACCGCATCGTCCGACAACCGCGAGACGATCTTCGACGTCGTCGCCCGTACGGCCGAGCAGTGCTTCATGCCGCTCACCGTCGGCGGCGGCGTGCGCCAGGTGGCCGACATCCGCAAGCTGCTGCTGGCCGGCGCCGACAAGGTGTCGATCAACACGGCGGCGGTGAAGAACCCGGATTTCGTCGCGGAAGCGGCCGACAAGTTCGGCAACCAATGCATCGTCGTGGCGATCGACGCCAAGAAGGTGTCGGCGCAGGGCGAGGCCGACCGCTGGGAGATCTTCACCCATGGCGGGCGCGAGAAGACCGGCATCGACGCCGTCGCCTTCGCCAGGCGCATGGTCGAGCGCGGCGCCGGCGAGATTCTTTTGACCTCGATGGACCGCGACGGCACCAAGGCGGGCTACGACATTGCGCTCACCCGGGCCATCGCCGACGCCGTGCGCGTGCCGGTGATCGCATCGGGCGGCGTCGGAACGCTCGATCACCTCGTCGAAGGCATTCGCAACGGCCATGCCGGCGCCGTGCTTGCCGCCTCGATCTTCCATTTCGGCACCTACACGATCGCCGAAGCCAAGGCGCATATGGCCAAAGCCGGCCTGCCGATGCGGCTGGACTTGGCGGCTCGTGGGGCATAAATAGCTGTTATGGCAGACTTTTCGCTCGCCGAGCTGGAACAGATCATTCATCAGCGCGCCCATTCCGGCGACCCGGACTCATGGACGGCGAAACTGTTCGCCAAGGGCGTGGACAAGGCGGCGCAGAAGCTCGGCGAAGAAGCGGTCGAAACCGTGATCGCCGCCGTCCGCGGCGACCGCCAGGCCCTCGTTTCGGAAAGCGCCGATCTTCTGTATCATTGGCTGGTCGTCCTCGGCATAGCGGGCATTCCGCTGGACGATGTGCTGAAGGAGCTCGAGGGCCGCACCGGCCGCTCGGGCATCGCCGAAAAGGCGTCCCGTCCCCGGGGCTGATGAACGAAACGGACGGAACATGATGTCGCCCGAAAACCGCTTCGCACTTTTCGGCATCATGTTCTAGGAGGGCAGGAAACCCGATGGACCAGCTGGCTCCGACCGAGAAGTACTCCCCGTTTCGATTCTTCTCCGCCGAGCAATGGTCGCAGTTCCGCGCCGACACGCCGCTGACGCTGACCGGGGACGAGATCGACAGGCTGCGCTCACTCAACGATCCGGTCGACCTTGAAGAGGTCAAGCGCATCTACCTGTCGCTGTCCCGACTTTTGTCGGCTCATGTCGAGGCGAGCCAACTTCTCTACCGGCAGCGCCAGGCCTTCTTCAAGGCGCAGGACGTGGTCAAGACGCCTTTCATCATCGGCATCGCCGGCTCGGTCGCGGTCGGCAAGTCGACCACGGCGCGCGTGCTGAAGGAGTTGCTGGCGCGCTGGCCGTCGAGCCCGAAGGTCGACCTCATCACCACCGATGGCTTCCTCTTGCCCAACGAGATCCTGCGCCGCGACAATCTAATGGAGCGCAAGGGCTTTCCGGAGAGCTACGACGTCGGCGCGCTGCTGAGGTTCCTGTCCGGCATCAAGTCGGGGCAGCGCGATGTCCGCGCGCCGGTCTATTCGCACCTGACCTATGACGTCATTCCGGGCGAGTTCGTCACCATCGACCGGCCGGACATCCTGATCTTCGAAGGCATCAACGTGCTGCAGCCGGGCAAGCTGCCGAAGGACGGCAAGATCGTGCCGTTCCTGTCCGACTTCTTCGACTTCGCCATCTATATCGATGCCGACGAGAAGCTGATCCATCAGTGGTACATCCAGCGTTTCATGCGGCTGCGCGAAACCGCCTTCCGCAATCCGGACTCCTTTTTCCACCGCTATTCGCAGCTTTCCGGGGATGCCGCGCGAGCCATCGCGGAGGGGCTGTGGGCCAACATCAACCTGAAGAACCTGCGCGAGAACATTCTGCCGACCAGGGCCCGGGCCGACCTCATCCTGCGCAAGGGCGCCAACCACCTGATCGAGGAAGTGGCGTTAAGGAAATTGTGAGGCCGCGCGCGAGGCCGGATCGCTGCGCGTCTTTGCCGGTGCGCAATTCCGGACGGAAAATCGCTACGCCAGGGACGGCTCTCCGGAGACTTCAGCCTTCCGGCTTCTCGTCCATACAGAAAACAGCATCCAGGCGGCGAGGAACAGCGGGACCAGCACGGCGACGCAGTATCCGCCCCAGGTGAAAAAATGCCCGACGAAAGGCYAGAGCCAGCAAACGGCGAGTATCAATCGGGGTGGCCTTGACGTCATTGTGGCCAGCATGGCGACCGCCACGGCCAGACCGATCGTGTCGTAGGTATAGCCATAAGGCGTGGCAAGGATGGCAAGGACAGCGGTGAGCGCCACGCGTTCCTGATGCGAGACCTGGCGCCCTGGCCACCAGAGCCAGACCGCCACCGCGATGGAAACGACGGTCGCGATCGCCTGCACGCCATAGGCGGCGGCCAGCCCCAAGCCGATTGCCCTCGCCGTGAAGAACACCGTTATCGCGTTGTATTGGTAGGGCTGCGGATAAGGAGCCTCCATGATCGCCGTCATCAACGGACGGGTTTCGGTCAGGAACAGCCGCCAGACATCGAAGCCAAAGAACAGGCCGGTGGCGACGGCGATCACGACGGCGGTCCCGATGGCGGCGAGAATGGCTCGCCAATTGCCGCTGGCAAGCAGGCAGAAAGGCACCAGAATGCCAAGATGCGGCTTGATCGTCAGCAGGCCGAACAAGATACCAGCCAGCACCGGACGCCTTGGCGCCACGGCGAGACCTCCGATCAACAGAGCCGTCGTCAGCGCGCCGTTCTGGCCGAACACCGAGTTCCAGATAACGGCGGGACTCAAGACAATCGCCAGTTCCAGGGCCGTTCCGAGCTTCAGCGGCCGTATCGCCAGCCACAGGCACAGCACGGTCCCAACCGTCCAGGTCAGATAAGCAGGCAGGATCGGCAAGGTCGCAAGCGGAACGCCGAGCAAGAGGATGCTCGGCGGATAGCTCCATTCCTGATTTTGAAGGTCGGGCGAAAACATGGCGCGCAGCGCCGCGCGGTAGGCGTCCACATCGAAAAGGACGGCGACGTGGCCGTCAATAGCCATGCGCGACCCTGCCCAGAGGTTCGTGAAATCCCAGTAGGGAAGCCTGTGCGAAAGTTCGGAAAACCCCCTGCCGTCGAGGTTCCACAACATGCTCAGGTAGACCTCGGCCATCCAGATACCGATCATCGATACGACCGTGACCATGGCCACGTCCAAGAGGCTTCGGCTCCTGATCCAGTTCGGTTCCATGACGACCTCGGTTTCGCAACCGCGGTTGTAGCCCGGGTGTCCTTAAGATCGCGTTGCGCCAGGGAGTGGTCGGCCGGGCACCGTCACCCGCCGCAACGTCAGATTGATGCGGCCGCCATTCTTCAGCAGGGCCGACGTCGCGGGGTAGATGCGGTCGACGCCGTGGAAGGCGAGGCGCCCTTCGCCGCCAAGCACGACGACGTCGCCGCTCTTCAGCCTGAACGATTTCGTGCCGTCCTCCCGCCTGTTCTGGCCGACCCGGAACAGGCAGTCGTCGCCCAGCGAGACCGACACCACGGGCGCGGCGAAATCCTTTTCGTCACGATCCTGATGCAGGCCCATCTTGGCATCCGCCGCATAGAAGTTGACCAGACATGCCTCGGGCGGATGCGGATAGGCCGAGACCTCGCGCCACACTTTCAGCAAGGCTTCCGGGATCGGCGGCCAGGGCTCGCCCGTCACCGGATGCGTGGGCTGGTAGCGATAGCCGCGCTCCTTGTCGGTCACCCAGCCAAGCGCGCCGCAATTGGTCATGCGCACGCTCATCTCCTTGCCGGTGCGCGRCATGGCCGGAACGTAGAGGGGTGCAGCCTGCACGACGCGCCTGATCTCCTCGACCAGCGCCTCCTGGGCGGGGCGCGCGAGGTAACCCGGCATATGGCGGACGCCTTTGGGCAAAACGAGCATGGGTCGATCCGGTTGACTTCAGAGCAGGATGACGTTTCGTTGAATCGTCATCCTGCTCTAACTCTTTGTTGGAGCATGATCTTTTCCGAAAACCGATACCCACTTTCCGGGATCATGCTCTAGCGATGCGGTTGACTGAGCCAAGCATGCCACCGGCAAAAGAAAACGGCGACCCGAAAGCCGCCGTTCCGTTCTCCGATATCGTTTGGCCGGTCAGGCAAGGTCGGGGATGCGCAGTACCTGGCCCGGATAGATCTTGTCCGGATGCGTCAGCATCGGCTTGTTGGCCTCGAAGATGACGGTGTTCTTGGCACCTTGGCCCTTGCCGTAGCTCTTTTCGGCGATCTTCCAGAGGTTGTCGCCCTTCTGGACTGTGTAGAAGGTCGGTTCCTTGGCCGGCGCCGCCTGGCCGGCGCCAGGCGCGACCTTGAGCTCGTCGGCCTGCACCTTGGAGACGCCGAGCGTGTTGCCGACGGCGATCACCGCCTTTTCGAAGACCGACTGATCCTTGACCGTGCCTTTCAGGACCGCGGTGTCGCCCTGGACGGCGACCTCGACACCGTCCGTGCCCAGCTTGTGCGAATCGAGCTCCTTCTTCAACGTATCCGCGGTTGGCGACGCCTCGTCGTCGCCGCCGATGCCGAGCTTCTTGCCGACGCCTTTGACGAAATCGAAAATACCCATTGCTGGTCTCCTCGCTGTTGCAGCAATCGGAGCTTGCCATCTGCAACCCAGAATTGGAAGCAGCCGATTTCAACCGTGCTTAATCGCTGTCGACACGACCGCGCAGCTTTTTCACCGTCGAGCGGCCCGCCTTGCTCTTGAGGCGGCGCTCCACGGCGCCTTTGGACGGCCTGGTCTTCTTGCGCGGCGGCGGTGGCGGCTCGGCCGCCTTGGCGATCAACGCCGTCAGCCGCGCCCGCGCGTCGGCGCGGTTCTGCTCCTGGGTGCGGAAGCGGCCGGCCTCGATGACGATGACGCCGTCCTTGGTGGCGCGCTGGCCGGCAAGCTTGATGGCGCGCTCGCGCACACGCTCGGACAGGCCCGAAGCGTTCGCCGCGTCGAAGCGCAGCTGCACCGCGGTCGCCACCTTGTTGACGTTCTGGCCGCCCGGGCCGGACGAGCGGATGAAATCCTCGTGCAGGTCGCCCGGGCGGATAACGGCTTCGCCGGTGATGATGATGTCGTCGTCGCTCGCCATGGAAGCACTCATGACGCGATGGCCACAAAAAGAAAAGGCCCGGTGTGAACCGGGCCTGGAGCAATTTCAGGAAAAGTGTGAGCGGTTTTCCGCCTGGAAATTGCGATAAAACAAAGGGATGGAGGTAAGACGCTCGAGGCAGCGATTATTCGGCCGCCTCCTGCAGACGCGGCGCCGCGCCCATGATGGTCGCGTCGACATGCGCCTCGAACTTCTCGAAATTGGTCGCGAACATACCGACCAGCCTCGCGGCCTGGCGGTCATAGGCAGCCTTGTCGGCCCAGGTCGAGCGCGGATCGAGAATGGCGCCGTCGACACCCGGGACCGCCACCGGCACCTCGAAGCCGAAATTGGCGTCGGTGCGGAACTCGGCCGACTTCAGCGAACCGTCGAGCGCCGCGCCCAGCAAGGCGCGCGTCACCTTGATCGGCATGCGGCGGCCGGTGCCGTAGGCGCCCCCGGTCCAGCCGGTGTTGACCAGCCAGCAGTCGACGCCGTGGCTGGCGATGAGCTCGCGCAGCAGATTGCCGTATTCGGACGGATGACGCGGCATGAACGGGGCGCCGAAGCAGGTCGAGAAGGTCGCCTCCGGCTCGGTGACGCCCTTTTCCGTGCCTGCGACCTTGGCGGTGTAGCCCGACAGGAAGTGGTACATGGCCTGCGCCGGCGTCAGCTTGGCGATCGGCGGCATGACGCCAAAGGCGTCGGCGGTCAGCATGATGATGTTCCTCGGGTGACCGGCGCGGCCGGTCTTCGAGGCGTTGGGGATGAAGTCCAGCGGATAGGCGCAGCGCGTGTTCTCGGTGAGGCTGCCGTCGTTGAAGTCCGGAACGCGGCCGGCGTCGAGCACGACGTTCTCCAGCACCGTGCCGAAGCGCTGCGTGGTGGCGAAGATCTCAGGCTCCGCCTCGGCCGACAGCCTGATCGTCTTGGCGTAGCAGCCGCCCTCGAAATTGAAGATGCCGTGCGGACCCCAGCCATGCTCGTCGTCGCCGATCAGCGTGCGCGACGGATCGGCGGAAAGCGTCGTCTTGCCGGTGCCGGACAGGCCGAAGAACACCGCCGCGTCGCCGTCCGGCCCCTCATTGGCCGAACAGTGCATCGGCATCACGCCCTTTGCCGGCAGCAGATAGTTCAGCATGGTGAAGACCGACTTCTTCATCTCGCCGGCATAGGAGGTGCCGCCGATCAGCACGATCTGGCGGGTGAGATCGACCGCGATCACCGTTTCGGTGCGGGTGCCGTGGCGCGCCGGATCGGCGCGAAAGGACGGCAGATCGATGATCGTCATCTGCGGCACGAAACGCTCGAGCTCCGCTTCTTCGGGACGGATCAGGAGATTGCGGATGAACAGCGAATGCCAGGCGAATTCGGTGACGACCCGGGTCGGCAGCTTGAGGTCGGCGTCGGCGCCGCCAACCAGGTCCTGGACATAGAGATCCTTGTCCGCCGCATGGGCGCGGAAGTCGGAAAGCAGTGCCTCGAACTGGGTAGGCGAGATCGCCCTGTTGTTGTCCCACCAGACATGCGGCTCGGTCGCCTCGTCGCGCACGACGAATTTGTCCTTCGGCGAGCGGCCGGTGTGCTGGCCAGTCTCGGCGACCAGCGCGCCCTGCGCGGTCAATCTCGCCTCGCCGCGCCTGATCGCTTCCTCGTAGAGTACGGCCGCGCCGAAATTGTAGCGCACCATGCCCGTGGTCTTGAGGCCGATCGCGTCAATAGCGCAGTCGGGGTTGCGTTTGCCGGCTTCCGACATCAAATTTCCTCTCTGGATTTGGCCGCATGTGACGGGAGGTTTCCCGAAGCCCGCACCGGGGCTGCCAGGTTCAGAACCAGAAAAGCCGAATGATATCAAATCATTAATCGATTTAAAAAATTTGAAAGTTGTTTAAATCGTTTATATGTGCAAAAAATCACAGACGTTGCCCAAAGGATTGGCAGCCTCGGTTCGTCCAATCCCAATCCGGGTGCGATGGTGTGTAGCGGCAGGCCGCCCGTGACTTCGAACAGGGTCCGTGCCACATTTTGTACCCAATTTGTCCTGCAAAAGCCCCTTCTCGACGACAGAAGGGACAGCTCATGAGGGAGCCGCTTGAAATGGCAACAATCGCGCTTGTCGACGACGACCGCAACATTCTGACCTCGGTGTCGATCGCGCTTGAATCCGAGGGCTATCGGGTCGAAACCTACACCGATGGCGCGTCGGCGCTGGAAGGCCTGGCGGCGCGGCCGCCGAATCTTGCCATCCTCGACATCAAGATGCCGCGCATGGACGGCATGGAGCTGTTGCGCCGCATGCGCCAGAAGTCGGACCTGCCGGTCATCTTCCTGACCTCGAAGGACGACGAGATCGACGAATTGTTCGGCCTCAAGATGGGCGCCGACGACTTCATCCGCAAACCGTTCTCGCAGCGCCTGCTGGTCGAGCGGGTGCGCGCGGTGCTCCGACGCACCAGCGCCCGCGAGGCGGCGGCCAAGGCGCCCAGCCAGCAGGCCCGCTCGCTCGAACGCGGCCAGTTGGTGATGGACCAGGAGCGGCACACCTGCACCTGGAAGGGCGAGCCGGTGACGCTGACGGTGACCGAGTTCCTCATCCTGCATTCGCTGGCACAGCGCCCGGGCGTGGTAAAAAGCCGTGATGCGCTGATGGATTCGGCCTATGATGAGCAGGTCTATGTCGACGACCGCACCATCGACAGCCACATCAAGCGGCTGCGCAAGAAGTTCAAGGCCGTCGACGACGACTTCGAGATGATCGAAACCCTTTACGGAGTCGGGTACCGGTTCCGCGAAGCTTGAATAGAATAGGTAGTAGGGAATAGTCAGTAGTCAGTTTATGATGATGCGAGCGGCCAGTCATGCATAGCCGCGGTCAGCCAATCATTTCCCTATTCGCTACTGCCTACTGCCTACTCACTACTCACTAAACAGGGCCTGCTAGTCGATGGCAGTGGAAGTAGAGCGAGGCAGACGGGCGGGGGCGGCAAAGCGTCCGCCGCGGATCGTGCCCGCCTTCGTGTCGAAAATCACGGTGCCGATGCGCCGGTTTCTCGGCCACCACATCTTCTCCAGCCTGACGCGGCGCATCCTGTTCCTCAACATGGCCGGCCTCGCCGTGCTGGTCACCGGCATCCTCTATCTCAACACATTCCGCGACGGGCTGATCGACGCGCGCGTCGAAAGCCTGATGACGCAGGGCGAGATCATCGCAGGCGCGATCGCGGCCTCGGCGACCGTCGAGACCGACTCGATCAGCATCGACCCGGAAAAGCTGCTCGAGCTGCAGGCCGGCGAGAGCCTTGGGCCAGGGTCCGACCAGCTCGACAATCTCGATTTCCCGATCAATCCGGAACGCGTCGCGCCGGTGCTGAGGCGCCTGATCTCGCCGACCCGCACCCGCGCCCGCATCTATGACCGCGACGCCAACCTGCTGCTCGATTCGCGGCATCTCTATTCGCGCGGCCAGATCCTGCGCTACGATTTGCCGCCGGTCGAGGACGAGCAGCCGGACCTCCTGGAACGGGTCGAGAAATTCATCTTCGACTTCTTCCGCAACAAGGACCTGCCGGTCTACCATGAGCAACCCGGCGGCAATGGCGCAGCCTTCCCGGAAGTGGTCAAGGCACTGACCGGCAGCCCCTCGACCATCGTGCGGGTGAGCGAGCAGGGCGAGCAGATCGTCTCCGTCGCGGTGCCGATCCAGCGCTTCCGCGCCGTGCTCGGCGTCTTGATGCTGTCCACCGAAGGCGGCGACATCGACAAGATCGTCGCGGCCGAGCGCAAGGCGATCCTGCGCGTGTTCGGGGTGGCGGCTCTCGTCACCGCGATCCTGTCGTTGCTTCTGGCGTCCACCATCGCCAATCCGCTGCGCCGGCTTTCCGCCGCCGCCGTCAGGGTGCGGCGCGGCGTCAAGAGCCGCGAGGAAATCCCCGATTTTTCCGATCGTCAGGACGAGATCGGCAATTTGTCCATTGCCGTGCGCGACATGACGAATGCGCTTTATGCGCGCATCGAGGCGATCGAAAGCTTCGCCGCCGACGTGTCGCATGAGCTGAAGAACCCGCTGACGTCGCTGCGCAGCGCGGTCGAGACGCTGCCTTTGGCGAAGAACGATACGTCTCGCGCGCGTCTGATGGAGATCATCCAGCACGACGTGAAGCGGCTCGACCGGCTGATCACCGACATCTCCGACGCGTCGCGGCTCGACGCCGAGCTCGCGCGCGACGATGCGGCGACGGTCGACCTGAAGAAGTTCATCACCGACCTCATCGCGGTCTCGCGCGAGACCACGCGCAACAAGAAGGCCGTCGAGATCGAGCTCAAGGTGGCCAAGCTGCCGGCCGGCGCCCGAGGCTATTTCGTTGTCGGCCACGACCTCAGGATCGGCCAGGTCATCACTAACCTGATCGAGAACGCGCGCTCCTTCGTGCCCGACGAGCACGGGCACATAGCGATCTCATTGGCGCGCGCGGGCAAGTTCAACATCATCACCGTCGACGACAACGGCCCGGGCATCCGGGCCGAGAAGATCGACCGCATCTTCGAGCGCTTCTATACCGACCGGCCAGCCGGCGAGGCGTTCGGCCAGAACTCCGGCCTCGGCCTGTCGATCAGCCGCCAGATCGTCGAGGCGCATGGCGGCACGCTGACGGCCGAGAACATCCCCGGCACCAAGCCCGGCGAGATCAAAGGCGCGCGTTTCGTGGTGACGCTGCCCGCGGAAGGCTGATCACCGAACCGAACATGCCGGACACCGCCACGAAGCCCCGCAACATCCATGGGACGGCCCTGCTGATCGGCGAGCATGGCGTGCTGATCACCGGGCCATCCGACGCCGGCAAGACGACGCTGGCGCTGGCGCTTGTCGATCATTGCCGCGCCCGCGGCATGTTTTCCCGGCTGGTCGGCGACGACCAGTTGTTTGCAGCCGCGCATGGCGGCCGGCTGGTGTGCCGCGCGCCGGCAAGCATCGCCGGACTCTGCGAGGTGCACGGGATCGGGCCGCGGCCGCTGGCATTCGAGCCGGCCGCCGTGATCGATCTGGTGGTTCGGCTTGTCGAACCGGCCGACATGGCGCGTCTGCAGGACGAGACCACGGAGACGATCGCCGGATGCCGGATGCCCCGCATCGACGTCGCCCGGCAGAATGTCACCGCCGCGCTGCCCATGCTGATGGCGCGGCTGTCGATCCAGCCTTTTTCATGATCCGCCCGGGGTTTTTTGCTGCGATGCGTCAAAATGGCCCGGGCCGCCGCAATTTTGGGCTTGTCAACCGGCCGTGCGTCGACAAGATAGCGCTCCCGCCGCCTGGAATGGCTGGCGAACATAAGATACGCCTGTGAAGCGGCGATGACGGGAGCCACCAGAGAATGATCGGACTCGTGCTCGTGACGCACGGTCAACTCGCCACCGAGTTCCGGCATGCCGTAGAGCATGTCGTCGGGCCGCAAGACAATTTCGAGACCGTGGCGATCGGCGCCGACGACGACATGGAGCAGCGCCGGGCCGACATCGTCGACGCGGTGGCGCGCGTCGACACCGGGGCCGGCGTCATCGTGCTCACCGACATGTTCGGCGGCACGCCCTCCAACCTTGCCATCTCGGTGATGGAATCCGGCCGCACCGAGGTGATCGCCGGCATGAACCTGCCGATGCTGATCAAGCTTTCCTCGATCCGCAAGGGCGACAACATGACCGCGGCGCTCGACGAGGCGCAGGCGGCGGGCCGCAAATACATCAACGTCGCCAGCCAGCTCCTGAGCAGCAAATGAACACATCGGCGCCGCAGACGGACGAGGTTGTGCGGGAGTTCCCGATCATCAACCAGCGCGGCCTGCATGCGCGCGCTTCGGCCAAGTTCGTGCAGGTCGCCAGCGGCTTCGACGCCACCATCCATGTCGAGAAGGACGGCGTGAAGGTCGGCGGCACCTCGATCATGGGCCTGATGATGCTGGCGGCGAGCCCGGGCTATTCGATTCGCGTCATCGCCAGCGGCCCGGAAGCCGTGCCGGCCATGGACGCGCTGGAGCAGCTGGTCGCCTCGCGTTTCGGCGAGGAAATCTAGTTCCCGGCTTCACATCTCGCTTTTCCAGGACATGCGCGCATAAAGATTTCTTTATGTCCCATTGTCGTATGGCGGCCGATCTGCTAGTCAGGCCGGCAATCGCGCCCTCCCTGCGCCTCCCGGCGTCGGCGCGCCTTTGAGAAAAAATCACACCGGAGCACTGCCATGACGGGTAGCAAGGACTATGTGGTCGCCGATATCTCGCTTGCCGGCTGGGGCCGCAAGGAGATCGAGATCGCCGAAACGGAAATGCCGGGCCTGATGGCCTGCCGCGAGGAGTTCGGCGCCAAGAAGCCGCTCAAGGGCGCGCGCATCACCGGCTCGCTGCACATGACCATCCAGACGGCGGTGCTGATCGAAACGCTGAAGGCGCTGGGCGCCGACATCCGCTGGGCCTCCTGCAACATCTTCTCGACGCAGGACCATGCGGCCGCCGCGATCGCCGAGGCCGGCATCCCGGTCTTCGCCGTCAAGGGCGAGTCGCTCGAGGATTACTGGAATTACACCGACCGCATCTTCCAGTGGACCGATGGCGGCACTTCCAACATGATCCTGGACGACGGCGGCGACGCCACCATGTACATCCTTCTCGGCGCGCGCGCCGAGGCCGGCGAGGACGTGCTGTCCAATCCCGGCAGCGAGGAGGAAGAGATCCTGTTCGCCCAGATCAAGAAGCGCCTGAAGGCCTCGCCGGGCTTCTTCACCAAGCAGCGCGAAGCGATCCGCGGCGTCACCGAGGAGACCACCACCGGCGTCAACCGCCTCTACCAGCTGCAGAAGAAGGGCCTGCTGCCCTTCCCGGCGATCAACGTCAACGATTCCGTCACCAAGTCGAAATTCGACAACAAATATGGCTGCAAGGAATCGCTGGTGGACGGCATCCGCCGCGGCACCGACACGATGATGGCCGGCAAGGTCGCGGTGGTCTGCGGCTATGGCGACGTCGGCAAGGGCTCGTCGGCCTCGCTGCGCGGCGCCGGCGCCCGCGTCAAGGTCACCGAGGTCGACCCGATCTGCGCGCTGCAGGCGGCCATGGACGGCTATGAGGTGGTGACGCTGGAAGACGCGGCCCCGACCGCCGACATCGTCATCACCACGACCGGCAACAAGGACGTCGTCACGCTCGACCATATGCGGGCGATGAAGGACATGGTGATCGTCGGCAATATCGGCCACTTCGACAACGAGATCCAGGTGGCCTCGCTGCGCAATCTGAAATGGACCAATGTCAAGCCGCAGGTCGACCTGATCACCTTCCCGGACGGCAAGCGGATGATCCTTCTGTCCGAAGGACGCCTGCTCAACCTCGGCAACGCCACCGGACATCCGAGCTTCGTCATGTCGGCCTCGTTCACCAACCAGGTGCTGGCGCAGATCGAGCTCTTCACCAAGCACGGCCAGTACCAGAACCAGGTCTATGTGCTGCCCAAGCACCTCGACGAGAAGGTCGCGCGGCTGCATCTCGACAAGCTCGGCGCCAAGCTGACCGAGCTGTCGGGCGAGCAGGCCGCCTATATCGGCGTGACGCCGCAGGGTCCGTATAAGCCGGAACACTACCGCTATTAACCAAAGCGAAATTATCTACCAGATATTGAAGCCGGGTGGTTGACTTTCCGCCCGGCTTTATTTTTTGCGCCAATGATTCTTCACGCCGATTCCAGCAGGCGTTATTGTTGTGATTCGCGGTCCGGGGACATGTTGGGCCGGGACGCATTCAGGGCGGTCTTGCATTCAAGCGGCGAAGAGGACCAAGACATGCCGGGGGATTACCCGCCACGCGCGGGAACGGCCGTTTCCGGCGGCCATGAGGATTCGAGCAAGGCCGGCCCCGCCGTGAGCGGCGGCGGTTTTCGCGCCGGCTTGCGGCTGGCCTCGCTGCTTGCCACCTCGGCGCTTGCCGGCCCGCTGCTCACCTTTGCCGCCCACGCCGAGACAGCCATTCCGGGAAAGGCCGCGGCGCCTGTCGGCACCGTCGAGGTCATGCAGCTCGCCATGTTCGTCGGCGTCATGGGCGCCGCACTGGTCTCGGCCATCTTCCTGATCCGCGAGCGTACGCGCACCGCCTCGCAGAACGTCCAGCTCAGGGCCCGCATCGCGGACGTGAACGCGGCGCTGCAGCGTTCCGAAGCGCTGCTCAATCTGCGCGACCAGCGCCTGGTGGTCTGGACCACGGACAACAAGAAGCCCGAGCTCATCGGCAGCCTGCCGCTGGACAGCGGCGCGCCCGACGACAGGTCCGCCTTCCTTGCCTTCGGCCGCTGGCTGATGCCGCGTTCGGCGGCGGCGTTGGAGCACGCGGTCGCCGCGCTGCGCGAACAGGCGAAAGCCTTCGACCTCATCATCGAAACGCAGGCCGGCGTGCCGCTGGAAGTGCATGGCCGCAAGAGCGCGGCGCATGTGCTGGTGCGCTTCGTGTCGCTGTCGGAGACGCTGCGCAACCAGGCCAGGCTGAAGATCGAGAACCAGCGGCTCAGCGCGGATTACGACACGATAGTCGGCCTGCTCGACGCCTTGAAGATGCCGGCATGGCTGCGCGCCGCGGACGGACGGCTGCAATGGGTGAACCGCGCCTATGCCGAGGCGGTGGAGGCCGAAAGCGCGGCCGCGGCCGTGCGCGACGCCAAGGAATTCCTCGGCGGCCAGGCGCGCGAGCAGATCGCCGAGCAGCACAAGTCGCGACCGGTCTTCGAACAGACGCTTTCCACCGTGATCGAAGGCGACCGCCGCATGTTTGCGGTCACCGACTTCGCCGGCGCCGACGGCTCGGCGGGGCTTGCCTGCGACACAAGCGCGGCCGAGACGATCCGCGCCGAATATGAGCGGACCGTGCGCAGCCATGCCGACACGCTCGACCAGTTGAACACCGCGGTGGCGATCTTCGACACCGAGGAAAAGCTGCGCTTCTTCAACCAGGCCTTCCAGAAGCTTTGGGGTCTCGACTCGGGCTTCCTGCTCAGCGCTCCTTCCAACACGCTGCTGCTCGACCGGCTGCGCTCGGAAGGCAGGATCGCCGAGCAGCCGGAATGGCGGCGCTGGAAGGAAAACCTGCTCAGCGCCTATCGCGCCGTCGAATCGCAGGAGCATTGGTGGCACCTGCCGGACGGCAAGACGATCCGCGTGGTGGCGAACCCGCAGCCGAAGGGCGGCGTCACCTGGGTGTTCGAGAACCTGACCGAGAAGATGGACCTCGAAAGCCGCTACCAGACCGCCGTGCGGGTGCAAGGCGAGACGCTGGACAACCTCGCCGAAGGCGTGGTCGTGTTCGGTCCGGACGGGCGGCTGCGGCTATCCAATCCGGCCTTCGTCGCGCTGTGGGGGCTGACGGCGGAGGCGGTCAAGCCGAACGTCCATGTTTCGGCGATCCGCGACCTGTGCGACMAGCGCGCCGCGAACAGCCCGTGGGGCGGGTTCGTCGCCGCGGTCACCGGCTTCGACGACGAGCGCCGCGACCGCCGCGGCCAGATCGAGCTGATGAACGGCAACGTGATGAGCTACGCCGTGATCCACCTGCCCAACGGCCAGGTGATGATCACCTTCGTCGACGTCACCGACACCGTCAATGTCGAACGGGCGCTCAAGGACAGGAACGAGGCGCTGGAGAAATCCGACCAGCTGAAAAACGAATTCGTGCAGCACGTGTCCTATGAGCTGCGCTCGCCGCTGACCAACATCATCGGCTTCACCGAGCTTTTGTCGCTGCCCGCGACCGGACCGCTGACGCCGAAGCAGCGCGAATATGTCGAGCATGTCGGCTCGTCGTCATCGGTGCTGCTCACCATCGTCAACGATATCCTCGACCTGGCGACCGTCGATGCCGGCATCATGCAGCTCGACATTTCCGAAATGAACATCGACCGGACGATCGCCGCGGCCGCGGAACTGGTCGCCGACCGACTGGACGAACACCGGATCAAGCTCGAGATCGATGCGGCGGAAGCGCCGGCGAGCTTCCATGGCGACGAGATCCGCATCCGCCAGATTCTCTACAATCTGCTGAGCAACGCGGCGAACTACGCGCCGGAGGCAAGCACGATCCGGCTCACCTGCCGCCGATTGGCCGACGGCGTCGAATTCTCGGTGCATGACGACGGCCCCGGCATGCCGCCGGACGTGCTGGAATCGGTCTTCCGCCGCTTCGAACCGCGCGCCAATGGCGGACGTCGGCGCGGTGCGGGGCTCGGGCTCTCGATCGTCAAGAGCTTCGTCGAGCTGCATGGCGGAACCGTGCGCATCGAGACCGCAGAAGATAAGGGCACCACAGTGATCTGCACCTTCCCGGACAAGCCGTCCGGAATCCCGGATACGCCGGCCGGCATCCGCGACGCGGCCGAGTAGCGCGGCCTATATGACAGGGATGGTGCTGGAGCGTTTTCTCGCCGACGAGGCGGCAACGGCAAGGCTTGGCGAGGACCTCGCCATGGCGTTGCGCGCCGGCGACGCAATCGCGCTGAGAGGCGATCTCGGCGCCGGCAAGTCGACGCTCGCCCGCGCGCTGATCCGCGCGCTTGCAGACGATGCCGGCCTCGAAGTGCCGAGCCCGACCTTCACGCTGGTGCAGAGCTACGAGACGCGCGTTCCGGTGCATCATTTCGACCTCTACCGTCTCTCCGCGCCGGACGAGCTCGACGAGCTCGGCCTCGACGATGCGCTCAGCCAAGGCGCGGCGCTCATCGAATGGCCGGAACGGGCCGGAGATCGTTTGCCGGCAAACGCGCTGTGGGTCGAGCTTGCCGAACACGGCGAAGCCCGCGTAGCGCGGCTTTCCGGGCAGGGACCGTTCTATGACCGCGTGGCACGATCGCTGGCCATGCGCGATTTCCTGGCCATTGCCGGCTGKGGCGACGCCAGCCGCCGCCATTTCGTCGGCGACGCCTCCGCGCGCTCCTATGAGATCGTCTCGCTACCGGGCCAGGCGCCGCGCGTGCTGATGAACTCGCCGCGCCTCGTGCTCGGGCCGCCGGTGCGCGACGGCAAGCCCTATGCGTTGATCGCCCACACGGCTCAATCCGTCGCCGCCTTCGTAGCCATCGACAGGGCACTGCTCGCGAACGGTGTCAGCGTGCCGACGATCCACGCCCAGGACCTCGATCAGGGTTTTTTGCTGCTGGAGCATCTCGGATCGGAAGGCYTTTTGAGCACCGACGGCCAGCCTATCGCGAAACGCTACGAAGCGGCGGCGGAGCTGTTGGCCATGATGCATGGCAAGGCCTGGCCCGATCACATGGAAGCGGCGCCCGGCGTGGTCCACGACGTGCCGCCTTTCGATCGAGACGCCATGCTGATCGAGGCCGATCTTCTGGTCGACTGGTATGTGCCGTGGATCACCGGCGAGCCGGCAAACGACGCATTGCGGGAGGGCTATCACCAGGTGTGGAATGCCCTTCTCGACCGCCTCGCAAGCAGCGAATACACGCTGATGCTGCGCGACTTCCATTCGCCCAACATCATCTGGCGCGCGGAGCGCTCCGGCTTGGATCGGCTCGGCATCGTCGACGTGCAGGACGCGCTGATCGGACCGGCCGCCTATGACGTCGCCTCCTTGGCGATGGACGCGCGCGTCACAGTGCCGCCCGAGATCGAGCGGCGGACGGTTGCTGCCTATGTCGCGGCCAGGCGCGCCGCCGGCGCGTTCGACAAGGCCGGTTTCGCCGAGGCCTATGCGATCATGGCGGCGCAGCGCAATTCGAAGATCCTCGGCATCTTCGTGCGGCTCGAAAAGCGCGACGGCAAGCCCTACTATCTGAAACACCTGCCGCGCATCCGCGATTATCTGAGGCGGTCGCTGGCGCATCCGGCGCTGGCCGGCCTGAAGGAATTCTACATGGCCCATGGCCTGCTCGAGGAACGGGTCCCATGAAGCCCCCAACCATGACGCCGAAGACCGCGATGGTGCTGGCGGCCGGGCTGGGCAAGCGCATGCGGCCGATCACCGACACGATGCCGAAGCCGCTGGTGAAGATCGCCGGCAAGACCTTGCTCGACTGGGGGCTGGACAGCCTGGAGGCCGCCGGCGTCGCCAGGGCTGTCGTCAACGTGCACTACCTGCCCGAGCAGATCGTCGCCCATGTCGCCCATCGACGCGCGCCGAGGATCGTCATCTCCGACGAACGCGAGGCGCTGCTGGAATCGGCGGGCGGCATCGTCAAGGCGCTGCCGCTTCTGGGCAGCGAGCCCTTCTACATCATCAATGCCGACACTTTCTGGATCGACAGCGGCGAACCCAGCCTCGAGCGCCTTGCCCTTGCATGGGACGCCGCCAGAATGGATATTCTGCTGATGCTTACCGATCTCGACTCAGCGACCGGGCATTGCGTCGGCACCGATTTTCTGGTTGCCCCCGATGGAGCCCTACGACGCTCGAAGGGTGATCCGGCGGGCCTGATCTATGCAGGCGCCGCGATCATTCATCCGCGTATCTTCAAGGACGCGCCCACCGGCTCGCATTCGCTCAATGTCTATTTCGACACGGCGATCGCCRCCGGGCGCCTGTTCGGCATGAAGATGAACGGACGCTGGATCACCGTCGGCACACCGGACGCAATAGCTGCCGCCGAAGCGGCCGTCGCCGGCGCCTTAGCGAAAGCGGTATGAGCGGCGCGCGCCGCGTCCTTTCCATCCCGCCCGGAGCGCCGTTCCTGCCGACGCTGGCCGGAGCGTTGCTCGACGGGCGCCTGATCCCCGGCTTCCGCTTCGACGGCGAGCCCCTGGCGCTCGCCGACGCCACCATCTATGTGCCGACGCGCCGCGCCGCGCGGGCCCTGCGTGGCGCTTTCGTCGAAATGCTTTCCGACTTGGGAGGGGGGAAACGCTCGGCCATCCTGCCGACGGTGCGCCCGCTCGGCGAATTCGACGAGGACGAGGCGGCCTTCGACGCGGAAGCGGCGCCGGCAATAGACCTCGCCCCGCCGATCGCCGCGCAGGAGCGGCTGCTTTTGCTGGCGCCGCTGGTGCGCGCCTGGAAGGAAAGCCTGCCGGCGCATGTCCGAGAGCGGTTCAACGAGGAATTCGTCGTGCCGACCTCGGCCGCCGACGCCATCTGGCTGGCGCGCGACCTCGCGCGGCTGATGGACGAGATCGAGACCGAAGGCACGGACTGGGCGAAGCTCGCGACGCTGGTCACCGGCAATCTTGCCGGCTGGTGGCAGGTGACGCTCGACTTCCTCGGCATCGTCACCGACAACTGGCCGGAACTGCTCAAGGAGCGCGACCGCTCCAACCCGGCCGCGCATCGCAGCGCGCTGATCCGGCTGGAAGCGGCGCGGCTGAAGCGCAATCCGCCGGCCGGACCGGTGATCGCCGCCGGTTCGACCGGCTCGATCCACGCCACCGCCGAACTGCTTGCCGTGATCGCCGGCCTGCCCAATGGCGCGGTCGTGCTGCCCGGGCTCGACCGCGAGCTGGACGATGCATCCTTCGCCGCGATCACGGCGCCCGGCGCGCGGCCGGCAACGCTCGGCCACCCGCAATACGGCCTCGCCAAGCTGATCGGCGGCATCGGCGTTGCGCGCCGCGATGTCGAGGACGTGGTCGCGGCGCCGCCGCCGCTCGCACTGCGCGCGGCCCTTGTCGGCGAGGCGCTGCGGCCGGCCGAGACCACCGAATACTGGACCGAGACGCGACCGCGCTTTTCGGCCCATGACATCGAACAGGCGCTGGCAGGCGTGACGCTTGTCGAAGCGGCGAACGAGCGCGACGAGGCGGCGGCCATCGCCATCGCGCTGAAGCGCGCCGTGGAGGCTCCGGGCAAGCGCGCGGCGCTCGTCACCGGCGACCGCGCGCTGGCGCGGCGGGTCTCGGCCGAGCTTCTGCGTTTCGGTGTCGTCGCCGACGATTCCGGCGGCGCGCCGCTCCTCAACACGCCGGCCGCCAGCCTGCTGAGGCTGGCGCTGAATGCGGCGTTCCGGCCCGGCGATCCGGTCGGTCTTCTCGCCTTGCTCAAGCATCCGCTGCTGGGGCTCGGCCTTGAGCGCCAGGCTGTGCGCAAGGCGGCCGAACTGGTCGAGCTGGTGGCGCTGCGCGGCGGCACGGGCCGGCCCGACGTCGCATCGCTCGGCGCGCTTTTCGAGACGCGGCTCGCGGAGCTGAGCGGCGACACCCGCCAGCCTTTCTGGTTTTCGCGTCTCACCGTACGCGGCATCGAGCAGGCACAGGGCATGCTTAGCCGCCTTACAAGCGCGCTTTCGCCGCTCACCGCGATGCGCGACGAGAAGGATGCCGACATCGCGACGCTGACCAGCGCCAGCGTGGTCGCGCTGGAGGATCTGGGCCGCGCGCCCGATGACAGCCTGGCCGAGCTCTATGCCGGCGACGCCGGCGAAAAGCTCGCCGAGCTGCTGCGCGGACTGGTGGCGGCATCATCGCCCTTCACCTTCGCCGCTTCGGAATGGCCCGACGTGATGGAGGCGCTGATCGCGCCGGAGACGGTGAAGCCGGCGCAAGGCACCGACCGCAACATCGCCATCTGGGGCGCGCTGGAAGCCCGATTGCAGAATGTCGACACGCTGGTCATCGGCGGGCTCAATGAAGGGGTCTGGCCGCGCAAGCCCGAGAGCGACCGCTTCATGTCGCGGCTGATGAAGACCGGCATCGACCTCGAGCCGCCGGAACGGCGCATCGGCCTTGCCGCGCATGATTTCCAGATGGCGATGGGCACGAAAGAGGTCGTGCTGACGCGCTCGGCGCGCTCAGGCGATGCGCCGGCGGTGCCGTCGCGCTGGCTGCAGCGCATCCTGACCTTCATCGGCAAGGAACCGGCGGCGGCCCTGCGCGGCCGCGGCGACGCGCTGCTTGGCTGGGCGCGGGCGCTCGACGCCGGCGAGAAGAAAGATTTTGCCCCTCGCCCGCAGCCCAAGCCGCCGCTCAGCATGCGCCCGCTGCATTTCTCGGTCACCGAGATCGAGACTTTGCGCCGCGACCCCTACGCGGTCTATGCGCGGCGCGTCCTCGGGCTCTCGCCCCTCGAACCTTTGATCCGCGATCCGGGCGCGGCCGAACGCGGCACGCTGTTCCACGAGATCCTGCATCTGTTCTCGCGGCGGGTCGACGACCCAAAGGCGCCGAATGCCTTGGCAAGCCTCATCGAAGCCGGTCGCGCTTGCTTTGCCGAGGCACAGCTTCCGCCGGATATCGAGGCTATCTGGTGGCCGCGTTTCGAAAAGCTCGCCGAAAACATCATCGAATGGGAGCATACCCGCGCCGATGCGGTCGCGAGGCGCTATGCCGAGGAGCGCGCCGAGAAGACGGTGGTCGGCCGCACCGGCGTGACGCTCTCCGGCTATGCCGACCGCGTCGACCTGCTTGCCGGCGGCATGGCCGATATCCTCGACTACAAGACCGGCTCCTCTCCCTCGAAAGCGCAGGCGCACACGCTCTTGTCGCCGCAATTGGCTTTGGAGGGCGCCTTGCTCAGGCGCGGCGCCTTCAAGGAACTCGGCATCCGCGAGCCCTCGCAGCTTGCCTTCGTGCGGCTGAAGCCGAACGGCGAGGTGTTCGAGGAATCGATCCTCGAATACAACCGCAAGCCCCGCACCGCCAACGATCTCTCCGAGGAAGCCTGGGCGCGGCTGGAGCGGCTGCTGTTCCACTATGCCGACCCGACCACCGGCTATCTGTCGCGCGCCCTGCCCTTCCGCGAGGGCGAAGCCGACGGCGACTACGACCATCTGGCGCGCGTGCTCGAATGGTCGGCCGGCGGCGCCAGCGAGGACGAGGCGGACGGATGAAATATCCGATCCCCTCCGATACCGCCGCCAGCCAGTCGCGCGCTTCCGATCCGGCCTATTCCGCCTGGGTTTCGGCCAATGCCGGCTCGGGCAAGACGCATGTTTTGGCGCAGCGCGTCATCCGGCTGCTGCTCAACGGCACCGATCCGTCGAAGATCCTGTGCCTGACCTATACGCGGGCTGCCGCCGCCAACATGTCGAACCGTGTGTTCTCGACGCTGTCGGAATGGACGGCGCTGCCCGATGCGGAGCTGGCGGTCAGGATCGCGGCGCTGGACGGCCGCGGCGCCGACCGCGACATGATGCGGCGCGCGCGCCGATTGTTCGCCGAGGCGCTCGAGACGCCGGGCGGGCTGAAGATCCAGACCATCCACGCCTTCTGCGAATCCGTGCTGCACCAGTTCCCGCTGGAGGCCAATATCCCAGCGCATTTCGAGATGCTCGATCCGCAGATGGAGGCCTCGCTGTTCGCCGAGGCCCGCCGCGACATGATCTCGGGCGCGGGCGCCGGTGTCGAAGGGCTGGCGGAAGCCTTCGCCACCGTGCTGGAAAGCGGCGGCGAGTTCGGTCTCGATTCGTTGCTTGGCGAGATCGTCGGCAAGCGCGACGAACTGCGCGACTTCATCGCCAAGCTCGGCAAGGAGCGGGACTTCCGGCCGTTGTTCGCCGAATTCGACTTCAGGCCGGGACAGACGGGCGAGGGCATCGCCGCGTCGCTCTGGCCGCTGCCGGGTTTCGACCCTGGCCAGTTCGCCGAATTCGCGCACGCCGCCGAAGCCGCCGACGCGCGGCAGGTGCTGAACAACGTCGTCCCTTATGCACGAGGCGCATTCGCCGAAGCCGACCCGATCCGCCGGCTGCGGCTCTTGGCAAAGGCCTTCCTCAAGGCCGATGGCGACCCCTATGAGCCGCCCAAGATCTTCAGGAAGGCGCTGGTCGACCGGCTGCCGGATCTGCCGGAACGCTACCTTGCGGCGGCCAAGGCGATCCTCGACGTGTCGGACCGGCTGGCGTTGTTTCGCATGCTGGAAGGCACGGCGGCGGCGCTCACCGTCGCCGGCTGGCTGATTGCGCGCTACGAGCAGTTGAAGCGCGGGCGGGGCTTCCTCGACTTCAACGACCTCATCACCCGCACCGTCGCCCTGTTGTCGCGGCCCGATGCCGGACCATGGGTGCAGTTCAAGCTCGACCAGGGCATCGACCATATCCTGCTCGACGAGGCGCAGGACACCAGCCCGGACCAGTGGGAGGTGGTGAAGAAGCTGACGGAGGAGTTCTTTGCCGGGCTCGGCCAGCGCGAGGCAGTGACGCGCACGATCTTTGCCGTGGGCGACGAGAAGCAGTCGATCTATTCCTTCCAGGGCGCTGCGCCGGATTCCTTCGCCGAAAGCCGGCTGTTGTTCGCCGGGCGCGTGCGCGACGCCGAAGCCGCCTTCGCCAATCTCAAGCTCACCTGGTCTTTCCGCTCGAGCGACGACGTGCTGGCCGCGGTCGACCGCGTCTTCGCCGAGCCGGGTGTCAGGCGCGGCATCAGCCACGATCCCGATCCGCTGAGCCACAAGGCGATCCGCAATGACGCGCCGGGCTATGTCGAGGTATGRCCCTCGATCGGCGCCGAAATGGTCGAGGAGCCCGACGACTGGACCTTGCCGGTCAACCACGCCAGCGCACCCGCCGTGCGCGTCGCCGAGCATGTGGCGACGACCATCCAGGACTGGTTGCGGAATGGCGAGGTCATCGAAGGCAAAGGCCGAAAACTGACCGCCGGCGACATCCTGGTGCTGGTGCGCAAACGGGACCGCTTCGTCCATGCGCTGTCGCGCAGCCTGAAGAACCGGCAGATCCCGGTCGCCGGCGCCGACCGGCTGAGCCTGCCCGGCCATATCGCCGTGCAGGACCTGATCGCGCTCGGGCATTTCCTGATCCAGCCGGAGGACGACCTGTCCTTGGCCGCGGTGCTGCGCAGTCCGATCTTCGAGGTCTCCGAGGAGACGTTGCTGGCGCTCGCCKGTGAAAGGCCGAAAGGCCAGTCGCTGATCGCCTCGCTCAGGCAACATGCGGCCGAAGATGCGGCCCTCGTCGCGGTCGTTAGCCGGCTCGACGACTGGGCGACCGAAGTGGCCTTCAAGCCGGTGTTCGAATTCTACGCCGCCCTGCTCGCGCGCGACGGGTTGCGCCGCAAGATGACGGCGCGGCTCGGACCCGAAGCCGGCGACATCCTCGACGAGTTCCTGAGCTTCTGCCTGGCCGAGGAACGCACTGGACTGCCGGGGCTGGAATCCTTCCTGTCGACGCTGGAGAATGCCGGCCCCGAGATCAAGCGCGAGATGGACCAGACGCGCGACGAGGTGCGGGTCATGACCGTGCACGCCGCCAAGGGCCTCGAAGCCCCGGTCGTCTTCCTGGTCGATGGCGGCTCGGCGCCGTTCAGCGACCAGCATCTGCCGCGGCTGATGCCGTTCGAGAGCTCGGGGACGCAATGGAGGGGCAAGGGCTATCTTTGGCGCTCGGCCAGCGATGTCGCCAACGGCGTCTCGAAGGCGGCTTCGATCCGGGCGCGCGAACTGGCGGACGACGAATACCGGCGGCTGCTCTATGTCGGCATGACGCGTGCCGAGGACCGGCTGATCGTCTGCGGCTATCACGGCAAGCGGCAGCCCAGCACCGGCACCTGGCATTCGATCGTCAGCCGGGCGCTGTTGGGGGCGCCCGAGAGTTCCGAGCGGCGGCATCCGGCGACGGCCGAGGTGGCCGTGCATCGCTTCCATATGACGAAACTGCCGCCGGTGGCGCTGGCAGAGAGCGAAGCCGAACATCGAACCGAGCATCTTGCGCCGCTGCCCGACACCCTGTTCCGGCCACTGCCGCCCTATGAGGAGCTGCCGCGGCCGCTTTCGCCTTCCGGCGCCTCGGCGCTGATCGAGGAAGCGAAAGAAGCCGTGCCCGACACGCGCTCGCCGGTTCTCGACGCCGAGGCCGAGCCCGGCTTCGCGGTGGTGCGCGGCCTGGTCCTGCACAAATTGCTGCAGATGCTGCCCGGCATCGCCGAAGACGAAAGGCGGAGTGCGGCCGAGCGCTACCTGGCGCGCGCCGGCGCCGGCTGGCCGGACGGTGAGCGCGGCAAAGCGCTCGAGGCGGTGCTTGCGATCCTGTCCGACGGCCGCTTCGGCGCACTGTTCTCACCGTCGTCCCGCGCGGAAGTCGCGATCATGGGCAGCCTCGAGGTGAAGGGCAGGCTGCGCTCGATCTCCGGCAAGATCGACCGGCTGGCTGTCGCCCCGGACAAGGTGTCGATCGTCGACTACAAGACCAACCGGCCGGCGCCGGCGAGCCTGACCGAAGTGCCGCCGGCCTATGTGCTGCAGCTTGCGCTCTACCGCGCGCTGCTTGAGCCGCTCTATCCGGGGCGCGAGGTGACGGCGGCGCTGCTCCTCACCGAGGCGCCGCGCCTGATCGAGCTGCCAGCCAAGGCGATGGACGATGCCCTTGCCCGACTCACGGGAGCGTGACACAAGAACTGCTTGAACATCGCCGCCACAACCACCACATTTGGTGCAACCCGAGTTTTCGAAAGGATTTCAGCATGGCCACCGTCAAGGTCGACAATGGCAATTTCCAGGCCGATGTGCTCAACGCCAAGGAGCCGGTCGTGGTGGATTTCTGGGCGGAATGGTGCGGTCCCTGCAAGATGATCGGCCCGTCGCTGGAAGAGATCGCCAAGGAGCTCGGCTCGAAGGTGAAGGTCGCCAAGCTCAACATCGACGAGAATCCGGAGCTTGCCGCGCAGTATGGCGTGCGCTCGATCCCGACGCTGATGATCTTCAAGGGCGGCGAAGTGGCCGATATGAAAGTGGGCGCCGCGCCGAAGACCGCGCTGTCGCACTGGATCAACGGCGCCATCGCCTGAGCCAATCCGTAAAGTTCAAGAACGAGCCCGGCCAATCGCGCCGGGCTTTTTCTTTGGCGTCATCGCTCGGCGCGCTCTGGCCCTCGCACGCAGGCAAGTCATACTCTCTGCTTCAGAAAAGGAGAGCGCCATGACCGGGACAGCCAAAGCCACAGTTCACGTCGACAATGAGCGCGTCATCGTCACCGAATACCGGTTCGCGCCGGGCGCCAACACCGGCTGGCATCGCCATGGCCACGACTATGTCGTGGTGCCGCTGATGGACGGCAAGGTGAAGCTGGTGACCAAGGACGGCGAATCCTTTGCCGAAATGAAGAAGGGAGCGCCCTATTTCCGCCGCGAGGGCGTCGAGCACGACGTCGTCAACGCCAATGACGGCGAATACGCTTTTATCGAGATCGAGCTGAAGTAGTCGGCTGGCCATCATCCGCCATCTTGATGGCTAAGCTCTGTCGGTGTCTATTCCGGCAAGCGGAGTTCCAAATGGCCGAACCAACACTCTCAGTCCGTAGCGCAAAAGCATGGAGCCTTGCTCATCGACTTGCGCGTCGAGAGAATCGTTCCATAGCCGACCTGATCGAACGCGCACTTGAGTTCTATGATATCCGGGAAGCGGCGCGCGAGCCCCCGTCCAGCTTCTATGCTCGCTTGGCGGCAAGCAGCGGCGCCGACATCGATCTGGAGAAGATTATCCGCGAAGGCCGCGAACTCTAGTGGCACTGCACGGGGATTTTGACCGATAGGCTCTGTTTGCGTTGGCAGGCGGCATGCGTTGGAGATTGGCCGAAACGCCCATCGCGATCGTCATTCCAGGGCGGAGCAGGAGCGAAGCTCCGTCGCGAAGACCCTGGAATCCATGCCGTTCCGTTCGCCAGGGCGTGCAACGGAGCAGAATTCTGCACCGCAGTAACCCTCCCAAGTCACGGAATGGATTCTATGGTTTGCGCCGCGTCGCTTCGCTCCTGCTTCGCCATAAAATGACGAGGTTGGGGGGCTTCAACCAATCGCCAGCGTTTGCGCTGCTGGATGGAAGATCTTACACCAAGACAAAACGGCAACCTTTCAAATCTCTGTGCCCAGCCGAATTTCGGACCAGTCAATCGAGCCGAAGTAGTCACCAGTCGGCGACGCGATCGCCGCCGGCGAATTGGGCACTTTTTGCGGTGTATTCAAACAGCTCGATCCTCACGCCGTTAGGGTCGCTGATCCAGGCTTGGTACGTGTCGTCGCAGGCGAGCTTCTTCGCCGTCACCGCGACACCTTTCGACCGGATATGGGCGACGGCCGCGTCGATATCTTCCACCTCAAGGCAGAAATGGTTGATCTGGTTGCGGTCGCTGTAGCTGGCCTCGGTCTTCTCAAACACCTCGACATGGCTGCGGCCGCCGCACTCGAGATAGAAGCCGAAAATCCTGCCGTCGCGCAGAAAATTGAACCTTGTGTCCATGCGGAGCACATCGCGGTAGAAGCCACGCGTCGCCTCCAGGTCGTGCGCAAAGATGCAGACATGGGCCAGTTGCTTCACCTTGATCATGGCCCGTTCCTTTCGGTCCCCGCCGAATCTACAGCGCTATCCAGAAATTGCTCAGGTCGGCGGCGTGCCGTTCTCGGCCAGCACGGCACCGGCGAAATAGAGCGAGCCGCCGATCAGGATGCGCGGCGCCGGGCCGTCCCAGGAGTCGCGCAACAGCATCAGCGCGCTGGCGACGGAACTGACCGGCTCGGCCGATAGGCCTGCCTCTTCGGCGCGCAAGGCCAGCTCATCATTCGGCACGCCGGCATCGCTGTTGGTCACCGGCACGGTGTAGACATGGCGGGCGAGGCCCTTAAAGGCGCTGAAATAGCCGGTCTGGTCCTTGGTGTTGATCATGCCGGAAATCAGCACCAGCGGTCTCGGATTCTTCTCCTCCTGCTCGGCCAGCGCCTCCGCGATGACGATGCCGGCGCCGGGATTGTGGCCGCCGTCCAGCCAGATCTCCGCGCCCTTCGGAGCCAGATCCACCAATTTGCCCTGGGTCAGCTTCTGCATGCGCGCCGGCCAGGCGACATGGGCCATCGCCCGCTCGGCGGCGCGATGGCCGATCTCGAAGCCGGCCGCCTTGACGGCGGCGATCGCCGCCGCTGCATTGGCGTACTGGTGCCGCCCGGGCAGGCGGGGCAGCGGCAGGTCCATCAACCCGTCCTCGTCCTGGTAGACCATGCGGCCGTTCTCCTCGAAAGCGAGGAAATCCTGGCCATAGACCACGGTCGGGCAATCCAGCCGCTCCGCCGTCTCGATCAGAACCTGAAGCGCGGTGTCGCTCTCCTGGGCGCCGATCACCACCGGACAGCCGTGCTTCATGATGCCCGCCTTTTCGGCGGCGATCAGCTCGACGCGGTCGCCGAGATAGGCTTCGTGGTCCATCGAGATCGGCATGATCACCGAAACGGCCGGCCGCTTGACGACATTGGTGGCGTCGAAACGGCCGCCAAGGCCGACCTCGATGATCGCCGCCTCCGCCGGATGCTCCGAGAACAGGACGAAGGTGACGGCGGTGAGGATCTCGAAGACAGTGATCGTCTGGCCTTGATTGGCCTCGGCGACGCGCGCGATGGCTTCGGCGAAAACGTCGTCGTCGACGAGCTTGCCGCCGCCTTCGGCCGCCAGCCGGTAGCGTTCGTGCCAGTTCACCAGATGCGGCGAGGTATGGACGTGGACGAGGTGGCCCGCCGCCTCCAGCAGCGCGCGCGAAAAGGCGGCGCAGGAGCCCTTGCCGTTGGTACCTGCGATGTGGATGACCGGCGGCAGCCGGTCCTGCGGATTGCCGAGGCGTTCGAGAAGCCGCGTGACGCGGTCCAGCGAAAGGTCGAAGCCTTTCGGATGCAGCGTCATCAGATGTTCGATTTCGCGTTCGGCGGAAAGCGTTGTCATGGTGGAATCCTAGCGCATGCTTCCGAAACCGGGAATCGGTTTCGAACGGCCGTGCGCAAATCAGAGGCTACAGCACGCAATGGGCGACGCAAATCGCGGTTCGCGGCGAACGATGTCGCGCAGGTTTATATCGCGTCGGGGCCGACCTCGCCTCAGGCTTGCGGCCGCGCCTCCGCGTTGACCACCGCCGGCGGCAGGATTTCCGGCTCGAGCGGCTTGTCGGCCGGCGGCATCTTGAGCAGCATTTTCAACAGCCGGGAGATGGTCTGGCGCATCTCGAGGCGCGACACGACCATGTCGACCATGCCGTGTTCCATCAGATATTCGGCGCGCTGAAAACCGTCGGGCAGCTTCTCGCGGATGGTCTGCTCGATGACACGCGGGCCGGCAAAGCCGATCAGCGCGCCCGGCTCGGCGATGTGGACATCGCCCAGCATGGCGTAGGAGGCAGTGACGCCGCCGGTGGTCGGATTGGTGAGCACGACGATATAGGGCAGGCCGGCTTCCTTCAGCCGGTCGACGCCGACCGTGGTGCGCGGCAATTGCATCAGCGAGAGGATGCCTTCCTGCATGCGGGCGCCGCCGGAGGCGGCGAACAGGATCAGCGGCCGCTTGCGCTGCAGCGCGACTTCGAAGGCGTGCACGATGGCCTCGCCGGCGGCCATGCCGAGCGAGCCGCCCATGAAGGCGAAGTCCTGCACGGTGACGATAACCGGCAGCCCGTCGATGGTGCCGGCGCCGTTGAGGATCGCGTCCTCGAGGCTGGTCTTGGCCTTCGCCTCTTTCAGACGGTCGGTGTAGCGCTTCTCGTCGCGGAACTTAAGCGGGTCCTGGACCACCTTGGGGTTTTCCAGCACCTCGTATTTGCCGTCGTCGAAGAAGTATTTCAGCCGCTCCTTGGCCGAGATCTTCATGTGATGGCCGGAAGCCGGGATGACGAACTGGTTGGATTCGAGATCCTTGTGAAAGATCATCTCGCCGGTCTCGGGATCCTTGATCCAAAGGTTTTCCGGCATGTCGGTGCGCCGGCCGAGCATCGAATTGATCTTCGGGCGGACGTAATTGGTGATCCAGTTCATGGCTTCGGCTCCTGTCCTGGAAGAGACTTCGAGCAATTCAGGAAAAGTCTGTGGCGGATTTCCGGCCCGAATTGCGTAGCGAACAGATAGTCAGGCTATTCGGCGGCAGCAAGGCGAGCCGAGCGGACGCCCTGGGCAAGGCCGCTGACCAGCGTGGCGACGGCCTCCGCCGGATCGGCTGTCTTCTCGCCCTTGGGCCCCAGCACGTTGGCGATCGCGTTGACGATCGCCGTGCCGACGACGACGCCGTCGGCCGAGGCGCCGATGACACGCGCCTGCTCGGCGGTCTTGACGCCGAAGCCGACGCAGACCGGCAGCGCGGTGTGGCCCTTGATGCGGGTGACCGCTGCCGAGACCTTGGCTGTGTCGGCGAGCGCCGACCCAGTGATGCCCGTCATCGAGACGTAGTAGACGAAGCCGGAGGTGTTCTCCAGAACCTTGGGCAGGCGCTTGTCGTCGGTGGTCGGCGTCGCCAGACGGATGAAGTTGACGCCGGCCTTCAGCGCCGGAATGCAAAGCTCCTCATCCATTTCCGGCGGCAGGTCGACGACGATCAGGCCGTCGATGCCGCTGGCCTTGGCGTCGGCGAGGAAGCGGTCGACGCCGTAGATGTAGATCGGATTGTAGTAGCCCATCAGAACGATCGGCGTCTCGTCGTCGCCGGCGCGGAATTCGGACGCCATCTTCAGCGTCTTGGCCAGCGTCTGGCCGCCCTTCAGCGCCCGAAGGCCCGCCGCCTGGATGGCCGGGCCGTCGGCCATCGGGTCGGAGAAGGGCATGCCGAGCTCGATGATATCGCTGCCGGAGGCAGGCAGCCCCTTCATGATCGACAGCGAGGTTTCGTAATCGGGGTCGCCGCCCATGATGTAGGTGACGAGAGCCGGGCGGCCTTCGGCTTTGAGCTTGGCCATACGGCGGTCGATGCGGGTGGTCATTGTCAGATCTCCATGCCCAGCATGTTGGCCACTGTGTGCACGTCCTTGTCGCCGCGGCCGGACAGGTTGACGATGACGATCTGGTCCTTGTCCATCTTCGGCACGATCTTCATCGCATGGGCGATGGCATGCGCCGATTCCAGCGCCGGGATGATGCCTTCGACCCGGGTGGTCAGCTGGAAGGCCTCAAGCGCCTCGTCGTCGAGGATCGGCTCGTACTGGACACGGCCGGAATCGCGCAGCCAGGAATGCTCCGGACCGACGCCTGGATAATCCAGGCCGGCCGAGATCGAATGGCCGTCGAGGATCTGCCCGTCCGCGTTCTGCAGCAGATAGGTGCGGTTGCCGTGCAGCACGCCGGGCTTGCCGGCGCTCATCGAGGCACAATGCTCGACGCCGTCGAGGCCGCGTCCACCCGCTTCGATGCCGATGATGCGCACGTCCTTGTCGTCGAGGAAGGGATGGAAGAGGCCGATGGCGTTGGAGCCGCCGCCGACGGCGGCGATGATGACGTCCGGCAGCCGGCCTTCCTGCTCCAGAATTTGGGCGCGGGCTTCCGTGCCGATCACCGACTGGAAGTCGCGCACCAGCTCGGGATAGGGATGCGGGCCGGCGGCGGTGCCGATCAGGTAGTAGGTGTCCTCGACATTGGTGACCCAGTCACGCAGGGCCTCGTTCATGGCGTCCTTCAAGGTGCCGTGGCCGGCGGTGACCGGCCGTACCTCGGCGCCGAGCAGCTTCATGCGGAAGACGTTGGGGCTCTGGCGGGCGACGTCGGTGGCGCCCATGTAGACGACGCAAGGATAGCCGAAGCGCGCCGCGACGGTGGCTGAGGCCACGCCATGCTGGCCGGCGCCCGTCTCGGCGATGATGCGCTTCTTGCCCATGCGCTTGGCGAGCAGGATCTGGCCGAGGCAGTTGTTGATCTTGTGGGAGCCGGTGTGGTTGAGGTCCTCGCGCTTGAAATAGACCTTGGCGCCGCCGAGATGCTTCGTCAGCCCTTCCGCGAAATAGAGTTTTGAGGGCCGCCCGGCATAGTGGGTGGAGAGATTCTGCAGCTCGGCCTTGAACTCCGGATCGTTCTTGGCCTTGTTCCACTGATCTTCGAGGTCGAGGATCAGCGGCATCAGCGTCTCGGCGACGAAGCGGCCGCCGAAAATGCCGAACATGCCCTGCTCGTCGGGCCCGGTGCGGAAGGAATTTGGCATAGCCGGCTTGTTCATCGCCGATCTCCTAAGTCTTGGCTTGCGAGCACGTCCTTATCGGAAAACCGGATTCCACTTTTCCGGGACATGCTGCATTTTGGTTTCGAGCATGTCCTTGTCGGAAAACCGGATTCCACTTTTCCGGACATGCTCGGGCTTGAACCTACTCAGGCAGCGCGATTATCCCGCGCGGCTCTGACGGCCCGGAAAAACTGCTCGATCAGCGCCGGATCCTTGACGCCCGGAGCGCYTTCCACACCGGAYGAGACGTCTATTCCGGGCGGATTGGCCAGTCTCAGGGCATCGCCGATATTGGCGGCGTTGAGCCCTCCGGAAAGCATGTAATCGAGCCCGGCGTCAAGRCCGGCAAGGATGCGCCAGTCGAAGGCGACGCCGTTGCCGCCCGGCAGTTGCGATCCTTTCGGCGGCTTGGCGTCGAACATGAAGCGATCGGCGATGYCGATATATGGCTTGATGCGATCGAGATCGGYCGCCTCGCTGACGGAAAACACCTTCATGACCGGCAGGCCGTGGCGCGCCTTGAGTTCCGCCACCCGCTCCGGTGTCTCGGAACCGTGGAGCTGCAGCATGTCCGGTTGCATTTTCGCGACGATCTCGTCGAGGAAGGCATCGTCGGCATCGACGGTCACGGCAACCGCCAGCGCCTTGCCGCGCGCCGCTTCGCGCAGGCGCCCGGCCTCGGCGGGCTCGACATAGCGCGGGCTCTTAGGGAAGAAAATAAAGCCGACATGGCTGGCGCCGCCGGCGAGGGCGGCCGCCATCGCGGCGTCGGTCTTCAATCCGCAGATCTTGATGTCGAGCGTCATTGCGCGGGCTTGGCACGAAACGGCAAAAGAGTCGAGAAAAAGCATGCTGTTGCCGGCGCGGCGGAAAACACTACCTTCATAACGGGACCACAGGCGGGAGCACGACAATCATGGCCGACCGGACCGTTGCCGAACTGAGGCAGAAGATCGCCCAAGCGCGCGAGGTGATCGCGCATCTGATGGAAAAGTCCGACTTCAACGGCGCCGAGGCGCACCGGGCGCTGGACTATTTCGGCAGCGACGCGTTCGACCGGAATTTTTTGCCATGGCCGCATCAGGGCGAGGAGGGGTTGCGACCGGAGGAGTTGAATGCGGCGAATGACGATTGAGGGCCTAATGGGTTCAAGCGGATAGTAGAGAGGCTGGCGGGACAGCACCCCCCTCTGGCCTGCCGGCCATCTCCCCCGCAAGGGGGGAGATCAGCAGCTTCGGCGCTGAACGCTTCCTGCAACGCTTGCGATTGGCGAAAGCCTAGGCGACACCCAATCTCCCCCCTTGCGGGGGAGATGCCCGGCAGGGCAGAGGGGGGTGTGAAGGAACGCGACCTATCGGCTTGAGCTACTCAAACACAATCGCCTGCAGCGCGCCGCCATTGCGCTTCAGCCAGTCCTTGCAGCGGTCGGTATCCGGGCACAGCTTCTCGCACAGCTTCCAGAATTTCGGGCCGTGGTTCATCTCCTTGAGATGCGCCACTTCATGCGCCACCAGGTAATTTATCACCGCCGGCGGCGCCATCATGATGCGCCACGAGAAGGAGAGATTGCCCTCCGAGGTGCATGACCCCCAGCGGCTGGAGGTATCCTTATACCTTATCGCCTTGGCGCGCTTGCCGATCGCCTCGGTGTGCTTGACCACCAGCCTCTCGATCTCCTTCTTGGCCTCGCGCTTGAGGTAGTCGGCGATGCGGCGCGGCAGATGGATGCGCTCGCCATGCACGATCAGGAGCGGACCGCGCTCGTCGCGCGAGACGGTGACGGTGCCGCGCTTCGAAGGCTCATGCACGATGCGGTGCGGCACGCCGCGGATCGGGATCCTGATGCCGGGCCTGACCTGCGGCCTCGTCGGCACCTTGGCCAGCCGCTGCTCCAGCCAGTCCTGGTGGCGGTCGAGGAATTTCTCCACCTCGCCACGGCGCAGGCCGGGCGGCACGGTGACGCGCAGGCCCTGGCCGCCGGAATCGATGCGCAGCGTGAGCCGCCTGGCCCTGGCGCTTTCGACGATTTTCAGCGGCAAAGTTCGGCCGGCGACGCAATGTTCGCGCTCGACCACAGGGGTGGGCTTTGGCTTGGTCAGATTGCGAAAGAAGCCGAGGGTCATGGCTGGACGATACGCGATTCGAAAAAAACGGCCAGTGGAGGGAAGCTACAAAGAGAACAAAAAAGAAACGGCGCCGCTCGCGCGACGCCGTTTTGTCAGCCTAAGACCTGTCCCTGCAGCGCCGCGCGTCCTCTGGACGCGCAAAGGACGCTGCAGCACTTTGAGTTTGCGCATGACCTATTCCGAAAATCGGCGTCGATTTTCGGGGTCATGCGCAAGGATCTCAGTCGTCGAGCAGGTTCGTGCCCTTGCCGCGCTTGGACGCGGGCTTGTCGCCCGGCTCGGTGGTGGTCGGCGCGGTATGCTTGCTGCGGTTGGCCATGAAGCGGTCGAACTCTTCCTGATCCTTGGCGCGGCGCAGCTCGCGGGCGTAGTCGTCGAACTCGGTCAGCATCTCGTCCAGCTTGCGGCGCTCCTCGGCGAGGCGCTCCAGCTCCTTCTCGCGCCAGTCGTCGAAGGCGACGTTGCCGGTGCGGGCCGAGCCATGGCCCCAGCGGGCCGCCTTCTCGGAGCCGCGGCGGCAGCCGGCGAAGATGCCGTCCGTGGCGCGGTTGATGTCGCGCTTGAAGCCTTCGAGCCGGTCGCCCCAGATGATGTAGGCGAGCATGGCGAAGCCGAGCGGCCAGAACACCATGAAGCCGATGACCATCAGCGCGATGGTGGCCGGCGTCCAGGCCGGACGGATCAATGCAGTCGTATTCATTTCTCCCAATCCTTCCGTTGGAGACAGCCGATCCGGCTGCGTGGAATCGAAATGGGAAGGCGAAATAGGCGATTCAAGGCAAGTCCGGCCAAAACCGGCGAAGCATCTGAAATGATTATCGCTTTTTGAGTTTTTCCAGGAAAAGCACTGCCATTCCGGCAACCAGCCCCCAAAATGCCGCGCCGACGCCGAAAAGCGTGAGCCCCGAGGTGGTCACCGCGAAGGTGACCGTCGCCGGCATGYGTTCGTCAACGTCGTGAAGGGCTATCGACAGGGCGTTGGCCAGGGGCGCCGTCAAGGCGAGCCCCGCGACCAGCACGATCAGGCTTTGCGGYAGGACGGCGAAGATGGCCACCAGCGAGGCGCCGAAAATGGCGAAGATGAGATAGGCGAGCGCGTAGAACGGCCCGGTTTTCCAGCGTTCGGCCGGGTCGGGATGAACGTCGGGGCCGGTGCAGATGGCGGCCGAGATGGCCGCAAGATTGGTGGTGGCGGCGCCGAACGGCGCCGAGAGCAGCGAAAACAGACCGGTGACGCCGATCAGCGGACCGGGCTCCGGATGATAGCCCGCGGCGCGCAGCACCGCGAGGCCGGAAAGGTTCTGGGAGGCCATGGTGACCAGATAGAGCGGCAAGGCGAGGCCAATGGTCGCCGATGCAGTGAATTGCGGCGCAATGAACGTCAATGTCGACAGTTCCGGCACAGGCAGGCTGCCGACGCGGCCGGTGAGGAAAGCGGCGAGGCCGCCGCCGATCAGCACCACCAGCACCGACAGAGCCGGATTGAACAGGCGGATGACGAAGAAGGCGGCGATCAGCGGCAGGATCAGCCAGGGATCGGCGGGAATGGTCTTCACCGCATTGACGGCGAAGCTGACCAGGATGCCGGCCAGCATGCCGGACGCGACGGAGGCCGGGATCTGCGCGATCAGCCGGGTCAATGGCTTGAACAGGCCGGTGGCGACCAGAAGGACGCCGGTGACCATGAAGGCGCCGACGGCCTGCGGCATCGTGAAGCCGCTGGAGGCCGCGATCAGCGCCAGGCCAGGCGTCGACCAGGCGGTGATGACCGGCATCTTCGTGCGCCAGGACAGCCACAGGCATTCAATCGTCATGGCCAGGCAGATCGCGGTGACACCGCTCGCGGTCTCGATCTGCGTGGCGCCGACCGCCTTGGCGGCCGCGATGACGAGAGCCAGCGTGCCGCCGAAACCGACGATTGCCGCGACGAAGGCGGATATCGGGATGGAAATGCGCATTATCCGGCGGCCCGCCTGACCATATCGCCGACGGTCCGTATGAGCATATCGAGATCCTCGGGGCGGGACAGGCGATGGTCGCCGTCCGGAATCAGCGACAGCGTCACGTCGTCGGCGGGCAACATAGCGGCCAGCTTCAGCGCATGGCCGGACGGCACATCCGGATCGGCAAGTCCGTGCAGGATGTGCACCGGGCAGTGCGTGTCGATCGGCCCCGTCATCACCCGATTGGCGCGGCCGTCCTCGATCAGCGCGCGCGTGTAGATATAAGGCTCGTCGGAATAGTCGGACGGCTCGGTGAAGAAGCCTTTTTCCTTGAGATCGCGCCGCTGCGCGTCGGTCAGCACCGGTTCGATCAGTTCGACGGTGAAATCCGGCGCCGGGGCGAGCAGCACCAGGCCGGCCACACGGTCTTCGCCCGCCTTGCGCAGTTCCTGCACCATGCGCAGCGCGATCCACGCCCCCATCGAGGAGCCGACCAGGATCTGCTTGCCCTTGCTGAACCGGCGAAAGACGGCAAGGCTCTCGGCCAGCCATCTGGAGATCGTGCCGTCGGCGAATGCGCCGCCCGACTCGCCATGACCGGAATAGTCGTGGCGCAAATAGGCATGGCCCTCGCGCGCGGCCCAGGCGGCAAGCGTCTCGGCCTTCGTGCCCAGCATGTCGGACTTGTAGCCGCCGAGCCAGACCACGCCGGGCGCCGCGCCCGGCGCCTGCCTGACGGCGATGTTCGACCCGTCCACATCGATGAAAACCGGAGCGCTGGCGGCCATGAGCTTGTCCTTTCGGCCGGTCCTTTTGGCACAGGCTGTGGTTCAACGAAAAGTGCTCGCGGCGTTTCTTTGCTTGGTGCAGACAATTGCCAGGCGGCAGGTGATTTTCCGGCGCGACTATGCTATTGACTCACGCCCCGCGCTCACCACATAGGCGCGTCCACCTACTTCTTGTCTAAAGAAACCCTGAACGAAACGGCCGAGGAGACCACGACCATTCGCAGACCTTTCAAAGCAGCGGCACCCACCAAGGACGGGCCGCGCTCCAACCGAGACATCCGGGTGCCCCGGGTCCAGCTTATCGACGCCGACGGCCAGAACCGTGGCGAAGTTTCCATCAACGAAGCGCTGCTGCTGGCCGAAGAGGCTGGGCTCGATCTCGTCGAGATATCACCCAACGCGCAGCCCCCCGTCGTCAAGATCCTCGATCTCGGCAAGCTGAAATACGCCAACCAGAAAAAGGCGGCCGAAGCGCGCAAGAACCAGAAGGTCATCGAGATCAAGGAGATCAAGATGCGCCCGAACATCGACAGCCATGACTACGAGACCAAGATGAAGGCTGTGCGGCGCTTCTTCGAGGAAGGCGACAAGGTCAAGCTGACGCTGCGCTTCCGCGGCCGCGAGATGGCGCATATGGAGCTCGGCATGCAGCTTCTGAACAAGGTGCGCGAGGAAGTGTCGACGATCGCCAAGGTCGAAGCGGAGCCGAAGCTCGAAGGCCGCCAGATGATGATGGTCCTGGCGCCGCGCTGACCAAGGATGACGCGGCCGTCAAAGCGCCGCGCCCATCACGGTTTCGAGAGTTGCCCGGCTCCTTCTATCCCGCTCTAAAATCCGCCCGAATTGCCGGGCACGGCGTCCCGACGATCGGCGGGGCGCCTGTTTTCAATCCGATCGCCACTCGACGATCGGATGGGTCATGGTCGATGAAGTGAAGGTTCCGGCCGACAACCAGAATGAAGGGTTGRGCGGCTATCAGCACATGCGCCGGATCGTGCTGGCAGTGCTGATCGTGGTGCTRTTTGCCGCGCTTCTGTTCGGTCAATCGTCCTTTCCGCCGGACACGCCGATGCACGAGTCGATCGAGATGTTCGGCGTGCTCTTGATCTTCCTCGGCATTGTCGGGCGGCTGTGGTCGACGCTCTATATCGGCGGGCGCAAATCGGCCGAAGTGGTCACCGGCGGTCCCTATTCGATCACCCGCAATCCGCTCTATTTGTTCTCGACCGTGGYGGCCGCCGGCGTCGGCGCGCAGATCGGCTCGTTCAGCGGCATCATCCTGTTCTCGCTGCTCTGCGCCGGCGCCTTCCACATCGTCATCCTGCGCGAGGAGCGGTACCTGAAGGAAGTCCTCGGCGCGCCCTACCAAGCTTATCTCGCCAAGGTGCCGCGCTTCTTCCCGAATCTCCGGCTCTACCAGGAAGGCGACACCGGCAGCTTCAAGCCGCGTCTCTTGTTGAACACGCTGCTCGACGGCCTGGTGTTTCTGGTCGCGCTGCCGGCCTTCGAATTGATCGACGGCATGCAGCAGTCGGGGGTGCTGCCGGTGTGGTTCACACTGCCGTAGGGTGGCTGATATTCAGGTGAGGCCGGCCTGCGAACGGCGGCTTCCTGTGCTTCCGGTGCTCACGTACTTTAAGTACGCTCCGCTCCGGTTCTCGGAAACCACCATTCTCGACTCGGCCTGACCTGAATCTCAACCACCCTACCCAACGGGACAGCGCGTCGCATGGCGAGGTGTTGCGCACCGGCCGTCTTTGATCTATAGGACCGCCGTCTAAAGAAAACCGCCCGGCAGGGCATGCCGTGGCGGTTTCATTTGCTTTTCGGGCTTTGGTCGGCCCGAAGCGAAAAAAGAAGCGCGATGGTGCGCCACCAATACGGAGTAGCAAAATGCCCAAGATGAAGACCAAATCGGCCGCCAAGAAGCGGTTCAAGATTACTGCCACCGGCAAGGTGCTGTCGGCTGCCGCCGGCAAGCGCCACGGCATGATCAAGCGTTCCAACAAGTTCATTCGCGATGCCCGCGGCACGATGGTTCTGGCTGAACCGGACGGCAAGAAGGTCATCAAGAATTTTCTGCCGAACGGCCTCTGAGCATTCGGTCTGGACAGCGTTTTAAGGAGATCATGACATGGCACGCGTAAAGAGAGGCGTCACCGCCCACGCCAAGCACAAGAAGGTCCTGAAAGCCGCCAAGGGTTTCTACGGCCGCCGCAAGAACACCATCCGCATCGCCAAGCAGGCGGTGGAGAAGTCGCTGCAGTATGCCTACCGCGACCGCAAGAACCGCAAGCGCTCGTTCCGCGCGCTGTGGATTCAGCGCATCAACGCGGCGGTGCATGAGCACGGCCTGACCTATGGCCGCTTCATCGACGGCCTCAACAAGGCCGGCATCGAGATCGACCGCAAGGTCCTTTCGGACATGGCCATCCACGAGCCGCAGGCTTTCGCCGCGCTGGTCGGCAAGGCCAAGGTCGCGCTCGAATACCTGAAGAACACCACGCCGAATGCTTTTGAGAGCGCTGTCGCCTAAGCCAGCGCTTCCCAAGCATTCGCAATTCTGATTTTGGGGAACCCGCGCTGGCACGGCTGGCGCGGGTTTTTCTTATGCCTGCTGCAACAAAAATCGTACTGCGAAACGAAAATCGTGACGCACGCTGATGACAGCCACCGATAGAAAGAATTCGCCGTGAACGCCACCGCTGGAAATCTTGAAACCCTTGAAGCTTCGCTGATGGCCGACATCGCGGCGGCTTCGGACGAGGCCGCGATCGAGGCGGTGCGCGTCTCGGCGCTGGGCAAGAAGGGCTCGGTCTCCGAAATGCTGAAGACGCTGGGCGCCATGAGCGCCGAGGAGCGGCAGGTGAAGGGCCCGGCGATCAACGGCTTGAAGAACCGCGTCACCGAGGCGCTCGCCCAGCGCAAGGCGGCGCTGAAGGATGTGGCGATCGCCGCACGGCTCGCGGCGGAAACGGTCGACGTGACGCTCCCCGTCCGTCAGTCGCCGGCCGAGCGCGGCCGCATCCATCCGATCAGCCAGGTGATCGACGAGATCGCCGCGATCTTCGGCGACCTCGGCTTCGCCATCGCCGAAGGCCCGGACATCGAGACCGACTACTACAATTTCACGGCGCTGAACTTCCCCGAGGGGCATCCGGCGCGCGAGATGCACGACACCTTCTTCTTCCAGCCGGACGAGAAGGGTGAACGCAAGCTGCTGCGCACGCACACCTCGCCCGTGCAGATCCGCACCATGGAGCGGCAGAAGCCGCCGATCCGCATCGTCATCCCCGGCAAGACCTACCGGCAGGATTCGGACGCCACCCACTCGCCGATGTTCCATCAGGTCGAGGGGCTGGTGGTCGACAAGACCGCCAACGTCGCCAACATGAAGTGGGTGCTGGAAGAGTTCTGCAAGGCCTTCTTCGAGGTGCCGTCGGTCAAGATGCGCTTCCGGCCGTCCTTCTTCCCCTTCACCGAGCCCAGCCTCGAGGTCGACATCCAGTGCGACCGCTCGCGTCCGGGCGAAGTGCGCTTCGGCGAAGGCTCCGACTGGATGGAGATCCTGGGCTGCGGCATGGTGCATCCGAACGTGCTGCGCGCCGGCGGGCTCGATCCCGACGAATATCAAGGCTTTGCCTGGGGCATGGGCATCGACCGCATCGCCATGCTGAAATACGGCATGCCGGACCTGCGCGCCTTCTTCGACGCCGACGTGCGCTGGCTCAGCCATTACGGGTTCCGGCCGCTCGACCTGCCGACGCTGTTCGGGGGGCTGTCTGCATGACGGCACCTCACACCGGCGGCTGCCGTTGCGGCGCGGTGCGGTTCGAGGCTTCGGCCGAGCCGCACCACATCAGCTATTGCCATTGCGGCGATTGCCGGCGCGCGACGGGCGCGCCGGTGTCGGCCTTTGTCGGCTTCATGGCCGACCAGGTCGCGCTCACCGGCAAATCGCTGAAAAGCTACCGCAACGGCCCGGTGGAGCGCACGTTCTGCGGCACCTGCGGCTCGCCGATCGCCTATACCGACAAGAGGCTCGACAACCGGATCTATTTCATGCTCGGCGCCATGGACATGCCGGCCTATTTCAAGCCGACGCTGCATGCCTATGTGCGTGAGCAACTCCCCTTCCTGCATATGCCGGACGATCTGCCCAGACATCTGAAGACCAGCGTCTCCCGGCCCATCCAACAAGCGTCGGACGGGCAAGGACCAAACGGAACAGCACCATGAAATTCACCCTCTCCTGGCTCAAGGACCATCTCGAGACCGACGCCTCGCTTGCCGAGATCGTCGAGCGGCTAACCGCCATCGGCCTCGAAGTCGAACATGTCGACGACAAGTCGGGCCTGAAGCCCTTCGTCATCGCGAAAGTGCTGACGGCGGTGCAGCATCCCGACGCCGACCGGCTGCGCGTGCTCACCGTCGACACCGGCGACGGCAAGCCGCCGGTGCAGGTGGTGTGCGGGGCGCCCAACGCCCGCGCCGGCATGATCGGCGCCTTCGCCGCGCCCGGCACCTACATCCCCGGCATCGACGTGACGCTCTCGGTCGGCAAGATCCGCGGCGTCGAGAGCCACGGCATGATGTGCTCCGAGCGCGAGCTGGAAATCTCCGACGAGCACAACGGCATCATCGATTTGCCGCAGGACGCGCCGGTCGGCACCAGCTTCGCCGCCTACGCGCATCTCGACGATCCGGTGATCGAGATCAATCTGACGCCGAACCGTCCCGACGCGACCAGTGTCTACGGCATTGCGCGCGACCTCGCCGCGAGTGGGCTCGGCCGCCTGGTGGGCGGAGGGATCATGCCGCATGCCGGCAACGGCCTGTGCCCGGTCAAGGTCACGATCGAGGCGCCGGAACTCTGCCCCGGCTTCGCGCTGACACTGGTCAAGGGCGTGAAGAACGGCCCGTCGCCGAAATGGCTGCAGCAGCGGCTGATCGCGATTGGCCTGCGCCCGATCAGTGCGCTGGTCGACATCACCAACTACGTCACCTTCGACCGCGGCCGGCCGCTGCATGTCTTCGACGCCAAGAAAGTCGCCGGCAACCTCGTGGTGCGCCGCGCCAAGGAAGGCGAAAAGGTGCTGGCGCTCGACGGGCGCGAATACACGCTGACGCCGGAAATGTGCGTGATCGCCGACGACAACGGCGTCGAATCGATCGCCGGCATCATGGGCGGCGAGCATTCGGGCTGCGACGAGAACACCACCGACGTGCTGATCGAATCGGCGCTCTGGGACCCGATCGCCACGGCCCGCACCGGCCGCACGCTCGGCATCATCACCGATGCGCGTTACCGTTTCGAGCGCGGCGTCGATCCCGAATTCATGGTGCCGGGCGTCGAGCTGGCGACCAAGCTGGTGCTCGATTTCTGCGGCGGCACGCCTTCGGAGATCGAGGTCGCCGGCTATGCCGGCCACAAGCCGAAGATCGTCACTTTCCCGCTTTCGGAGGTGAAGCGGCTGACCGGCATCGAGGTGCCGAGGTCCGAGGCGCTGGACATCCTGACCCGGCTGGGCTTCGAGCCGCAGGGCTCGGGCGACGTCGTCAAGGTGAAGGTGCCGTCCTGGCGCCCGGATATCGACGGCAAGGCAGATCTTGTCGAGGAAGTGATGCGCATCCACGGCGTCGACAACATCGCGCCCCAGCCACTGACCTCTCATGACGCGGTCAACGGTAAGATCCTGACCACGCTGCAGGTGCGCACCCGTGCCGCCAAGCGGGCGCTCGCCGTGCGCGGCATGATGGAGGCCGTCACCTGGTCGTTCATCCCGGCCAAGCATGCCGAGCTGTTCGGCGGTGGCCAGAGCGCGCTCAAGCTCGCCAACCCGATCGCCGCCGACATGTCCGACATGCGGCCTTCGCTGCTGCCCGGGCTGATCGCGGCCGCGCAGCGCAATGCCGACCGCGGCATTGGCGATGTGGCGCTGTTCGAGGTCTCCGGCACCTATGAAGGCGACTTGGCCGACCAGCAGCGGCGCGTGGCCGCCGGCGTCAGGCGCGGCACCGCCAAGCTCGACGGCTCGGGCCGCAGCTGGGCCGGCAATGCCGGCCCGGTCGGCGTGTTCGACGCCAAGGCGGACGCGATCGCGGCGCTCGAATCCTGCGGCGCGCCGGTCGACCGGCTGCAGATCGAGCCAGGCGGCCCGGCCTGGTATCATCCTGGACGTTCCGGCACGATCAAGCTCGGTCCCAAGACCGTGCTCGGCACGTTCGGCGAGTTCCATCCGAAGACGCTGGACGGACTGGACGTCTCGGGCCCGCTCTGCGGCTTCGAGGTGTTCGTCGACGCCGTGCCGGAGCCGAAGGCCAAGCCGACGCGCACCAAGCCTAAACTGGAGCTATCGCCTTTCCAGGCGGTGAAGCGCGATTTTGCCTTCGTCGTCGACAGGACGGTCGAGGCCGGCACGCTGGTGCGGGCAGCTTTGGCCGCCGACAAGAAGCTGGTCACCGGCGTCTCGGTGTTCGACGTCTTCGAGGGCGCCTCGCTGGGCGCCGCCAAGAAATCGATCGCCATCGAAGTGTCGATCCAGCCGGTCGAAAAGACGCTGACCGACGAGGATTTCGAGGCGCTCGCAAAACGCATCGTCGAGAACGTCAACAAGCAGACAGGCGGCGTGCTGCGCGCTTAGAGCGGCTCAACGCCGCTCTAAGCATTTGTCTTACGCAATTCCAGACGGAAAACCGCCCGACACTTTTCCTGGAATTGCTTTGGCGGATTGCGGAGCGATGGCGAATCGCCCTCCAAAGGGCGATGAGCCATCTCCGCTATTCCGGCCTTCCCTTCGAAGAGCAACGCGCGGCCTTCCTCGCGATCGTCGCGGCCGATCCGCTGCTGGCCGAGACGCTGGCGCGGGTGCGAGAACTTGCCTTGCCGGATTGGCTGGTGGTCTCCGGCGCGCTCTACAACAGCGTCTGGAACCATCTGACCGCCAAACCGCCGGGATACGGCATCAAGGATGTCGACCTGTTCTACTTCGACGATGCCGATTTATCCTACGAGGCCGAGGATGCGGTGATCCGCCGGGCGGCAGCGCACTTCGAGGGGTTGAAGCTGCCGATCGAGGTGCGCAACCAGGCGCGGGTGCATCTTTGGTATCCGCAGAAGTTCGGACAACAATGCCCACGCTATGCGAGCGCGAGCGAGTCGGTGAGCTATTTTGCCTCGAAGACGCATGCAGTGGGGGTGCGGTACGGCAGCGACGGGAGGCTGGAACTCGTGGCGCCGTTCGGGCTGGATGACGTTTTTTCGTTTCGCATCATGCCGAACCGGGCGCTGGACAATCAGCGGACGCATGTGACGAAGGGGCAGCGGGCGAAGGAGTGCTGGCCGGAGATTGAGGTGGTGGCTTGGTAGGGTGCAGAGATAAGAAACGTCTGCGCGAGGCCCCCCTCTCTGCCCTGCCGGGCATCTCCCCCTCAAGGGGGGAGATTGGCAGCTTCGGCGCCGGCACTCCCCTTGCAACGTTGGCGATTGGCGAAAGCCGGCGTGACATCTGATCTCCCCCCTTGAGGGGGAGATGGCCGGCAGGCCAGAGAGGGGGGCCTCGCGCGTACCTTTCAACGAAAAGCCGAAACGCCCCCTTTCAACCCTCACCCGTTCACCAGCGCCAGCAATTCCTCCGTATAACGCTTGCCGACCACCTTGTCCGGCGACAACGCATCGCCGATCGCCGCCACTTCCGCCGCGCTCAGCTCAATCCCGGCCGCCGCCGTGTTCTGCTCCAGGTGCCGGATCTTCCTTGCGCCGGGGATCGGCACGATGAAATCGCCCTGGTGCAGCACCCAGGCGAGCGCCAGCTGCGCCGTTGTCACGCCCTTCCCGGCAGCCATCTTCTCCAGCACCGCGATGACGGCGTTGTTGGCTTCCATCGCCCCGGCCTGGAAGCGCGGCAGGGTCAGGCGCCAGTCGCCGGCGCCGAGCGCGTCGGGCTTGCTGAGCGTGCCGGTGAGCAGGCCGCGGCCGAGCGGGCTGTAGGGGACAAAGCCGACGCCGAGCTCGCGGCAGACGGCGAGGATCTCGTCCTCCGGATCGCGGCTCCACAGCGAGTATTCGCTCTGCACGGCGGCGATCGGGTGCACGGCATGCGCCCGGCGCAGCGTGGCTGCGCTCACCTCCGACAGGCCAAGCGCCCGCACCTTGCCCTCGCGCACCAGCTCCGCCATGGCGCCGACCGTGTCCTCGATCGGCACGTTGGGATCGACGCGATGCTGGTAATAGAGGTCGATCACGTCGGTATCGAGCCGCTTCAGCGAAGCTTCCGCCACCGCCTTGACGTGCTCAGGACGGCTGTCGACGCCGATCATGCGGTCGGTGCCCGAGCCGTGCTCGGAAATCTTGAAGCCGAACTTGGTGGCGATGGTGACTTTGTCGCGCACCGGCTTCAGCGCCTTGCCGAGCAGGATCTCGTTCTCGAAGGGGCCATAGACTTCCGCCGTGTCGAAAAAGGTCACGCCAATCTCGACAGCGCGGCGCAGCGTGGCGATGGCTTCCGCCTCGGGCTGGCCGCCATAGCCGAAACTCATGCCCATGCAGCCGAGGCCGACGGGGAAGACTTCGAGTTCAGTTCCTAGCTTGCGGGTTTTCATCACGCATCTCCTTGTTGCGATGCGAGGGAGATAAGGCCTTGCGCTTCGTTCGATAATCGACTCTCTTTTGTACGGCTTGCTCTATAAAATAGAACAATGAACCGGACCAATCTCTCACAGCTCGCGGTGCTCGCCACCGTTGCCCAATGCGCCAGCTTCCGCGGCGCTGCGCGCGAGCTCGGCATCGCGCCTTCGGCCGTGAGCCATGCCGTCTCCAGCCTGGAGGCGCGGCTCGGCGTGCGACTTCTGGCCCGCAGCACGCGCAGCGTATCGCCGACCGAGGAGGGGGCGCAGTTGCTCGAGCGGCTGCGGCCGGCGCTGTCCGAGATCGATCTCGCGCTGGAAACGGCGGCCGAGTCACGCGACCGGCCGGCCGGGAATCTCAGGCTGACCGTGCCGCGCACGGCCGCGCATCTGACGCTGACGCCACGGCTCGGCGCCTTTGCCGCCGCCTATCCCGACATCGTGCTGGAGATCGTGATCGAGGACCGCTTCACCGACGTGGTCGAAGGTGGTTTCGACGCCGGCGTGCGGCTCGGCGAAAGCCTGCAGCGCGATATGATCGCGGTGCGCATCGGCCCCGATCTCCGCGGCGCAGTGGTCGCCGCGCCATCCTATTTCGCTTCCATGCCGAAGCCGCGCCATCCGCGTGAGCTGGCGGACCACCGCTGCATCCGCTTCCGTTTCTCGAGTGGCATCCTCTACCGCTGGGAGTTCGAGAAGGACGGCGAGGAAATCGAGATCGCCGCGCAAGGGCCGTTGATCCTCGACGAGGATCATCTGATCGCCCAGGCGGCGGTCGATGGCGCCGGGCTCGCCTTCGTCTTCGAGCCCTATGTGCGGGCGCCGCTCGCCGACGGCCGACTGATCCGCGTGCTGGAAGACTGGTGCCCGTCCTTCGAGGGTTTCTTCGTCTATTATCCGAGCCGCAGGCAAATGCGGCCAGCGCTGAGAGCGTTCGTGGATTTCTTCAGGGTGAGCGGGTAGGCGTATACCCCCTTGTGGGGGCAGGCATATGGCACTCCCCCTCACCCAGCCTCCGCTTCGCTCGGCTGACCTCTCCCCAAGGGGAGAGGAGATTGCCGGCGTCGGCGCCAGTCTCTTCTCCCCATCGGGGAGAAGGTGGCCGCGAAGCGGCCGGATGAGGGGGCTGCGCGGCCATATGCGATTGCCCTCCCCTTGTGGAGAGGGTAAGTCGCCGGAAGAAAACCGGCGCCGGCAACGTTCGCCTCCCATGCAATCCCTCACCAACACCCCCACCCGCTACGGCTGGGCGATGATCGTCCTTCACTGGCTGATCGGCATCATCTTCATCGGCCAATTCGCGCTCGGCGTCGTCATGGTGCGCATCACAAGCCAGCGGGCGTCCTTCGAGCTGATCCAGCTGCACAAATCCTTCGGCTTCCTGCTGCTCGGGCTGATCATCCTGCGCATCGCCTGGCGGCTCGGCAATGCGGCGCCGGCGCTACCGGTTTCGGTCGGAACGCTGGAGCGAAGGACAGCGCCGCTGGCGCATTTCGCGCTCTATGCCTTCCAGATCGCGCTGCCGCTCTCCGGCTGGGCGCTGGTCTCGGTGTCGACGCTGGAAATCCCGACCATGCCGTTCAACCTCTTCGTGATGCCCAATTTGCCGCTTGTCGAATCCGATGCGGCGGAAAGCTTCTGGACTTCGGCGCATTGGTATCTCGCCTATGCCGGCATCGCGCTGGTGGCGCTGCACATCGCGGCGGCGCTGCGCCACCATTTCCTGCTGCGCGACACGGTGCTGACGCGCATGATCACACCTTCGTCAGGCAGGGAATAGAACCGCGCCATCATTCGTTGGTGGGACGAAAACGCAGAAAAAAGCGTATCTGCGGAGGGACGAAACCCATGAACACGCGCATCTTCGGATTGGCGGCCTTCGCCGCTTGCCTCACCGTGCCTGCCGTTGCCGCCGTGGCGCTCAGCGACGCCGCCGGCAGCTACACGATCAGCCCGTCGAGCTCCTCGATCCGCTTCACCATCGGCAAGGTCGGCGGCGGCGGCTTCGATGGCGCCTTCGGTCGCTTCAAAGGCACGATCCGCATCGACAATGGCGATGTCGGCCGCTCGAAGGTCGACCTCACCATCTATCCCGAAAGCGTCGGTACCGGGCAAGGCCGCATCGATGCCTTCCTGCGCTCCGACGCGGTATTCGACGCGGCCAACAATCCGGAAATCCAGTTCCGCTCGACCAGCGTCACCCGCACCGGCGACACGACAGCGCTGGTGACCGGCCGGCTGACGGCGCGCGGCAGGACGTTTCCGGAAAAATTCACGGCCGAGCTCGGCGGCTTGCGGGGCGGGACCATCAAGTTCCACGTCACCGGCAAGGTGCTCAGGTCGCGCTACGGCATGGATGTCGGCACGCCGCTCTATTCCAACGTCGTCGATTTCGACATGACGCTGACGGGGAGAAGGGGGTAGCGCCCGGTTTCCTCGCCCCCGCGAAGGCGGGGGAGAGGTGGCTCGGGCGAAGCCCGAGACGGAGCGGGGGGGCGCCCTGCGCGACGGCAGGGCCCTCGCAGAATTGGGCTGCTGTGAAGCAGCTCGGCTCTGAGGTCGGCACTCTACGAAGCCCCTCTCCGTCCCGGCTTCGCCGGGACACCTCTCCCCACTGCGTGGGGCGAGGAAGGCGCCTCCCGCATTGGCTTTTCTGCGGAATTGGGGCACACCTCCATCGATGTAAACCGACATGGGAGAAGCGTGATGTTCCGATGGGGTGTTCTGTCGACGGCGAAGATCGGCCGCGAGCAGCTTTTGCCGGCAATCGTGGACTCGGAGAACGGCGTCCTGTCGGCGATCGCCAGCCGCGACCTGTCGAAGGCCAAGGCATTGGGTGAGCGTTTCGGCGCCCGCCATGCTTTCGGCTCCTATGAGGAGCTGCTTGCGTCCAAGGAGGTCGACGGCGTCTACATCCCGCTGCCGACCTCGCAGCATGTCGAATGGACGGCAAAGGCGATCGAGGCCGGCAAGCATGTGCTGGTCGAAAAGCCTCTGGCGCTCGACGCCAAGGATATCCCGCCGCTGATCAAGCTGCGCGACCAAAAGAAGGTGCTGGTCTGCGAGGCCTTCATGGTCGTCTACCACCCGCAATGGATCAAGGTGCGCGACCTCATCGCCGGCGGCGCCATCGGCCGGCTGCGCCATGTGCAGGGTGCGTTCTCCTATTACAATGTCGACCCCAACAACATGCGCAACCAGCTCGACCTCGGCGGCGGCGCGCTGCCCGACATCGGCGTCTATCCGACGGTGTCGACGCGCTTCTCGACCGGCAAGGAGCCGCTGYGCGTGCAGGCGACGATCGAACGCGACAAGACCTTCGGCACCGACATCTACTCCTCGATCCGCGCCGACTTCGGCGACTTCGAGCTGTCCTTCTATCTGTCGACGCAGATGGCGGCGCGGCAGGTGATGGTGTTCCACGGCGAGAAGGGCTTCATCGAGATCTTCGGCCCGTTCAATGCCGGGCTCTACGAGCACCACCGCATCGAGCTGCACAACCAGAACCACACCGAGGCGCAGGTGTTCCGCTTCCCCGGCACGCAGCAGTACCGGCTGGAAGTCGAAGCCTTCGTGCGCGCCGCCCAGGGCGGCAAGGACCGTGTCTTCACGCTGGAGGAATCGGTGCTGAACCAGAAGGTCATCGACGCCATCTTCCGCGCCGGCGACAAGGACGGCTGGGAACCCGTCTAAACAAGCTGCCGGCTAGCTTCTGGGAGGAATAGATGGCTGACGCGGACGTGATCATTGTCGGCGCGGGGCTGGCCGGCCTCGTTGCCGCTGCCGAGCTGGCTGACGCCGGCAGGAAGGTCATCATCGTCGACCAGGAGCCGGAACAGTCGTTGGGCGGCCAGGCCTTCTGGYCGTTCGGCGGGCTGTTCCTGGTCGATTCGCCCGAGCAGCGGCGCATGCGCATCCGTGATTCGCACGACCTCGCGCTCGAGGACTGGATGGGCACGGCCGCTTTCGACAGGCCGGAGGATCTCTGGCCGCGCCAATGGGCGGAGGCTTATGTCGGCTTCGCCGCCGGCGAGAAGCGCTCCTGGCTGATCGAGCGGGGCCTGAAGTTCTTCCCCGTGGTCGGCTGGGCCGAGCGCGGCGGCGGCAACGCGGTCGGCCATGGCAACTCGGTGCCGCGCTTCCACATAACCTGGGGCACCGGGCCCGGCGTGATCGAACCTTTCGTGCTGCGCGCGCGCGAAGCGCAAAAGCGCGGGCTGGTCGCGTTCAGGTTCCGCCACCGGGTCAACGAGATCATCCGCACCGGCGACACGGTGACGGGCGTGCGCGGTGACATCCTCGAGCCGAGCAGCGTCGAGCGCGGCCGCAAGAGCTCACGCGCCGCGACGGGAGACTTCGAGCTCCACGCGCAGGCCGTGATCGTCGCTTCCGGGGGCATCGGCGGCAACCACGAGCTGGTGCGCAAGAACTGGCCGCCTCGCCTCGGCACGCCGCCGAAACGCATGATCACCGGTGTTCCCGATCATGTCGACGGACGCATGCTGGCGATCGCCGAGGCGGCCGGCGGTTCGGTCATCAACCGCGACCGCATGTGGCACTATGTCGAAGGGATCAGGAACTGGGCGCCGATCTGGACCGAGCATGCGATCCGCATCCTGCCCGGCCCGTCCTCGCTCTGGCTCGACGCGCGCGGCAAAAGGCTGCCGGTGCCGCTCTATCCGGGCTTCGACACGCTGGGCACGCTCAGCCACATCATGAGCACCGGCTTCGACTATTCCTGGTTCATCCTGACGAAGAAGATCATCCAGAAGGAGTTCGCGCTGTCGGGATCGGAGCAGAACCCCGACCTCACCGGCAAGAGCTGGCGGCAGGTGCTGGGCCGCGCGACATCGGGTATTCCCGGCCCGGTGAAAGCCTTCATGGAGAAGGGCGAGGACTTCATCGTCGAGGCCGACCTTGCGAAGCTGGTGGCGCGCATGAACGCGCTCGCCGGCGGCGAGCCGCTGCTCGATGTCGCGCAGGTCGAGCGCGAGATCCGCGCCCGCGACATGCAGCTCGACAACCCCTTCTCCAAGGACGCGCAGGTCACGGCGCTGCGCGGCGCGCGGGCCTATCTCGGCGACAAGCTGATCCGCACGGCCAAGCCGCACAAGATGCTTGACCCGGCCAACGGCCCGCTGATCGCGGTGCGCCTCAACATCCTCACCCGCAAGACGCTGGGCGGGCTGCAGACCGATCTCGACAGCCGCGTGCTCGACGCCGAGGGCCAGCCGGTGCCGGGTCTCTACGCGGTGGGCGAGGTGGCCGGCTTCGGCGGCGGCGGCGTGCATGGCTACGCGGCGCTGGAAGGCACCTTCCTCGGCGGCTGCATTTTTTCGGGGCGGAGTGCCGGGCGGGCCGCGGCGAAGGCGGTCGGGTGAGCGATAGTCTCCCCCCTTGAGGGGGAGATGGCCGGCAGGCCAGAGGGGGGTCGTCTCACGTAGATCGCCAACGTCGCCTGCCGCCGCAAAAGCGTGGCGTTCCATGCGCTGTGACCCCCTCTGTCGCCTTTGGCGACATCTCCCCCTCAAGGGGGGAGATTTTTTTGTCTCCGCGCGAATCCTTTCGCCCATCCGAAACGTCTTCCTCTTGCAATCCCCAAGCAGGAGACGACCATGACCTACAATCTCATCCGCTATCGCGTGAAGGATGCCAGCATCGCCGAGAACCGGGCGCTGGCGGCAAAAGTGTTCGAGGCGCTGGATGAAACGCAGCCGCAATCAGTGCGCTACCTAGTGCTTGAGCTCGACAACGGCGAATTCGTCCACCTTGTCGGCTATGACAAGGACAGTTCGGCGCTCACCGAGCTCGACGCCTTCAAGGCGTTCGGCGCCGATCACGCCGGCCGGCGTTCGACGCCGCTTGTGAGGTCGCCGGCGAAGATCGTCGGCGATTATCGTATGCTGGCCAGGGTCGATGAAGCCGTGCCCGCCTGACCTTGGCATTGGCGTGAGAGAAAGAGGACGATGAGCTTGGCAGGGTTCGGCCGCGCGGAACTTGAGGCCATGCTCGTCGGCCTGCGGCCGAAACTGCATCGCTACGCCGCGCGCATGGCGGGTTCGTCGATCGACGGCGAGGACATCGTGCAGGAGGCGGTGGTGAAGGCGCTTGCCGCGTATGACGGCGGCGCTCTGGTCGAACGCCCGGAGCAGTGGCTGTTCCGCATTGCCCACAATGCGGCGCAGGATCATCTGCGCCGCCGCCAGCGGGACCGCTCCCGCATCACCGAGGCCGACATGACGACGATCGAGGATCACTCGGCCAGCGCCGAGGCGAGGCTTGCGGCGGCGGCAAGCCTGCGCGCTTTCATGCAGCTGACGCCGGCACAGCGCAGCGCCGTGGTCCTGACCGACGTGCTCGGCCTCAGCCTTTCCGAAACCTGCGACGTGACGGGCGCGACCTTGGCTGCAACCAAGGCGGCGCTGCATCGCGGCCGGGCGGAGCTGAAGGCGCTGGCGGGCCGAACCGACGACGTCGCCATGCCGAAGCTCGACCCGGAGGGGGAGCGTCGGCTGCGCCACTATGTCGACCTGTTCAATGCGCGCGATTTCGACGGGGTGAGACGGCTGATCGCCGAGGATGTCCAGGTCGACGTCGTCAATCGCGCCCGCCTCAACGGCAAGAAGGAAGCCTCGACCTATTTCGGCAATTACGACCGCCTCGGCGACTGGGCGCTGTCGCTCGGCTTCGTCGACGGCCGGCCGGCGATTCTGATCCGCAACCCGCGGGCGGAYGACGCCGTGCGCGGCTTCGTGCTGATCGACTGGCGCGGCGAAGAGGTCGTGCGCATCCGCGATTTCCGCCATGTTCCTTATTGCGTCGTCGAGGCGGATATCTGCTTCCTTACCGATTGAGCCGCGGCGCGATCACGATTCGAATAGAACCGACCGCGTCGCGTTGAGGTACCGTCCAGCCTGTTCGCATTAGCCGCCGGCAAAGTTATACTCGGCTTGGGGGCACCGGCGAGAGGACGGCCACATGCTTCCTTCATCAGGCCTCGAACGGCTGAACGCGTTCTCGGACGGCGTGTTCGCCGTACTCATCACAGTGCTGGTGCTGGAGCTTCGCCCGCCGGAAATCCCGACCTTCGCGGCGCTGCTCCGACTGTGGCCGACCTGGGTGAGCTATGGCGTGAGCTATCTTTTCATTGCCATCGTCTGGGCGAACCATCATCACCTGCTGCGCCACGCGACCGGAATGACCGCCCGCCTGATGTGGCACAATTTCGCGCATCTGTTCTCGGTTTCCCTGCTCCCGCTGGCCACTGCCTGGATGGCCGTCAGCGAACTCTCGCCGCAGCCCGTCGCCTTCTATGCCGGCGTCTTCTTCCTGGTGAACCTGACCTATCTCTTCCTCATCCGCGAGCTGATCGAGCCGCTGCCGGCGGAGATGATTCCGCAGAGTGCGCGCAAAACGATGCGCCTTCGCGCGGCGGCGACGCTCTGTCTGTTCGCGCTCGCCGCGCTCGTCGCCCTGAGATATCCGATCGCCGGCCTGGCCATCTGTTGCTGCTGCCTGGCCGTGTATCTGCGTCCGCAAGCCCCGGGCACGCGAGATCGGGGCTGACAAGGATCAGGACATCCCCGCTCCAGGGTCGGCCAGCTGCCGTCAACATAGATGTTTTAAACATCAATCCTTGACGATAGAACGTTTTAATGTAGGCTACAGCACTGAGACCTCATATCTCAGAACTGAACAAGAGAGTCGTCGGTGATAACCGCACCGCAATTGCGCGCCGCCCGATCGCTGCTCGGCATCGATCAACGCCGGCTTGCCGAATTGTCCGGCCTGTCGGTGCCGACGATCCAGCGCATGGAAGCCAGCGGCTCGATCATCCGGGGCAATGTCGATTCGCTGATGAAGCTGATCGCGGCGCTCGAGGTATCCGGCATCGAGCTGATCGGGGAAGGCGCGGTGAGCCAGGGCGGCGGACGCGGCGTGCGGCTGAAAGCCGGTTTCGATCCGGCCAAGGTATCCGAAGCCGATGGCGACGGGGCCGAATCCGGCGGGAGCCAGCCGTGAATTCGACCGTCGCGCTTCTGCTGTGCGGCCCTGCCGCGCTTCTGGCGACAGCCGTCCTCGCCGCGGCCGTCAGCCGGCACAGCTTTGCGACGCGTCTGGTCTATGGCGCCGCGTTTGTCATTTCAGCCGTCCTGGTGGTGATCGTTGCCGGCCATCTCGCCGGCAACTCCGGCGAGGCGTCCGCCACCTTGCCGCTCGGCCTGCCCTGGACCGGCGCCCGATTCCGCCTCGACGGCCTGTCGGCGTTCTTCCTCCTCGTCGTCAATCTGGGCGGCGCCATCGCCAGCCTCTACGGTCTCGGCTACGGCCGGCACGAATCGGCGCCGCATCGGGTGATGCCGTTCTACCCGGCGTTCCTCGCCGGCATGAACCTCGTCGTGCTGGCCAACGACGCCTTCAGCTTCCTCTTGTCCTGGGAATTCATGTCGCTCGCTTCCTGGGCGCTGGTCATGGCGCACCACCGCGACGAGGCCAACAGGCGGGCCGGCTATATCTACCTGGTGATGGCGAGCTTCGGCACGATGGCGCTGCTGCTTGCCTTCGGCCTGCTGGCCGGACCGGCGGGAACCTACGCGTTCGACGCGATGCGGACGGCGCATCCCGGCCCGCTCGCGGCGGGCGCGGTGCTCGTTCTCATGCTGCTCGGCGCCGGCTCCAAGGCCGGCCTCGTGCCGCTGCATGCCTGGCTGCCGCTTGCTCATCCGGCAGCGCCCAGCCACGTCTCGGCGCTGATGAGCGGCATCATGACCAAGGTCGCCATCTACGGCTTCATCCGCGTGGTGTTCGACCTGCTTGGCGAGCCGGCATGGTGGTCGGGCATAGCTGTGCTTCTCATCGGCGGCGTGACGGCGGTGCTGGGCATCCTTCACGCGCTGATGGAAAAGGACCTGAAGCGGCTGCTCGCCTACTCGACCATTGAGAATATCGGCGTCATCTTCACCAGCCTCGGCCTTGCGCTCGCCTTCAAGGCGAATGCCATGCCCTCGGCCGCGGCGCTGGCCTTCACCGCGGCGCTCTTTCATGTGCTCAACCATTCCTTCTTCAAGAGCCTGCTGTTCTTCGGCGCCGGCGCGGTGCTGACGTCGACCGGCGAGCGCGACATGGAAAAGCTCGGCAGCCTCATCCACCGCCTGCCGGTGACCAGTTTCGTCTTCCTCGTCGGCTGCGTCTCGATCTCGGCGCTGCCGCCCTTCAACGGCTTCGCGTCAGAATGGCTGGTCTTCCAGGCCATATTGCGCAGCCCCGAGCTGCCGCAATGGGGGCTGAAGGTCATCGTGCCCGCGGTCGGCGGCATGCTGGCCCTGGCGGCGGCGCTGGCCGCGGCCTGCTTCGTCAAGGCATTCGGCATCACCTTCCTCGGCCGGGCGCGGTCGGCGGCGGTGGAACGGGCGCATGAGGTCGACCGCTGGTCGCTGACGGCGATGGCGGTGCTTGCCGCCTTCTGCCTGCTGGCCGGCATCCTGCCCGGCTTCGTCATCGACGCCCTGTCGCCGGTGACGATTTCGCTCATCGGCGACCGCATGCCGGTGCAGATGGCTGAGCCCTGGCTGTCGATCGTGCCGATCGCCGAGAGCCGCAGCTCCTATAACGGCCTCCTGGTGTTCGTCTTCATCACCGTCTCGGCGTCGCTTGCGGCCTTCTTCATCCACCGCTTCGCCTCGCATGCGCTGCGCCGGGGCATTGCCTGGGGGTGCGGCTTCGCGGACGCGGTGCCGGCCGCGCAATACACCGCCGTCAGCTTCGCGCAGCCCATTCGCCGCGTCTTCGGCGGCTTCGCGTTCAGGTCCCGCGAGACGGTGGACATGCCGGCGCCGGGCTCCCTCGAGCCGGCGCGTCTCAAGGTGGACATGCATGACGTGGCCTGGGAGATCTTCTACCAGCCGATCACCGGCGCGATCGATTTCGCCACCGAGCGGCTGAACCACCTGCAGTTCCTGACCATCCGCCGCTATCTGACGCTGGTGTTCCTCTACCTCGTCATCCTGCTTCTGGTGCTTGCGCTATGGCCATGATTTTCCAGCTGGCCGTRCAGGGCGCGCAGATGCTGGTCGTGCTTCTGCTGGCGCCGCTTCTGATCGGCTTCGTGCGCAAGGTGAAGGCAAGGCTGCTGCGGCGGCAAGGACCCCCGCTGATCCAGCCCTATCGCGATCTCGTCAGGCTGATGCGCAAGGAGGTGGTGCTGGCCGACAACGCCTCCTGGCTGTTCCGCGTGACGCCCTATCTGATCTTCGCCGCAACCTGGGTGGCGGCGGCGCTGGTCCCGACATTCGCCGCCGGCCTCGAATTCAGCTGGACCGCCGACCTCATCGTCATCGTGGCGCTGCTCGGCAGCGCGCGCTTCTTCCAGGCGTTGGCCGGGATGGATGTCGGCACCAGCTTCGGCGGCATTGGCGCCAGCCGCGAGGTGATGATCGCGTCACTCGCCGAACCGGCGATGCTGCTCATCGTCTTCAGCCTGGCGCTGGTGGCCGGCGCCACGCAGCTTTCGACCGTCGCCGCCTTCATGGGCTCTCCGCAAGTCGGACTGAGGGTGTCGCTCGGCATGTCGCTGATTGCGCTCGTGATGGTGGCGATCGCCGAGAATGCGCGCATTCCGGTCGACAATCCGGCCACGCATCTGGAGCTCACCATGGTGCATGAGGCGATGATCCTGGAATATTCCGGCCGCCATCTGGCGATGATCGAGCTCGCCACCTTTCTCAAGCTGCTGCTCTACATGTCGCTGATCTCCTGCGTCTTCCTGCCCTGGGGTCTGGACGGCGCAAGCGCAGGGCCGAAAGCGCTGGCCATCGGCGCCGTCGCCTATCTCGGCAAGCTCACGGTGCTTGCCATCCTGCTTGCCGTGTTCGAGACGGCGGTCGCCAAGATGCGTGTCTTCCGCGTACCGGATTTCTTGGGCGCGGCGCTGATGCTGGCGCTGCTCGGCACGCTTTTGCTGTTCGTCTCGCGGAGCCTGTGATGAACGGTCTCACCTTCGACATCGCCCATCTGCTCGCCGGCAGCCTGGTGCTGATCTCCTTCATGATGCTCTACCAGGACCGGCTGTTCGCGCTGATAAACGTCTTTGCGCTGCATGCGGTCATGCTTGCCCTGTCGGTGGCCTGGCAGGCCTATGTCCAGGACGCGCACCACCTCTACATCACCGCGGCGATAGCGCTGGTCTTCAAGGCGATCGTCATTCCCGTCGGACTGCACCGCATCATCCAGCGGCTCGGCATCCATCGCGACATCGAGACCGCGGTCGGCATCGGCCCGACCATGCTCGCCGGCATCGGACTGGTGACGCTCTCCATGGTGCTGATGCTTCGGGTGACGCCCGAGGCCGACCCGCTCGCCCGCGAAGATCTCGCCTTCGCGCTGTCGATCATCCTGCTGGGGCTGCTGGTGATGGTCACGAGGCGCAACGCCGTCAGCCAGGTCGTCGGCTTCATGTCGCTGGAAAACGGCCTGGTTCTGGCCGCCACCGGCGCCAAGGGCATGCCGCTGGTCGTCGAGATCAGCGTCGCCTTCTCGATCCTGATCGCCTTCATCGTCATCGGCGTCTTCCTGTTCCGCATCCGCGAACGGTTCGATTCGGTCGATATCGGCGCGCTTGACGACTACCGGGGAGAACGTCGGTGAGCGGGTTCTCCTTCGATGCCGTGGCCGCGATCCTTTTCATCCCGGCGGGCGCCGCGGCTATCATGGCGGCATTGCCGAACTATCGGATGACCGCGGCCGTCAATGTCGTGGCCAGCCTGCTCACCCTGCTTGCGGCGCTCTCGCTGTTCGTCACCGACCGGCCGGCGCCTGGGCAATATCTGCTGGTCGACGACCTCAACATCGTCTTCATCGTGCTCAACACATTCGTCGGCTTCACCACCAGCGTGTTCAGCGCGTCCTATATCGCGCATGAGCTGGAGACCGGGCGCCTGACCGCGCCGAACCTCCGGTTCTACCATGCGATGTACCAGATCATGATGTTCGGCATGAACCTCGCCTTCGTGTCGAACAATATCGGCCTGATGTGGGTCGCGGTGGAGCTCGCCACGCTGACTACCGTGTTGATGGTCGGCATCTACCGCACGCACGAGGCGCTGGAAGCGGCGTGGAAATATTTCATCCTCGGCAGCGTCGGCATCGCGCTCGCGCTGTTCGGCACCATTCTCGTCTACATGGCCGCGCAGCCGGTGGTCGGCGAAGGCACCAACGCCATGGTCTGGTCGGTGCTGATCGAAAAGGCTGCGCATTTCGACCCGGCGCTGCTCAGCGTCGCCTTCATCTTCCTGCTGCTTGGCTACGGCACCAAGGTCGGCCTCGCCCCCTTGCATGCCTGGCTGCCCGACGCGCATGCCGAGGGCCCGACGCCGATCTCGGCKGTGCTGTCGGGCCTGCTGCTCAACGTCGCGCTCTATGCCGTGCTGCGCTTCAAGCTCCTGCTCGCGGCGAGCCCCGAAGCGATCGGACCAGGACCGCTGATGGTCACGATGGGACTGACCTCGCTGATCTTCGCGGCCTTCATGCTCTACCGCCGCCGCGACATCAAACGCCTGTTCGCCTATTCCTCTATCGAGCATATGGGCATCATCGTCTTCGCTTTCGGCATGGGCGGCCCGCTCGCCAACTTCGCCGGCCTGCTGCACATGGTCATGCACAGCCTGACCAAATCGGCGATCTTCTTCGCCGTCGGCCATATCGCGCAGGTCAAGGGCACGCAGAAGATCTCCGAGATCAGGGGGCTGACCGAAAGCCATCCCGGGCTTGGCTGGGCGCTCGTCATCGGCGTCGTGGCCATCGCCGGCCTGCCGCCGCTCGGCATCTTCATGAGCGAGTTCCTGGTCGTGAGCTCGACCTTCGCAAGGCATCCATGGCTGGCGATCCCGCTGGTGTTCGGGCTGCTTATCGCCTTCGGGGCACTGTTGCTGCGGCTGACCGGGCTCGCCTTCGGCGAGCCGCGCGGCGGCACCGCGCCGGTCGAGGCATCCTACGTGCCGATGTATTCGCACCTCGCTTTGGTGTTTGCCGCCGGCATCTACCTGCCGGCGCCGCTGGTGGCGTGGTTCCAGCATGTCGCCGGGATCTTGGGGTGAGGCGGATGACCCGGAAGAATTTGCCCGCACTCGCCGATCTCATCGAGGCCGCCCGCCGGATCGAGTATCACCTTCCCTGGCCGCGCGCCGTGGTGGCCCCGAAGGTCTGGAACCTCGCCGTCGAGCAGCTCGCCAAGGGCCGCTGGAGCCTGCTCGGCTTGTGGGGGGAGCCGGACAAGGTGCACATGGCGCTTCTGGACGAAGCGCTCGACATCGGCGTCATCAGCCTGGACTGCCGGGGCGGCCGCTACCCTTCGGTCGGCCAGCACCATCCGCCGGCTTTGCGGCTGGAACGCGCCGCGGCGGACCTGTTCGGGCTGGCGCCGCAAGGCCTGCCCGACACCCGCCGCTGGATCGACCATGGCCAATGGGGCATCAGCCATCCCCTGGCGGCGCAGCCCGGCGGGCCGGCGGCCGCCTCTTCCTACCGGTTCCTGGCAGCGGAGGGCGAGAGCCTCCACCAGATCGCGGTCGGGCCGGTGCATGCCGGCATCATCGAGCCGGGACATTTCCGCTTCACGGCCGGCGGCGAAACGGTGGTGCGGCTGGAAGAGCGGCTGGGCTATGTGCACAAGGGCATAGAGGGCCTGATGGCCGGCGCATCCCTGGATCGCGCGGCCAAGCTGGCGGGCAGGACGTCAGGCGACAGCACGGTCGCCTATTCCCTGGCCTTCGCCCGCGCCGTCGAAGCCGCGCTCGGCGTCGCGCCACCGCCGCGCGCGATATGGCTGCGCGCGCTGATGGCGGAGCTGGAGCGCCTGGCCAATCACCTCGGCGACATCGGCGCCATCTGCAACGACGCCGCTTTCGCGATCATGCATGCGCATTGCGGGGTGCTGCGCGAACGCGTGCTGCGCGCCGCCGACGCGGCCTTCGGCCATCGCCTGATGCGCGACCGCATCCTGCCCGGCGGCACGGCATGCGACCTGGATGAGGCCGGCACCAGCGCCATCCGGTCGCTGGTCGCGGAGATCAGGCAGCGCTTCCCGCATCTGGTCGAGCTCTACGACAACACCGCCTCGCTGCAGGACCGTACGGTGACGACCGGCCGGCTGAAGGTCGAGCTTGCCCGGCAATATGCCGCCGGCGGCTATGTCGGGCGCGCCTCGGGCCGCGATTTCGATGCGCGGCGCGCGCCGGGCTACGCGCCTTACGACGAGCTCGCCTTCGACGTGCCGGTGCTGCAGGAGGGCGACGTCAACGCGCGCGTTTGGATCCGCGTGCGGGAAGTCGAGCAGAGCCTGTCGCTGGTCGAGCAGATCCTCGGGCGGCTGCCCGCCGGCCCAGCTCTCGTCGAGGTCGTGCGCGCGGACGGGCCGCGCGAGGGCATGGCGCTGGTCGAGGGTTTCCGAGGCGACATATTGGTCTGGCTGCGCATCGGCGAGGGCGGCACGATCGAGCGTTGCCACCTGCGCGACCCTTCATGGTTCCAGTGGCCGCTCTTGGAAGCAGCGATCGAAGGCAACATCGTCGCCGACTTCCCGATCTGCAACAAATCGTTCAACTGCTCCTATTCCGGCCATGATCTCTAGAGCAATTCCAGGAAAAGTGCGCAGCGGTTTTCCGTCCGGAATTGCGCAAAAACAAAGAGTTGGAGCAGATCGGCGATTCTACCAGACGCTGAACTGCTCCAACCTGGGCCAAGGCACACCGCCATGCGCAAGCTGCTCTTCGAAAGCCTGATCCGTCCGCCTCTGACCGAGCGACCGCCGCAAGTCAGCGACGCGGCGGTCGACGAACTGGCACGCGCGCTCGACGGTGTCGCCCGCAACCGGCTCGGCCGGAGCCTGTCGATCCGCGCCGTCGACGCCGGCTCCTGCAATGGCTGCGAGCTCGAGATGCATGCGCTCAACAACGCTTTCTACGACATCGAGCGTTTCGGCTTCCGCTTCGTCGCCTCGCCCCGCCATGCCGACGTGCTGATGGTCACCGGGCCGGTCACCAGGAACATGCGCGAGGCGCTGAAGCGGACCTTCGACGCGATGCCCAATCCGAAATGGGTGGTCGCGCTCGGCGGCTGCGCGAAGGACGGCGGCTGCTTCGCCGGCAGCTATGCGGTCGTCGGCGGCGTGTCCGACGTGGTGCCGGTCGACCTGCATATCCCGGGATGCCCGCCGCCGCCCATCGAGATCCTGAAGGGGTTGATCGCCCTGCTCGACGGGGCGAACGGGAGGGGTGGCGCTTCAGTTTCTTGATCCCGGCCAACTGCATTGGCGAGACCGGAGCACTTAGCTTGCGCTCACGCCGGCATCGGCCACCCAAACGCCGCATCCGCGATTTCCGCCAGGCATCCTATTGCCTCAATGAGGCTGATCTCGGCGTCATCGGCGGTTGACCGCCGCACAGGACACGGCCTCATCAAATGATCGTGAAGCTGCATGATCGTCACGGATCGGCCATCAGAGCAGCAGCATAGGCCTGCGAAGTCGCCTCAGCTTCCGGTCCGATACGCTGCGCTGAGCAGCTCAGATCGGCCGTAAGAGGGGGCAACTGGCCCGACATCACCAGCCTGTTGTTTTTTCCATAGTGCGAGCGAACGCGCTCGCGGGGTTTCCAATGTCTCTTCATGAAGCAATAAAGCCTGCCAAGAAAAGCGCTCGCCATGCCGAAGCAATGGCCGGATCGCCCCAGCGCGAACAAATCCTGATCGGTCCCGATTTCATCCAGAAGGGCGCGCCGGACGAAAGGCTCGACCGGTTCTTTGGCGACTTGGCGAGCCGCTTCGACGCCGCGCCCGCGGTCATTTCCGGCGGCCGCGCCTGGTCGTATCGCGAGATGAACAACCGCGCCAACCAGTTCGCGCATCTTCTGATCGAGCGTGGCGTCAAGCCAGGCGACCGGATCGGCCTTTTGCTGGACCGCTCCGCCGAGACATACATCGCCGTGCTGGCCGTCATGAAGGCCGGGGCGGCCTTCGTGCCTTTGGCCACCGCGTTTCCCGAAGACCGCATGGTGATGATCATCGACGACGCCAATGTCACGTTGGTGATCAGCGTCTCGGGCTATGCGGCGCGCGTGGCGCGCCTGCCGGTGCCGCATATCTCGATTGACTCTGCGGAGTCCGAGATCGCGCTCCAGCCGGAAACGGCGCCCCTGCCGGAGGGCGTCCAGGATCAAACCTGCTACATCCTCTATACATCCGGCACCACCGGCAAGCCGAAAGGCGTTGTCATCACCCACCAGAGCTTCTGCAACTTCATCCGCGTCGCCGCGGCGTCCTACGGCTATCAACCCGGTGATCGGGTTTACCAGGGCATGACCATCGCCTTCGACTTTTCCTCGGAGGAAATCTGGGTGCCGTTCGCCGCCGGCGCCACGGTCGTGCCGGCCCCGGGTCAGCAGCCCCTCGTCGGCGAGGAGCTCGCCGCTTTCCTGCGTGAACACCAGATCACATGCATGGCCTGCAGCCCGACCCTTTTGTCGTCGATCGAGAGCGACGCGCCGAGCCTGCGCGCGATCCTGGTCGGCGGCGAAGCCTGCTCGAATAAACTCGTGGTGCGTTGGGCGAAGCCTGGCCGCCAGATCCTGAACACCTACGGCCCGACCGAGGCCACGGTCACCGCCACGATGGCATTGCTGACGCCGGACGAGCCGGTGACGATCGGCAGGCCGCTGCCAACCTATTCGATAGCCATCCTCGACCCGGAGAAGCCGACGGTGCTGACCGGCGACCAGCTGGGGGAAATCTGCATCGGCGGCATGGGCGTGGCGGTCGGCTATCTCAATCGGCCGGAACTGACGGACCAGAAATTCATCCAGGATTTCATCGGGCTGCCGAACAATCCCAGCGGCCGCATCTACCGGACGGGCGACCTTGGCCGGATCAACGACAAGGGCGAGATCGAATATCACGGCCGCATCGACACGCAGGTGAAGATTCGCGGCTATCGTATCGAACTGGGCGAGATCGAGGCCGTGCTGCTCGACCAGCCAGGCATCGCGCAGGCGGCGGTCACGACCTGGGAGATCGAGCCCGAGCGCACGGAACTTGTCGGCTACTATGCGCCCAAGGTCGGAGGCGAAGGGGTGGATCGCACGGTGCTCGTGCAGGAGCTGAAGCGYCGGCTGCCGGATTACATGGTCCCGGCCTATCTGGAGCAGTTGCCCGCGATCCCGATGACGGTCTCCAACAAGGTCGATCTGAGGAAATTGCCGAAACCGACCAGCGCGCGTGTCGCATCCGGCCATGCGATGGTCGACCCGCGCAACGAGGACGAGACGTTCCTGGTGGACGCGCTGCAGGACGTGCTGAAGTTCGAGGATATCTCCATCGAGGATCACTTCTTCGACGATCTCGGCGCGAACTCTCTTTTGATGGCCAGATTCTGCGCCCGCATCCGCGCCCGCAAGGCGTGGTCGACGACGTCGATGCGCGACATCTACCTGCRTCCGACGGTCGCCAGGCTCTCCGATTACCTGCGCGAGCCGCAAGCGGCCGCTATTGCCGCGAGCGAGCCGATGCTGACGCATCGGGCGTCCAATCTTGCCATCTGGGCAACGGGATTCGGCCAGTTGCTGTTCTACGCGGTCTACAGCTATGTCGCGCTTTGGGCGATCAATGACGGCCTCAACTGGGTCTATGACGCCCTGGACGATCCGGGCGCCCTTTACATGCGCTGCGTTATTTTGTCCGCCTGCGTGTTCTTCGGATTGAGCGGCTTCGCCATCGCCGCCAAATGGCTGCTGGTCGGCCGCTGGAAAGCCGAAACCTTCCCTATCTGGGGCTGGCGGTATTACCGCTTCTGGATCGTGAAGACACTGGTCCGCAGCGCTCCGGTCGTGCTGTTCCGCGGCAGCCCGCTCTACAGCCTGTATTTGCGCCTGCTCGGCGCCAGGCTTGGCGAACGCACCGTCATCGAATGCCGCGCCGTTCCGGTCTGCACCGACCTGATCACGATCGGCGACAACTCGATCCTGCGCAAGGAATCGATGATCCTCGGGTTCCGCGCCCAGGCGGGCTATATCCACACCGGTCCGGTCAACATCGGCAACAACGCCTTCGTCGGCGTCGGCTCGACGCTGGACATCGATACTCGCATCGGCGACGGCGCCCAGCTCGGCCATGCTTCATCGCTGCATCGCGGACAGACCATTCCGGCGGGAGAGCGCAGGCACGGCTCGCCGGCGATCCCGACCGAGGCCGACTACTGCACCGTCCCCAACGTACCGCTGTCGAGAGTGCGCCGGGTCATCTATGAGGCGATCCAGCTCTTCATCCTCTTCGCCATCGTCACGCCTTTTCCGCTGCTCTTCCATACCTATTGGGAAAATGTCGGCGACGACTATCAGGAGACGATCGGCCTGGTGGCGATCGGTACCACGGTCACGGTGGCAGGCTTCATCGTCGGTGGGGTGCTGCTGGCGACCGTCGTGCCAAGGCTGTTCAACCTCATGCTCAAACCCGGCCGGAACTATTCGCTCTACGGCTTCCACTACTGGCTGCAATCGATGCTTGAGCTGGTGAGCAATGTACGCCTGCTGAACGTCCTGTTCGGCGACAGCTCGGCCATCGTCTACTATCTGCGCGCCCTCGGCTGGCGGCTGAACAAGGTTGATCAGACCGGCTCGAATTTCGGCACCAACCAGCGGCACGAGAATCCGCAGCTCAGCGAAATCGGCTCGGAAACCATGGTGTCCGACGGTCTGTTCATGGTCAACATGCAGAAGTCGGCCAACTCCTTCCGCCTTGAGTACACACGGGTCGGCGAGCGCAACTTCTTCGGCAACAACATCATCTACTCACCGGATTCCCGCGTCGRCGACAATTGCCTGCTCGGAACCAAGGTCCACGTGCCGGTGGACGGTCCCATGCGCGAGAATGTCGGGCTGCTGGGCTCGCCGCCCTTCGAGATTCCGCGCATGGTCAATCGCGACAAGGAGCTTCTCGGATTGATCTCCGACAAGGAGCGCAGCCGCCGCCTGCCGCGGAAGAACCTGCACAATCTCGTCACCGCGCTGATGTTCGTGGCCGCGCAATGGATGATCCTGTTCCTGACGCTCGCCATCTGGGACCGGGCGCTCAACTACTATACCGAATGGGGCGAGACGGCGCTGTTCGTGGCGGTGGTGCTGACCACGGCGATCGGTATTCCGTTCTACATCTTCCTCGAGCGCGCCAGCCTCGCCTTCCGCCRGCTGAAGCCCAGGATGGCGACGATCTACGACCCGGTTTTCTGGYGGCACGAACGCCATTGGAAGCTGTCCGATTCACCGATCATGGGGCTGTTCACCGGCACCCCGTTCCGGCCGCTGATCCTGCGCCTGCTGGGCGTGAAGGTCGGGCTGCGACTCTATGACGGCGGCTGCATCATAACCGAGCGGTCGCTGGTGGAGATCGGCGACGACGTGACGCTCAACGAGGGCTGCGTGATCCAGCCGCACTCGCTGGAGGAAGGCGCGTTCAAGTCCGACTACATCCGCATCGGCAATGGCTGCACGCTGGCGCCTTCCGCCTTCGTTCACTACGCGGTGGTGATGGGCGAGGGGTCCGTGGCCGACGTCGACTGCTTCGTCATGAAGGGCGAGGTGCTGGAGCCGAACACGGTCTGGCGCGGCAACCCGGCAAAACTTTACGGCGTCGTGACGCCGATCGATGCCCGCGCGATGGAAATCGGGCACGCTCCGTGACGCGCGCCGCCGGAAAGAGCGACCCGCCGGTCGCCCTCGAGCCGGCCGGCAAGGGCAACCGGGCGGCGATACTGGCGCTTGAGCTGTCGCCCGCACAACAAGGCTTCGTCGCTTCCAACGGGGACTCGCTGGCCGAAGCCCGCCTGGATGACGAAGCCATCGCTCGCGCCGTGGTCACCGAAGGGCGCGTCGTCGGATTCGTGATGTACAGCGCGCCGGACGACGATGACGAAGCGATCATCTATCGTTTCATGATCGACCGGCGCGAGCAGGGCAAGGGCCTCGGCCGCGCCGCCGTCGCCAAGGCGCTGGAAGAGATTGCGCGCCTTGGCCATGTCCACCGCGTCTCGATCTGCTACGAGCCGGAAAACGAGGCCGCGCGCCAGCTTTACGCCGGCTTCGGTTTCGTGGAGCAGGGACTGGACGAAGACGGCGAGATGATCGCCGTGCTCGAATTGGGCAGATAGGGCGTTGAACACCCCACCGAACGAGGCGCGACCTGACATCGAGGCGGCGGTCGATCGCGCATTGACGGGCCTCATGCCGCCAGGCCTGACCGCCGGTTGCCGTCTTATTCGCACCGGAGACGAACGATTTCTTCTAGCGGCGGAAAGCGCGTCCATCGCCGCACGCGAGCCCCGGGCCCGTACCGCCAGCGGGGCGGGCCGCCAGGTGGCGCATGAACTGCTTCGGCGGCTTGGGTGCGCGGATCCTGCCGTGCCGCGTGGCCAATTGGGAAACCCGATCTGGCCCGCGGGCATCATCGGCTCGATAGCGCATGACGACGACCTCGCCGTGGCTGTCGCCGCGCGATCCGGTGCCATGAGAAGCGTGGGCGTCGACATCGAACCCGCCCTGCCCTTGCCTCGCGAGCTGGAGGCGATCGTGGCCACGCCTCAAGACCGCCTTGGCGGTCTCGAGACCGGCACAGGCGGCCGGGTCCTGTTTGCCGTCAAGGAGGCGGTCTACAAGGCATCGTTTCCGCTCGACGACCGCGTGCTGGGTTTTGAAGACATCGCCGTCGATTTCGAAGCCGGTAAGGCAGTCACGTCATCCGGCCGCAGGTTGATGGTGTGCTTCACGACCACCCCAAGAATTCTGGCGCTGGCTTATACCGCATAGGCCGGGTTGCTCGACCCGGCTTCCACCAGCCTCACAAGACGCCTCTCATCCAGGCCAGGAAAGTCTCCATCACCGCGGATCGCGGATTGTGCCGCATCCACACCACATAGAAGCTGTAGCCCGGCAAGGACAACGGATGGGCCTTGACGAGCGAGCCGTTTTCCAGCTCGCGGCCGACCACGACGTCGCTCAGGATCGCTATGCCTTGCCCGGCGACGACCGCGTCGATCGCATGCAATTCCTCGCGAAAACTCAAATCCCAGGCCTTGTCCGGGACCAGGTCCGGATCGATCGATCGAGCCGTCGCCAGCCATCGGCGCCAGGTCGGCGCGTCCGGATCCCGGTTCATCCAGTCGAAATGGACCAACGGATAGCGCAGCAGATCGGCGGCCCTCTCGATCGCCCGCCCATCGCTTGCCAGCAATCGCGGACTGCATATGGGAAAGAAGGAATCGCGGCAGAGCTCTTGTGCTTGAAAGCCGGCAGGCGGGCGCCGTGTGTACCGGACCGCCACATCCGCGRTGCCGGCGCGCAGATCGAGGACCGCGTCCGTCCCGATGATCTCCAGCGGCACGGCCGGGTTGGCCTCCCGCCATTTCGGCAAGCGCGGCACAAGCCACCGGCTGGCGAAAGCGTTCGGGCTTGTCACCCGCAGCGGCGCCTGGACATCGGGCTCGGCGACCGCGGCAAGGGAGCCGGCGAGAAGATCGAAGCCATCACGCAGGATCGGGAACAGCCGCGCTCCGGCGCTCGTCAGCACCAGCGGGCGCGGCCGTCGCTGGAACAGTTTGCGGTCGCATATCTCTTCCAGCAGGCGGATCTGGTGGCTGATCGCCGTCGGCGTCACGCCGAGCTCTTCAGCCGCTGCCTTGAAACTGCCGTGCCGGGCGGCTGCCTCGAAGGCGTGTAGCGCACGGAGCGGCGGCAAGTTTCTCATGCCGGCAGTGTAGATGAATTCTGCTCATCCAGTAGCGAAGAATTTCGCTTTTGCAGAAGGTCGGACCCTGTGAGACCGTAGCCCGGTTGGAACCGAGGGCGGCACCGATGGACATTCCGCGACAGACCGATGAGCTGTTAGACCGATCCCCTTCCTCGAACACGGCGATCGCACGGCTGCGGCAGAGCTTGCAAGGCGAACTGATATTGCCGATGGACGCCGGCTACGACCAGTCGCGCAGAGTGTGGAACGGGGCGATCGACAAACGGCCCGCGGCAATCGTCTTTTGYGCCAATCCCGACGACGTCATCCTTGCCGTGACCTGCGCCCGGTCACAAGGCTGCCTCGTGGCCGTCCGCAGCGGTGGTCACAACGTCGCCGGCCTGTCGGTCTGCGACGATGGCATGGTGATCGACCTGTCGCGCATGAAGATGATCGTCGTCGATCCCGAGCGCCGGGTCGCCAGGGCCGAAGCCGGACTGACGCTTGCCGAGTTCGACGCAGCCACCCAGGCGCATGGGCTGGCGACGACCATGGGCGTCAACGGCGACACCGGCATCGCCGGCCTGACGCTCGGCGGCGGCTTCGGCAAGCTCGGCCGCAAGCATGGGCTGAGCTGCGACAATCTGATCGCCGCTGAAATCGTCACCGCCGACGGTCGGCTGTTGCGGACAAGCGCCGGCGAGCACCCCGACCTGTTCTGGGCCCTGCGCGGCGGCGGCGGCAATTTCGGCATCGTGACGGCGTTCGAATACCGGCTGCACCCGCTCGGCCCGGACCTTCTCGTGGGCTCGGTGCTGCACCCCTACAAGGATGCGCGCGAAGCCATGCGGTTCTACGACGAATACTCCCGCAATGCCCCAGACGAGGTGAGCGTCGATGCCGCGCTCGTCACGCTGCCCTCGGGCGAGCGCGCCTTCAGCATCTCGGCCTGCTACGCCGGGCCGCTCGAAGCGGGCGAAGCTGCCGTCGCGCCGCTGATGAAATTCGGATCCCCGATCGACAGCCGGCTCCAGGCCATCCCCTACCTCCAGATCCAATCGGCGGGCGACAGCCTCTTTCCACGCGGGCGACGCTACTACTGGAAGGCGCAGTTCCTGCGCGCCATCAGCGATGGCGCGATCGAGGCGCTGCTCGAGGCTTACGCCAAGGCTCCCAATCGCTCGTCCCTGCTGGTCTTCCAGCAGGTCGGCGGCGCGATCGCCCGCGTGCCGGCGTCGGATTCGCCCTATGCCAACCGCGATGCGGCGCTCGACTGCTTCCCGATCGCCATCTGGGACGATCCGGCCGATGACGCGGCCAATATCGGCTGGGCGCGCGAACTTTGGAATGCGGTCCGGCCATTCTCAACCGGCGGCGTTTATGCCAACAATCTTGGCGATGAGGGCGACGAGCGCGTGCGCGATGCCTATGGCGCCAATTATGCCCGCCTCGCCGCCATCAAGAAGCAGTACGACCCGACCAATTTCTTCCGGTTGAACCAGAATATCAGGCCTGGATAATTCGTGGGACCCCGTGCGCAGCCGCTGGACGATCCTTGCCGTGCTCTTCATCGCCCGCGCCGCGATGGCGGTGCAATTCCAGAGCATCGCGGCCGTCGCGCCGGAGCTTGGCAAGGCGCTGAGCGCCAATCTCGCCGATATAGGCGTGCTGATCGGCCTCTATTTCGCGCCGGGTATCGCGCTGGCGCTTCCGGGCGGCGCGATCGGACGGCGCTTTGGCGACAAGGCGACCGTGCTTGCCGGATTGGTCCTGATGCTGGCGGGCGAGGCGCTGCTTTGCAGCTCGACGTCATGGAGCGTGCAGATCGCAGGTAGGCTGATCGCGGGCATAGGCGGCGTGCTGCTGAACGTGCTTATGACCAAGATGATGGTCGACTGGTTCGCGGGCCGGCAAATCGCCACGGCGATGGCGATCTTCATCAACTCATGGCCGCTGGGCATTGCCCTGACGCTCGTCGCGCTGCCGCTGATCCAGGGTGAGTTCGGAATTGCCGGCGCTCACATCGCGGTCCTGGCGCTTATCGGCACGGCCCTGGCGCTGGTCGAGCTTTCCTACCGACCGCCAGGCCAATCCGTCGCTCCGGTCTCGGCGCAAGCCGCGCGGCTTGGGTTGAGCGCCGTCTCGGCCGTGCTGTTGGCAGGGTTGATATGGGCCTTCTACAATGTCGGCTTCGCCATGGTCTTCAGTTTCGCGCCCTCGATGCTGGTCGAGCGCGGCTGGTCGACCGCCGCCGCCGGCTCGGCCGTCAGCATCGTGCTGTGGCTCGCGGCTCTTTCGGTTCCGCTCGGAGGCTACCTCGCGGACCGCGCAGGAAGCCGCAATGCGCTGCTTGCCGCAAGCTGCCTCGCTTTCGCCGCGCTGATCGCGTTGTTGTGGCGGGGCTCGCCGGTGATGCCCACATTGGTTGCGCTCGGCCTCGTCTGCGGGCTCCCGGCCGGATCGATCATGAGCTTGCCGGCGCGGGTGCTGGCGCCGGCGACACGGGCGCTGGGAATGGGACTTTTCTACACGGTCTACTACGCCACGATGCTGATCGCGCCCTGGCTCGGCGGCAGGCTTGCGCTTTGGACAGGCGGCGCAGGCGCGGCCCTCGGCCTCGGCTCGGCGGCTCTTTTGGCCTGCCCGATCCTGTTGTGGGGGTTCGAGCGCCGGCTGCCCGTGCAGGCCCTAACGGCCCCGCAGGCGAGCTGAGGCGCCTTCGAATTTTTCGACGGATCGTGGCTCGCCCTAGTCCGAGATCAGACCGGAGCGTAAGTCAACCTGATCACATCCTCGTCGATCCGCTCATGAGCCATGAGATGGAGCGGCGGCCGGGGCCCTGCGAAATAGGGCGTGCCGCGGCCAAGCACCACGGGATGCAGGTAGATACGATACTCATCGATCAGGCCGAGTTCGGTGAGGCTTCGCGCCAGATCCGGGCCGGCGACTGCGATCTCGCCGTCACGCTCGGCCTTCAGCTTGCGCATCGCGCTCTCGAGATCATCTTCGACGAGCGTGGCGTTGGGACCTACAGACTGCAACGAGCGCGAGACGACCCATTTCGGCTGGTTCCGCCACGCCGCAGCGAAGGCCTGTCGCTCGGCATCCCATTCGGGATGCTCGTCGTCCCAGTAGCGCATGATTTCATACATGCGGCGGCCGTAGACGCTCCCCGCCTTCCGCCGCACATCCTCGATGAAGTGGCGGAAGAGCGTAGGGCTTGGCCCGAACTCCGTGTGATCGACGTAGCCGTCGAGGGACTGATTCATTCCGAAGACGAGCTTGGCCATGCCTGTTCCTCAAATGGCATTCGCGCGATCTGATTGCGCCATGCAATCGGTTCAGGTTAGGTCGACTGATTTTATTTTGCAATTGGTTTTGGCGCGCATGAATGCCGATTTGAACCGGTGCCGGGCAGGCTTTGCTCAAGCCACCACCGCCAAGGCCGGGGAGGCACGCAAGCGGGCTATGTCGCGCAGCGGCGGTTCTCCAAAGTGGCGGCGATATTCGCGACTGAACTGCGACGGGCTTTCGTAACCCACGCTGAAGGCCGCGGTCGTGACATCGATGTCATCGACCAGCATCAGGCTGCGTGCGTCCTGCAGCCTCAGCTGCTTCTGGAATTGCAGCGGTGTCATCGCCGTCACGGCGCGAAAGTGCTCGTGCAGGCTCGACGGACTCATGCCCACTTCAGCGGCAAGCCGCTCGATGCTGAACCGTTCCCGGAAGTTCAGCCCGATCCAGGCGATGGCGCGGCCAACCTGGGCCACCCGACCCTGGCCGGAGGTGATGTGACGCATCCTGGCGCCGTCCGGGCCGGCAAGCAGGCGATAGAGAATTTCCTGCTCGGCCAGCGGCCCGAGCACGGGCAGCGCTGCCGGATCGTCGAGCAGGCGCAGCAGACGCAGCGTTGCGTCGAGCAAATCGGCACCGGCGTCGGACACCGTCTTGCCGATGGGCAAGGAGGGCGTTCCCGACGGCGGTACGCGCAACGCCAGGTCCCCCAGCATGACGGGATCGAAATCGAGGTACAGGCAGAGATAGGGCTTGTCGGGCGTTGCCTCGACCACATGGCCTGTAGCCGGCAGGTCGTAGGTTACGACCCCGTAGCGCCCCGGTGCGTATCTGAACACGCGGTCGCCCAGCGTGACCTCCTTTTTCCCCTGCACGACGAGAACCAGTTGCGGCCGGTAGACATTCGGCATCGGCATCGTCACCGTGGAGGATCGAACAAGCGTCACACGTTCGATGGGTGTGGCGTGGAAGCCATCCTTCGAGACGTRCCGGGCAATCACGGCCGCGATTTCGCTCAGTGTTTCCATAAATCGGACCATCGCACGCGCGCGCAAGGGCGGCAAAGCGAATCCGTGCGGCTTCTGGAGGATTGGGCAGAAATCCCGGCGCATCAGGCGAGCGGTTCGGCGTCGCTGCGCGTCATAGTGTCAGCGGCGCCCGGGTTACAGCACGCCTGGCTGCGGAACACGAATGGAGCAAACATGACAACCGATAATCTGAAGACCCCCGCAGTCGCACTCGGCACCTGGGCCTGGGGCGACAGCGGCAAGACCGGCGACGGCTACTTCGGCAGCCACCTCACTCGGGCGGGCCTGGAAGAGGTCGCGGACAAGGCGCATGCGGCCGGTTTCACCCTGTGGGATACCGCCGCGGTATACGGCATGGGCCGTTCCGAGACCGTTCTCGGGGAGGCGCTGAAGCGCTTCGCCCGCAGCGACTACCAGCTCTCCACGAAGTTCACCCCGCAGGCCGCGGGAATCGGCAACGATGTGGTGGCGGACATGCTGGAGCAGAGCCTGGCCCGCCTCGGCACCGACTACATCGACCTCTACTGGATTCACAATCCGGCGGATGTTGCGCGGTGGACTCCGYGGCTGATCCCGTTGCTGAAAGACGGGAAGGTCAAACATGTGGGCGTCTCGAATCACAATTTGGGCGAAATCGAGCTCGCCAACCGGATCCTCGGAGAAGCCGGATTCCGGGTCGAAGCCGTCCAGAACCACTATAGCCTGCTCTACCGCAGCTCCGAGGACGCCGGCATCCTGGACTACTGCCGCGGCCACGGCATCCCGTTCTTCGCCTATATGGTGCTTGAACAAGGTGCCCTGAGCGGCAAGTACAGTCCGGAGAATCCGCTGCCGGAAGGCAGCAACCGGGCGAAGACCTACAACGGCATGCTGCCTCAGCTGAAGGCGCTGACGGACAAGCTCGCCTCGATCGGCCAAGGCCAAGGTGCGGCAGCTGCCGATGTCGCGATAGCGTGGGCCATCGCCAAGGGCACGACGCCGATCATCGGCGTTACCAGGCCCAACTACATCGATGGCCTGGTCCGAGCCACGAGCATGGTGCTCTCCGGCGACGACATTGCGCAGCTGGAAGCTCTCGCCGACGCCGCCAATGTGAACACCCGCGGCTGGTGGGAGCAAGAGATGGAAGGCTGAGCCTCGGACCAATGCGCGAAGCTATATGGCAGACGATGATCCCGTTACGCGGGATGATTGCCTGCGACAGGGCAGGTTGCCTCTTCCGCCGCAGTTCTCTCAGCCGCGCGAATCCATCCGACGATGCAAAGCCGTTTCAAATCGGCCATTGAAAGGGTGAGGTTCGGCTGAACATCTGAAATATTGGCGCGCCCGAAGAGATTCGAACTCCTGACCCCCAGATTCGTAGTCTGGTGCTCTATCCAGCTGAGCTACGGGCGCGCAACAGGGCCGTGTTTGACACAAGCCCCGCGATCCGGTCGAGACGGCCGGCCGCGATGTGGAGTGTTCCCTAACGACTGAATCTGCGAAAAGCAAGCCGATCCGGCAAAAGTTTTGTCGCAGGTGTTTTCCCTATGTCGCGGTGTGCCGAGATTCAGGTCAGGCCGAGACCAAAATGGTGGATTTCGAGAACCGGAGCGGAGCGTGCTGAAGTACGTGAGCGCCGGAAGTGCAGGAAGCCGCCATTTGCAGGCCGGCCTCACCTGAATATCGGTACACCTCAAGCGGGGCGGCGCAGACCGTTGCGCGCCTGGTCGAGCCGGACCGGCTGGTCGGGAATGGTGACGGCGAAGACGGTGCGGCCGCCGATCGATTCGACGAGCTCGACCGTGCCGCCATGGGCGCGGATCAATTCATGCGCGATCGCCAGGCCGAGGCCGGTGCCGCCGCTGCGCGCCGAGCCGCGGAAGGCGGCGAACAGGTTCTCGCGCGCCTTGGGCGGCAGGCCTGGGCCGGTGTCGGTGACGGTGATGCGGCTGACGCTGCCGTGACGCTCGGCCGCGACCGCCAGCCGGCGCACCACCGCGCTTGCGGTGTCGGCGGCCATCGCCTGCACCGCGTTGCGGCAGAGGTTGCTGAGCACCCGGAAGAGCTGGTCGGAATCGGCGTCTACCTCGAAGGCATGCTCGACGCCATTGATGAACTCGATGCCTTCCTCGATGTCGAGCAGGCCGTGCACGTCGTCGACAAGCTGGCGAAGCCGCAGCCTGCGGCGCGACGGCGCCGGCTCCTGGGTGCGGCCATAGTGAAGCACGCCTTCGGAATAGGAAACGGCCCGGTCGAGCGCGCGCACGAGCTTCGGCGCGAAGGACTGCACGGTCGGGTCTTTCACCTGGCGCAGGCGGTCGGACATCAACTGCGCGGAAGCCAGGATGTTGCGCATGTCGTGGTTGATCTTCGACACGGCCAGGCCGAGGTCGGCGAGGTGCTTCTGTTCCGACAGCATTCTCTGCAGCCGGTCCTGCATCTGCGCCAGCTCGCGCTCGGCCACGCCAATCTCGTCGGAGCGGTCCGTCGGAGAGATGACGCGTCCGGGATCGTCGGGCGCCTCGGAAAAGGCCAGGATCGAGCGCGTCATGGTGCGGATCGGCCCGATCATGATCAGGTCGATCGCCGCATAGACCAGCATGGCGGTGAACAGCGAGATGAGCAGCGAGACGACGGCGACATTGCGCGAATATCTCAGCATGGCATCGCGCAAGCGATAATCCGGCATGATCAGCTCGAATTCCTTGTCGCTGTCGCCGACCGGGCCGAAGACGCGCAGCATGCGCTTGCCGCCGAAGAACAGCGTGTCGAGCGCGCCGGTCATGCCGTTGACGAGGCCGACATCGGCGATATCGATATGCTCGTCGACCTGGGGCGGCATGTCGGAAACGACGAGCAGCCGCGAGACCCCGCCGTCGCGCACGGCGATCGCCTTGGCGCCGATCGCCATCAGCACGTCGTTCTGAGCGTTGTGGGACAGCGCGTTGGGCTCGCCCTGCAGGAGCACGATCGACACGGCGGCGGCGGTGCTCAAGCGCTCCTTCAGCCAGTTGACCCGATAGCTGGCGATCCAGGGCAGGAAGATCAGGACTTCGGCCAAGAGCACGAAGGCGATGGTGAGGAAGAGAAGCTTGGTCGACAGGCCGCGCGACAGCGGCACCCGCCGCGACGAATTCGCCGCGGCCGGCCGTGCCTTTTCATCGGTGGACAGAGCTTCACTCGTCATGACGCGGTCTTCACGAAGCCTTGATCGGCCAAGATTATGCGATTTGAGGCTTTTTTGCCAATTTCAACCTTGGTGCAGCGAAAAAATGTCTGGCGGCCACGCCGGATTGACTTCCAAAAACCTTCTTTCTATAAGCCCGCTCACGCTCGGGCCATTCGTCCCGGCGCGGTTTCGATCGCGCCTAAGCCGGCCCGGCAAAGCTCCTGTTACAGAGTGACAGAATCAAGAAGGGCCGCACCCCGCGGTATTAAAACAAATGAAGCGTACATACCAACCGTCCAAGCTCGTCCGTAAGCGCCGGCATGGTTTCCGTGCCCGCATGGCCACCAAGGGTGGTCGTGGCGTCGTTGCTGCCCGCCGCAATCGCGGCCGCAAGCGGCTCAGCGCCTGAACGAAAGACGAGATCGTTGCCCGCACCCGGCAAGCCAAAGGGACAGGTTCCCGGGCGGCTTCTGAAACGCGCGGATTTCCTGGCTGTGCGCGGCGGCGAGAAACGCCGCGGGCGGCTTTTTCTCGTTGAAGTTCTCGACCGCGGCGACGATTCCGCGCCGCGCGTCGGCTACACCGTCACCAAGAAGGTCGGCAACGCCGTGGTGCGCAACCGCGTCCGGCGGCGGCTGAGGGAAGCCGTGCGCGTGCATGCCGCCGATGACATGGCGCCCGGCAATGACTATGTCATCGTCGGGCGCGAAGACGTGCTCGCCATTCCGTTCGGCCAGTTGAAGGCCGAGCTTTCCCGCCGGCTGCGCGGCACACGATAGGCCAAGGGCTTTCGATGGAAAACAACCGCAATTTCTTCATCACCATCGCGCTGTCGGTGCTGATCCTGACGCTCTGGCAGGTGTTCTACATGAACCCGAAGATGGAGCAGCAGCGCGAGCAGGCCCGCATCGAGCAGCAGCGCGTCGAGGCGCAGAAGAAGGAAGCGGGCGGCGGCGCCCACTCCGGCGCGGCCGGAACGCCGGCTCCCACCGCCGGCGCGATTCCCAGCGCGCCCGGCGGCGACACGATGACGGCGGCCGGCCGTGATCAGGCCATCGCCGCGACCAAGCGCGTCAAGATCGACACGCCGAGTCTCGAGGGCTCGATCAACCTGACCGGGGCGCGCCTCGACGACCTGAAGCTCAAGCACTACACCGAGACGGTCGACAAGAATTCACCCGAGATCGAGCTGCTCAACCCGCAGGCGCTACCTACCGGCTATTTCGCCGAGATCGGTTTTGTCGGCACCGACAAGACGGGCGCAGTGCCAAGCTCGGACACGGTATGGAGCGTCGAGGGCAATCCGACGCTGACCCCGTCGACGCCGGTGACGCTGACCTATACCAATGACAAGGGCCTGACCTTCAAGCGCACCATCTCGGTCGACAACGACTACATGTTCACCGTCTCCGACACGGTGCAGAACTCAGGCAGCGCCCCCGTCAGCCTGTTCAACTATGGCCGGGTCACGCGCTATGACAAGCCGGCGGTCGCCAGCACCTATGTGCTGCATGAAGGCCTGATCGGCGTCACCGGCAGCGAGGGGYTGTCGGAGTACAAATATTCGGCGATCGAGAAGGACAAGGAAGTCAAGYCCGGCAAGTCGACCGACGGCTGGCTCGGCATCACCGACAAATACTGGGCCGTGACACTGGTGCCGACCGAGAAGCAGCCCTTCCAGCCGCGCTATGCCTATTTCGAGGACGGACGTCACCGCTATCAGTCCGACTTCCTGACTGACGCAATCAATGTCGATGCCGGTCAGTCCGCGACTGTCGAGACAGAGATTTTCGCCGGCGCCAAGGAAGTCGCCAAGATCAACGCTTATGAGGCCGACCGTCACATTCGCCAGTTCAACTTGTTGATCGACTGGGGCTGGTTCTATTTCATCACGAAGCCGATGTTCTGGCTCATCGACACGCTCTACAAATTCTTCGGCAATTTCGGCCTGGCGATCCTCGCCACCACCGTCATCGTCAAGGCGATCTTCTTCCCGCTCGCTAACAAGTCCTATGCCTCGATGGCGAACATGAAGAAGGTGCAGCCGAAGATGGTCGAGATCCGCGAGAAATACGCGGACGACAAGATGAAGCAGCAGCAGGCGATGATGGAGCTCTACAAGACCGAGAAGATCAATCCGCTCGCCGGCTGCTGGCCGGTGGCGCTGCAGATCCCGGTCTTCTTCTCGCTCTACAAGGTGCTCTACATCACCATCGAGATGCGGCACGCGCCGTTCTTCGGCTGGATCCACGACCTTGCGGCGCCGGATCCGACGTCGATCTTCAACCTGTTCGGCCTGCTGCCCTTCGCGGCGCCCGCCTTCCTGCCGCATATGGGCGCCTGGGCGGTGGTGATGGGCATCACCATGTTCCTGCAGATGCGCATGAACCCGGCGCCGCCGGATCCGACGCAGGCGGCGATCTTCACTTGGATGCCGGTGATCTTCACCTTCATGATGGGCTCGTTCCCGGCCGGCCTCGTCATCTACTGGGCCTGGAACAACACGCTGTCGATCCTGCAGCAAGGCGTGATCATGAAGCGCCAGGGCGCCAAGATCGAGTTGTGGGACAATCTGGCGGCGATGTTCCGCAAGAAACCATCGCCGGCGGAATAGAAGGCGCACCTCACCAACGTCAAGCCCCGGCCTTCGGCCGGGGTTTTTTGCTGTCTGATATCGACATTTCCGTCGGCGTCCGACCGATCGCCTTGCCGTCCGAGGCGGGCCGCACGACGCATTCGGGGTTGGTCGGCACATTCGGTGAAACGGCGTTGTGGTTCAAGGTGGCGGCGAGTGAGCCGGCGCTGTTGGCGCTAACCTACGCGGTTAGCCGAATCCCTCCGTGACGTCGTCATACTCGGGCCTGACCCGAGTATCCATGCCGTGACCTCTGCCGTGGAGTGCAACGGTGCAGAATTCTGCAACCGCTGCAACGCCTTGGCGTAACGGCATGGATTCCAGGGTCTGCGCCGCGTCGCTGCGCTCCTTGCTCCGCCCTGGAATGACGATCATGCGGAGGTTTTCGCCAATCGCCGGCGTCTCCAACAAAAAGCCCCGGCATGTGAACTGGGCTCTCTACAATTTTCGGAAAATGGATCGAGGCCGTGAAACTCCGCGCGCGGCCGCTTCGTATGATTCTCGTCCTCCCCAAAAAGGCCGCGACGGCTTCCGGCGCAGCGACGCCGGTGTTTGGGAGGTCGTCCGGCAGGCCGGGGTCCCGCAGGCGGCGGGATCCCGGTCCTTTTATTCCATGACCGCGCTGTGATCGATCTTGGCAGGCGTGCCGGGCTTGCGCAGCAGAAGCACCAGCGGGATGGCGGCGAGGGACAGGATCATCATCAGCTTGAAGTCGTCGATATAGGAGATGATCGTCGCCTGCAGCGTGACCAGGCCGTCGAGCGCGGCGCGGCCGGCGGCGGTGTAAGGGCTCAGCGCCTGCGAGATCGCCGGGTCGCTGAAGGCCGGATTGTACGGCGTCACATAGGTGGCGATGTTTTCGTGGTTGATCTGCTGGTTCTGCGTCAAAAGCGCCGTGACCACCGAAATGCCGACGCTGGAGCCGATGTTGCGCGACAGATTGTAGAGGCCGGTGCCTTCGGCGCGCCGCTCCGGCGCCAGCGTGGCGAAGGTGATGGTGGTGAGCGGCACGAACAGGAAGCCCAGGCCGGCGCCCTGGATGAAGCCGGTGCTGATGATCGTCCATTGCGAGACGTCCGGCGTCCAACCGGTCATGTCGTACATCGCCCAGGCGGTAATGGCGAGGCCGATGAACAGCAGCCAGCGCGTGTCGACTTTGCCGACCAGCCGGCCGACGATGAACATGCAGGCCATGGTGCCGAGGCCGCGCGGCCCCATGACGATGCCGGCCGTCACCACCGGATAGCCCATCAGCGTCTGCAGGTAAGGCGTCATTAGCGCCAGCGAGGCGAGATAGGTGATGCCGATGATGAAGATGAAGATCATGCCGACGGAGAAGTTGCGGTCGAGAAACAGCCGCGGGTTCACGAATGTGTCACGCGCGGTGAAGGTGTGGACGATGAAGATGTAGAAGGCCGATGCGCAGACCAGCGCCTCGACGATGATCTCGGCCGAGGAGAACCAGTTGAGCTGCTCGCCGCGGTCGAGGAACATCTGCAGCGAGGCAATGGCGATCGACAGCATGCCGAAGCCCAGCCAGTCGAGCCTGGCCTTGAGGTCGAGCTTGGTTTCCTGGACGAACATCGAAACGCCGATGAAGGCTAGCGCGCCGATCGGCACGTTGATGTAGAAGACCCAGCGCCAGGAGACGTTCTCGGTCAGCCAGCCGCCGATGACCGGGCCGAGCACCGGGCCGACCATGACCGAGACGCCGAACAACGCCATGGCCGAGCCGCGCTCCTCGACGCTGTAGATGTCGAGCAGGATCGACTGCGACAGCGGCACCAGCGCCGCGCCGAACAGGCCCTGCAGCAGGCGGAAGCCGACGATCTGCGGCAGCGACTGGGCGAAGCCGCACAGCACGGAGGCCACGACGAATCCGGTGATGGCGACCAGCAGGATGCGCTTGCGGCCGAAGCGGTTGGCGAGATAGCCGGACGGCGGCGTCATCACCGCGGCGGCGACGATGTAGGAGGTGAGCACCCAGTTGATCTGGTCGGCGCTGGCCGAGACGCTGCCCTGGATATAAGGCAGCGCCACATTGGCGATGGTGGTGTCCAGCGCCTGCATGATGACCGCCAGGATCACGCAAGCGGTGATGGCGCCGCGATTGGCGACCACGGGCGCGCCTGTCGCGGAAGCCGCTGTCATGACTTTTGTCCGAAACGCTTGAGGAGGTCGGTGACGAAATCGGGCAGGCCGCGGGCATGGCCGGTGTCGATGCTGACGACCGCGCTCATGCCGCCGCGCAGCGGCGGCTTGCCGTCCGGATCGTCGATCGTCACGCGCATCGGGATGCGCTGCACGACCTTGACCCAGTTGCCGCTGGTGTTCTGCGCCGGCAGCAGCGAGAAGCTGGATGACGAAGCCGGGCTGATCGAGCCGACGGTGCCGTGCCAGACCTCGCCCGGATAGCCGTCGATGCTGATCGTCGCCTTCTGGCCGGGACGCACATAGGTGAGCTCGGTTTCCTTGGGCTCGGCCGCGATCCAGATGTCGGTCGACGACACCAGGCTGAAGGCCGGCTGCGAGGCCGGCAGGTACTTGCCGACCTGCAGCGCGTCGACATTGGTGACGATGCCGTCGAACGGCGCCTTGACGACGGAGTCGGCGAGGTTGCGCTGCGCGTCGTCCACCGCCGACTGGGCCTGCAGGTAGAAGGGATTCTGCTCGACCGGCTGGCTGGCGTCGCCGCCGAGCTGGGCAAGCATCGCCTGCGCCTGCGCCTTGGCGACCGTTACCTTCTGGCGGGCCGCTATGAGGTCGTGCTGGGCGCTGTCGAAGGTCGCCTTGGAAGCGGTCGAGGTCTTGAGCAGGTCCTGCTGACGCTGGAAGGCTGACTCGTAATAGGGGATGTCCGCCTGCGCCTGGTCGATCGCAGCGAGCGACTGCTGGTAGCTCGCCTGCAGCGTCAGCACCTGGTTGCGCACCGTGCCGAGTTGCGCCTTGGCGCCGGCGAGCGCGGTCTCGAAGGAGGCCGGCCGCAGGCGGAAGAGCACATCGCCCTTCTTCACCGCCTGGTTGTCGTGCACGTCGATCTCCTGCACGGTGCCGGAGACATCGGTGGAAACGCCGAGCGACTGTGCCTGGATGTAGGCGTTGTCGGTGGTCATGATCTGACCGCCGACGACGTAGTAGTAGCCGCCGGCCACCAGCGCGATAGGCAGCAGCGCAAACAGGACCGGCCGCGTCAGGCTGCGGCGCGGCTTGACGGGAGCGGGCGGAGCCACCGTGACGGAAGCCGGTTTCGGCTGGGCCGATGGCGCCTCGAGCGTCGCCGGCTCCGGCGCCACAAGCGCTTCCAGCTCATCGTCTTCGACGACAGGCGGGTTGCCGCGCCTTTGCTCGCGCTGGCTGTCCAGGCGAATGACCTGGTCGCTTGCTCTTTCGCTTTCCTCGCCGGCGGGCTTTCTGGGTGAGGTTCCTTCAGACATGGACTTTCTCCCGGTCGACGGCCGGCTGGGCGCAGGCCTCGAGCAGATTGGATTTAATCAGGCAAAGGGTTTGCAGCAGCTGCTGCTGCGCGTCCGCGGACAGGCCGGCAAAGGCCTCGCCACGCGTCTTTTGGCCATTGCTGCGCATCACTTCGATGAGCGGATGCGCCTTCGGGGTCGGATAGATAAGCCACGCCCGGCGATCGGCCGGATCGGGCCGGCGCTCGATGAAGCCGCCCGCCTCCATCTTGTCGAGCAACCTTGCGAGCGTGATCGGCATGATCTCGATGAGGTCGGCCAGCTTGTTCTGATGGATGCCTTCCTGCCGCGAGAGATAGGACAGCACCTGCCATTGCGCGCGGGTCAGTCCAAAGGCGCGCGAGCGCTGCTCGAAACGTTTCCTGAGCAGGCGCGCGACATCGTGCAGCACAAAGCTGATATTGGGCGAGGTGGACATGTGAGGACTTCGGAACGGGCGGACAAACTTTCGTGAGCATGCTTATTATCATCATGCACATAATCCTGCTGGACGTGGAGCGCAAGACCGACTAAGGCGCTTGGTAAAAATATCGCATAGGCCAGAACCCGGCCCGACCGGCTTGGGGTCAGGGCAAGGACCAGACGATGAATCGGCTCAAGATCGCCATGCTGGCGCTGCTCGTGGGATACGCTCTTCCGGCCGCCGCGAAGGATGCGGTGAGCTGCGGCGGAGCGGCAATGCTTGGAGGCGCGCAGCTCAATTGCAGCCACGTGCAACCCAAGGCGCCGCCGCAATTCTGCACCTTCAGCTGGGCCCTGCACACGACGGCGGGCGAGCAGAAAATCGTCGAAGGCAGCTTCTCGCTGCCGCCAGGGGCGGCGAATGTCCAGGTCTATCAGGGCAGCGGCTTCGACAGCGCCCTTTCCAACCCGATCGTGATCTGCCGCGGCAACCACTGAGCGGTTGGTGCCGCGGCCAGATCACGTTAGTTTGATCGCGCGCGGGCGCCGCCGGCTGCGCCCGAACATGCCTGTGAACCATGGAGGGGGGCGATGACCGGGCCCAATCCCAACATCAAGCATCCGATCGCGATGCATCCGCGCGTCGGCTTCCTGAAAGGGCTGGTGACGTCGCCCAACATCGAGATCGGCGACTTCACCTATTATGACGACCCCGAGGGTCCCGATAAATTCGCCGAAAAATGCGTGCTGCATCACTACGACTTCATCGGTGACCGGCTGGTGATCGGCAAATTCTGCGCCATCGCCGAAGGCGCGCGCTTCATCATGAATGGCGCCAACCACGCGATGTCCGGCTTCTCGACCTATCCGTTCAACATCTTCGGCCATGGCTGGGAGGACGGTTTTGATCCTGAAACCTGGTCGAAGGAGATCCGCGGCGACACCGTCGTCGAAAATGACGTGTGGATCGGCATGGATGCGGTGATCATGCCGGGCGTCAGGATCGGCAATGGGGCCATCGTGGCGGCGAAATCGGTTGTCACGCACGACGTGCCGCCTTATGCGATCGTGGCCGGCAATGCGGCAAGGATAGTGAAGATGCGCTTCGACGAATTCACGGTGCGGCGGCTTTTGAAGGCCGCGTGGTGGGACTGGCCGGTCGACAAGATCAGCCGCAATCTCAACGCCATTCGCGGCGCCGACATTGCAAAACTGGAGGCAGCGGTTTGAACGCGCCCAACAACAGCACGAACGAGACGGCGATCAGCCCGGAGCTGTTCACCCGCGGCTGGGTCTTCATCCGCGGCGTGCCGTCGATGAAGTTCCTGCCGCCCGAAGGCCCGCCGGAGATCGCCTTCGCCGGCCGTTCCAATGTCGGCAAGTCGTCGCTGATCAACGCGCTGGTCGGGCACAAGGGCCTGGCGCGGACCTCGAACACACCGGGCCGCACGCAGGAGCTCAACTATTTCGTGCCCGACGGATTTTCCGGCGAAGGCGCCGACCTGCCGCCGATGGCGCTGGTCGACATGCCGGGCTACGGCTACGCCAGCGCGCCGAAGGACAAGGTCGATGAGTGGACGAAACTCATCTACGAATATCTGCAGGGCCGCGTGACGCTGAAGCGCGTCTATGTGCTGATCGACGCGCGCCACGGCATCAAGGCCAAGGACGAGGAGGTGCTGACCCTGCTCGACAAGGCGGCGGTGTCCTACCAGGTGGTGCTGACCAAGACCGACAAGATCAAGGCCGCCGGCGTGCCGAGGCTGATCGAGGAGACGCTGGCCAGGATCAAGAAGCGGCCGGCGGCGTTTCCGGTGGTGCTGGCCACATCTTCGGAGAAAGCGGCGGGCCTGGACGAGCTGCGCGCGGCCATCGCCCTGGTGGCGAACGGCGGTTGAGGCAGTTGTCGCCCTGGCGCGGCCCGCTCAGTCCATCTCGTCCCGCTCCGGCTCGCGGTCGCGCCGGCCGGTGAGGATCTCGCGCTTGCCGACATGGTTGGGCGCGCCGACCAGACCTTCCTTCTCCATGCGCTCGACCAATGAAGCGGCGCGGTTGTAGCCGACGCCGAGGCGGCGCTGGATGTAGGAGGTCGAGCATTTCTTGTCGCGCTTGACCACCTTGACGGCTTCCTCGTAAAGGGCGTCGCCGTCCTCCTCGGCGATCGCGCTTTTGTCGAAGACCGGACCGGTGTYGGCTGCTTCCTCTGCCTCTTCCTCGTCGGCGGTGACGGTATCGAGATATTCGGGACGTCCCTGCGCTTTCAGATGCGCCACGACGTGCTCGACCTCCAGGTCGGAAACGAAGGGGCCGTGCACGCGCGAAATGCGCCCGCCGCCGGCCATGTGCAGCATGTCGCCCTGGCCGAGCAGCTGTTCCGCGCCCTGCTCGCCGAGGATGGTGCGGCTGTCGATCTTGGACGTTACCTGGAAGGAGATGCGCGTCGGGAAATTTGCCTTGATGGTGCCGGTGATGACATCGACCGACGGGCGCTGGGTGGCCATGATCAGATGGATGCCGGCGGCGCGCGCCATCTGCGCCAGGCGCTGGATGGCGCCTTCGATCTCCTTGCCGGCCACCATCATCAGGTCGGCCATCTCGTCGACGATGATGACGATGTAGGGCATGGGCGCGAGGTCGATCGAGCGTTCCTCGAACAGCGGCTCGCCGGTGCCCTTCTCGAAGCCCACCTGCACCTGCATGGTCACGACCTCACCCTTGTCGCGGGCGCAGCCAGCGCGCTGGTTGTAGCCGTCGATGTTGCGCACGCCGAGGCGCGCCATCTTGCGGTAGCGGTCCTCCATCTCGCGCACCGCCCATTTGAGCGCTGTGACCGCCTTCTTGGGATCGGTGACGACCGGCGTCAAAAGATGTGGGATGCCGTCATAGACGGAGAGCTCCAGCATCTTGGGATCGACCATGATGAGGCGGCATTCCTCCGGCTTCATCCGGTAGAGCAGCGACAGGATCATGGTGTTGATGGCGACCGACTTGCCGGAACCGGTGGTGCCCGCCACCAGCAGATGCGGCATCTTGGCGAGCTCGGCGATGACCGGTTCGCCGCCGATCGTCTTGCCGAGGCCGAGCGCCAGCTTGCAGGACGTGTTGCGGAAGCCGGCCGATCCGATCAGCTCGCGGAAATAGACCGTCTCGCGCGTCTCGTTGGGCAGCTCGATGCCGATGACATTGCGGCCCGGCACCACGGCGACGCGCGCCGAGATAGCCGACATCGAGCGGGCGATGTCGTCGGCCAGGCCGATGACGCGGCTGGATTTGACGCCCGGCGCCGGCTCGAACTCGTAGAGCGTGACGACCGGCCCAGGCCGGACATGGATGATCTCGCCCTTGACGCCGAAATCCTCCAGCACGCTTTCGAGCAGATCGGCATTCTGCTCCATGCGCTCCTGCGACATGTAGAAGCCCTGGCCCTCCGGCGGCAGCTGCAGAAGGTCTTCGGAGGGAAGCTCGTAGCCGGCCATCGCGGACAGCGGCGCGACTTCGCCGGCCATGGGCAGCGAAGGCGCCTGCCTCGGCGATCTTGCGCTTGAGGGCGCGGAAACCGGCACGGACTCGACAAGCGTCAGTTGGACGGACGCGGGGGCCGGCGTCGGGGCAGGGCCGGCGTTCGTTGCGCTAGAGCGCCATTCGATGACCCGGTAAAACGACGTCGCCTCGCTCATGAAGGGGACATGGGACTGACTTGGCTGGGCCGCCGGACGCTGCGCCGGCATCGGTTTGACCGATGGTTGCGCCGGAACGGCGGCCGCCTGACCGGTTTCGCTCAAACGCGCCCGCGCCAGGCGCTCGGCGAGGAAAGGCATGCCGAATTCGAAGAAGGCATGATCGGAAAGATAGGACCAGCGCAGTCCGCTCGGGCGCGGTTTTGGCGTCGAAGCGGCGGCAGCCTGAGTCGGCGCGGCCGGAGGAACCGGGACGGTGGCTGGGGCCGCCGTGGAAGGTGCGTGGACCGGTTTGATCCGTGCCGGCGCCGCAGCGCGAGCCTCAGTCGCAGCGGGAATAGCCCGAACTGGATTGGCAGGCGCCGGAGCCGGAGGCGCGGGCCGGACGGGCTGAACCGCAGGCGCCTTGCCTGGCGCGGCGTCTTCCTGCGGGGCGGTTCGCCGGGCGAGGTCGGTGTCCGGCGTGCGGGTGAACCGCACATTGGGCGCGAGGAAGAAATAATCCTGCCATGCCGGGCGGCTGAACTCGCCGCCATCGGCCGATTCGGCCGATGCGCCGCGAGCGGCGTTCGATTCGCCCTGAATCGAGGATCGCAACGTCACGACCTGCCCCGTTTGCGGCTGCGGAACCCCGCCCCGGCGTCCGACATCCTCCGCGCGGTGATCGTCGTCGCCCTGATAGGCGGAAGCGCCGGAAAGGTTGGCACGGGGAAAACGCATGGATGTCATTCTCGAGACTCGCCGATTGAACGTCTCCCGAGACATAGGAAGCGATGGTTAACAGGTCCTTCCGACAGCGCCTGCCGGACGAGGCCAATCGACATTTTGGGAGGGAGGTCTTGAGGAGGCCAGCGGCCGACCTCGGCGACGTCGCGTTCAGCCGTCATGCCCGCGCCTTCAAAGACGCGCCGCGGCCTTCAGCCGCGCTTCGCGCGCTTTGGGAGCCAGCGCGCGCGAACGGTCAGGCCGATTGCAACGCCTTTTCCTCGGCGAGGAATTTTTCCGTGGCGTAGGCCTTGAGGAACACGTCGACGCCGGACGTCACCACACGCTCGATCTCGGCCTGGGTCGGCGCCTTGGTGCGGTAGGAAAAGATGCACTGGCGAAACAGGCCGGCGAGGCAGAGTTCGGTGAACTGATAGGCGGCAAGGTCGACATCGTCGATCTCGAGCAGGCCGCGCTCGACGGCTTGGTTGAGGAAGGCCATGACCTTGTCGTGGCCGCGCTTCGGACCGCGCTCGTAGAAGCGCGCGCCAAGCTCGGGAATCCGGTCGGCGGCGCCGACCACGGTGCGCTGGGCCTGGATGACCTTGGCCGAGGTGATCTTGGCGGAGAGCCCCATGCCGAACTTGACCAGCGTCTTGCGCAGGTCATCGAAATGGTCGAGCACCTCATACAAGTTCTTGAAGATGGTGCCGCGCTCTTCCTCGATGAGAGCTTCGAACAGCTCTTCCTTGTTTTCGAAATAGACGTAGATCGTGCCCTTGGAGACGCCGGCCTCGCGCGTGATGTCATTCATCGAGGCGGCTTCAAAACCCTTGTCTATGAAGACGCGGCGCGCGCCTTCGATGATCTGGGCGCGCTTGACCGGGTCCTGTCCGGCGGCCGGACGGCCCTTGCGTAAGTCGAGCAGATCGCTATCGGCTGTCGTTTCGACCATGGAAGTCGTTCCTTAGAAAATATTTCGAACCACTCGGTTCGATTTCCTCTTGATATGGTCCTCTTTCCGCGCTATGTCAATCACCAATTCGAACCGAACGGTTCAGTCTGACTGACATCCAGAGAGATACCCATGTCCTCCAACGCGCCCGCCACCGCCGAAGTCCGCACCTTTCCCAACGCCAAGGCCCAACCGTCGACCGAAGCGCCGGAAATCCCTGTCCAGCCCGCCGCCCCGGTTGCTGCGCCCGCGGCCGAAGCACCCGCCAAGAAGAAGCGTTCGGTGCGCTCTTTCCTTTTGCCGATCATCGGCCTGGCCCTGCTCGGCGCCGGTTCCTACTATGGATATAACTACTGGACCGACGGCCGGTTCATGATCTCCACCGACGACGCCTATGTCCAGGCCGATATGTCGTTCGTGTCGCCGAAAATATCCGGCTATATCGACAAGGTGCTGGTGAGCGAGAACCAAAGGGTCAAGGCCGGCGATCCGCTGTTCGTCATCGACAATGGCGACTACAAGATCGCGGTCGCCCAGGCCGAGGCGCAGATCGCCACGTTGGCGAAGACGCTCGACCGCATCGACGCGCAGACCAAGGCGGCGCAGGCCTCGCTTTCGCAGGCCGAGGCCCAGAAGGTCGCGGACCAGGCCGCCGCCGACAATGCCGGCCGCGCCCAGCTGCGTGCCGCGCAGCTGCTCAAGACCCATGTCGGCACGCAGGCGCAGCTCGACGACGCGCAGACCGCGCTCGACCAGGCCAAGGCGGCGCTTGTCGGCGCCGATGCGCAGATCGCCGCGGCGCAGGCCAATATCGGCGTGCTGGAAGCCCAGCGCGCGGAATCGGCCTCGACGCTCGCCTCGCTGCAGCTCACCCGCGACAAGGCCCAGCGCGACCTGTCCTTCACCGTGCTGAAGGCGCCTTATGACGGCGTCGTCGGCAACCGCTCGGTCGAGCAGGGCGACCTCGTCAGCCCTGGACAGAAGCTCGCCGTCGTCGTGCCGATGGACAAGCTCTACATCGTCGGCAACTTCAAGGAGACGCAGCTCGGCCGCATGGTGCCCGGCGAGAAGGTCCGCATCACCGTCGATGCGATCGATGGCCAGAGCTTCGAAGGCACGGTCTCCTCGCTGGCGCCGGCTTCGGGCGCGGTGTTCTCGCTGCTGCCGCCGGAAAACGCCACCGGCAACTTCACCAAGGTGGTGCAGCGCGTGCCCGTGCGCATCGACGTGCCGGCCGACGTCTTGAAGACCGGCAAGCTGCGCGCGGGCCTCAGCGTCGTCGTCGCGGTCGACAGCCGCACCGCGCCGGCCTCGACGACCAACTGATCGGGGGGCGGTTCGGTGGCCAATCGAGCGCCGGRCCGCCCAGCCTGCTTCCGAGCGGCAGACCCGCTCCGACTATCTGTTTCGCCGCAATTCGGGACAGCCACGCACCTGTTCTCGATAATTGCTTAGGGAGGCCATGAGATGGCAACCGCAACCATTACAGCAGGGGCAATGCCCGGACGTCCGGCAGCCGCCGCGCCGGCCCTGCCCGCGGACCATATGCCTGTGCGCCGCGTCGTCGCCTTCCTGGCGATGGTGTTCGGCATGTTCATGGCGATCCTCGACATCCAGATCGTCTCGGCCTCGCTGTCGGAAATCCAGGCTGGCCTGAGCGCCAGCTCCGACGAGATCCCGTGGGTGCAGACCGCCTATCTGATCGCCGAGGTGGTGATGATCCCGCTGTCGGGCTTCCTCAGCCGCATGCTGTCGACGCGCGTGCTGTTCACCACAGCGGCCGCCGGCTTCACCGCCGCCAGCGCGCTCGCCGCCACCGCCACCAATATCGACCAGATGATCGTCTACCGCGCCATCCAGGGTTTCATCGGCGGCGGCATGATCCCCAGCGTGTTCGCGGCCGCCTTCACCATCTTCCCGCCCTCCAAGCGCGCCGTCGTCTCGCCGATGATCGGCCTGGTGGCGACGCTGGCGCCGACGATCGGCCCGACGGTGGGCGGCTATATCAGCCACGCCATGTCCTGGCACTGGCTGTTCCTGATCAATGTCGTGCCCGGCATTTTGGTGGCGACTGCCGCCTGGGCGCTGATCGATTTCGACAAGCCCAACCTGAAACTGTTCTCCAAGTTCGACTGGTGGGGCCTGATCGGCATGGCCGCGTTCCTCGGCTGTATGGAATATGTGCTGGAGGAAGGTCCGAACCATGACTGGCTGCAGGAGCCGGCGGTGTTTGCCTGCGCCATCATCATGACCATCGGCGCCGTCATCTTCTTCTGGCGCGTCTTCACCGCCGAGGAGCCGATCGTCGACCTCAGGGCCTTCAGCAACGTGAACTTCGCCTTCGGCTCGCTGTTCTCCTTCGTCGTCGGCATCGGCCTTTACGRGCTCACCTATCTCTATCCGGTGTTCCTCGGGCGCATCCGCGGCTACGATTCGATGATGATCGGCGAGGCGCTGTTCGTCAGCGGCCTGGCGATGTTCTTCACCGCGCCAGTCGCCGGCATCCTGTCGAACAAGATCGACCTCCGGCTGATGATGATGATCGGCTTCGTCGGCTTCGCCACCGGCACCTGGTGGATGACGCATCTCACCGCCGACTGGGATTTCTATGAGCTCTTGATCCCGCAGATCCTGCGCGGCTGCTCGATGATGCTGTGCATGGTGCCGATCAACAACATTGCGCTCGGCACCTTGCCGCCGGAACGGCTGAAGAACGCGTCGGGCCTGTTCAACCTGACCCGCAATCTCGGCGGCGCGGTCGGCCTCGCGCTGATCAACACGGTGCTGATCGACCGCAACGCCTTCCACTATGCGCGGCTTTCCGAGCATGTGCAGTGGGGCAGCCAGGCCGCACAGACCAAGCTGCAGAACATGACGCTGACCTTCGAGCAGACCGCCGGCCTCGACGCCACGAGCGCCGCGATCTCGAAACTGTCCGGCATGGCTCATCAACAGGCGGCGCTTTTGTCCTTCATGGACGTGTTCATGATGCTGACGGTGCTGTTCGCCTCGCTCGGATTCTTCGTGCTGTTCATCAACAAGCCGGCGCAGCAGGGCGGCGGTGGCGGCGGAGGCCATTGAGGAGCCGGAACCCCCGCCTGGCCTCCTCAACGCGTGACCCCGGAAATCGGCGACGATTTCCGGGGTCATTCTTTTTGGAGAGAAATCGGTTAAGCAGAGGCCGGCTTGAAGCTCAGCGCCACGCCGTTGATGCAATGGCGCAGGCCGGTGGGCGGCGGGCCGTCGTCGAAGACATGGCCGAGATGGCCGCCGCAGCGCCGGCAATGCACCTCGGTGCGAGTCATGCCGAGCGAATTGTCCACGGTCTTGCCGATGGAGTTGGCGATCTCCTGATAGAAGCTCGGCCAGCCGGTGCCGGAATCGAACTTGGTTTCCGACGAATAGACCGGCAGGTCGCAGCCGGCGCAGGCGAAGATGCCCTTGCGATGCTCGTTGAGCAGCGGGCTGGTGCCTGGATATTCCGTGCCCTGCTTGCGCAGCACGTCGAAGGCTTCGTCCGACAGGATGGCATGCCACTCGGCATCGGTCTTGGTGACCTCGAAGGTCTCGGCGGCCAAGGCTGGCTTAGGCCCGCCGGCGCGCAGCATCGCTGCGGATCCGACGATGAGAGCGGTGGCGGCTGCCCCGCTCCAGAGAAAATCGCGACGGTTCATGGCCGTTCCTCCTGACGCATTTTGCCAAGATAGAGCGCCGCCCGGAAATCAAAAGCCGGTGACGCTCTGTCCGTTCTTGCTCGGATGCTGCTCCGCGCCGCCCTTACGGGACAGCGCGGAGCACACCCTTGTCGGCGGCGCGGATCTTGGATGTCGCGGCCGGCGCTCAGCCATGTCTTCGCCGGCCAGGTCCGCTTTGTTACATCTTCGGCCCGCTTTGTTACATCTTCGGCAAGAGAACCTTGTCGATGACGTGGATGACGCCGTTGGACTGGCGGACATCGGCGATTGTGACGTGGGCGACATTGCCGTTCTCGTCGGTGACGGTGACCTTGCCCTTCTCGGCTTTCAACGTCAGCTCGCAGCCGCCGACGGTCTTGACCTGGTGCGCGCCGCCATCGGCCTTGGCCATCTTGGCGACATCGGCGGCCAGCGCCTTGGCGGCGATGACGTGGCAGGTCAGCACCTTGGTCAGCTTGTCCTTGTTCTCGGGCTTGAGCAGAGTGTCGACCGTGCCGGCAGGCAGCGCCGCGAAGGCCTCATTGGTCGGCGCGAAGACAGTGAAGGGGCCGGCGCCCTGGAGCGTGTCGACAAGGCCGGCGGCCTTGACCGCGGCGACCAGCGTGGTGTGGTCCTTCGAATTGACGGCGTTCTCGATGATGTTCTTCTTGGCATACATCGGTGCCCCGCCGACCATCGGATTGGCGGCGTAGGCGACGGCGCCGAGCGCGGAAAAGCCGAGCGCGGAGGCAAGCAAAAGGGTGGCGAGTTTACGCATGGTGTCAGTCTCCTCGGGTTTTTCTTCCCATCCTTGGGAACGCGAGGAGATACGGGCTCGAAAAAAGTAAGTTTCACGACCGTTGCGAGATTTTTTTCTTGCTCGATTTATTTCACCTGCGCTATCCGTGACGGCATAGGACTTTTCTCATCCGCCATAGGTGAGAGATAAAACCCTTTTTTTCTTCTTTGGAACCGCGTCGCCTGGGATCAGATGCCCTTCAGGTCACCCGCGGCGACGACCGGACCGGTCGGCTGGCCGGTCGGCGAACCGCCCGAAGGCTCGAGGCTGACGGCGAGCACGGCGCCTTGCGCGAGTTTCTGCTGGACGGCGGGCGCGACCGGCATGCGCGCGGTCTGGCCGGCCGGGATGACGCCCATCGAGACCGGCGCGTTTTTGCCTTCGATCATCCACAGCTCGAAATCCTTGCCGGCGCCGCGCTCGCCGGAGACCAGCGACAGGCCGACTTCATGGCGGGCGGCGTCATAGACGGCAAGGTATTTGACGTTGCTGTTGTCGGCGGCCAAAGACGCCACCAGCCTGGTCTCGGGCGGGCGGACCGGCGGATTGACGTAAGGCAGGGCGACATAGACGGCCAAAGCCGCAATCGCGGCGGCGGCGAGGCCGCGCCAGAAGGCAAGGCTCGTCCACAGGCTACCACTCGGCGCGCCGGATGTGGAAGCGGACGATGCGAACAGGCGGCGGTCGATCGCCGCCTTGACCGAAGCCGGCGGCTCGACCGCGGCGTAGGCAGCGGCCATCGGCGCAAAGTGCACCTCCCAGGCATCGACCAGGCGGGCAAGGGCCGTCTCGGTGTCGATGCGACGGGACGCGATCTGCCGCTCGTCGGCTGGCAGGACGCCGAGAACGTATTCGGCGGCGAGCAGGTCGTCGCCTCCGCGTTCCGGTCCGTTGTCTTCCGCCAGCGTCATCTTTCCAGGCATTCCCTCAGTTTGAGCAGGCTTCGCCGCAGCCAGGTGCGCATCGTGTTCAGCGGAACCTTGAAGCGCTCCGCCAGCTCGGCATAGCTTTCGCCGCTCAGATAGGCGCCCCGGACGGCCGCCGCCCGGTCTTTCTCCAACTCGTCAAGGCAATGGTGGATGCGTTCGGTCTCGCCGCCCGCGACAGCCATGGCCTCAGGTCCCGGCGTCGGATCGGCGACGTCGAGAGCTGCGTCGATATTGGCGGAAGGACTGCGCCGCGCCCTGATGCGATCGATCGCATGGTTGCGCGCGATGGCCACCAGCCAGGAAATCGGGCTCAGATCGGAAACCGCGAAACGGTCCGCTTTCGTCCAGATCTTGACGAAGACTTCCTGCAGCGCTTCTTCCGCATCACCCCGGTCCCTCAAGACACGAAGGCAAACGCCGAAAAGTTTCCCGCTGGTCTGCTTGTAGAGCAGATCGAACGCAGCCCGGTCCTTCATCGAAGTCCGGACGATCAGCTTGCTGATGTCCTGAGGCCCCATGGCGGCAAATTAGAAGATTGCGATTTAATTGCAACGGGCCGACCAGTCCGCCGAAGATTGCCGTACCGTGAGTTCTATCGAATCCCGATTTCGATTTGCAGCTTCATGCGATAGATTTTGGCAAAAGAGGGGGGGGCGGCGATGTCGATCGAGCGCGTGCTTTGGGAACAGGATGCGACCGGACTTGCCGAGCTCGTCCACAAAGGGGAAATCGCGCCGCCGGAGCTGGTCGACGCGGCGATCGCGCGCGCCGAGGCGACAAGGCCCGACATCAACGCCATCGCTACGCCGCTTTACGACGCCGYGCGGGCGCGGGCCAAGACCGTCGACCGCACGCTGCCGCTGGCTGGCGTGCCCTTCGCGCTCAAGGATCTCGGCATCGGCCTCAAGGGCGTGCCGATCCATGGCGGCAGCCGCATCCCACCGTTCACAGCCGATTTCAACTCGGTGATGGTCGAGCGCTATCTCGCCGCCGGCCTGATCCCGATCGCCACCAGCACCTCGCCCGAGCATGGGCTGAGGCTGATGACGGAGTCGGCCCGCTTCGGCATCACCCGCAATCCCTGGAACACCGGCCATACCACGGGCGGCTCGTCCGGCGGCGCCGCCGCGCTGGTGGCGGCGGGCGTGGTGCCGGCGGCGCATGCGTCCGACGGCGGCGGCTCGATCCGCGTGCCCTCCGCCTGCAGTGGGCTGGTCGGCCTGAAGACCTCGCGCGGCCGCGTGCCGCTGACGCCGCTCGTCAGCGAAAGCTGGTATGGCATGGTCGTCGATCACGCCGTCAGCCGCTCGGTGCGCGATACCGCGCTGCTGCTCGACCTCACCCATGGCGCCGATCCGCTCTCGCCCTACGCGGCGCGCGCCCCGCAAGGTTTCTTCGCGGTCGCCGCGGCGCGAGACCCGGGCAAGCTCAGCCTCGCCGTCTACCGCAAGTCGCCGCTCGGCCTGCCGATCTCGGCCGAGACGCTCGCGGCGCTCGACACCGCGGTGGCGTTGGCGCGCGAAGGCGGCCACACGGTGGAGGAGATTGAGCTGCCTTTCATCGGCCGCGACTTCATCGCCGATTTCTGCCGGAGTGTCGCCTCGGCCGTCGCCGGCACGATGCGGGCCGAAGCGCAGCGTGTCGGCCGGCCGGTGACCGGCGACGTCGAGCGCGCGACCCGTGTGCTGACCCGCCTCGGTGAAATGCTGTCCGCCGGCGAAGTCTATGAGAGCGTGCAGCGGCTCAACGCCACGGCACGGCAACTGATCGAGGAGACGGCGCGTTTCGACGCCGTGCTGATGCCGATCATCGCGCATCCGCCTTTGGCCTGCGGCTCGATGGACCCCAAGGGCGCCGACGAGTTCCTCGAGAACGTGCTCGACAAATTGCATCTGACGAGCCTGCTCAAGGTCAAGTCGTTCTTCGGCCAGCTGATGGACAAGAGCCTGTGGTTCACCCACTGGCCGGCGATCCAGAATGTCAGCGGCCAGCCGTCGATCGCGCTGCCGGTGCATGTCACCGAAACCGGCCTGCCGCTCGGCATCCAGGCGGCGGGACGCCCCGGCGACGAGGAGACGCTGCTGTCCTTCGCCGCGCAGATGGAGAAGCTTTCGGGATGGCTGGGACGGCGGGCACCGCTCAAAGTGCCGGCTTAAATCGCATAGGGCGTTCCCCTCTCCGTCTCGGCTTCGCCGAGCCACCTCTCCCCCACGCCCACATCTTCTGTGACTGGCGCGCCTGATCGGGCCTCGGCTTGATTGCCACGTGGTTCCCCCAATCCGTCGCTGCTTCGCAGCGCCACCTTTCCCGCCCTCCGGAGGGAAAGGAAGGGAGCCTTGCTGGAGGAGCGTTGGCGGCAAAAAGCTTGGCGCCCTTCCTCTACCCCGTCGATCGGGGGAGAGGTGGCTCGGCGAAGCCGAGACGGAGTGGGGGTCGACCAGCGCTACATGGGACAATGCATGCGCCAAGCAGCCATGCACGCTATCGCCAAAGACCAGCCGCTTGGAAATGTGTGCATGCCGGGGCCCACAAAGTGAGCCGCGAAGCGGCCGGAGAGGGGGCTAGCGCTGCCATATGTGGTTACATGGCTTGGTCAGCGCATGATTTCATCTTTGTGACCGCAAAGCCGTTTGCGGCCTGCGGCAATTCCCGCTAAGAGGCCGCCATTCACGCTAGCTGGGATCACATCGATGACGGACGTCGCCGCCAACGCCGAAATGCAGGCCGCGCTGCTCTCGCGCGCGCTGCCTTACATGCAGCGCTACGAGAACAAGACGGTGGTGGTGAAATATGGCGGCCATGCCATGGGCGACACCGAGCTCGGCAAGGCCTTCGCCCGCGACATCGCGCTGCTGAAACAGTCCGGCGTCAACCCCATCGTCGTGCATGGCGGCGGGCCGCAGATCGGCGCGATGCTCACCAAGATGGGCATCGAATCCAAGTTCGAGGGCGGCTTGCGCGTCACCGACCAGAAGACGGTCGAGATTGTCGAGATGGTGCTGGYCGGCTCGATCAACAAGGAGATCGTGGCGCTGATCAACGCCGAGGGCGAATGGGCGATCGGACTCTGCGGCAAGGACGGCAACATGGTGTTCGCCGAGAAGGCGCGCAAGACCATGATCGACCCGGATTCCAACATCGAGCGGGTGCTCGATCTGGGTTTCGTCGGCGAGCCGGTCGAGGTCGACCGCACGCTGCTCGACCTTCTCGCCCGCTCGGAGATGATCCCGGTGCTGGCGCCGGTCGCGCCGGGCCGCGATGGTCACACCTACAACATCAACGCCGACACGTTTGCCGGGGCGATTGCCGGCGCCTGCCGCGCCTCGCGCCTGCTCTTCCTCACCGACGTGCCCGGCGTGCTCGACAAGAACAAGAAGCTGATCGACGAGCTGACCGTCGCCGAGGCCAAGGCGCTGATCAAGGACGGCACCGTGTCGGGCGGCATGATCCCGAAGGTCGAGACCTGCATCGAGGCGATCGAGCGCGGCGTCGAGGGCGTCGTCATCCTCAACGGCAAGACGCCGCATTCGGTGCTGCTCGAGCTCTTCACCGAGCACGGCGCCGGCACATTGATCGTGCCGTAGAAAGGGCAGTTCACCGTTTCGGCGACCTGCCATATTCAGCCGGCTAATCTTCTCTGATCTTCAACGATCACGACCGGCTTTCGCGCCGGGCGCCTAGCGATCATCGATTCCTCCTCGGCGTCCTGCGGCGCGCCCCAGAACTCGGCGAGCGTCGGGCCATCCGTGACGCGCCGGTCGCGGGCGAGAAAACCCCAGACTTCGCGGAACCAGACGCGGCGACCCATCTTCGTGTACCAGCGCATCGAATGGCGCTGCTGCGGATCGGGATGGAACAGGATGCGCGCCAGCGCCTTCGGCCGCGACTGCACGGCGACCTCGATCAGCTTGACGGCGAAGAACAGCACCCACGGCTTCAGCCGGGTCATCGCCAGAACCTGGTGCTTGTAGTCCCAGAGGCGCACGTCCTTCTGGATCACCTTGCGGTCGGCAGCGATGCGGAAGAACGGCGTCCAGCGATGCGGCGTGACATAGAGCGCCTGGATCTGGTCGGGATCATAGGCGATGAGCTGGCGGAAGCCGCGCCAGAGATCGCGCAGGGTCTCGTCCTCGAAGCCGGCCACCCAGGTCGCCATCGACAGGATGCCGTGCCGCCTGAGCAGCCGGATCGCTTCGCGGTCGGATTTGGTGCTGCCGCCCTTGCGGATCAGCGACAGCGTCTCCTCGTCGGTGTTCTCCATGCCGAGCAGCCAGCGGATAACGCCGGCCTTGCGGTAGAGGTGCAGGATATCGGCGTCGCGCACGATGTCGTCGGCGCGGGTCGAGCCAACGATCAGAACCGGCACGTTCTCGGCGATCATGGCGTCGAGAAAGGCGCGCCAGGCCTTCTTCGAGGAGGTCGGGTTCTCGTCCGCGAGGTTGATCAGCTCGACGCCATGCTCGCGATGCAGCCAGGCGATCTCCTTGGCGAAGCTGACCGGGTCGCGATGGCGCCAGCGGGTCCAGAAGCCGCGCTGGCCGCAGTAGTTGCACAGATGCGGGCAGCCGCGCGAGAACTGCATGACCACGGCCCGCTTGCCGCCCCAATAGGAATAGCGGCGATGGTCGATCAGCTCCCAGCCGACGCGCCAGGCGTCGAGATCGGCGAGCGTCATGGCCGGCTGCGTCGCGACCGGGTGGCCGAGGTCGTCGCGATAGGCGATGCCGGCGACGCTTGCCACCGGCTGGCGCATCTCGATCGCCTCGACCAGCGCCGTCGCGGTCGCCTCGCCCTCGCCGCGCACGATGAAATCGAAGACGTCGGTCGCCGCCAGGATGTCGCGCCAATGATAGGTCGGGAAGACGCCGCCATAGATGGCGATGACGCGTGGTGCGCGGGCCTTGATCATTTCGGCGATCCGCAAGGACGTCGGATGCGCCGAGTTCGACCCGGAATGGCCGATCAGGATGAAGTCCGGATCGCCGCTCAGGGCCTCACCTACCAGCGTGCCAAGCGGCATCGGCCCGAATTCGGCGTCGACGAGGCGCACCCGATGGCCGGAATCGATCAGCGGACCGCCGATCGACAGCAGCCCAAGCGGCGGCAAATGATCGTCGGGCACACGGCTGCCGATGGCGGTATGCGGCGGATTGATCAGCACGATGTTCAAGGCGGACCTCCATGTTGGTCCGCTTGTGCTAGCCACCGATGTCGAAGCCGCCTTGGCGCGGTTCAGCAGTTTCCCCGCAGCTTTTCCGGAGAAATCGCCCGATAGGGTCCGTAGCTAGCGCCGCAGATGGCTCAGCGGCACGTGGCCGGGGCCCTTGATGTTCTGCAGCACGAGTTGCGTGTGGACGTCGCGCACGCCGGGCAGCCGCATCAGCCGATGCATGACGAAGGCGTTCAAATCGTCCACCGACGGCACCATGACATGCAGCAGGAAATCGTGATCGCCGGTCATCGTCCAGCAGGACGAGACCTCGTCCATGCGCTGCACGGCGGCGATGAAGCTTTCCGGCGAGCCGTCGCTGTGGCTGACCAGCCGCACCTGGATGAACACCTCGACGGTGAGGCCCACGGCGCGGCGGCTGAGCACGGCGGCAAAGCCCTTGATGATGCCGGTTTCCTGCAAGGCCTCGAAGCGGCGCGCGCAAGGCGTGGTCGACAGGCCGATCTCCTGGGCCAGCTCCGAGACGGGCTTGCGGCCGTCGCGCTGCAGGATGTCGAGCATCTTGATCTCGAAATCGTCGAATTGAGGCATATTTTCTCGGTCTCGCATGGGTCTGAGTGATTTTACCTCAAAATCAGCAGACAAGCTACAAATCAGGCTGATTTGCCTCAGCGATCGCTCCTACACTCACTTCCACAATCCGCGGATCATGATCTTGAGGAGGATACGATGACGATCAGCGTTGCCGATTACGCCGCCGAATGCGCGGCGCAGGGCCTTCGYGGCGACTATTCGGTGTGCCGCAGCRACTTCACCGTAGCGCAAGGCTACGATTATTCGGCCGAGGAACAGGCGGTGTGGCGCACGCTATGCGACCGCCAGACGAAACTGACCAAGAAGCTCGCGCACCATTCCTATCTGGATGGCGTCGCCGCACTCGGCCTGCTCGACCGGATTCCCGATTTCGACGAGGTCAGCGAGAAGCTCACCAGGCTGACCGGATGGGAGATCGTCGCGGTGCCGGGCCTGATCCCAGCCGGCCCGTTCTTCGACCATCTCGCCAACCGGCGCTTTCCGGTCACCAACTGGCTGCGGACGAAAAAAGAGCTCGACTACATCGTCGAGCCGGACATGTTCCACGACTTCTTCGGCCATGTGCCGATCCTGACCCAGCCGGTGTTCGCCGATTTCATGCAGATGTATGGCCAGAAGGCCGAGGACATGATCGCGCTCGGCGGCGACGAGATGATCACGAGGCTCTACTGGTACAGCGCCGAATACGGCCTCATCCAGGAGCCCGGCCAGCCTGTGAAAGCCTTCGGCGCCGGGCTGATGTCGTCCTTCACCGAGCTGCAATTCGCGGTCGAGAGCAAGGACGCCCACCATGTGCCGTTCGACCTCGAGACGGTGATGCGCACCGGCTATGAGATCGACAAGTTCCAGCGCGCCTATTTCGTGCTGCCGTCCTTCGATGCGCTGCGCGATGCTTTCGCCAAGGGCGACCTCGCCGGCATCGTCTCACGGTTCAAGGGTCAGCCGGCGCTCGACCCGGCAACGGTGTGAAGTCGGTTTTCGYCCAACCGACAATCAGGGCGGTTCAGTTGCCGGAAGGTAACTGGACCGCTTTGACCTTTTGCAATTAGCTCCCCAGCACTGGGATTTTGACGGTTGGCTATGTTTTGCGTCGGCGGGCGGCATGCCTTGACGGTTGGCCGAAACACCCATCGCGATCGTCATCCACGGGCGGAGCAAGGAGCGAAGCGACGCGCGCAGACCCGAGGATCCATTCCGTGACGCGTGAGCGCTGCTGCGGTGCAGAATTCTGCTCCGCAACGTTCTTCGATCAAAGTCACGGAATGGATTCCAGGGTCTCCGCGACGCCGCTTCGCGGCTGCTCCGCCCTGGAATGACGACGTTGGAAGGCTTTAGCCATCCCCCAGTGTTTGCAGCGATTTCACGGAACGGTGAAAATCGTGCCCGTCGACAAACGGCAACCTTTCAAAATCCTGCGCTAAAACCTCTCGTTATGCCTTATCGGGCTCGGCCTTGATCCTGGTCAGCTGCTCGCTCTGCAGGTCGAGCGCGGCGTTGATGAAGCGCAGCACGGTCGCGAGCTCCGCATCGCTGAAGCTCGCCACCACCTTCTCGCCCTCCCGCGCGATCGCGCCGTAGTAGCGCTCCGACAATTCCCTGGTCAGGTCGGTCGCCTCGATCACCACCTTGCGCCTGTCCTCCAGGCTGCGGGTCCGGGTAACVTAGCCGCGCGCCTCCAGCCGGTCGATCAGGGCCGTCACCGCCGCCGGCGTCAGTCCCGWCGCCGCCGCCACGGCGCCCGCCGATTGCGGTCCGGCATAAAGCAGGCTGAGGCAATGCCGCTCGGCCGCGATCAGCCCGAGCCGCGCGCCCACCGCTTCGTCATAAGCCTGGGTGGCGTCCTGCCAGCGCATGACAGCGAGCCCGACGTCCCGGATCATTTCATCGCGCTTGGTGCTTGACGAATTTATTTCGATCATCTAACTATCAATTTGTCGAACATTCAGATTATCGTATCAATATGYGATGACGCCTTTTGCAAGACAAGGGCAAAGTCGCCGACAAGGAGTGAACAATGAGCCTGATTCAACAGCGCACCCCTCTCTCGAACGAGGAGGAATACAAATACGCCAAGCTGGCGATGGAATGGTATGGCTGGGGCTCGCCCATCGGCCTCGGCATCCTGCTGGTGGCGCTTGCCGCCGCGGCCGTGCTGGTGCGCGTCGCCGTCTACGGACTGTAAGCGAGCTCGCAATTTCCCGCAAAAGGCGCGCCAGGGCGGCGCCGGTTGCCACTCCAGAGCATGATGCCGAAAAGTGTGAGACGGTTTTCGGGCGACATCATGCTCTATCCTTTTGATTTAGAGCCGGATTCAGATTTCAGGTCGAACAGACCTGAAATCATCCGGCTCTAGGCGCCGGCGCCGCCGGCGTTTTTGAGATCAGACGGCGATCACCTTGCTCAGATGCTCGCCCAGGCGGCAGGCGAGCGCGGTGATGGTGGTGGTTGGGTTGCACTGACCCGACGTGCAGAACACCGAGGAGCCGCCGACATAGAGATTGTCCATGCCATGCACCTTGCAATTGGCGTCGACGACGCTCTTCAAGACATCGGAGCCCATACGGGTGCCGCCCATATGATGGTGGCCCGCCGTCTCCTCGTTGGTCGGATAATCGCCGCCATTGCTGATCCACTCGTCGATGCGGACACGGCCGAGATTCTTCTGAGCCAAGGTGGTGCCGAACAGCCTGAGGCCCTCCAGCAGGGTGCGGCGCTCGAGCGGCGACTTCTTCCAGCGCAGTTCGATGCGCGGCACGCCGGCGTGATCGACGTCGGTCTTCGACAGCTCGATCTGGTTCGAGGCGAGCGGCGCCTGCTCCCAGGCAACGTAGAGCTGGGCGGCGCAACGCAGCCTCTGGTCCAGCTGGGTCGACATCCACTCCGCCATGTTCGGCGCGGTGCAGGCAAGATCGGCGATCAGCTTCTTGACATTGGGATAGGGGCTCTCGATCAGGCGGACGCCGAAATTCATGATCTGCAGCCGCTCCATCGCGGCAAGCGTCGGCGAGAAGAAGGCTTCGTTCGACGCGTCGACCTCGAACTCCGAATAGTTGGCAAGAATGGCGTTGCCGCCCTGGAAGGTCGGATGTTCCATCCAGTAGCGACCGAGCGCTGCCGCATTCGGAACCACGCCGCCATTCGAGCGCTCGTTGGACCACAACAGCAGCCGTGAGTTCTCCAGCCCGCCGGTGCAGGTGACGAAATAGTCCGCCGTAAAGGTGCCGGCGTCCTGTCCGTTCGACCACAGCTTTGCGCCGGTGACGCGCCTGCCGTCGCCGATAAGCTCGGTGGCATAAGTGTTGAGCACGACGGCAATGTTTTTGTTCTTGTCGAGCTCGTCGGCGAATTTCTCGCCGAAACGAACCGCGGGGCTCTTGATCAACTGCACCCAGCGTATGTCGTCCGAAATCGGCACATCGGGGCGGAAGTCGGGAAGCTCGAGGATGTCATGGACTTCGCCAAGATAGGGCTCGATGTCGGCGCGGCTGATCGGCCAGCCGGTGTCCGGCGCCMAAGCCTTGGGCTCGAAATCTTGGCTGTCGAGCACGCGGCACCAGCCGGCCCAGTGGTTGGACGAGCCGCCCATGAAGCGCAGCCTGGTGATGTCGAGGTCGAAGTAGAAATCGCCGACCGTCTTGCCGCGGTAGAAATCCTGCGACTCGTCGCTGAATTCGCGCGAGCCCGCCTCCAGCACGACGACCGGGATGCCGGCGGCGCCGAGTTTCCTGGCGATCGTCGTGCCGGCGGGACCGGAGCCGAGGATGCAGGCCTTGGGTTTGAAGCCGGCCTGCCTATAGGCTTCGTGGCTGTCGAAGATCATGCGAGGTCGCTCCGCCGCAGGATCCAGCCATTGATCTCGACGATTTCATCGGGGTCGATCTCGCCAGGGTTGGCAGAGGCCGCCTGGTTGCGGAACAGCGACAGCGCGGGCAGCGCGATCAGCGCCTGAACGATCGCGCGGCGCGACATTTTGCTTATGAACCTGCTCATGACACGCCTCTCGATAGGGCCTCGATCCACGCATGCCGTTCCTGAACGGCACACATGCCGCCGAGGAGGCCAGTTTCGTGCCAAAGCCAGGCGAAAACCGCGTTACACGAGGAAGTTTAGTGCGGTTGAATCTGGACATGGTTAGGGCTTTCCTAAAGCGGGTCGCGCTGGACCCGACTCAGGCGCCACGCTTTTGAGTCCTTGTTTTGACGCATGTCATTGTCCCAAAACCGCTGCGCACTTTTGGCGACATGCGTGACGCCTGCGGCGAAGCTTCAAGCCGCTTCCGGAAGCTCGCGGTCGAGGATCGAAAGATTGCGGCCGCGGTTCTTGGCCTCGTAAAGCCTGCGATCGGCGGCGCGCATCAGATCGGAAACGGTCGCGCTCTCGCCGCAGCTTATGCCGCCGATCGAGACGGTGAGCGGCACGGTGCGTTCATCGACGGGGCGGAAACGGATCAGCTCGACCTCGCGGCGGATGCGCTCGGCGACATGCTTGGCTTCCGCTTCGCTGGCGCCGACCAGGAAAGCCGCGAACTCCTCGCCGCCGATGCGGCCGAGCACGTCGCCGCTGCGGATGCCGCGTTCGATAGCGCCGGCGATCAGAAGCAGCGCTTCGTCCCCCGTCAGATGACCGTAGCTGTCATTGATCCTCTTGAAGTGATCGGCGTCGATGATCAGCAGCGCGCCGCGATCGCTCTTGCGCCGCGACCCGTCGAGCGCGGCAAAGAAGGTTTCCCGGTTGAGCATGCCGGTCATGTCGTCGCGGCTTGCCTTTTCCGACAGGCGCCGGTGCGCCGCCGCGAGCTGCGCATGGGCCCGGGCAAGCTCGCGATGGGCGTTCTGCAACCGGTCGCTGTGCCAGAAGCTGCCGGCGCTGGCGGCCCAGGCGAGCACGAGCGGGCAGACCGTCGAAGCCAGCCAGACGGTGCGGCTCATCGGAAAGCCCATTGCCGGAACCACAATCATCGTCAACAACAGCGAGACAGCGACCGAGGCGAACGCCACGGCAGCGGCCTTCAGAAATATGCGACTCATCATTTGCTCCCAACGGAGAGCTTCTGTGCCAGCAAGCGTTAAAGGCGACCTTTCCGAGACTTTTAAAATTTGAAATGAGACGCCATTTTCACACTTCGTGACGCGCATAAGTTGTGGATAAAATCAGCCCCGGCATGCCATAAGAAACCCATGACAACGACACCCGATCCCGCCCGCTTCGCCCATGTCACGGACTGGGTGTTCGACCTCGACAACACGCTCTATCCGCATCACTCGAACCTGTTCGCGCAGATCGACGTGAAGATGACCGCCTATGTCGGCGAGCTGCTGACGCTTTCGCGCGAGGAGGCGCGCAAGCTGCAGAAGGAGCTTTACCTGGAATACGGCACGACGCTGAACGGGCTGATGAAGCGGCACGGCATCGACCCCGACGATTTCCTCGAGAGGGTTCACGACATCGACTATTCGCGGCTGGTGCCGGATCCGGTGCTGGGCGCGGCGATCCGCCAGCTTCCCGGGCGCAAATTCRTCTTCACCAATGGCGACCGCAGGMATGCCGAGCGCACCGCGCGCCAGCTCGGCATACTGGAACATTTCGACGACATCTTCGACATCGTCGCGGCCGGGCTGAACCCCAAGCCGGAGCGCCAGACCTATGAGCGTTTTGCCGAATTGCACTCGGTGACCGGACACAATGCGGTGATGTTCGAGGATCTGGCGCGCAATCTGGCCGTGCCGAAAACGCTTGGCATGACGACCGTGCTGGTGGTGCCGCGCAATTTCGAGCCGACCTTCTCGGAGATCTGGGAACGCGACCCGGCAAACGAGGACGACGTCGATTTCGTCACCGACGACCTCGCTGCCTTCCTGACCGCGATCGTCGACGTGGTGGCCTGAGTTCTGTTTGCGTTGGCTGGCGGCATGCCTTGGCGGAAGCCTGGGCGACACGCGCTAGACTAGTCGAAATCCGGAATCGTGCCGGGCGGCAGTCCCAGCCGGCCGTTCAGCTCCTTCAAAAACCGGCACAGGCCCGGATTGCCTGCGGCTGCCTGGCCGTTGCCATTGCCGTCGGACGAATAGCCGTTGCCATGGCCATTGCCGCAATTGGCGTTGCCGTTGAAGCTGCCGCCGTTGAAATTGCCGCTGAAGCTCCCGGCATTGCCATTGCCGTTGAAATTGCCGCTGTTGCCGTTGCCGTTGAAGTTGCCGGTATTCCCGCTGCCGTTGAAATTCCCGGTATTGCCAAGGCCGTTGGTGACGCCTGCGCCGATCGGAAGGTCGGAAATCCTGACCAGCGTCGAGGCATCGGCGGCCAAGAACGCGGCAAGCAGCGTGCCGAGCGCAAGGCCGTTGCCATCAAGCAGCCTCGCCGCAACCCGGCGCTTGCGAGGCCGAACGGACGCAGGTGATCTCAAGCCGGTCATCAGTGGTTTCCCCGGCCGTTGTGGTTGCCGTTGAAGGCGCCGACATTGCCGTTGCCGTTGAACGAGCCGCCGTTGAAGTTGCCGTTGCCGGCGCCGATGTTGCTGTTGCCGTTGTATTGGCCGGTGTTGGAGTTGCCGTTGAAGGCGCCGATGTTGCCGTTGCCGCTTGTCGGCGAGGTGTTGTTGTTGCCGTTGAAGGCGCCGACATTGCCGGTTCCGCTGTTGAAGGCGCCGACGTTGCCGGTGCCGCTGTTCTTGTAGCCGACATTGYCGCCGAAATTTCCGAGCGGGTCCATGCTCCTGACGTTGGCGCCGATGGCCTGGCCGTATTTGCCGACCGCTCCCTGGACGGCCGACATGCCGAAGGCCTGGCTGCCCGTCGCGGTGTCAGCCTTCGCCGCGGTTGCGCTCAACAATCCCAGGCATAGCGCCGGCCCCAGGCTTAGCACCGGTATGACGTAGCGTTTCATCTGCGGACTCCTTCCATGGCTTGGTTTTTGAATTGGGCTTGAAATCGGGACCTGCTTCAAAAAAGATTGGGCTTCGAAAAGGACTGGGACCGCCGGCGATATTCGCGATAGCCTTGCGCGGGGGACGGGCGCTTGGCTCGGCGGTCCCAGAGCCATCAGCGTCTTGCCAAACCGAAGCTTGGCGACGCTGGCGGTTGGACGGCGCTAGTGATTGCCGTTGCCGTTTCCGTTGCCGTTGCCGGCGCCCCAGTTGCCATTGCCGTTGGCATTGCCGTTGCTGATGCCGAAGTTGCCGTTGCCGTTGATGTTGCCGTTTCCGAGGCCGAAATTGCCGTTGCCGTTGCCATTGCCGTTGGCGGCGCCGGCATTGAGGTTGCCGTTATAGTTGCCGTTGAAGGCGCCCATATTGGCGTTGCCGTTGCCGTTGCCGTTGCCGAGGCCGAAATTGCCGTTGCCGTTGAAGTTGCCGTTGAMGGCGCCGGTGTTGGCATTGCCGTTGCCATTGCCGTTRCCGACGCCGACATTGCCGTTGCCGTTACCGTTGCCGCTACCGACCGAAAATGCGGATGCCGAACCGGTCAGAGCCGACAGGACGGCCGCGGCCAGGATGATCTTTCTCATGACGTTCTCCTTGGTTTGCGTTGAGCTTCCCGGCCAATTCAAGATGACCGGGAGGACGCTTCAAGGATGCACGCTGAAACAGCGCCGATGAATTCGGGCTGATCGGCAGGTGCCGTCGGTTTTTCTTCTGATCCCGGTGTCAGGAAAAGTTGAAGGGATGGGGAAAAAACTGACAGGCATAAAGGCATATGCCGGGTGTATATTGCGCGCACATTCATGCCTTTTCTCGCCGACCGGCGGGTGGCTTGCGACCCCCGCGACGGCAATGGGAAGAGAAGGGTTGATGTGGGCGGGTATGACCATAGGCAAGGACGACAAGGCCCTGCGCCGTAAACTGGCGCGGCGTTTGATCGCCGTGCAAGAAGAACAGCGCCTGCGTCTGTCGCGCGAGCTGCATGACGATCTGGGCCAGATGCTGGCCAGCATCGCGCTGGAGTTGCACAACGTCCGTGCAGGCTCCCGGGAACTGGACGATCGCCTCGCGCGCGCCACCGTGCTCGTCGACCAGTTGAGCGCCAAGGTGCATGACGCGGCCTGGAGTCTGCGGCCCGCGGATCTTGACCGGCTTGGACTTCGCGCCTCGGTCGAGGATCTGGCCACCATGCTTTGCGCGCAGCTTGGCATTTCCTGCGACGTGGATCTCGAAGCCCTTTCGAGTCCGCTTCCTCGTGAAATCGCCCTGACTCTTTACCGCATTGCGCAAGAGGCCCTCACCAATGTCGGCAAGCATGCCCAGCCGAGCCGCGTCAGCGTGACGGCGCACATCCACGACGACCGGATGCGCCTGACGATCGAGGATGATGGCCGCGGCTTTGACGGCGGCGCCGAACCTGGCCCGGGCCATCTGGGGCTTGCCGGGATGCGGGAGCGCCTCGCGCTGGTGGGAGGCGAATTGACCATCGAAACCGCCATGACGAAGGGGACCACCGTTTACGCGGACGTGCCTTTGGCAGGTTGAAGGGGGGATGAACGGCAGCGCTTTTCAGCGACAATGCGATCAGGCGGGGAAATGGYGGCGGCGGCCATTGGCCTGTTCGAGCTTCCGGCAAGTGTTTGTTTTTGCGTGGTTCCGGATGGAAAACTGCCGTGCAGTTTTCGCAGAAATTCATCTAAGTGAAGCGCTGCACATCCCGGACATTACGCCACGGCTTACAATCCGGCATCATTGGGTTAGGCGGGGGATGGCTTACCCGTTGCGGCCGTTAAGGCTTGTTGAGACATACGGGCGTCCCGCGCCAGGCGGGGCAGTTGCCTAGACCATCAAGGACAAGAGGGACCCTTTCCGCGTGACAGGGCCTTTGACAGACTGATGGAGGTTAAGGTGCACTGCAGGCGGATATTCGTGGTCGACGACCACCCGATCATCCTGTCCGGGGTAGGGGCAATGATCAACAGCCAGGACGACCTGACGATCGTCGGGCTTGCCAGGAATGCCGAAGATGCCCTTGAGGGGATCGGCAAGACGCTGCCCGATGTCGCCGTGGTCGACATTTCGCTTCCGGGCGTCAACGGGGTCACGCTGATCGAGCAGCTCGGCGAGCGCTTTCCCGAGATCAGCTGCATAGCGCTGACGGCGCATGAGGACCCCGGCTGCCTGCGCCAGGTGCTGGCGGCCGGCGGACGCGGCTTCGTGGTCAAGCGGTCGACCGCGACGGACCTGCTGCAGGCCATTCGCTGCGTATTGGCCGGCGACAATTATGTCGATCCGGCGCTTGCGGCGCGCATATTGAGCCCGCGCAGCGCCCCGCAGGGCGATCCCGGCAATCTCAGCGAACGGGAACGGTCGGTCATCCAGCTGGTGGCGCTCGGCTATAGCAACAAGGAAATCTCGTCCCGGCTCAACCTCAGCATAAAGACGATCGAGACCTATCGCACCAGGGCAACCGAGAAGCWCGAGCTGCACTCGCGGGCGGCCATCGTGCGCTTCGCGCATCTGAACGGCTGGCTGGCTGAGCTGCCGATATAGGCGGGCCGTGCCGTCCCGGGAACTGAAGAACTGAGGAACTGAGGAATTGAAGAATTGAGGAATTGGAGAATTGAAGAAAAAGGGCGTCCGAATCGTTCTTCATTTCTTCATTTCTTCAGTTCCTCAGTTCTTCAGTTCCTCAGTTCCTACTCCCCCAACTTGTAGAAGCGGCGGATGATGTCCCAGGCCTCGTCCGCCGTGTCGACGAAATCGATGATGTCCTGATCTCCAGGCGAGATCGTGCCCTGCTCGGCGAGGAAATCGAGATCGATCGCCCTTTGCCAGAACGCCTTGCCGAACAGGATGACCGGCACGCGCTCCATGCGCCCGGTCTGGATGAGCGTCAGCGTCTCGAAGAACTCGTCCATCGTGCCGAAGCCGCCCGGGAACACCGCGACCGCCTTGGCGCGCATGACGAAATGCATCTTGCGGATGGCGAAGTAGTGGAAGTTGAAGCAGAGCTCCGGCGTGACATAGGCGTTGGGCGCCTGCTCGTGCGGCAGCACGATGTTCAAGCCGATGGACGGGGCGCCGACGTCGTCGGCGCCGCGGTTGCCGGCCTCCATGACGCCAGGCCCACCGCCGGTGACGACGACATACTCGCGATAATAGGAGGTGGCCGACTGGCGCGAGCACAGACGGGCGAATTTGCGCGCTTCCTCGTAATATTTGCTGTTGGCCTCGAGGTTCTTCTTCTGCGTCTCGTTCTTCGCCGCCCAGGCCTCGCCGCCCGGCTCCGGCAGGCGGGCGCCGCCGAACAGGATGACGGTCGAGCGGATGCCGCGTTCGGCCAGGATCATCTCCGGCTTCAGCAGCTCGAGCTGGAGCCGCACGGCGCGCAATTCGCGCCGCGTCATGAAGTCGGGATCGTTCCAGGCCAGCCGGTAGGTTTCGGCACGTGTCTGCGGGGTATCCGGCACGCTTTTCGAGCGCTCCAGGTCCTCGTCCGAATGCGGCAGCGGCGTCCACCCTGCCTTTTCCATGGGAGTCATCGAATCCACCCGTCCAATTCCCTTACTTGCGCCGTCCCGTGACGCTGGCGCGATTGACCCCCATTAAGCCTTAACATAGGGTCCGCGCGACTTTTAAACAGGTTAAGGCTGAGCGCCTTAACAGCTTGGTAATGGAGCGAAATCATGTCGAAGCCCGATCTGGCGAGCCTCGAGGAGACCATCGAAAAGGCCTTCGAGGGGCGCGACGCGATTTCGACCGCGACGCGCGGCGAGACGCGCGTCGCCATCCAGGAGGCGCTCGACCTTCTCGATCGCGGCGTCGCCCGCGTCGCCGAACGGCGGGACGACGGCAAGTGGCATGTCAACCAGTGGCTGAAGAAGGCGGTGCTGCTCTCGTTCCGGCTGAACCCGATGGAGATCATCAAGGGCGGCCCGGGCGAGGCCGTGTGGTGGGACAAGGTGCCGTCCAAGTTCGACGGCTGGAGCGCGGTCGATTTCGAGAAGGCCGGCTTCCGCGCCGTGCCGTCCTCGGTGGTGCGCCGCTCGGCCTATGTCGCGCCGGGCGCCGTGCTGATGCCGTCCTTCGTCAATGTCGGCGCCTATGTCGATTCGGGCACCATGGTCGACACCTGGGCCTCGGTCGGCTCCTGCGCCCAGATCGGCAAGAACGTGCATCTTTCCGGCGGCGTCGGCATCGGCGGCGTGCTGGAGCCGATGCAGGCCGGCCCGACCATCATCGAGGACAATTGCTTCATCGGCGCGCGCTCCGAAGTGGTCGAAGGCTGCATCGTGCGCGAAGGCTCGGTGCTCGGCATGGGCGTGTTCATCGGCCAGTCGACCAAGATCGTCGACCGCGCCACCGGCGAGGTTTTCTACGGCGAAGTGCCGGCAAACTCGGTGGTGGTCGCCGGATCRCTGCCGGGCAAGCCGCTGCCGAATGGCGAACCGGGTCCGAGCCTCTACTGCGCCGTGATCGTCAAGCGCGTCGACGCCAAGACCCGTTCCAAGACCTCGATCAACGAATTGCTGCGCGATTGATCCTGCCTAAAGCGCGTCGCGATCTTTCAGATTCGCCCCCTGCGCTTTAGGTTTTGATCTTGCGCATGTCTTTGTCCCGAAACCGGTTCCCACTTTCGGGAGTCATGCTTTGACGGAGCGGGCGCGATTGTCTGAAAGATCGCAATTCCTCTGGGTGTTCTTCAGTCTTTCGGGGCGGCTGAGCCCGGTCGCCTATGCGCTGGCCGGGGTCTTGCTGGTGCTTGTCCAGTTTTTCCCGTTCTACCAGTTCGCGCGGGTTGAGCTGAACACCGCCGCCAGCCAGAACTGGGCCATGGTCTGCTGGGGGGTGCTGCTGATCTCGGCCTGGGCCACCTTCGCCGTAACGGCAAAGCGCTTCCATGATTTCGGCAAGCCGACCTATTTTGCGCTGATCTCGCTCATCATCGGGCCCATCCTGCTCGTCATCCTCGCCTGTTTCCGCAGCGATCCCGGGCCGAATCGCTACGGCAGGCGCACCAACGCGCCGGGCGATAGCTGACACGGCCATGCGCTACCGCACGCTCGATCCGCAACTGATCATCGAGACGGCCGAAAGGCTGGAGGGGCGGATCGGCGAACGCTTTCCGGAAGCCGGCCTGCGCGGCGTCTCGGCCGAGCTGGTGTCGCTGTCGCGGGACCTGGCCAGGGCTGCCAAGGAACTGGAGGCGCCGATCTGGTGGCTGCGCGGCGTCATCATCGCCGCCTTCGTCGCCGGCGTGGCGGTGTTCCTGTTCGTCGGCACGATCCTGCCGCTCGACCGCATCTCCGGCGCCGACGACGCCGCGCAGTCGATGCAAGGCATCGAGGCGACGATCACCACCGTCATCCTTGCCGTGCTCGGGTTGCTGGCGCTGGTCCGCACCGAGGAGCGCATCAAGCGCAAGAAGGTGTTCCGCCAGTTGCACGGACTGCGCTCGCTGATCCATGTCATCGACATGCACCAGCTGACCAAGGACCCGGCGGCGCTGGCGGCCGACTTCAAGCCGACCGCGCACTCGCCGCAGCGCATCACCAATGCCGCCGACCTTGCGCGCTATCTCGACTATTGCTCGGAGATGCTGTCGATCGCCGGCAAGATCGCGGCGCTGTTCGCGCAATCGGTCAATGACGACGTCGTCATCGACGGTGTCAACGATATCGAGAATCTGAGCTCCAACCTGTCGCGCAAGATCTGGCAGAAGATCACGCTGATCAAGGACCGCCGTTGACGTTCCGCGCCATCAGCTTCGGCGGACCGCGCTTTTCCGCTTCCGCCTGACGTATAAGCGCGGCGACGCGTTCGTTGACCGGCGTCGGAGTGCCGGTTTGCCTGGCCAGTCGAATGATGGCGCCCTGCAATTCCTCGATCTCGGTCGGGCGGCCGCGCTTGAGATCGTCCCACATCGACGAGCGCGCCTGAGGGTCGATCGCCAGCATGCGGCGCGCCAGGAGGCCGAACAGCCAGTCGGGAAGCCGCAGCACTTTCGGCAGCAGCGCCGGCGGCAGGCCGGTGATGCGCGCCGGCGCGATGCCTGCGGCCTTCATCGCGGCGAGCGCCTCGTCGATCTCAGCGGCGAGGATGCCGCGCCAGCTTCGGTCGGCCAATTGCCTTGCCAGCGGCAGGTCGGAGAGCGCCACCAGCGCATTGTTGAGGTTCATCAGCAATTTGCCCCACTGCACCGCCTTCATGTCGGCGCGCGCTTCGACGGCGAGCCCATCGACGTCGAGCAGATCGACGAGCCCGTCGACGCCGGCATCGATCATCACCTCGCCCTGGCTGGCGCGATGCACGTGGAACGGCGGCTCGCCGTCCGCAGATTGGACGACGTTGAACATCACCATGCCGGTCAGCACCCGCCGTCCCGGGAGCGCGGCGCRCAACCTGTCGGCATTGTCGACACCATTCTGCAGGCTGACCACCACCGCATCCGGGCGCCCATGGGCGCCGATCAGCCTGCCCATCTCCGCGGTCGCGCCGCTCTTGACCGTCACCAGGATGACATCCGCGTCGGGCAGCGCCGCCGCCGGATCGTCGGTGACGGCAGTCGCCTGCGCCGCGGGGCGACGGTCGCGGCCATCGAGATCGCTGATGCGCAACCCGCTTTCGCGCAGCGCCTCGACGATGCGGCCGCGACCGAGGAAAACCACTTCGCGTCCGGCGAGAGCCAGGCAGCCGCCGACATAGCATCCAATACTGCCGGCGCCGGCTATCGCAATGACGCTTGTTTCACTGGCCATGCATTCGTCCTCGCTTGGCCCACGACTTGCTATGATGATGCATGTCGTTCTCCCAGAACCGCCGCACACTTCTGGGCGACATGCATTTATACGCCATGAAAACCATATTGTCGGCGGCATGACCGGCGATCATCTGCCACCGTGACACGACAGACGCTTTCGACTATCGCTTTGCCCATGACATTGCCGACCGATCCCGCCGCGAATCTTGCCGCCCTGATCCACTGTCCTTCCGTGACGCCCGCCGAAGGCGGCGCGCTTGCCGCGCTGGAAGGCATGCTGACGCCCCTCGGCTTCTCGGTCGAACGCCCGGTCTTCTCGGAAGACGGCACGCCGGACATCGAAAACCTCTATGCGCGGCGCTCGGGCAACGGCCCGCATCTGATGTTTGCCGGCCATACCGACGTCGTGCCGGTGGGCGACGAGGCGGCCTGGACGCACCCGCCCTTCGCCGCCGAAATCGCCAATGGCGAGATGTATGGCCGGGGCGCCGTCGACATGAAGGGCGGCATCGCCTGCTTCGTCGCCGCGGTGGCGCGCCATGTCGAGAAAAATGGCGGCCCGAAAGGCTCCGTCTCGCTGCTCATCACCGGCGACGAGGAAGGACCGGCCATCAACGGCACCACCAAGCTGCTCGACTGGGCGGCGGCCAAGGGCGAGAAGTGGGACGCCTCGATCGTCGGCGAGCCGACCAATCCGGACGCGCTCGGCGACATGATCAAGATCGGCCGGCGCGGTTCGCTGTCGGGGAGCGTGACCGTGAACGGGCGCCAGGGCCATGCCGCCTATCCGCAGCTTGCCGACAACCCGGTGCGCGGGCTGATGAGCCTCGTCGACGCGCTGCTCCATCCGGTGTTCGACAAGGGAACCAGGGATTTCCAGCCGACCAATCTGGAAGTGACGTCGATCGATGTCGGCAATCCGGCGACCAACGTCATCCCGGCCAAGGCGACCGCCACCTTCAACATCCGCTTCAACGACACCTGGGACGCCGAATCGGTGCAGGCCGAGATCCACAACCGGCTCGACCAGGCCGCCGGACGCAAGAAGTACCGGCCGGGCAAGAAGACGCCGGTCGACTACGAGCTCGTCTGGCGCGACCGGCCGAGCCATGTCTTCCTGACCCGCGACGACAGGCTGATCGACACGCTGAGCAGCTCGGTCAAGGCGGTGGTCGGCAAGACGCCGGCGCTCTCCACCTCCGGCGGCACGTCTGACGCGCGCTTCATCAAGGATTATTGCCCGGTGGTCGAGTTCGGCCTGGTCGGCAAGACCATGCATATGGTCGACGAGCGCGTCGCCCTTGCCGATCTAGAGACGCTGACGCAAATCTACGAACGCTTCATCGAAGACTGGTTCGGACAGGGCCTTTCGTGACCATGCTTTCGGCGGACGAAACCTACGCTTCGCTGGCCGGCGCCTGGCGGCTGATGTTCGGTAAGGCCGACGGGTTGCGCCTGCTCGACCTTTCGGCGGACGGTTTCTGGAATTCCTTTTTCGCCATCATCGTGGCGGCCCCGGCGCTGATCGTCGGCTGGGTCGGGATCGCCAACGAGATCGGCGACCCGGACGCCTTCGCTGGACGCCTCGGCATGCTGATCCGGCTGGCGACGGTCGATCTCGGCTCCTGGGTGCTGCCGCTGGTGGCGCTGGCGCTGGTCGCGCCGCGTGCCGGCATCGGCGGCCRCTTCGTCCATTATGTCGTCGCCTCCAACTGGACGTCGGCGATCATCGCCTGGCTGATGCTGCCCTCCGCGCTGCTCAGGCTCTTCCTCCCCTCCAGCAGCGAGATCACCAGCCTGGTGTCGCTGGTTCTGTTCGCCCTGTCGATGGTGTTGACCTGGCGCATGACCAACGCAACCATCGGCAAGGGCGCCGCGGTGGGCACGGCCGTGTTCGTCGGCATGTTCATCGCCTCGCTGCTCGTCCTGTTCGGCCTGCAGGCGCTGCTCGGCATAGACATACCGGACAGCCCGACGGGTTAGGTGTCGGTAGCGGATTTGCCGGACGCCTCGGGATAGTCCACTCCGACGAGAAAAAGCCCGTCCGGCGGCGCCACCTGGCCGCAGGCGGCGCGGTCGCGCGCTTCGAGCGCCGCCCTGAGATCGGCGGCGCCCCAGGAGCCGTCGCCGACGCGCCTCAGCGAGCCGACCATCGAGCGAACCTGGTTGTGCAGGAAGGAGCGCGCCGAGGTCCGCACCTCGATGAAATCGCCATCGCGGCCGACGTCGAGGCGGTCGAGCGTGCGGACCGGGCTTTCGGCCTGGCACTGGGTGGAGCGGAAGGTGGTGAAGTCATGCTTTCCAAGCAGCACCTTGGCCGCCTCATGCATGGCCTCGGCATCGAGCCGCTTCGGCACCCACCAGACCTTGCCCTTTTCCAGCGCCGGAGGCGCGCGACGGTTCAAGATGCGATAGAGATAGTGGCGGCCGGTGGCGGAAAAGCGCGCGTCGAAATCGTCGGCGACGACAGCCGCTTTCAGGATGGCGACGCGCGCGCCGGTCGCCTGCAGATGGGCATTCACCGCATCGCGCACCTTGTCGCCCGGCCACGCCTTGGCGAGATCGACATGCGCCACCTGGGCGGTGGCGTGCACGCCGGCATCGGTGCGGCCGGCGGCACGTATCCTTAGGCCTTCACCGCAGAACTTCTCGATCGCCTGCTCGATCGCCTGCTGCACCGAGGGCTGGTCGGCCTGATGCTGCCAGCCCGCGAACTGGCTGCCGTCATATTCGATATCGAGCCGAAAACGCGGCATGTTCTGCGGTCGATCCGCGCTCGCCTAAGCAGCGAGCGCGGTGAAGGCCGAAGCGTAGACAAGCCTGCCGGTCTCGGGCGCGTCGGCCCAGGCCAGGGCCTGCAGCGCTTCGCCCTGATACTCGCTCTCGAATCCGGCAGCGCGGGCATGGGTATAACCGAAGCGGCCGTAATAGACCGGATCGCCCAGGACCACGGCCAGCGTCTCGCCGGCCTCCTTGAGGCGGATATGCGCCTCGCGGATCAGCGCGCCGCCGATGCCGGTGCCGTGGAAGGAGGGCTCGACCGCCAGCGGCGCCAGCGCGACGGCCGCGAAACGCTTGCCGCCATTCTGCACGTAAAGCCTGGAGAACAGGATGTGGCCGACGACCTGGCCGTCTTCTTCCGCCACCAGCTCGACAACGGCGTCGCCGCCGGTAACCAATGCGTCGACCAGGCCGGCTTCCGCCTGCTGGCCAAAGGCATGCTCTTCGACGAGGCGGATCGCCTCGCGATCCCGCGGCGTCGCCGCGCGTATCGACATCATGCTCATGTGAGTTTCGTTCCTTTTTCGATCTTGGCTCCGCGCAGAAACTCCTGCGCGGCGGCAGGCTTTCCGCCCGCCCGTTGAACTTCGACCAGCCTGACCGCGCCCGACCCGCAGGCGACCGTCAGCCGGTCATCGAGAATTCCTCCCGACTCGCCGACGCCATCCGAGAGCGTCGAGCGAAGCAGTTTCAGCCGCTCCATGCGGCCGCCAATTTCGACCTCGCACCACGCGCCCGGGAAGGGCGAGAGGCCGCGAATGTGATTGTGGACTTCGCCAGAAGGCCGCGTCCAGTCTACGCGTGTCTCCGATTTATCGATCTTTCGGGCGTAGGTCACCCCTTCCGCCGCCTGCGGGGTAAATGTCAGACAATTTATCCCCAGCTGCGCGAGCGCCTCGACCATCAACGATGCGCCCTGAGCCATCAGGCGGTCATGCAATTCGCCGGCCGTCATATCGGGTGCGATGGCGCATTTTTCAACCAATGCCACCGGTCCGGTGTCCAAACCCTCTTCCATCTTCATGACCATCATACCGGTTTCGCTATCGCCGGCCATGATCGCGCGCTGGATGGGAGCAGCACCACGCCAGCGTGGCAAAAGCGAGGCGTGGCCATTGAGACAGCCGAGCCTTGTCGCCTCCAGGACCGCTTTCGGCAGCAGCAATCCATAGGCGACGACGACCGCGACATCGGCCTGCAAGCCGGCAAAAGCCTGCTGCTCGGCCTCGCTTTTCAGCGATGTCGGCGTGCGCACCTCGAGCCCCAGCCGCTCGGCTTCGCGCTGCACCGGGGACGGCGTCAATTCCAGCCCGCGCCGACCGGCTGCGCGCGGGGGCTGCGTGTAGACGGCCGCGATCTCGTGGCCGGCCTCGGCGATGGCGCGCAAGGTCGGCACGGAGAAATCCGGCGTGCCCATGAAGATGACGCGAAGCGGCATGAGGTGCTGCGATCCTGTTTTGCGGCTAGGGTCAGGTGCTCGCGTGGCCGAAACGGCCCCTAACCCACCATCTTGCCCGGCGCCTTGTCCTTGGCGAGCTTCTTGAATTTCCGCACCACCATGTCGCGCTTCAGCTTCGAGATGTGGTCGATGAACAGCACGCCGTTGAGATGGTCGATCTCGTGCTGCAGGCAGGTGGCCATCAGGCCTTCCGCCCGCATTTCCTGCAGCTTGCCGTCGCGGTCGAGATATTTCACCCGCACCGAGGCCGGGCGCTCGACCTCGGCGTAATAGTCGGGGATCGAAAGGCAGCCTTCCTCGTAGACGGAACGCTGGTCGGAACTCTCCAGCACCTCCGGATTGATGAAGACATGCGGCTGAGGCTCCTCGCCTTCCTTGGCGAGGTCGATGACCAGCAGCCGCCGGGGTTCGCCGACCTGGATCGCCGCCAGCCCGATGCCCGGGGCGTCATACATGGTCTCCAGCATGTCGTCGGCTAGCTTGCGCAGATCGGCATCGACGCGTTCCACCGGCTTGGAAACCTGGCGCAGGACGGGATCGGGAAGGATGATGAGCGGCTTGATCGACATGGCGTCTCACCTAAGACCTCGCTTGACTAGCGTCAACCGGGACAGCTTCGACCTGTTCACGTTTTGATCTGTGCCAGGAGGCCGAATCGGTTATGCTGCGCATATGAACGACATGACCTCCATCCTTTCGCAACCGGTCGCGCGGCTCGGCGCCTCCACGATCACGCTCGGCCACGCGCTCGCTTTCACCCTCGTCCTGTTCGTCGTTCTCTTCGCGGCGCTGGTCATCGCCTTGTGGCGCGCGGCCACAGCGCGCGCGGCTGCCGCGGCGGAAGCGGCCGACCACGCCCGCGACACCGAGGCGCGCATCGCCGACGTCCTGCAGGCGCAGGCCGAGATGCAGGGGCGCATGGGCGCCATCGCCGAGGTGTTCGGGGCGCGGCAGGCCGAGCTCACCCAGTCGCTCGGACAACGGCTCGACGCCATGACCGGGCGCCTCGGCCAGACCATGGCCGAACAGACCAAGTCGACGCATGAGAGCCTGGCCAAGCTGCAGGAGCGGCTGGCGGTGATCGACACCGCGCAGGGCAATATCCAGTCCCTGGCCGGCCAGGTCGTGCAGTTGCAGGCGATCCTCTCCAACAAGCAGACGCGCGGCGCCTTCGGCCAATCGCGCATGGAGGCGATCGTCGCCGATGGCCTGCCGCACGGCACCTATGAATTCCAGGCAAGCCTTTCCAACGGCAGCCGGCCCGACTGCCTGGTGCGGATGCCGAACGGCGCGCCGATGCTGGCCATCGACGCCAAGTTCCCGCTGGAAGCCTGGAACGCCATCCGCGCCGCCGAAGGCGCCGACATGCAGAAGGTTGCGGCGCAGGCGTTCCGGCGCGACATCGAGGTGCACATCCGCGATATCGCCGAAAAATACCTGATCCAGGGCGAGACGCAGGACACCGCCTTCATGTTCGTGCCGTCGGAATCGGTGTTCGCCGAGATCCACGAGAATTTCGAGACAGTGGTGCAGAAGGCGCATCGCGCCCGCGTCGTCATCGTCTCGCCGTCGCTGCTGATGCTGTCGATCCAGGTGATCCAGGCGATCCTCAAGGATGCCCGCATGCGCGAGCAGGCGCATCTGATCCAGGGCGAGGTCATCCGGCTGATGGAGGATGTGGCGCGGGTCGACGAACGGGTGCGGCGGCTGCAGACGCATTTCGGCCAGGCGGCGCGGGACATAGACGACATCCTGGTGTCGACATCGAAGGTGACCAAACGCGGCCAGAAGATCGAGGCGCTGGAATTCGCCGAGGGCGAAACCGAGGCCGCGCGAAGTGCGGCGCCAAAGGCCGATGCCGGCGCGCGGGTGGCCGATTCGAAGACCGGCCAACTCAGGCTGCGGGTCGTCGAAGGCGACGAGTAGCCGACGGCGTCACCGTCGCCAACCTTGTCTCCATGACATTTTTTCGTTGGCGCGCCACGGTCTTTTGCGTGCACCATGGGCGATCCCGTTCCCGCAAGGCCCTCGCCCATGACCACCCTGCCCGGCATCTCAGACATCCGCGCCGCCGCCGAGCGGCTTTCCGGCCTGATCGTCGAAACGCCGCTGATCGAATCGCCGGAGCTCAACAGGCGCCATGGCGGCCGCATCCTGTTCAAGCCCGAGACGCTGCAGCGCACCGGCTCCTTCAAGATCCGCGGCGCCTATAACAAGCTGTCGTCGCTCAGCGAGGAGGAGCGCGGCCGTGGCGTCGTGGCCTTCTCTTCCGGCAACCATGCGCAGGGCGTAGCGGCCTCAGCCGCCATGTTCGGCGTCAAGGCGGTGATCGCCATGCCGGCCGACGCGCCAGCGCTGAAAGTCGGCAATGTCCGCAAGATGGGGGCGGAAGTGGTGCCGTTCGACCGCTTCAAGGACGACCGCATGGCGGTCGTGCGCCCCTATGTCGAGAAGGGCATGGTGCTGGTGCCGCCCTTCGACGATCCGGCTATCATCGCCGGCCAGGGCACAATCGGCCTGGAGCTGATGAAGCAGGCGAAGGCGCTCGGCGCGGCGCTCGACGCCGTCGTCGTGCCTTGCGGCGGCGGCGGCCTGTCGAGCGGCATCTCCGTCGCGGTCAAGGACGCCTCGCCGCGCACCGCCGTCTGGGCGGTCGAGCCCGAGCATTTCGACGACACGCGCCGCTCGCTGGCCAAGGGCGAGCGGGTCGCGAACGAGCCCGGCCACTCCTCGATCTGCGATGCGCTGCTCACCACCGAGCCCGGCGCCATCACCTTCGAGATCAACCGCCGCAATCTCGCCGGCGCCATTGCCGTCTCCGACAAGGCCGCCGCCCAGGCGATGCGCGACGCCATGGCGTATCTGAAGCTGGTGGTCGAGCCGGGCGGCTGCGTCGCGCTGGCCGCGCTCTCATCCGGCGAGATCGACCTCGCCGGCAAGTGCGTCGCCGTGGTGCTGTCGGGCGGCAACGTCGATTTCGGGACCTATGCGGAGATCATGGCGGCGGCGTAGGCGCTGCGGCGCAAGCAAGAAAACGTCGCGATCCTTCACACCCCCCTCTGTCCTGCCGGACATCTCCCCCGCAAGGGGGGAGATCAGCTGTCGCCCCCGATTTCGCCAATCACCAACGTTGCAGAAAGAGCGGCGCGGCCGATGCTGCCAATCTCCCCCCTTGCGGGGGAGATGCCCGGCAGGGCAGAGGGGGGTGCTGTCCCGCCAGCGTCAAAAACTTTCCGCCATGCTTTGCTCAATCCAGCGTGCGCCTGAACCGCACCAGCGCCACACCTGCAAACAGCGCCACGAACACCACCAGCCAGCCGATTTCCGTCGCCACCGCGGGCAGCTCGGCGCCCTTCAGCATCACCGCCCGCGTGATGCGCAAAAAATGCGTCAGCGGGAAAATCTCGCCGAAAGTCTGCGCCCAGCCCGGCATGCCGCGATAGGGGAACATGAAGCCGGAGAGCAGCAGCGATGGCAGGAAAAAGAAGAAGGTGAGCTGCATCGCCTGCATCTGCGAGCGGGCCATGGTCGAGATCGTATAGCCGAGCAGCACCAGCGAAAGCACGAAGACCAGCACCGAGGAGAGCAGCAGCGTCAGGCTGCCGACGAAGGGGATGCCGAACAGGAGCTTCGCCGCCACCAGCACCACCACCACCTGCACGGCGCCGACCACGAGGTAAGGCAGCACCTTGCCCAGCATGATCTCCAGCGGGCTTGACGGCATCGCGAGCAGGTTTTCCATCGTGCCGCGCTCGGTTTCCCGGGTCAGCGCCATTGCCGTCATCATCACCATGGTCATCTGCAGGATGACGCCGAGCAGGCCGGGCACGATGTTGTATTGCGAGACGCCTTCCGGATTGTAGCGCCGGTGCACGACGACATCGAGCTGGCCGCGCGCCGCTTCCCTGGCCGCGTCCTGGGTGCCCTGAGCCCTGAGCAGCGCCTGGCTGGCCACGGTGCCGAGCGTCGAGATGGCGCCGCTGGCAACGGACGGGTCGGTGGCGTCGGCCTCGATCAGTATCTGCGGATTGTCGCCGCGCTCGACGCGGCGCGCGAAATCGGCGGGAATGGTGACGACGAAGGAGACATCGCCGCGMGCCATCAGGAATTCGGCTTCCGCCGCACTTTGCGCCACATGGTCGAAGCGGTAGTAGCCGGTGGTCTGCAGCGCCGAGACCATCGCCCGCGTGTAGGGACCGCTGCTGGTCGCCACCAGCGCCGCCGGCAGGCTCTTCGGGTCGTTGTTGATCGCAAAGCCGAACAGCACGAGCTGCATCAGCGGCACACCCAGCATCATGGCGAAGGTGATGCGGTCGCGCCGCATCTGGATGAACTCCTTGATGAGCAGCGCGCCCAGCCTGGCGAAGGAGAAGACCGCGTTCATGCCATGTTGTCCTTCGAGCCGGACATGAACTGGATGAACACATCCTCCAGGCTGGTCTCGCCCGGCGTCACCGTCACGTCCTTGTGCTCCTTCTCGACATCGGCGAGCGCCTTCTCGAGCGCCGCGTTGTCGGAGCCGACGACATGCAGCGTCGCGCCGAACGGCGCCACCTGGTCGACGCCCGGCCGTCCCTGCAGCGCCTCGGCCACCTGGTCGAGCTTCGGCCCCTGCAGCACGAAGGTGGTCAGCCCGGCATTCTTCACCACCTCGTCCACCGTGCYGGTGGCGAGCATCTTGCCGTAGGAGATGTAGCTGATGCGGTGGCAGCGCTCGGCCTCGTCCATGTAATGGGTGGAGACGAGAACGGTCAGCCCGCCGCCGGCCAGCCGATGGATCTCGTCCCAGAACTCGCGCCGCGCCTTCGGATCGACGCCCGCCGTCGGCTCGTCGAGCAGAAGCAGCTTCGGCTTGTGCATGATGCAGGCGGCCAAGGCCAGCCGCTGTTTCCAGCCGCCGGAAAGCGTGCCGGCCAGCTGGTTGCGGCGGCTGGCCAGGCCGAGTTCTTCCAGCGTCCTCGCCACATGTTGCTCTACCGGCTTCAGCCGGTAGAGCCGCGCCACGAATTCGAGGTTCTCGCCGATCGTCAGATCCTCGTAGAACGAGAATTTCTGCGTCATGTAGCCGACCTCGCGCTTGATCCTGAGCGCGTCGGTAAGGATGTCGAAGCCAAGCACCGTGCCTTCGCCCTCGTCCGGCGTGAGCAGTCCGCACATGATGCGGATGGTCGTCGTCTTGCCCGAGCCGTTCGGCCCGAGGAAGCCGACGATCTCGCCTTCGGCGACCGTCATCGTCACATGGTCGACGACGGTCTTGTCGCCGAAGCGCTTGACCAGGCCGCGGACGTCGATGACGTTCATTGCCCGATATCCGCGAGATCGACATCGACGATCTGGCCGGGCTGCAAGGGTCCCGCATCGCCCTCCGGCCGGGCCTCGACGAGATAGACCAGCTTCTGCCGGTTTTCGAGCGAGTAGATCACCGGCGGCGTGAATTCCGGATCGGGCGAGACATAGCTGACGCGCGCCTTCAGCCCCGCCCCGCAGCCGTCGCAATGGACGTTGAGCTCGGTGCCGACCTTGACCGACGAAAACGCGCTTTCCGGCACATAGACGCTGAGCTTCACGGCGCCGTCCGGCAGCATCGAGATCACCGGCGAGGTCGGTCCGGCGGTGTCGCCGGGATTGCGGATGACGTCGTTGACGCGGCCGGGCGACGGCGCCGTCARCACCCGCTTCGACAGCCGCCACTCGGCCTGCCGCAAGCTCGATTGCGCCTGCTTGACCTGGTTGTCGGCGGCCTTGATGGTTTCGGGCCGCGCCGGCAGATTGCCGACGGCGAGATTGGCCTCCGCCTGGCCGACCTGAGCATTGGCGGTTTCCAGTGAGGCCGAGGCAGTGTCGTAATCGGCCTGGGTGCCGGTGCCGCGCTTATAGAGGTCGCTGGCGCGGTCATATTTGCGCTTGGCGTCGGCGGCCTGGGCTTTGGCCATGTCGACCTCGGCCTTGAGCACGGCGATCTCCTCGGGACGCTTGCCGACCTGCAGGTCGGCAAGCTGCGCCTGGGCCTGCGCCAGCGCGGCCTCGGCCTGCGCCACCTCGATCCTGGCGTCGGCGTCTTCCAGCGTCGCCACCGCCGTGCCGGTCTCGACGCGGTCGCCGCGCCTGACCGTCACCGTCGCCACCTGGGCCACTTCGATCGGCGCCATCAGCACATATTCGCCCTCGACATAGCCGACAGCCAAGGGCGCCGCCGGCGCGCAGGCGCCGAACAGCTGGGCCGCGAGCGGCAGCGAACAGAGAAAGCTCATGATTTGTCCTTCTTGCCGGCGCGTGCATCGCGTGACGCCAGCATTGCCCTGAGATTGCCGGTCGTGGCCGCCACCACCTTGGCGGCCTCCTCATTGCCGATCTCGCGCCAGCCCATGCGGCGCATCACCGCCTCGCGGCCGATGCGGAAATAGATGACCTGGCCGATCATGGTGAAGACGGTGAGCTTGGTCGCCTCGCTCTCGGCCGGCTCGCCGGTCGCCTGCTCCCAGATTTGGCACAGCCGCCGGTGTGTCGGCTCGAACACGCCGGCATAGATGCGGTCGAGCGCGGCAGTCGGATGCGAGAGCTCGCGGAGTACGAATTGTACGATCTCGCCGGCCTGCGGGCTGACCACGACGAAACCCACCATCCGCTCGAGGGCGGCGAAAAGCTGGGCCCGTGCGGCTTCGGGGGTTGCCGGGGCGGCCGCCTGGGTTGCGCCCAGCGCCTGGCCGGCGATGCCCTGGATGGTTTCGACGATAAAGTCAGCGGCGGCGGCGCGCAGGCCCTCCTTGCCGCCGAAATGATAGGCGATCGAGCCGATATTGGCCTTGGCTTCCGCCGCGATCTCACGCGTCGAGGTACCGTCGAAACCCTGCCGTCCGAACAGTTTGAGCGCCGCGTGCACCAACGCCATTCGCGTCTGCTCGGCGGTGGTCGCTTCGCGCTGTTGCCTTTTTGGATCCGGTTGCCTCTTCATATCAGAAACTTTAATCAATCGATTGATTAAAGTCAAATTTGACCTCTGAGTCGGCTTGCCTTCTCGACCCCCACAGGCTTTAGTGCGCGGCCATGGGCAAGGAAGTCGAGCGTAAGTTCCTGGTCTCCGGTCCGGCATGGCGCGACGAGGTCGAGGCGGAGATCCGCATTCGCCAGTTCTACGTCGCCGCYCAGCCCGGCCGCACGGTGCGTGTGCGCATCAGCGACGGGCGCTCCGCCAAGCTGACGCTGAAGTTCGGCGTCAGGGCGCGCGAGCGCGACGAATTCGAATATTCCATCCCGCTTGCCGAAGCCCAGGAACTGATGGCCTTTGCCATCGGACGTGTCATCGAGAAGACACGCCACCATGTTAGACACCGCGGCTATCTCTATGAAGTCGATGTTTTCGGCGGAAAGCTCGCGGGGTTGGTGATCGCGGAGCTGGAGACGCCGGAGGACGTATCTGACGAAATGCTGCCCGACTGGCTCGGTCGCGAGGTCACCGGCGAGTCGAGATTCTACAACGCGTCGCTGGCCCTCGGGGGGATTCCGGAGATCGCCGCATGAGCTTCCGCATCGATCCGCGCCTGCCGCTGACCGGCGAGGTCAGGCGCATATTGGCCGACGAGATCGGCAAGGCAATCGGCCATCTTGAGGCGGCTCGCGAGAAGCCGGAGCAGGGGCTGCATAAATGCCGCAAGCGTCTGAAGAGTGTGCGCGCCTTGCTGCGCCTGGTTCGTTCCGGGGACGAACCGTTCTGCCAGACCGAGAACGAATGCTACAAGCAGGTGTCGGCGCTGCTTGCCGGACCGCGCGAGGCGACTGCCTTGATCGAGACTGTCGACCGCCTGGCTGACGCCTTTCCGGAACAATCCGCGGGCGGCGGTCTGGACGCCGTACGCGAGCGGCTGGTGCTGCGCCAGCACGAGCTCCATGCTGGTCCCGGCCTCGACGCCGCCATCAGTGCGGCCATCGCCGCGTGCCACGAAGGCCTGGAGCGCACCGACAGGCTGGCCCTGCCCGATCAGCCGGAACAGGCGGCCGATATCCTGGCCGAAGGCGCCCGCGCCACCTTGCGCCGCGCGAAGAAGGCGCTGGACAAGGCGGATGCGCGCGGCGAGGCCGACGATTTTCACGATCTGCGCAAGGCGGCCAAGACGCATTCCATGCATCTGTCGCTGCTCGGCCGCTTGTGGCCGACGCCGATCAAGGCGCGCCGCAAGGCGGTCGACAGGCTCGGCGAACTGCTCGGCGAACTGCACGACGTCTTCGTCATGCGCGCCCTGCTCGACGCCGAAGGCGAGCCGCTCGGCCCCGCCGACGAGACGAAGCTTCTGCGCAAGCTCTTGAAGCGCTCAGAAAAGAGCCTGACCAAGGCCTGCCTTGCCGATGCCGCCGAACTGTTCGGCGACAGCCCCAAGCGCTCGGCCAAGAGGCTCGCCCGCAAGGCGCGCGGCGATCTCGCCGCACCCCAGGAAGAAGCGAAAGCGGCGTGACGCCAGCCTTACCTTCTCCCCTTGCGGGAGAAGGTGGCCGCGAAGCGGCCGGATGAGGGGTGCTCCAGGGAATGAGGCGTTGGCGATTGCGGTTTTGGACGAGCGCTTCGGCCAAGCTGGAACACCCCTCATCCGTCTCGGCGCTGCGCGCCGATCCACCTTCTCCCACAACAAGGGGAGAAGGAGGAGCTACGCCGGCAGCGCCCGTCTTTCCTTCGCCGCCCTTGCACCCGCATCCCTCGGGTGCGGCCCGATCGGCATGATCGCCGGAAACGGCGTTGCGCCGAAGGCAAAGGTCCATTTGTAGCCGACCAACTGATCCTCGGGCGTGGTGTGCTGGTCGTGATGCGCAAGCAGCCTGGCGCGTTCGGCGAGGTCCTCGGCTTCGCGGCGCAGCATCTCCGCGGTTTGCGGCCGCATGCGCCTGGAAAAGCTGATGAAGGTCGCGCCCTCTTCCATATGGCCGAGCGCCCAGCCGACGAAGTTCTTGTTGGTCATCTCGAAATGCGGCTTCAGCGGCCCCTCGAAATCCCACTGGATCGGCGTGTCGACCAGCAGCCTCGCCGACAGGCCGCGCCCCAGCGCCACAAGGCCCAGCTCCTCGAGGTCGCGCAGATAGAGGAACATCGAGGCCTCGCTCAGACCTTGCGAGCGCATGATGCCTTCGGCCGTGAATTTCTCCGACAGCATGATGAAGACGAAGAGCAGCGCCGGCCGCGCCGCCAAGCGGCGCTCGATCTCGGGCGAGACGCGGTTGGCGGGACCCGGCCCGCGATTCATCGCGCCGAGCACGTTCTCCAGCTCGACATCGGCCGCTGCGCAGATCTCCATCAGCCGGTCGAGCTTGCAGTTTCGCTCATGGAAGATGCGCTTCACCGTCGGCTCGGAAACACCCATGCGCTCGGCCAGCGTCCGGTAGGTCAGGCCCTTGGCCTTCAGCGTCCGTTTCAGCGCCTCGAAGATCGGCCCGTTCATGGAATGCACCTCATTCGCGCGAATTCGTATCGGTTTTTGATACTAGCGTCGATCCATCTTTCCGAAAAGTATCGAAAAATCTAGCTCTCCCCCATCACCACAGGAGAGCATCATGAAGACCTTCATAGCTTCGACCGTCATCGCCGTCGCCGGCATAGCGGCGGCTCCGGCCGCGCAGGCCGGCGAGCTCTGGCGCGCCACCGGTTTCGAGCAGCCGGAATCGGCGCTTGTCGATGCCGCCCATAACCGCATCGTCGTCTCGAACATCGTCGGCAATCCCGGCGCGGCGGACGGCAATGGCTACCTGTCGCTCCTGTCGATGGACGGCAAGATCATCGCCCGCCACTGGGTAGACGGCATGGACGCGCCCAAGGGCATGGCAATTTCCGAAGATAGGCTCTACGCCGCCGACATCACCAAGGTCCGCGTCGTCGATCTTGCCAGCGGCAGACTGGTCGAGACCATCGATGTGCCCGGCGCGGTGTTCCTCAACGATATGACTGAGGACAGCGCGGGCAAGGTCTATGTCAGCGACATGCTGGCCGACACGATCTACCGCATCGACGGCGACAGGCCGGAGCCGTTCGTCAAGGATGCGCTGCTCGCCTCGCCCAACGGCGTGTTCGCCGATGGCGACAGGCTGATCGTCGCCTCCTGGGGCGCGGGCATCAACAAGACCGATTTCAGCACCGCCAAACCTGGCGGCCTGCTGTCGGTCGATCTTGCCACGAAGAAGGTCACGCCGCTGCCGGGCGCTCAAAACTTCGCCGACCTCGACGGCGTCATCGCCATGGGCGAAACCATCTACGCCACCGCCTACATGACCGGCACGCTCTACAGCTACAAGCCCGGCGGCGCGCCGACGGCCGTGGCGCAGTTCAAGCCGGGCAGCGCCGATATAGGCACGGATGGTGAAAAGATCTTCGTGCCGCTGATGGGCGAAGGGGAGGTCGTGGCGCTGACGCTGGATTGAGCCAGGCCGAAGTGAATAGCGCCGCGATCCTTCACACCCCCCTCTGCCCTGCCGGGCATCTCCCCCGCAAGGGGGGAGATTGGCAGTTTCGCCGACGGCACCCTTTTACGACGTTGGCGATTGGCGAAAGCCTACGCGACATTTGATCTCCCCCCTTGCGGGGGAGATGTCCGGCAGGACRGAGGGGGTGCTGTCCCGCCAGCGTCTCGGATCTCGGCACTGCAGCGGCAAGGCGAAATTTGTCGCCGCCCCCGATCGCGCTTGGACCGTCACATCGGCGGCGCTGCCATCTGGTTGCGCCGTCCGCACCGGGATATCCGGCCGCAATGAGCGAAGCCGCGAAGACACCAAACCTGACCGGCGCCCCGACGATCCCCGTGCTCATATGCGCGCTGGCGATCTTCCTGCTGTCCGGGATGGACGCGGCCATGAAGTCGCTCGCCATCGCGGTCGGCGTCTACAACACGCTGTTGTGGCGGAGCGTGGTTGCCACCTTGGTCGCGGGCGCGGCATGGTCGGCGGGGTCACGTTCGAAGCCCGCCCTTCCGGTGCTGGGCCTGCATGCGCTGCGGGCCGGGATCGTCGGCGTCGTCCTGGTCTTGTTCTTCTGGGGCCTGGCCAGGCTGCCGATCGCCGAGGCGATCGGGTTGAGCTTCGTCGCGCCGCTGTTTGCGCTTTTCCTCGCCGCATTGCTGCTGGGCGAACGCATAAGGCGGCAGGCGGTCTGGGCGTCGCTGGCCGGCATGGCGGGCGTCGCGATCATCCTGGCCGGCCAGTTCGGGGCGGCAAGCCATTCGCAGGATGCCCTGCTCGGCACGGCCGCGGTGCTCGTATCGACAGTGTTCTATGCCTACAATCTGATCCTCTCCCGGCAACAGGCGCTGCTGGCCAGGCCGGTCGAGATCATGCTGTTCCAGAACCTCTTCGTCGCGATCATCCTCGGCCTCGCAGCACCGTGGCTCGCGATCGCGCTGCCGAGCGATCTCTGGCTTCCCTTGGCCGGGGTGGCGCTGCTTTCGCTYGCCGGACAATTCCTGATGAGCTGGTCCTATGCGCGTGYCGAAGCGCAATATCTGATCCCGACCGAATACTCGGCCTTCATCTGGGCGATCGCGCTTGGCTGGTTCTTCTTCGGCGAGAAGGTGGCCTGGACCACGCTGGCGGGGGCAGGCCTTATCGTCGCCGGATGCCTGATCGCCGCGCGCGCCAATCCAAAGCTTGCTGAACCGATCGAAGCGGCGATGTGAGTGACGCCGCTCAGAGCAATTCCAGGAAAAGCGTGAGCGGTTTTCCGTCCGGAATTGCGTAAAAACAACCAGATAGGGCGTTTCACCGTTTCCGTGAAACGGCGAAAACGCTCTAGCCTTGCGGGTTCTGCGCCGGGGTTGCCTTGAGGCGCACGCCCCTGCCGCCGCGCTCGCTGGCCTGGTTCTCGCCGATCAACTCGACACCCGCCTCGTCGAGCGCCTGGATGACCTTCATCAGGGTGTCGACCACGCCCCGGACGACGCCGCCGCTCGCTTCCATGCGCTGGATCGTCGGCAGCGAGACCCCGGCGCGCTCGGCGAGCGTCTTCTGGTCGATGCCTGTCAACGCCCGCGCGGCGCGCATCTGTGCGGCAGTGATCATCGGCCAGAACCTGTCCCTGAATCCACGAAAGATGTGTATTGTAGATATTACAATGCCTCAAGCATCATTTTATACGCTTTTGCCATCACCTAGTCGCTGTCGGCCACCACTTTGCGCCGTTGCAGCAAGCGCGCCGCAAGCCAGCACAGCATGGCCCAGGCAAAGCCCGCGCACCAGCCGGCAAGCACGTCGGAGGGCCAGTGCACGCCGAGATAGACGCGGCTGGTGCCGACCAGCACGGTGGTGAGCACGGCGAGGCCGAGCACGAAGATCTTCGTCCTGCGGTCCGGCAGGAAGCGCGCGGCCAATGAGCCAAGCGTCAGATAGGTCACGGCCGAGAGCATCGCGTGGCCGCTTGGGAAGGACAGCGACGTCTCGTTGACGAGATGCGAAACGAGGTCGGGCCGCGGCCGGTCGACCTCGAACTTGAGCAGGCTGGAGAGCACTTGCCCGCCCGCCACCGCCGCGAACATGAACAGCGCCGTCGTAGGTCTGCGGATCAAGAGGAGATAGACGATGGTCGCGGTCGTGATGAGCACCAGCACGACGGTGCTGCCGAGCGCGGTGACGTCGCGCACCGCGCCTTCCAGCCAGGACGGGCCGATCGGACTATCCGGCTGCCCGGCATGCCGGAAGGCGAGCAGGATTTCCGTGTCGAAGGCGTGCGGGGTCGTGGCGCGGGCCAGCTCGATCAGTTCCACCAGGCCCCATAGCCCGCCCGCAATCACCAGCCCGGCCAGCAGCACCGGAAATTCCAACTTGTTGAGCAGCGCGTTGGCGATCGGTTTCATGCGAGCCTTTGATCCCGCTACAGCCGCTGCATATAGGGCCCGAGCGTGATCAGGGCGACGGCGGCGATCGCCAGCACCATGCCGGTCGCCTGCAAGGCATTGAGCCGTTCGCCGAAGAAAGCGAGCGCCACGACATTGACCGCGACAAGCTGGATCACCGCCGACAGGCTGAACGACACCGACATGCCGAATTCGCGCACCAGCCTCAGCATGACCAGATTGCCGGCCGTATAGAGCGCCAACGTCAAAAGCAGCTTGGCGAGGCTCGGCGCCAACCCCCATTGCTTGGCCGCCATCGCCGCCAGCACGAACATCACGGTCGAAATGCAGAGCTGCGCCAGTCCCCAGAAACTCACTTGCCATCCCCTTTTGGAAGCGCCGTTCGCCACGCCGGCCGCAGCCCTTGTTTCCGAAGCGGACGAGGCCGTCAAGCTGGCGGTGTGGGGACAAGGGCGAAGGCTGCGGCAAGCCCCCTTCTCCCGAGCAACTGGTCTTTGACTATAGCGTGCATGGCAGCTTGGCGCATGCATTGTCCAATGGAGCGCTCGTCGACCCCCACTCCGTCTCGGCTTCGCCGAGCCACCTCTCCCCCGATCGACGGGGTAGAGGAAAGGCTCCCTTCCTTTCCCTCCGGAGGGGGGAAAGGTGGCGCTGCGAAGCAGCGACGGATTGGGGGAACCACGTGGCAATCGAGCGGCGGCCCGATCAGTCACGCCACTAACAGAAGATGTGTGCATAGTTGGCCACGGTACGAGGAGAAAGGGGCCGACATCGACGGCTTCGCCAACCGCCGAGGGCTATGCCGAAGCGATGTCACGAAAATGTGATCGGCGCGCTTTAGGGGTCGAAAGGTCAAATCCCAGCCACCTCAAGAAGCCAGAGGAACACCATGACCGCGACCCCTGAGACCCGTTTCCGCAGCAGCCAGCTCGAGGACAATGACGGCCCGCCCGTCAACCCGACCGACAACCGCACAATGGGTGAGATCATCGCCGCGCGCTTCTCGCGCCGTGGTTTTCTCATGGGTTCGCTGGCCGTCTCGGCCATCGCCGCCACCGTCAGCCCGCTGGCGCTGATCGCCGCCGACGAGGCGCGCGCCGCCGAGGCTTCGGCCTTCAAGTTCGACGAGCTCGAGGCCGGCATCGACGACAAGCACCATGTCGCGCCGGGCTACGATGCCGACGTGCTGCTGCCCTGGGGCGATCCGCTGTTTGCCGATTCACCCGAGTTCGATCCGCTGAAGCAGTCGGCTGAGGCCCAGGCCAGGCAGTTCGGCTACAACAACGACTATGTCGGCTATATCCCGATCGACGGCTCCGCCGAACATGGCCTTTTGGTCGTCAACCACGAATACACCAACCCGCATCTGATGTTCCCGGGCATCGTTTCGATCGTCGAGAAGGACGGCAAGAAGGCCGCCGAGGTGGCGCCGCTCTCGAAGGAGCAGGTCGATGTCGAGATGGCCGCGCATGGCGGCACCATCGTCGAGATCCGCAAGCAGGACGGCAAATGGCAGGTGGTGCGCGACGGCAAGCTCAACCGCCGCATCATGTCGACCACGGAGATGGCGCTCTCCGGCCCGGTTGCCGGTCACGACCGCGTCAAGACCAATGCCGATCCGTCCGGCGCCAAGGTCATCGGCACCCTCAACAATTGCGCCGGCGGCGTCACGCCCTGGGGCACCTATGTGATGGCCGAGGAAAACATCCACGGCTATTTCTCGGGCGAATTGCCCGAGGGCCACAAGGAAGCCGCCAACTACAAGCGCCTCGGCATCCCGGAAGGCGCCTATGAATGGGGCGCGCATTACGATCGCTTCAACCTCGCCAAGGAGCCGAACGAGCCGAACCGGTTCGGCTGGATCGTCGAGGTCGACGTCAACGATCCGGCTTCGGTGCCGAGGAAGCGCACCGCCATGGGCCGCTTCAAGCATGAGGGCGCGGAATCGATCGTCGCCAAGGACGGCCGCGTCGTCTTCTATCTCGGCGACGACGAGCGCTTCGACTATGTCTACAAATTCGTCACCGCCGGTAAGTTCAATGCCGATGACCGCGCGGCCAACATGAACCTGCTCGACGACGGCACGCTTCATGTGGCGAAGTTCGCCGAGGACGGTTCGGTCGAATGGATGCCGATCGTGTTCGGGCAAGGCCCGCTGACGGCGGAGAACGGCTTTGCGTCCCAGGCCGATGTGCTGATCGAGACGCGGCGCGCCGCCGACCTGCTCGGCGCGACCAAGATGGACCGGCCGGAGGACATCCAGCCCAATGCCGGCAACGGCAAGGTCTATGTCATGCTGACCAACAATTCCAAGCGCAAGGCCGATCAGGTCGACGCCGCCAACCCGCGCGCCGAGAATGCCTTCGGCCACATCATCGAGATCGTCGAGGACGGCGGCGACTTCGCTGGCACCAAGGGCAAGTGGGAAGTGCTGTTGAAATGCGGCGATCCTTCCGTTGCCGATGTCGGCGCCACCTTCTCGACCGCGACCACCGCGCATGGCTGGTTCGGCATGCCGGACAATTGCGCCGTCGATTCCGCCGGGCGCCTGTGGGTCGCCACCGACGGTCAGGGGCCGAAGGCAACCGGCCGCACGGACGGCCTCTGGGCGGTCGATACGGAAGGAGCGGCGCGGGCGACCTCAAAACTGTTCTTCCGCGTGCCGATCGGTGCCGAAATGTGCGGCCCGCTGTTTTCGCCTGACGACCAGACGGCTTTCGTCGCCGTCCAGCATCCGGGCGACGGCGGCGAGGACTGGGAAGGGTTCGGCCGCCCGTCCTATTACGAGGATCCCTCGACCCGCTGGCCGGACTTCAAGCCGGACATGCCGGTGCGGCCGTCGGTGGTTGCGATTACGAAGCAGGGCGGCGGCAAGATCGCGGTTTAGCCTGCGGACAAGGACTTGGCGTCGGGGATTGGCGGAGCCTCCCCGACCCCGCGTCTCATCCCGCCCGCTGAACCATCGCGATGTTCATCCCGCTGCGCAGCCGGAAGCCGATCGACTCGTAGAGCTTTATCGCCGCGGCATTGTTGGCAAAGGCGTGCAGATAAGGCACCTCGCCGCGCGCGACGATGCGGTTGGCCACAAACAGCGACAATAACCGGGCGAGACCGCCGCCGCGAAAATCCGGATGCGAGCAGACGCCGCTGAGTTCCGAATAGCCGGGCTGCTTCATGCGCTCGCCGGCCATCGCGGCCAGCCTGCCGTCGATCTTCACGCCCCAGAATTCGCCGAGGCTCAAGGCCTCCAGCGTGAACGGGCCAGGCTTCGTCAGCGAGGCAAGCGCAAGCATCTCGGCGGCGTCCTGCCGCGTCAGTTGCTCGATCCGATGGTCGGCGACCGTCCGCAAGCCTTGCCCGGCAATCATCTGCACGGCATCAGCGGTCATCGTCGCCACAAGCGCCGGCGGCAGGACAATGTTCTCGGCCTGAGCCAGGATGACGGTCTCGCCGGCGGAAACCAGCCTTCCGAGCGCGTGCAGGCTTTCCGAATCGTCCGTTGCCGTGGCGGCGAACGGGATGATCGAAGGCCGGTATCGGCGCGCGAGATCGCCACCCTCCGCGAAAGTCCGTTGCCGCGTCGTAAGCGCGCTCCACACAGGGCGGTCGAGAACATGTCTCACGGCGCGACCACCCTGGCGTTTTCGGCGCGGCGATGGAGCGGCGTCGCCGCCAGCCGGTCCTCTATTGCCGCAAGCTGGCCGAGCAGCGGCCCGGAAAGATCTGCGCACAAATCCGCCACGGCATTTTCGATGCCTGGCCAGATGTCGCGCTTCGCCTGGTCGACCAGCCGCCGGCCGTCGCGGCTCAGCGAAACGATCCTGCGCCGCTGGTCTTCTTCCGAGGGATTGACCTCGACAAGCCCCAGCTCGACAAGCAGCGCCACGCTGCGCGTCACGCCCGGTTGCGCGACACCCAAGGATTGCGCCAGCTCGCCGACCGGCAGCGGGCCCAGCCTGTCGAGCGCGGCGAGCAGCGGGTATTGGCTCGACTGGATGCGCATGTCCAGGCGGTCGAGCACGCGCTGCGTGTCGGCCTGCAATTGCTCGCCTATGCGCTTCATCCGGCTGCCGAGGCAGAGAAAGCCGAGGGATCGAAGAATGTCTTCCATGGTTGGCCCGCCATAAATCTATAACTTGATATATAACATTGCATGGAAATATCAAGCCGATCTTTTCGTCTCCGTCGCGGCAGCCGATGGGCGATAGCGGCGCTTTGCGACGTTTGCCCTTCATTCGCCGCCAATTGCACCCTATATCGCGCAGACGCGACGTGGCCGGCAGCGGTCGCCAGCGATTCGCGACCTGAGGGCGGCAGGTCATCACTTCTTGGCACGCGGAGCTCATGGCGCCCCTGCGCATCTATTTCGACAGGCTTCTCGACGCCGTGGCACCCAAGGTGCCGCGGCGCGAGTTGACGGATGACGAGCGCCTGGCGCTGGTGCGCCATTACGGTGATTTCTCGCTCGCCTATTCAACGGCCGTGCAACAGAAGCTGTCCTATTTCAGCGACGGCGACGGCTACATCGCCTTCGGCACCAAGATGAGCCGCCATTTCGCGCTGGGCGATCCGGTGGTCGATCCGGCGGATCGCGCGTTCTACATCAAGCGCTTCGTCGAAGCCGCCGGCGGACCATGGTTCGTCCAGATCGGCGCCGAGACGGCCAAGGTGCTCGCCGGCCTTGGCTACATGGTCAATCGCCTCGGCATCGACACCAGGCTGCTTTTGCCGGCACATGATTTTTCCGGCAAGCGCAACGAGACCGTGCGCTATTCCGAACGCTGGCTGACGAAGAAGGGTTTTGTCATCGCCGAGGACAGAGGCGACGGACTGCAAGAGGAGATCATCCAGCTTTCCGCCGACTGGCGCAAGGAGCGCATCATCAAGCGCTGGGAGATGGGCTTCCTCAACCGCCGCTTTTCCGAAGAGCTCGGCGCCGACATGCGCCGCTTCCTCCTGCACAGCCCCGAAGGCCGGCTTCTCGCCATCCTCGACTTCGACCCGCTGTTCCGGGACGGCAAGGTCATCGGCTACACCACATCCTTCAAGCGCAAGCAGGTCGATGCGACGCCGCACGCCGAGATCGGCCTGACCAAATTCGCCGTCGACCGTTTTCGCGAGGAAGGCATCTCCGAGGTGACGCTCGGCCTCTCGCCGCTGTTCGGCATCGAGCCCAGCGGCTTTGCCGAATCGGGCTTCTGGCGCGGCGCCTTCCAGCGCGCCTACAACTCGCCCTGGGTCAACCGCTCGCGCTTCAACCTGCAGGGCCAGGCAGCCTTCAAACGCCGCTTCCACGGGGTCGAGGAGCCGACCTATATCGCCTTCCGCAAAGGGACTTTCGCGGAGATGCTGGGGCTGCTGCGCCTGCTGAAGGCGATTTGAGCGGAGCTACCAAGAGAAGATCACTAGGCGCCGCGATCCTTCACACCCCCCTCTGTCCTGCCGGACATCTCCCCCGCAAGGGGGGAGATTGGCAGCTTCGGCGGCCGTGCTCTTCCTGCAACACCGGCGATTGGCGAAAGCGGGGCAACATCCGATCTCCCCCCTTGCGGGGGAGATGCCCGGCAGGGCAGAGGGGGGTGCTGTCCCGCCAGCATTTCGGATTTTCCTGGAACCACAGCGACGACGAGCGTCGGTCCCGTCAGTTCCTCAACCGATACCCGGTCCTGAAGATCCAGGCGACGATGGCGATGCAGATCGCCAAAAACACCAGCGTCATGCCGAGGCTGACGCCGACCGAGACGTCGGCCTTGCCGTAAAAACTCCAGCGGAACCCGCTGATCAGGTAGACGACCGGGTTGAACAGGGTGACCGTCTTCCAAATGCCGGGCAGCATGTGGATCGAATAGAAGCTGCCGCCGAGGAAGGTGAGCGGCGTGACGATCAGGAGCGGCACCAGCTGCAGCTGCTCGAAGGTCTTCGCCCAGATGCCGATGATGAAGCCGAACAGGCTGAAGGTCACCGCCGTCAGCACCAGGAAGGCGATCATCCAGAACGGGTGCTCGATCCTCAGCGGCACGAACAGCGCCGCGGTGGCGAGGATGATCAGGCCGAGCATGATCGACTTGGTCGCGGCACCGCCGACATAGGCGATGATGATCTCGAGATAAGAGACCGGCGCCGACAGAAGCTCATAGATCGAGCCAACGAATTTCGGGAAGTAGATGGCGAAGGAGGCGTTGGAGATCGACTGCGTCAACAGCGACAGCATCATCAGGCCCGGCACGATGAAGGCGCCATAGGCGATGCCGTCGATCTCGTTGATGCGCGAGCCGATGGCCGAGCCGAAGACGACGAAATAAAGCGAGGTCGAGATGACCGGCGAGATGATGCTCTGCAGCACCGTGCGGAAGGCGCGCGCCATCTCCACCCGGTAGATCGCCCATACTGCGCGAAAATTAGGGGCCGCACGAAAATTAGGGGCAGCGCGCAGGTTCATGGCTCTTGCCTCAGGAGATTGACGAAGATCTCTTCGAGCGAGCTGTTCTTGGTGTCGAGATCGCGGAACTGGATTCCGGCGGCCTCGAGGTCGCGGATCAGCGAAGCGACGCCCGGACGGTCGCTCTGGTTGTCATAGATGTAGGTGAGCTGGTTGCCGTCGGCGGACAGCTCCAATGCATAGCGGGAAAGCCCGTCCGGAACGGCCGACAGCGGCGCGCGCAGCTCCAGCGTCATCTGCTTGCGGCCGAGCTTGCGCATCAGCTCTGCCTTGCCTTCGACCAGGATGATCTCGCCCTTGTTGATGACGCCGACACGGTCGGCCATCGCCTCGGCTTCCTCGATGTAATGCGTGGTGAGGATGATGGTGACGCCGTCCTCGCGCAGGCGCCTGACCATCGCCCACATGTCCTGGCGCAGCTCGACGTCGACGCCGGCCGTCGGCTCGTCGAGGAACAAAACGCGCGGCTCGTGCGACAGCGCCTTGGCGATCATCAGCCGGCGTTTCATGCCGCCGGACAGCGTGATCGCCTTGGAATCCTTCTTGTCCCACAGCGAGAGGTCGCGCAGCACCTTCTCGACGAAGTCCTTGTTGGGCGCCTTGCCGAACAGGCCGCGGCTGTAGTTCACCGTCGCCCAGACGGTCTCGAAGGCGTCGATGGTCAGTTCCTGCGGCACCAGCCCGATCAGGCTGCGCGCCGCGCGGTAATCCCGGCCGATGTCGTGGCCATCCACCGTGACCGTGCCCGACGAGCGGTTGACGATGCCGCAAACGATCGAGATCAGCGTCGTCTTGCCGGCGCCGTTCGGCCCGAGCAGCGCGAATATCTCGCCGCGCTCGATGTCGAGATTGATTTCCTTCAGCGCCTTGAAGCCGGTGGCATAGGTTTTCGTGACACCGGAGATCGAGATGATGGATGACATGCTGAAATACGGCCGGCTGGAAAAGGTGATCTGATATAGGTCGGATGCCGCAAGGTGCAACCGTGAATCGCCGCCCTGCTGACAGTTCTGGACAGTGGAAGCCTGACTGAAGGTCCCGGTTGCAGCAGTGCAATCGCTTACGTCAGCGCCAGCCCCCTCTCCGTCTCGGCTTCGCCGAGCCACCTCTCCCCACTTTCGTGGGGCGAGGAAATATCAATCGCGAAGGGCGCGGCCTCGGAAAGCTTGGGTTCCTCGCCCCCGCCAAAGGCGGGGGAGAGGTGGCTCGGCGAAGCCGAGACGGAGAGGGGGAGCGCCCTATGCGATTATCCATCCCCTAGGCGCGCCAACCGCAAACGCCGGCGCTGCCCCTCATCCGCCCTTCGGGCACCTTCTCCCCGTTGAAACGGGGAGAAGGGACTCAAGCCGTCCAGAAGGCGATCTCCTGCGCCTTGGTCCCGAGCTCCGTCTTCAGCCATTGATCGTCGTCGTCGAGGTAGCTCCACGGCGTCTTGCCCTGGGCTCGCATCTCGCGGATGTAGGAGCGGTAGCGGTAGTGGCTGTAGACCGACATGGCATAGGTGGCATAGGCGGCGGCGAGCTTGCCGTGGCCGCGCACGATCACCAGGTTCTCGTCGTTCTTCTCGCTCGCCGGCGCCGAGAAATTGTGGCTGCCGGTCACCACCACGCAATCGGCTGAATGCGGGTCGGTCACCAGGATCTTCGAGTGCACGATGGCGTGGCCGATCTGCGACAGGAAGGTGCGGCGGTTAACCTCGGCGATCCACGGCCCGAGCGGCGCGTCGAGGCCTTGCGGCTGCGCCACCGCATAGCGGTCCGGCGTGAATTTGCGGTCGCTGCTCACCAGGTCGATGTCGAGGAAGTTCTGCTCGGTGCCGCCCTCGTCCGCGCTCAGCGTCGAGACCACGCCGCGCACATACATGCCCTTTTCCGGGCGCGCTGGCCGGCCAGCGTGTGCAGCCCCTGCTTGCCCGGCGTGAACATCAAAAACAGCACCGCCTGCTTGGCCGAGGTGATGACGTCGCGCAGCGCCGTCATGTCGGCGCCGTCCGAGGTGCGGGTAAACCACACGGTCGTCTTGGCGGTGCCGACCGTGAAGGTCTTCGGCGCATCGTTGTCCGCCATCAGCGCCGGCGTGAAGTTGGCCGGGTCGGTCTTCGGCGGCGAGGCGTCCCTGAGCAGGTCCCAATGCTTGCGGAAATGCGCCGCCACCGCCGCGTCCTCGATCAGCAGGCCGTTGTTGACCTGCGTGCAGAGGCCCGTCGTGCTCCAGTTGGTGCTGCCGGTCCACACCTTCTTCGGCTCGCCGTCTTCCGACACGACGACGAATTTGTTGTGGCCGAGGCCTTTCGATTTCAGCATCCGGTCGATGGTCGCGACGCCATGGTCGTTGAGGTTCTTACGCGCGTCCTTGTTGCCGTCGCCTTTTTTGTCGGAGCCGTTGGCGAGGATGAGATGGAGCCGCGGCCCGAGCCCGATCAGCGCCGTCTCCAGCGTCGCGTCGCCGAGCTCGTAGAGCGCGGCATGCAATTCGTCGCCGGCGCCTTGCGTCAGCCCGACCATGCGCAGGCCGAGATCGCCTTCCAGGAAAGCGCGGAATTTCGCGTCGCCATTGGTCTGCAGGCTCTTCTTGAAGGCCGCCGGCGAGAGCTTGTTCTTGGCCATGTAGCGGGCGACGAACTGCGACAGCACCAGCCCGCGGTTGAAGTAGCAGGAGAAACCGCCGCCGGCGTCGGTCGCAAGCGTCTTCCAGTCCGTCCAGTCGCTGGAAACGCCCTTGGTCAGCGGCTTGCCGGGACCTGCGCTCATCATCGCGGTGACCCGGTAGCGCACGACATTGCCGACATCGGCGGCATGGTCGGTCCAGTTGAAGCGCTGGAACGGCCAGACGTCCGACGGCCTGTGATCGCCGGATTTCGGCTTGTCCTTGGTGAAGCCGACGCGGTTCTCCACCGGCTCGATCTTCTCGCTCGCGCCGGCCTTGCGGCCGCGCTCGAGCAGGAAGCCGCGGCATCCGGCGATGAAGTCGCTGGGCGCCCAGGCGACGAAGGCGTCGTCGCCATTGGTGTAGACGGAAACCTTTATCGCGACGGCCATCTGTCGTTCCTCCCCATCTGTCGTTCCTCCCGATACGGCGCCGACATGTCGGGCCCATCGATGCAGCCAACAAAACACCGCGCCGGAGCAAAACCCCGGATCAGTTGAAAGAAAATTTTCGAAAAGGGTGACGGCGACGATTATGTGGCGGCAGAAGATCGGGTGTCAATGTTTTGCAGTGTCAAGTACAATTCTATGAACTGCTTCACACTGTGTTTTTGTTTGCCAGCAAAATAAAGGCGGATGGTTTCGGGGGCCATGGGTTCAAACGGCAGACGGGCCTGGAGCACTCCAGGAAAAGTGCGAGCGACGCCGTTTGTCGGTGGGCAGATTTTCACCGTTCCTGTCCGTGAAATCGGCGCAAACGCCGGGGATTGGCTGAAGCCGCCCGAACGTCGTCATTCCAGGGCGGAGCAAGGAGCGGAAGCGGCGTCGCGGAGACCCTGGAATCCATGCCAGGACGCTGACCAAAGCGTGCAGCGGAGCAGAATTCTGCACCGTTGCGGCGCGTCGAAGTCACGGCATGATCCTCGGGTCTGCGCGCGTCGCTTCGCTCCTTGCTCCGCCCGTGGATGACGAAGCCACCGGGCCCGGAGACGTTTCGAAATTCGCTCCGGCGAGTCATATGGTGGTGGTTTCGAGAACCGGAGCGGAGCGGACATCAGTCCGTGAGCACCGGAAGCGCAGAAACCGCCAGCAGATGGCCGCCGGAGTAGAATTTCCAAACGGTCTCTCAGCTCTTGCTGGAGGCCAGCACAAGCACCGGCTTCTCGCTGTACAGCTTGGGGAACAGCGACTTCAGATTCTCGATCTTGGGCAGGTCGTTGTAGACGATATAGGGATAGGTCGGGTTCAGCGTCAGGAAATCCTGATGGTAGTCCTCGGCCGGATAAAAGGTCTTGCCGGTTTCGAGCGTGGTGACGATCGGCTTGGAAAACACCTTGGCCTTGTCGAGCTGGGCGATGTAGCTCTCGGCCACCTTCTTCTGCTCGTCATTCTCGGCGAAGATCGTCGAACGGTACTGCGTGCCCTGGTCCGGCCCCTGGTAGTTGAGCTGCGTGGGGTTATGCGCGACCGAGAAATAGACCTGCAGCAGCTGGCCGTAGGTGACCTTCGACGGGTCGTAGGTGATCTCGACGGATTCGRCATGCCCGGTGCGGCCGGTGYCGACCACTTCGTAGACGGCGTTCTCGGCGCTGCCGCCGGTATAGCCGGACACCGCCTTGCTGACGCCCTTGACGTGCTGGAATACGCCCTGCACGCCCCAGAAGCAGCCGCCGGCGAAGATCGCCTTCTCGGTGCCGACCGCCGCCTTCTCGTCCAGAGCCGGCGGCGGGATCACCACCGCGTCCTCGGCCGAGCGCGCCGGGCTCTGCCAGAAGACGGCCGCGGCGACCGCCGCGAGACCAAGCGCTGCGAGCGCGCCGCGGGTGAAGAATGGCCGCGCGGCTTTTGTCTTGATGCCGTTCATGTCCTGATCTCCTGTTGTTGCTCCAATATATACGATCGAAGCCCTGGTGGGGTTCTCACTTTGCCGTGCGGCGGCGTGTAACCGCCGACGGCGCTCCCCCTCTCCGTCTCGGCTTCGCCGAGCCACCTCTCCCCCGCTTTGCGGGGGCGAGGAACCCAGGCTTGCGGAGGCCGCGCCCTCGGCGATGAGCGTTTCCTCGCCCCCGCCAAAGGCGGGGGAGAGGTGGATCGGCGCGCAGCGCCGAGACGGAGAGGGGGCTGCGCCGCCCCATGCGATTGCCTCGCAGGCTGGCGACGCGACGGATCGCAAGCTCACCTCACTGAGCGGTGCTATCCGCCGGCTTCATCGCGTCGGTTGCCGGCTTCATCGCATCCGCCGGCTTCATCGCATCCGTTGCCGGCTTCATCGCCTCGGTGCTCATCGCGTCGGGCTTCATGGCGTCGGCCGGCTTCATCGCGTCCGTCGCCGGCTTCATGGCGTCGGTCGCCATCGCGTTGGCGGGCTTCATCGCGTTGGTCGCGTCGTCGGCGCGGGCGCCGGCAACGAAGACCGAGGCGGAAAGCGCGAAGGCCAGCGCCGGAAGCGTGAGGAACTTGGTCATGGGTCGTACTCCTTGGGTTATGGCGCGCGACTGCGAGCCAGGTGATGCGTTGCCGCCTTCTGCGGCGCCGCGCGAAAGGGGTGAAAAATCAGTTGGCGGCGGCGGCCAGGATCGGTCCGCCGCCAGGCGCCTGCACCAGCACTGCAGTGCTCAAGCCGCCCGAGGCCGCCGGCAGCGGCAGCGTGGTGGCCGCGCCGTTCCAGCTGCCGAGCTTGGTGAGCGCATGCACGACATTGGCGTGCGGCAGCGTGCGGCCGGTGTTTTCGCCGCGCGCCACCGGCACCTCGACGACGCCTCTCGTGTAGCGAACCAGCCAGATGTCGGCGCCGCCGCCCGGCGCCTTGCCGGCGCCGATGCTGACCTTGCCGTGGCCGAGCGAAAGCTCCGGCCCCTGGGTGCGGCCGCCTCCCTTGTTGATCAGACTCTTGGCGATCAGCTTCTGGATCTCGCCGGGAGCCGCGCCCACGCCGTCGCTTCTGCCGTTCACCACCACTTGCGGCGTGAACGGTCCGTCACGGCCGAGCGATGGCTCGTAGGTTACCTGGCGGTCGGTGAATTCCTTGCGGCCGAACGTGTCCTTCCAGCCGAGATAGTCCCAATAGGTGACGTTGAACGACAGCGCCAGGACGCCCGGCTGGTCCTTGACCTTGATCAGGTTGGCGTTGGCCGGGGGGCAGGACGAGCAGCCCTGGCTGGTGAACAGCTCGACCACGGTCAGCGGCTGTGCGAACGCGGCGCCGAGCGTGGCGGCAAACATCGCGCCGGCGAGCAGGCTTGTCTTCAATCCGGTCATGGGAAGCAATCTCCGTAGCGGGTCATGCTCCGATTTCGCCGGGGTGGAGGGGTTCGTTACAGCTTCACCGGTTTGTGATGTGGGAGTTCTCCCTTCTCCCCTTGTGGGAGAAGGTGGCTCGGCGCGCAGCGCCGAGACGGATGAGGGGTGCTCCAGGGAACGCCAACGCCTCACTCCGCTGGAACACCCCTCATCCGGCCGCTTCGCGGCCACCTTCCCCCCACAAGGGGGGAAGGAGAGGCGCCGTCACTGCGTCAGCACCGTCTCCGACGGGCGCTGGTTGTAGTCGCATTTGCCTTGCACGGTGTAGAAGAAGTCGGCGTCGGTATAGGCTTCCGGCACGGGCGAGCCGCCGTCTTCCCAGCCCTGGTAGCCGGCCTGGCCGCAGGGGACGGCGGTGAAGATGTCGACCTTCTGGCCGGTCGCCACTTCGGCCAGGTTGGTCGGGCTGGTGCCGATGAAGAGGCGGTTCGAGGTGGTGGGATCGTTCGATTTGAGCACGGCTGGTTTGCCCGACGGCACGTCCATCTCGAGATAGAGCTGATCCATCTGGCTGACGTCGATCACCGCGCCGGCGCCATTGGCGGGATAGAAGGTATCGACGCAGTAATAGGTCGTGCCGTACTGGTCGGTCTGGATCGCCGTTCCGGCCGGCACGGATTTCTGCAGGCTCTTCCGCGTGCCGGTGGTGCAGGCCTGCTTCTGCACCGTGGTGGAGGTGGAGCCGTTGACCGTGTTCACGGTCGTGGTGCCGTAGCCCTTCGGATCGCCATAGCCATTATAGGCATAGGTGATCGTCATCAGCTTCTGGGCGGTGGTATCGCCGAACTTGGTGCCCCACAGGATCATGGTCTTTGCCCAGTAGCCCGACACCTTCGTCACCCTGAAGGTGGTCTGCACCAGCGCCGGCGTCTTGCGCACCGACGAGCCGACGCCGACCGGCACCGTGTCGATACGGGCGACCTGCATAAAGTCGGTCGGCATCAGGTAGCCCGCCTTGGCGGTGAAGGTCGCCGTGCCRGCAGCATCGACATTGACGCCGGTCAGCGTCGCCGTGCCCTGCCCGCTATTGGCCGCATAGGCCTGCTGCAGCGCCGTCTGGCGGTCGGACAGCGATGTCGTGGTCGGCAGCGTGGTGATCGAGATGATCGCGGCATCGAGCGCGTTCTGCATGTCGCTTCGCGTCGTCACCGCCGAGGTGTAGTCGACCGAAAAGCCGACTGCCGCCACCAGGGGGATCGTCAGCAGCACCATCATCGGCATCATCGAGCCGTCGCGGCGGGCGAGAAATCGCCTCAACGGGCTGGCCACCGCGGCCAGGCTGAACTTTCGAGCGGAACGGGACATTTCAGGCCTTCGTCGTCTTGGGCAGCAAGTTGGTCGGGCGCGAAGCATGCGCCAAAGCGGTGCATGAATATTTAAGCGGTTTTGAATATTTCGTGAGCGGGACGTGAAGTACAGCCGATCTCCCCCCTTGCGGGGGAGACGCCCGGCAGGGCAGAGGGGGGTGCTGTCCCGCCGACATTCAACCGACACGAGCACCCACGCCCGGACATTCCCCTGGCCCTGAAAAGCTCGAAAACCATGGAATCAACGCCGCGATCCGTCACACCCCCTCTGGCCTGCCGGCCATCTCCCCCGCAAGGGGGGAGATCAGCTAACCCCCGCCGCTTGCCCGCTTCCCCCGCCCCTGCTAAAGCGCGCCGCATGACGACGCCGCTCGACCACATCCGCAATTTCTCCATCGTCGCCCATATCGACCATGGCAAATCCACGCTTGCCGACCGGCTGATCCAGCTCACCGGCGCGCTGGAGGAGCGCGACATGAAGGAGCAGGTGCTGGACTCGATGGATATCGAGCGCGAGCGCGGCATCACCATCAAGGCCCAGACGGTGAGGCTCAACTACCGCGCCAAGAACGGCGAGGATTACGTGCTGAACCTCATCGACACGCCCGGGCATGTCGACTTCGCCTATGAGGTGTCGCGTTCGCTCGCCGCCTGCGAGGGCTCGCTGCTGGTGGTCGACGCTTCCCAGGGCGTCGAGGCGCAGACGCTCGCCAATGTCTACCAGGCCATCGACAACAACCACGAGATCGTCGTGGTGCTGAACAAGGTCGACCTGCCGGCGGCCGAGCCCGAGCGCATCCGCGAGCAGGTGGAGGAGGTGATCGGCCTCGACGCCTCCAACGCCGTGCTGATCTCGGCCAAGACCGGGCTTGGCGTACCGGACGTGCTGGAGGYGATCGTCCACCAGCTGCCGCCGCCGCGCGAGGGCGACATCAACGCGCCCTTGAAGGCCATGCTGGTCGACAGCTGGTACGACGCCTATCTCGGCGTCATCGTGCTGGTGCGCATCATCGACGGCGTGATGAAGAAGGGCCAGACCATCCGCATGATGGGCACCGGCGCGAAATATCTCGTCGAGCGTACCGGCGTCTTCAAGCCGGCCCGCGTCAATGTCGACGAGCTCGGCCCCGGCGAGTTCGGCTTCTTCACCGGCTCGATCAAGGAAGTGGCCGACACCCGCGTCGGCGACACCATCACCGAGGACCGCCGCCCGACGCAAAAGGCGCTGCCCGGCTTCAAGCCGGCGCAGCCGGTTGTGTTCTGCGGCCTGTTCCCGGTCGACGCCGCCGATTTCGAGGACCTGCGCGCCGCCGTCGGYAAATTGCGCCTCAACGACGCCAGCTTCTCCTTCGAGATGGAAACCTCCGCCGCGCTCGGCTTCGGCTTCCGCTGCGGCTTTCTCGGGCTTTTGCATCTGGAGATCATCCAGGAGCGGCTGGAGCGCGAGTTCAACCTCGACCTCATCGCCACGGCGCCATCCGTCGTCTACCGCATGAACCTCATCGACGGCACGGTGAAGGAGCTGCACAACCCGGCCGACATGCCCGACGTGGTCAAGATCGCCTCGATCGAGGAGCCGTGGATCCGCGCCACGATCCTGACGCCCGACGACTATCTCGGCGGCATCCTGAAGCTTTGCCAGGACAGGCGCGGCATCCAGGCCGATCTCTCCTATGTCGGCAAACGCGCCATGCTGACCTACGACCTGCCGCTCAACGAAGTGGTGTTCGATTTCTACGACCGGCTGAAGTCGATCTCCAAGGGCTACGCCTCCTTCGACTATCATTTGACCGACTATCGCGAGGGCGACCTGGTGAAGATGTCGATCCTGGTCAATGACGAGCCGGTCGACGCGCTCTCGATGCTGGTGCACCGCTCGGCCGCCGAAAAGCGCGGCCGCGCCATGTGCGAGAAGCTGAAGGAGCTGATCCCGCAGCATCTCTTCAAGATCCCGATCCAGGCCGCCATCGGCGGCCGCATCATCGCCCGCGAGACCGTCTCGGCGCTGCGCAAGGACGTCACCGCCAAATGCTACGGCGGCGACGTGACCCGCAAGCGCAAGCTGCTCGACAAGCAGAAAGAGGGCAAGAAGCGGATGCGCCAGTTCGGCAAGGTGGATATCCCGCAGGAGGCGTTTATCCAGGCGCTTAAGATGGGGGATTGAGGGGTGGGTTGACTACCTCACAAGAGAGAGAACCGCGTTTCTTCTCTCTCTTCTCTGCGAGATGTCATTCTTGGTCCTAGTCATGAATGACACTATGTCATCCCTAAGTCTTGTGAAAATAGCCAATTTCTGCTTACTACCACCGTCTCTTTCACCGAACTCAAAGGTGTAGCGCTTCTTAACGTTAGGGCTTATTTTCTGCAAGTCGGCTATTAGATCGGGCTCATGCCATCTCTTGTAGATTCTACGAAGCAGGTACCAAAAAGCCCAATGTTTTGGCGTCCCATCCCCCTTGTTAATTAAGAAGGAAATATCAAGGGCGCCTTCACTACCTATTGGCGTAAGCGTCAGCCCGAGATAGAATAGCGAAAGTGCGTCATATACGTTCGAGATAGCCGCTATCTCGTCGATAACCTCATGCAGCTTTTTCTCTAGGTATGTTTCCTCCAAGTAAATCGGGTCGATTGAGAACATCAGCGGGATTACTTCTTCATCATCATCTCTGTAAACGAAATGCTCGACCAATGACCACTTATCATTTAGCTCCTCACTTCGAAGAAAAACCGCAGAAAAATACTCTTGGAACGAGCGATGTAAAAAATAATATTCGTCACCGTCCTTGATAATTAGAGACACTGACTCAACGAAATCCATTAGGATCTTGTCAACCGAACACGAAAAGTCACAGAAACTAACCGATTTAGCGATAAAGTTCCTGATTTCGTCGTTGCTGAATTTGTAGGTATTTTCATTGTATGAAAAGAAGCAGAATGCTCGCCAAAGTCGAATGAAGTCGTCTTCCGCGAGACCCGAATGATAGGATCTTGTGTACATAAACTTCATGTCATCATGATCCTTTCGTAAGGTTTCAAAGGCCTTACGATAGAAGAGATGCATCTTCTCCGGTATTTCCCCGCCGCTCATAAACGTGCGTATGGTCATATTTAGGAGCAAAGGGTTCTCAAGAAAAGGAAGATGGGTTTCTAGGAGGTCATTTAGCTTTTCAAGAAACTGAGTTTTAATTGTGTCGCTTATAGGTGATCGATCGATCAACGATCGCATCTTTCTTTCGTCAAAAGGGTCAATCGTATAGTTGAAAAGGTCGTGCCATCCCGTAAAGTCAGGGGTAGGTCGGCTGGTAAGTATCATTTTTAGCTGATCATATTTTCTGGAAAGTCCAACGATATTGCGCGCAATAAGGCTTCGCAGGTCCGGCTTTATTTCGTCGTACCCATCGAGGATGTAGACAAATCGACCACTCTTTTGGAGGTTTGCAAAAACGTCGGCTGTAATGAAGGCGGAAGAAGACCGCAGCTCCGAAAGCGCGAATGCTTCTAGGTCAGGTTGTGGTCCGTCCAAGTCCCGTAGCTCGACAAAAACAGGGATAAGGCCGTGGTTCACTCTGCAGAATGAGCAAAAAAGATACTTCGCCAGCGACGATTTACCCTGCCCGGCAATCGCACTAAAGCAAATGAGCCGCTCTCTGTTAAGTAACTCATATATTGACCGAAACTCAAACTTGTTGTCGCGAGAACTAAAAGATGRCTCGACGAAGATATCCTCAAGGAAAATTGGGGTCAGTGGTGAAAGAAGGGTTTTGGTCTTTGAGAGCCTGGCGTATTTGTCAGTGAGATAACGGGTGAGTCCGAGTTCTAGCTCCGAAATTAGCCTTGAGACACCATAAGACACGGTGCCCTTTAAGGCAGAATATATGTCTTCGCCGATTTTGTTCAGCATCGTCAGAGGTGCGAGTATTAAATCCACGAGGCAGAGCTCCTTCGACAAGCAGGCGTGAATGGTAGTCGAGAAGTATGTCGGCTCTGCTTTTGGAGAGCAAGTGCGGGCGGATTTGGAGAGAGCTGCACTGCGGACGCCCGATAGAGGCGGTAAGGTGTTCAACGCGCAAACCCCGGCCGTCCCGGCAAGTTGGCTTGTCCCTTCTAGATTGGACCACCGCGTTGTATCCTCTCCCCGGCTTGGGGAGACACCACATGCGCTCCACCTCGGATACCGTCGCCGCGATCGGCCTCGCCATCGGCGGCGCTTTGGGCATGGCGGGCACTTTCGTTGCCAGCGACGCGCTGCGCGAGACGCTGTGGACCATCGACGGCGTGGGCGTCGTCGTCGCGGCGGCGCTGCTCACCATGAAATACCAGCGGCTCGGCAATGATCTCGTCGCGGCCGGGTTCCTGACTTTCCTCGCCCGCGAAAGCCTGCTTCTGGCCGGCAACGCGGCGGGCTTGCAGGCCTCCGTGCCTTCCTATGCCGGCGGCATTGCGCTGTGGGCGGCGGGGCTGGTGATGGTCAGCGCGCCGGCCACTTTCGCGCTCTGGATGCGGTTCACGGCCTTCGTCGCCACCGCGCTCTTCGCCGTCTCGGTCCTGATGATCCTGTGGGGCGCGCCGCTGCTGCCCACGTCGTCGCCCTTGCCTGCGCTCGGCTATCCGTTCCTGGTGCTGACCTTCATCGGCTGGATCTGGACTCTTCTGAAGGCGGAGCGTTGAGTGGCAAGGCCATGGCCGCGCCGCTCGAACTCCGCAACAGCCCGTCGGGAAAGATCCTGCCCGCCGTCGGACCGTTCCTGATCGGCGGCATCTTCGGCTTCGGCGCGCTGCAGGGCGTGGCCTCGGGCGCGGATGGCGGGCATGTGCTGTGGATCGCGCTGCTCGCCGCCGCCTGTCTCGCGCTCGGCGCTTTCATCGCGCGCGGCGCCTTCGACACGTCGGTCAAGGTGGTGCTGGACAGCCAAGGTTTCCGCGATACTCGCGCCGGCGACGTGCTGGTGCCGTGGAGCACGGTGCGCAGCGTGCGGCTTGCCGCCGGCGGCAAGGGCGCGGCGATGCTCAATTTCGAGCTCACCGAGGAGCCGCCCGACGCGATCCGCTACTCCTCCGCAAACGCCTTCGGCCTGATGCCTTTCGGCCGGAACATCGTGCATATGGAGATCTCCTCGCTGGATGCGCGGGGGCAGGACCTGGTGGATGCGGTGAAGACATTCGCGCCGCATGTGGTGGTGAGGCGGTAGCGAGGCCCCCTCATCCGGCCGCTTCGCGGCCACCTTCTCCCCGAGGGGAGAAGAGGACAGCGGAGGCGCCGGCGCCCTCCTCTCCCCTTGGGGAGAGGTCGGATTGCCCCGAATTGCCCTTCGCAATTCGGCTGGCAATCCGGGTGAGGGTGCTTCCAGATGCCTCCCGTGCTCTACTCCCCCGGGGGACCTCGCCATGATTCGCGCTCTGCTCGCCTTCCTTCTCCTCACCACGCCGGCCTTCGCCGCCGACATGTCGGTGTTCGTGCGCAACCAGCGTTCCGACGGCGTGGCGCTGGAGCTGTTCAGCCGCGACAGCCAGAAAGTCTGGCCGGGCGGCGACAAGGTGTTCCTCATCCGGCCGAAGGCGCGAAAATCCGTGCCGATCTCCTGCGAGCCCGGCGAGCGCATCTGCTGGGGCGCCTGGGTGAACGGCGACGATTCCGTCACCGCCGGCGTCGGCCCCGACAACGACCAGCCCTGCGACACCTGCTGCTTCATCTGCACCGAGCATTCGACCGAGACGGTGGACCTGGCGGAGTGAGCGCTTCTTCCAGCGACTTCTGCGTGCTTGGGTTCCTCGCCCCCATGAAATGGGGGAGAGGTGGCCGCGAAGCGGACGGAGAGGGGGCCTTCGTAGGGTGCTCCCCTCTCCGGCTCGGCTTCGCCGAGCCACCTCTCCCCACTTTGTACCCACTTTGTGGGGCGAGGAACCCCTGTCTCCCAAGGCTGCGCTTGCAGCCAGCTTGACGCCCTTCGCGCCGCCGCCCTAGCCTTGCGTCACCCAGCAACAGGAGACCCCACCCAAATGGCAGGCACGGTCGAAGGCGAGAAGATCGACGTTTCCTTCAGCGGCAAGCGCTGCATCCATTCGCGCAATTGCGTGCTCGGCAACCCGCATGTCTTCGTGCCCAACGCGCCGGGCGAGTGGATCCATCCGGAGGCGGCCAGCGTCGAGCAGGTGGTGGCGCTGGCGCAGAATTGCCCGTCGGGCGCCATCACCTACAACCGCAAGGATGGCGGGCCACAGGAGAAGCCGCCGGTGGTCAACACTGTGCGGGTGCGCGAGAACGGCCCGCTGGCGGTGCATGCCGAGATCGTGCTGGGTGACGAAACCTTGTTCCGCGCCACGCTCTGCCGCTGCGGCCTGTCGCAGAACAAGCCGTTCTGCGACAACAGCCACATCAAGGGAGGCTTCACCGCCACCGGCGAGCCGCCGCTGAAGGAAGCGCAGGTGCTGGAAGCGCGGGACGGCCCGCTCAAGGTCACGCCCACGGTCAACGGCCCGCTGAAGGTCGAAGGCAATGCCGAGATCGTCACCGGCACGGGGCATACGATCGCGCGCACGACCAAGGTGTTCCTGTGCCGCTGCGGGCATTCGGCGAACAAGCCGTTTTGCGATGGGAGCCATAAGCGGGTGGGGTTCGAGGGGTAGGCGTCGAAGCTGCCAATCTCCCCCCTCGTGGGGGAGATGTCCGGCAGGACAGAGGGGGGCGCCGTAGAGCGCGAACCTTAACAATCACCGAGCGATACAAATGCCCCATACACCGCTGCCCCCAAAACACCGCGCCAACGCCAGATCAATGCGCAAGGTAATGACAGCAGCCGAGTTGAAGCTTTGGAACGAGCTTCGTGCCCATCGGTTGATGGGCCTAGGCTTCCGGCGCCAGTTTCCGATCGCCGGATATATCGTAGACTTCGCTTGTCCGCAGAAGAAGCTCGTCGTTGAGGTCGACGGATCTCAGCACGGAGAAGCTGATGCCGTTGCAGGCGATGAGGCGCGGACAGCGCGGCTGGAGAAAGATGGCTGGACCGTTTTGCGATTCTGGAACGACGATGTCATTCGGGACATCGATAATGTTTGCCAGCATATCGTGATCGTGACCGGGCTCGGAAGTCCATCCGAATAGCGCGATTAGGTCGGCGGGACAGCGCCCCCCTCTGCCCTGCCGGGCATCTCCCCCACGAGGGGGGAGATTGGCTAACCTCCCTGGCCTACCCCTCCCGCCTTTATCCGCCAGCCGGTATCGGCTAAGGGCTTCGCAACAAGCCCTCGACCCGGACTGCCCGCAAAAATGACCGCCAAGCCTCACCCTCTCTTCCTCGGCATCGACACCGGCGGCACCTACACCGATGCGGTGCTGTGGTCCGAGGAGGGCGGGCCTAAAGGCAAGGTGCTGGCCAAGGCGAAGTCGCTGACCACGCGCCACGATCTCGCCGGCGGCATATCCGGCGCGGTGGATGCGGTGCTGGAGAAATCACGGAGCGATCCTGCCTCGATAAAACTCGTCTCGATGTCGACGACGCTCGCCACCAACGCGCTGGTCGAGGGCCAGGGTGGGCGCGTGGCGCTGGTCATGATCGGCTTTTCCGAGGCCGACCTTGCCCGCGATGGCCTCAAGATCGCGCTCGGCACCGACCCGGTGGTGTTCTGCCCCGGCGGCCATGACGTGCATGGCAATTCGGCGAAGCTCGACCTTTCCGGCCTGGAGGCGGCGCTCCCCGAGCTGGGCGGCTCGGTGTCGGGCTTCGCCGTCTGCGCCTATTTCGCCACCCGCAACCCGGCGCATGAGCTGGCCGCGCGAAACCTAATTCGCGACATCACGGGCCTGCCGGTCACCGCCAGCCACGAGCTTTCGGCCAAGCTCGGCGGCCCGCGCCGCGCGCTCACCACGCTGCTCAACGCAAGGCTGATCTCGATGATCGACCGGCTGGTCGCCGCGACCGAAGGGTTCCTCGCCAAGCGCGGCATCGCGGCACCGCTGATGGTGGTGCGCGGCGACGGCGCCCTGGTCTCGGCGGCCTTCGCCCGCCAGCGGCCGATCGAGACCATTTTGTCCGGCCCCGCCGCCTCTCTCGTCGGCGCCCGCCACATGACCGGGCTGGACGACGCCATGGTCTCGGACATCGGCGGCACCACCACCGACGTCGCCGTGCTCGACGGCGGCCGCCCGCGCCTCGATCCGGAAGGCGCCACCGTCGGCGGCTTCCGCACCATGGTGGAGGCGGTCGCGATGCGCACCTTCGGCCTCGGCGGCGACTCGGAAGTCACGCTGGAAGACGGCGCGCTCGACCCGAAGATCCTGCTCGGGCCGCGCCGCCTGGTGCCGCTGGCGCTGTCCGGCCTGGTGCATGGCGAGGCGGTGACATCCGAGTTGGAGCGGCAGTTGCGTGCGCCGAACCCAGGCCGCATGGACGGGCGCTTCGCCTTGCGCACTGGCGTTCCGGACCGGCTCGCCGCCGGCCTCACCGGGCCGGAAGCGAAACTCTACGAGACGATCGGCGCCACCCCACTGGCGCTCGACCGGCTGCTGTCGTCGAACGCGCAGAACGCCACGCTGAACCGGCTGGTGGCGCGGGGCCTGGTGCATATCTCGGGCTTCACGCCGTCGGATGCCGCCCATGTGYTGGGCAAGCAGTCGAACTGGGATGCCGCCACCGCGCGCCTCGGCGCCGAGCTTTTCGCCCGACGGCGCGACGGCCGCGGCCAGACGATCGCGGCGACGCCGGAGGAGATTTCGCAGCGCGTGCTGACGACGCTGACCCGCTGGTCGGCCGAATATATCCTCGAAACCGCCTTCGCCGAGGACGGGCTGGACGGCGCGGCCACCGTCGCGCATGCGCTGGTGCAGCGCGCGGTCGACGCGCATCCCGGCATCGCCCGCTTCACCGTTGCGCTCGACCGCCCGGTCATCGGCCTCGGCGCTTCGGCGCCGCTGCACTATGCCGGCCTGCCGCCGCTGGTCGGCAATGGCTGCATCGTGCCGGAGGACACCGACGTCGCCAACGCGCTCGGCGCCGTGGTCGGCCAGGTGCGCGTCTCGGCCGAAGCCCGCGTCAGCCAGCCCAAGGAAGGCCTGTTCCGCCTCGCCTCCGGCCAGACGGTGCGCGACTTCACCGAGGAGGAGAAGGCAATCGAAGCGGCCGAAGCCGATGTGCGGCAGATCGCGGCCGAACGCGCGAAAGATGCGGGCACCGACAGCGCCGAGATCGACGTCGCCACCGAGTTCAAGGTCTCGACCATCGAGGGCCAGCGCATGTTCATCGAGGCGCATGTGGTGGCCGTGGCGTCGGGACGGCCAAGGATCGCGGTGTGAGGGCGGCTTCCCCCTTCTCCCCTTGTGGGAGAAGGTGGATCGGCGCGCAGCGCCGAGACGGATGAGGGGTGTTCCAGCGGAGTGAGGCGTTGGTTTTCCCTGGAGCATCCCTCATCCGTCGCCTTCGGCGACACCTTCTCCCACAAGGGGAGAAGGGGAAGGCCGCGCCTCCTACACCCTAAGCCGAATTGACCCCGCAACCCCAAACATGCCAAAGGCCCCGGCAAAGCTATATCTGGAGACGTGCAGATGACCGACCGCATCGAGATCGCCGGGTTGCGGATTGCCCGGGAGCTCCATGACTTCGTGGCCGAAGAAGCCACGCCCGGCACCGGCATCGACCCGGAAAAATTCTGGGAAGGCTTTTCGGCGATCGTCCACGACCTCGCGCCGAAGAACCGCGCGCTGCTCGCCAGGCGCGACGCCATGCAGGAAAAGCTCGACGGCTGGTACCGCGAGAACGGCGCGCCGATCGACATGGAGGCTTACAAAGGCTTCCTGAAAGAGATCGGCTATCTGGTGCCGGAAGGCCCGGCCTTCAGCGTCTCGACGGTCAATGTCGATCCCGAGATCGCCGTCGTCGCGGGGCCGCAGCTGGTCGTACCGGTGATGAATGCGCGCTATGCGCTCAATGCCGCCAACGCCCGTTGGGGCTCGCTCTATGACGCGCTCTACGGCACCGACGCCATTCCCGAGACCGGCGGCGCTGAGAAGGGCAAGGGTTTCAATCCGGCGCGCGGCGCCAGGGTGATCGCCTGGGCGAAGGATTTCTTCGACCAATCGGTGCCGCTGACCACCGGCAAATGGGCCGGCGTCAACGGGCTCTCGGTGGCGAACGGCGCGCTGAAAGCCGGCGAGGGCGCCGGCGCCACGACGCTGGCCGACCCAAAACAGTTCGCCGGCTATCGCGGCGATGCCGCCACGCCGGAAGCCGTGCTTCTGGTGAAGAACGGCCTGCATATCGAGATCGTGATCGACCGCGCCAACCAGATCGGCAAGACCGATCCGGCCGGCATCGCCGAGGTCATCCTGGAATCGGCCTTGACCACCATCCAGGACTGCGAGGATTCGGTCGCAGCCGTCGATGCCGAGGACAAGGTCGTCGTCTACCGCAACTGGCTCGGCCTGATGAAGGGCGATCTCGCCGAAGAGATCACCAAGGGTGGCAAGACTTTTGTCCGCAAGCTCAATCCCGACCGCCGCTACACGGCGCCGAACGGCGGCCAGCTGCTTTTGCCGGGGCGCTCGTTGATGCTGGTGCGCAATGTCGGCCACCTGATGACCAATCCGGCGATTGTCGATCGCGACGGCAACGAGGTGCCGGAGGGCATCATGGATGCCGCGGTCACCGCGCTGATCGCGCTGCACGATGTCGGCGAGAATGGCCGCCGCGCCAATTCCCGCGCCGGCTCGATGTATGTGGTGAAACCGAAGATGCACGGGCCCGAAGAGGTCGCCTTCGCCGTCGAGATCTTCGACCGCGTCGAAGCGCTGCTCGGCATGGCCAGGAACACCATCAAGATGGGTATCATGGACGAGGAGCGGCGCACCACCGTCAACCTCAAGGAGGCGATCCGCGCGGCGCGCGAGCGCGTCGTGTTCATCAACACCGGCTTCCTCGACCGCACCGGCGACGAGATCCACACCTCGATGGAAGCCGGCCCGATGATCCGCAAGGGCGACATGAAGCAGGCCGCCTGGATTTCCGCCTATGAGGCGTGGAACGTCGACACGGGGCTCGAATGCGGGCTCGCCGGCCATGCCCAGATCGGCAAGGGCATGTGGGCGATGCCGGACCTGATGGCGGCGATGCTGGCTGAGAAGATCGCGCATCCCAAGGCCGGCGCCAACACCGCCTGGGTGCCCTCGCCGACGGCCGCGACGCTGCACGCCACGCATTATCACAAGGTCGACGTGCACGCAGTCCAAGCGGCGCTGAAGAGCCGGCCGAAGGCCAAGCTCGACGACATTCTGTCGGTGCCGGTAGCAAGGCGGCCGAACTGGACGCCGGACGAGATCCAGCGCGAGCTCGACAACAACGCGCAAGGCATCCTCGGCTATGTCGTGCGCTGGATCGACCAGGGCGTCGGCTGCTCGAAAGTGCCCGACATCAACGATGTCGGCCTGATGGAGGACCGCGCCACGCTGCGCATCTCCTCGCAGCACATCGCCAACTGGCTGCGCCACAAGGTGTGCTCGGAAATCCAGGTCCGGGATTCGCTGCAGCGCATGGCGGCGATCGTCGACCGCCAGAATGTCGGCGACCCGCTCTACCGCCCGATGGCGCCGGACTTCGACAATTCCATCGCCTTCCAGGCCGCCTGCGACCTGGTGTTCAAGGGGACCAGCCAACCCAACGGCTATACGGAGCCGGTGCTGCACGCGCGGCGGCTGGAGCTGAAGGCACGGGAGCGCCTGCGGTAGGCGCCGGCGGCCGATCGCCTGAACGGCAGCGGCTCGTCATGGAACGTTTCCGATGTATTTCAAACCGACATAAGGCCCGCCCACGGCAACGTTGTTGTTGGGCTGCGCTAGGTGAGATGCAGTCAACTTCCGACTCTTGCCGCCAGCTTTTACGGCAGGCTTTCGTATGCCTTGTTTGACCTTATGGGTTCCGGAGCCATGTTTTACAACATGGTTCCGTGCGCCATGCCCTCCTTGACCTGCGGCTGAAGCGTGCAAAACACTGCCCAATATCAACGCCGCGGCAGCCACGACGATCCCTTTCCTGAACATACCCTTCGCCTCCTCTATTAATTCACTTCGACACAAGCCTATGGCGGTTCGCGCCCGCGCGCCAGGCGGGGAAAACGGCCGTCGCCAGCCGGCAAGTGCGCCGATCACATAGATGAGATGTCAAGGTGATCGCCGGCCGGCCCAGGATGCCTTGACAGTTAGAAATCTACCTACTAGTTGGTAGGCAAACTAAACGAGAGATCCGACCATGTCTGGACAAATGAACGATCACAGCCGCGCCCCGTCTTCGAACGCTTGGCTCAAAAGCTACTATTATCTGCGCTTTGCCGTATCGGCGGCCTGGGTCCTAGCGACCTTCACCGTCGCCGGGACGGTTCCGACGCTCGCCGCGGTCATGCTGGTGGCTTACCCCGCCTGGGACGCGCTCGCCAACTATGTCGACGCGAAGCGCAGCGGCGGTCTCGGCCGCAACCGGTCGCAGCTGCTCAATTTCGTCGTCAGCATCCTCACCGCGATCGCGGTCGCCATCGCGCTTGGCCACAGCATGAACGCGGTGCTCGCGGTCTATGGCGTCTGGGCCGCGATCTCCGGAGCGTTTCAGCTGCTCACCGCGCTGCGTCGCTGGAAGACCAATGGCGCTCAGTGGGCGATGATCCTGAGCGGCGCCCAGTCGGCGCTGGCCGGCCTATTCTTCGTCAGGATGGCGGGCGGCACGGAGGCAATCGGCATCGCCAACGTGGCGCCCTATGCCGCTTTCGGCGCCTTCTACTTCCTGGTGTCCGCCGTGTGGCTTTCGGTCAGCGATATCCTCGCCAAGTCGCCGCAAGCCGCGCGTTGAGATTTCCGACGCTGGAGGTTAGGCATGTCCATGGATAAGCCCTCGAACACTGCCCCTTCGAATACCGCCGATGACATACTGGCCGCCGCGCGACGCTTCATCGTCGCCGGCGGCTATAACGGCTTCAGCTACGCCGATATCGCCGAGGTGGTCGGTATCCGCAAGGCCAGCATCCATCATCATTTTCCGAGCAAGGTCGACCTCGTGCAGACCCTGGTCAGGCGCTATCTCGAGGACGCCGTCACGGGCATGACGGAACTGGAACGCAATGTGCCCGGGCCGGCCGAGTTGCTGCGAACCTATACCGGCTTCTGGGCGCAGTGCATCAAGGACGCGAGCAGGCCGATCTGCGTCTGCGCCTTGCTCGCCAGCGAACTTCCGGCCCTTCCGCCTGAGGTGGCCGTGGAGGTCCGGGCCTATTTTCAGTTTCTCTCGGGGTGGCTGACCCGCGTCTTCGAGCGCGGCGCCGCGCAGGGGACATTGACGATCGCCGCCGCGCCGCGCGCCGAAGCGGAAGCCTTCATGGCGACCGTGCACGGGGCGATGATTTCCGCGCGGGCCTATGGCGATGTCCTGACCTTCGGCATGATCCTGGCGCCGACATTGCAGAAGCTGATCCCCGCAACCGACTGACGTGAACAATGGAAGGATTGGTGCGGGACGGTTCGACCGCGACCTAAGATGGATTACGCCGCGACCGCCGTTGATTGCACAGGCGACGCGCGCGGCCTGATCGGACTCGGTTTCAGTCAGACCTATGCGCCAAGTTATGCGACCTCAGCCAATAGATTAGATTATGCTAATATGATATAAGCAAAGGCGAGAGGGCGCAAATCCATGGGCCGGTTTCTGGGGCATCTAGCCTGGGTATGTCTTGTTTCGGCCAGCCACGCCAACGCCCACAGCTGGTATTCGGGCAAAACCGACCCGGTTCTCCATCTCGAATGCTGCGGCGGTCACGATTGTCATCCTGTCACGTCAAGCGATGTCAGATCGACGCCGGAGGGCTATTACGTCAGGCAACCGCAGCCCTATGCCCGCAATGACCCGCCGACGGGCGAATGGTTTGTCCCACGAGATCGCGTCCAATCGGCTCCCGACGACAAGTACCATATCTGTGAAAATCTCTATCCGACGTACCGCGTCGGCAAATTGCGGATGCGATGGACATGTTTCTTCGCGCCGCGAACCACCGCATCGCTTTCAAACTGAGGCGCTTCACAAAAGGCCTTCCATTGCGAGGGGACATTGGTGCGATGAGTCAATTTGGCGGCGAACCAGTTCGCGACCCCGCGGATCTCGGCTTCGACACGACGCGGCTGAAGCGACTGAAGCGGTGGATGCAGCGCTATGCCGACACCGGGCGCTGGCCTGGTGGCGCCGTGCTCATCGCCCGCCACGGAAAGCTCGCCTTTTTCGACTGCGCCGGATACGCCGACGTCGAAGCCAGGCGGCCTTGGCAACGTGACCTCATCGCCCGCATCTACTCGATGACCAAAGCGGTCACCGCCGTCGCGCTGTTGATGCTGTACGAGGAGGCGCGCGTGCATCTCGACGATCCGGTCGAAGTCTACCTGCCGGAATTCAAGGACATGCAGCTTTTGATACCGGGCGCAACCTCGCTCGACCAGACGGTGCCCGTCAAAACGAGGCCGACGATCCATCATCTGCTGACCCACACATCGGGCCTGAGCCTCTTTACCGGCCCGCGCCTGCTTGGTGAGGCCTATGCCAAGGAAGCGCTCGGCCTCGCCAAGGACTATGGCGGGCTCGACAAGATGGTGCGCAGGATCGCCGAGCTACCATTGGAATGGGAGCCCGGCACGCGGTGGCAATACAGCGCGGGGTCCGATGTCATCGGCCGCATCGTGGAAGTCGTTTCCGGACTGACGCTCGACAAGTACTTTGCGAAGCGCATTTTTGAGCCCCTCGGCATGGCCGACACCGGCTTCTCCGTACCGGACACCGGGATCGGCCGCTTTCCCCCGATGTATGAGGTGACCGCGGCCGGCATGGCCTTGAACGAAGCGCCAGAGGTTTCGGCATGGCGGCAAGGCAAGGTTGATACGTTTTGCGGCGGCGGTGGGCTCGTCGGAACCATCGACGATTACTGGCGGTTTGCCGAAATGCTGCGTGCTGGAGGTGAGCTGAACGGCGAGCGCATCCTCAGTTCCCGCACTCTGAGATTGGCGGCATGCAATCATCTGCCGGGCGATCTTGCTTCGTTGGCAACCGAGGTTTGGGCCGAGACTCAGTTTGACGGCGTCGGGTTCGGTCTGTTGGGCTCCGTCGTCCTCGATCCGGCCAAGGCGCAAATTTCGGCGCAAGCGGGCGATTATGGCTGGGGCGGGGCGGCAGGCACCTTCTTCTGGGTGAGTCCGGTCGACGACATGGTGGTCATTCTCTTCACGCAACTGCTGCCTTCGAGCGCTATTCCGGTGCGCAAGGAGCTGCGCGCGCTCGTCCATGGTGCGCTGACGGGAGCGTGAGGCTCGTCACTCTGACAGCGCCTGGGTGATTGCGCGATCAAGCCGCCTGCGCCATCCGCTCCGCGCTCATGCGATAGGAAATCGCCTCGGCGAGATGGATGCGGCCGACGGTTTCGCTGGCGTCGAGGTCGGCCAGCGTGCGCGCCACCTTCAAGACGCGGTGATAGGCCCGCGCCGAGAAGCCGAGCTTTTCGCTGGCGTCCTTGAGCAGCGTCAGGCCGGCGGCATCGGGCTTGGCGACCTCCTCGATGATCGAAGGCGGGCAATGCGCGTTGGTGGTGGCGGCAGCCCCCAGCCGTTCCAGCCGTTCGCGCTGGATGGTGCGCGCACGCGCCACGCGCTGCGCCACCGCGGCGCTCGTCTCGGCCTTGTCCGGCCGGATCAGGTCGCTTGCCGAGACCGCCGGCACCTCGATCCGAAGGTCGATGCGGTCGAGCATCGGACCGGAAATGCGCGCCTGGTACTCGGTGCGGCAACGGTCGCCGCGCAGGCAGCGATAGCCGGGCTCGCCCGACATGCCGCAGCGGCACGGATTCATCGCGGCCACCAGTTGGATGCGCGCCGGATAGGTGACGCGGTGGTTGGCGCGCGCGATCATGCAGTCGCCCGTCTCCAGCGGCTGGCGCAACGCGTCCAGCGTCTGCGGTGAAAATTCCGGCAATTCGTCGAGGAACAGCACGCCGTGATGGGCGAGCGAGGCTTCGCCTGGACGCGCGCGCAGGCCGCCGCCGACCATCGCCGCCATCGAAGCGGAGTGATGCGGGGCGCGGAACGGCCGCCGGTCGGTGAGCTTGCCTTCGCCGAGCTCGCCGGCGACGGACGCGATCATCGAGACTTCGAGCAGCTCCTTGGGCGCCAGCGGCGGCAGGATCGAGGGCAGCCGCTGCGCCAGCATCGACTTGCCGGCGCCGGGCGGCCCGACCATCAGGAGATTGTGCCCGCCGGCGGCCGCCACCTCCAGCGCCCGCTTGGCGCTTTCCTGGCCCTTGATGTCGGCGAGGTCGGGAAGATCGCGCGCCGCCAGCTGGATGCCGGCCTCGGGCCGCGACAGCACCTGCGTGCCGCGAAAATGGTTGGCGATGGCGATCAGGCTGCGCGGCGCAAGGATGTCGAAATCCTTGCCGGCCCAGGCCGCCTCCGGCCCGCAGGCGAAGGGGCAGATCAGGCCCTTGTTCTCCGCATTGGCGCCGATGGCCGCCGGCAGCGCGCCGGCCACGCCCGCGATCGTGCCGTCGAGCGACAATTCGCCAAGCACCACATAGCCGGCCAGCATGTCGCCCGGAATGGCGCCAAGCGCCGCCATCAGGCCGAGCGCGATCGGCAGGTCGTAATGGCTGCCTTCCTTGGGGAGATCGGCCGGCGCGAGGTTCACCGTCACCTTCTTCGACGGCATCGACAGGCCGGATGCATGGAGCGCTGCCTGCACGCGCTCGCGGCTTTCGGCCACCGCCTTGTCCGGCAGGCCGACGATCTGGATCATGAAGTGGAATAATTACACTTCGAGTCGAGGCTGATCGATGTCCTTACCATCGCGCACCGCCAGCTTCCGTCCCAGGCCTTCGAAGCCTCGGCAACACGATCGGTCCCAGCAGGGAGATTCCCAATCGAGACGCTGGGGTTCAATGGCGCACAGCCGAATCTATTTTATACAAAAACACAATAGCTTAGATGAAACGCAGAAATCGCAACCGAAACACTTTTCCGGGTCATAAAACCGGATCATTGGAGACGACCGGAGGCGGCGCATTGCCTTGYTCGACGGTGCCGCAATATCTCTCGAACGCCGCTGCGCTCGCAGCGGACGGATCGCCGTCATAAAACTCGGCCTTTCGATCCTCGCGCACCACGGCCTCGCCGGGTGCTAGATCGCAATTAAAAATGTCCATCGCCGGGCCGGGTTGGCGCGTCTTTTCCGAATTGATCTGGAAACCGGACTGCTCAAGCACCGCTAGCAGTCCATTGAACGCAACAGTGACGGCCTCAAGGCTGTCCCCGGACAGCGCTATGTCGTCCATGTAGACCGACTTCGTTAGATCGTTCGGCAGGTCGCGAAGGTAGTTGCCGACGGGCGATGTCATCAAAACAAGGCTTGCAAGGATCGGCGACTGGACGAAGCCGTAGGGCAAGGCATAGTTCGGTTCCCCGTAAGGACTTTTGACCGTAGACCACCGCGCATAGTGGTTCGCACGCTCAATCCCAATGTCACGCAAAGCGCGGACGACGCGATTTCTTCCGATGCCGTAGAAGAACGTTTCTATATCGACGCGGGAGAAGATCGCCCGGTTCCGATGCGCGTGAAGCGCCCCAACATGTCCACCGGGCCGAAAGTGATAAACGAAAGGGTCGAACGAAAACGCTTCTTCGACCTTGCCCTTGATGTCGTAGCCGATTTCCTTGCCGCGAGGGCTAGGCACAAAGACCGGCTTCCCTTTTCGGAGATAGGAATAGTCGAAACTGTGGAACCGAACGGACATAGTTGACGACCTTGCTCACAAGTTCCAACACATGGTTCGCGAGCTCAACGAGCCCGATTACCAGCGGCAGATACTTGCAAGCAAGGTCAGCGAGTGTGGATTTTTTCCGCATGCTCACCTCCATTGCTAGCCGCCGGCAACCAGCAACTCCGTCGCGTTGGAGTTGTCAACTGAGAGAACCCGATGGGTCTCGATACAGGTCACACAAGGTCGTCCCGAAGGATTAATCAGGGTAACATGCAAGATGAGTTGCGGGCTATCGCCGACAGCAACACACAAATACGGTGCCGCTTTTTCTTTTACAAGGGCATTGTTGCTTTACGGAAGCTCATTCTGCGTTGAATTCCCGAATCACATTGGGCTGCGATACGAGAACGCCTACGGGCCAAGTCTCGATCTTGACTCTATGCCCGTCCAACGCGCGCCGTGCGGCCTCGCTTTCAGCTTCTGCTAGGACGGGATTGGCAAAAGAATGTCGCCAATCCTCATCGTTGCAAATGACGTAATAGAGCATCTGCGCACCACGCACGTTGAACCAATAGTCCGAATTTAGCACGGTGAACTGACGCAATCGTGTTGCCTACTGGCTCCGGGTGTTCAGGAAGTTCCCCGGCCTTGCTTGCCGTCGAACCTCATCGGCGACGACACCGCGCATACGATCAATTGATGTCGGGGTCTTGATCCAATGCCTGGATAGCCGGCCCACGCAGGCGCCGCACTGGCTTGGTACCGGACCTTGATACAATGATCACTGCCAAAACTGTCCGATAAGCTTCAATTGCCGGCAGGTCGATCGGGGTAAGGTTTATCATCTTGGACCACGTCGACAGGGCATACAGTTGGAACGATACTGTGCGCCAAATGGACACCTGGAGCTTGGAGAACCCATGCGAATATTACTGGCAGCAATGGCGGTTTCGGTGCTTTTCGCGGGACAGGCTTCTGCCACGGGCACGCTTGCGGAGAAGATTCGGGAAAATCCGACCTGCCAACAATTCAACGACGGATGCAGCATCTGCAAAATCAGCCAGGGCGTCGCGTCATGCTCCAGTCCCGCGATCGCCTGTATCAAAACCGAGTGGCTTTGCGCCGACGATCCTTCGAAAACTGGTCAATCCGAAGGTGGGCAGGTTACTCTTCAATGATCGGAACCAGCGCGGCCTAGCCGCCCCGGAAGTCACGGCAGGCTGATAAAATCGCTGCTCAGACGGGCGACTTTCCTTGAGATACCGGGCGGGATGCCAGGGCCGATTACCGCTTCGCCCGCGGCCTCGCGCTTCACCAATGTGCCATTCAGGTCGAGGAGGAAACCAAGTGGGTCTTCGGATTTCGTCATGCCGAAGGCTTTCCGGACGGCGTCATCAAGCTTCGTCAGACTGTCTTTCAGGGCTGACGCGCCGGGTAGGTCAAGGCTTCGGTAGAGTTCGCGCAGTGTAAGCTCATGACTGGCCTGCTGCTTCAGCCGGCATTCTCGTAACGCCTTGGCGGCCTGGGCGACGGCTTTGACGGTTGCCGTCGTCGGCTTCTGCGGCCAGGGGAAAGAGTCGAATACCGTATTCGAAGTATAGCGGGGGTCACTCTTCAAAGTAGAGCACCGGGCTACGAACCACCGCCAATGGATACTCGATTGCAAGATTCCGAACGAGTAATCGTCGTCGAGGGGAAAGGCGGTCAAAGAGTCATTAGGCCGTATGCGCGGATCGATGAACGCGAATATCGGGCGCTTGGTCACCCGGCCGCAAACGATATAGCGGTCCAAAGTTTCAATGTGTGACAGTAACTCACTACGGCGCCTAAACAGGCGCCACCAGTATTTTAGCGCGTTCTCATGATCCTTGGCCGTTTTGGCGTCTTCGTCGTCAGCAAGCGCTTCGTCGTTTCGCTCCTTCTCTTTCGCGGCCGCCTTCATGCGATCAGCCAGCACCCGGGTTTCGAGCAGCTTTGCCGCATGGCTGTATTTCTTCTGGACCTCTATCAGCTCCATTTCTTCGAAGTCGATCACGTAACGGGATGGCAAGCCGTCGAGTGTACCGATCAGATCGTCGGTTATTAGGAAAGGGTGGATGTATTTCGCGACACCGGTGTCACGCTTGGCGAGGTTTGCCGCCTCTGCTGCGCTCAGCAGGAATCCTTCATGTCCATGCGTCTGCCCCTGGTAGCAGGCTGTCGATGACGAGTTCGCCTTGATCGGTTGGGCGATGCTGACATCAAGCTCGAAGGATAGCGAAGGACCTATCTTGTCCAGAGCCTTCATCTCCCACGGGGAATCTAGCCTGTCGCCAACCTGCCGGAATATCGTCTTTTTACCCTTTAGCGGTCCCTTCAACCAATTGGCGATCGACACGTGAACGACAGCGTCGCCTGACCAGACCTGGGTTGAAACCGCCTCGACAATCGTGCCGCCATTATACACGACGTAGTCCAACCCCCCGATACGAGAGTAGTTCTGCCGTATAGTGTTGGTCCCCACAAGGCCCGCTCGCTGCCCTGGCTTGAGGTGATCGTGCGCTTTCCTGAACCAGTACACACAGTAGTCGGCGCGACCGGGAACGCCTGGGTAGGCACGGCGCACGCGGTTCACGTAAGCCCGCCCTAATTCGTCGATGATCTTGTTCTTTGACTGATACGGCGGGTTTCCGATGATTGCATCGACTTCCGGCCAATCACAGAAGAGCGCGTCGTCGCACACAACGTTGGCGTCGAGGTTGTCTAGGGGCAGGGCGTCGTCGCCGTGAAGCGACAACTCGATTTGGTCACGTTCCATGACCTCTATCGCCTCGTCCAGCGCGAGTTTCTTAGCCAGCATCAGAGTGACTTTCGCCAGCTCGACGCCGAAGGAGTCACGGTCAAGCCCATAGAATTGGCGCGGGCTGATTAGGGAGACAGTCTTCGCGTGTTCCGCGAAGCTCTTGTCGCTGACGGTCGCTTTGAGCTTGGTCATCAGCGCGATTTCGATGCGCACCAGTTCGCGATAGGCCACATAGAGAAAATTGCCGCTGCCGCAGGCGGGATCCAGAATCCTGAATTTCATGAGTTCGCCGCGCAGGGCGAGAAGGTCTTTCATGTTGCCGGCCGCTTCGATCTTTTCCTGCCACGGCCTTGTGATCGTCGGAATGACGATGCGCATTATGTCGGCTTCGGACGTAAAATGGGCGCCGTAAGCATGGCGTTCCTTGGCGTCCATGCTTTGCTGGAAGATTGTTCCGAAGATCGCTGGATTAACCTTCGACCAGTTTTTCCGTGCAGCCCCCTCGTCGCCCTTCTTATCGCTGGCGATCAACAGTAGCTCGTCGGGCGTCAGTTCGATCGGCTCCACGTTCTGGAAGACACCCCCGTTGAAATACGGTACGTCCTTAAAGCGGCCACCGGTAGCCGGCTTTGACGTGTTCATCTGGGTGAATAAGCCGCCGAACAAATCGTAGGAGCTTTGGCCTTTGTTCAGGCAGTCATCGGCGAGACGCAGCACCGTTCCCGCAGGTAGAAGGCCAATGTCTTCGCTGAACATCGCGACAACCAGCTGAAGGACGAAGCGCTGCGCCTTGCCGCGCTCAATGCCCCTTGCTACAAGCCGGTTGAACAATCCTGCGACTTTGTCCGCAGCCTCGCGTGAAACCTCCTCCAAGTCGTTTTTGAAGATTGGCGGCGGGCCGTCCGGAAACAGGAAATTAAGCGCGGTGTGCCGCAAGGCCAGGTCGGCGACTTTTACGATATCGACAGGTTCGTCGATCTGCTTGTCGAAATCGTATATCCAGAACTCATCGAAGTTGCACAGGACGACATATCGCGGCCGGTTCGGGACAGCGTGAATCCAGTATTCGAAGGCCTGCTTGTAGTGCGCGTATAGGTTCTCGCCGCGCTTCTTCATCTCAATCAGGACGCGGGGCTTCCAGACGAGATCGGCGAAGCTTCTGCCACCGCTGGAATTCTTCTTGATGCGGTACTCAAGCTCGGCCCCGGCTTCCTTATAGCCTTCGTGCCCGAAGCCTTGGAAAAGGCGGTCGCAGAATACCTGCGCCTCCCCCTTTTCGTCCCCTTTCAGAAGGGAAACGTATTTCTGAAAGGCCTCCAGTTTATCGGTCTTCGAAGTCAAAATTGCCCCCCAAATATTCCTCGTACTTATATCGCTTCAAGCGCGAGGCTATTAGTTGCGTCGTATCCAATCAGGACGATTCGATCCCCAACCCACAAGTACCCCAGGGAGCGCCGCACACATAGCGAAACCGTCGCCCCCATCCAGAGGCAGCCCTGCGTAGTCATACCCCGTGGCCGGGCTCACCGCTCCTGATAGAATCACCCGTCGTTAGGGGTGAACTACACTCGCCGGGCCGAGACGCTCATGACACCGGCTTGACGCCCCAGTACAGGCCAGCAGCCGCAGTTCGGCAATCCCTGCTTGGGGTAAGTGCAACGCCTCGACGGCTTTACCCCAGAAGCCTACCCCTTGGCCTGCCATCAGCGCGTGTTCTCGTATGCCCCCCAAAAAAAAGGTCACTGGCCCGCGCCAGACCAAGCTTGCGCTTACTTTTAACCTTGAATAGCGGAACTTCCACTCCCAAGTAGTGATGGGTTTATTTGGGATGGGAACGTAGTCGGGGGGCATTTGGAACTGGACGAGTTAAAATCGCTGCTTCAGCGCCATTTCACTGACGGGCTGGTAACTGTTGTGGGATCGGGCCTCTCGTGTGCAGAGGGCCTTCCAGGCATGGGTGCCTTAGCGGACCATCTTCAAGCGACGATCGAGGCTAGTCTCTTGGACGACGACAAGGCGTTGTGGGCGGACTTGTCGCCGATGATTGCAGCGAATGGTTTGGAGGCCGCTCTCATTGCTAAGCCTCCCAGCGCCACCCTGGAGGCTGCGATTGTCGCGAAAACGGCGGAGCTAATCGCACTTAGGGAGCGTGAGATTGTTACCGAAGTTTTTGATAGAACGCGGACGTTGCGATTTACGAGACTCCTGAAACATCTGCTGAAGCCTGCGACTGGTGTTCCGGTCATTACCACGAACTATGACCGGCTAATAGAGATCGCTTCTGAGGAGGCTGGTCTCGGCGTCGATACGCTCTTTGTCGGACAGTTTGCCGGCCATCTAAACGAGCAAGAAAGCCGGCTAAGCTTTTGTAGAGAAGTGACGCTTAAGGGTAAAAGCGTCCAGTATCGGTATCGGCAGCGAGTCAACGTTTTCAAACCGCATGGAAGCTTGGACTGGTACAGTCGCGAAGGAAAGCCAGTTAGCTATGCAGGCGATCTGCCACTGCCACGCCTGATCATAACGCCGGGATTAAACAAATTCCGTAATGGGTACGAGAGCCCATTTGACCGGCATCGAGAGCGCGCGAACGGTGCGATCGACAAAGCTAGTCGCTTTCTCGTCCTGGGCTATGGGTTCAACGATGATCATCTCGAGACCCATCTGACGCCTCGGATCAGAGGTGGCCTTCCCACACTCCTCCTCACCCATACCCTCTCGGATAACGCCCGGAAGCTGGCGCAAGACTGTGCCAACGTCATCGCTATCCAGCACGGGTCCGTTGCCGGCAAGGACGGCTCATCGGTCTTCGTCAACAAGACGAAGCACTTCATTCCGGATTTAGAACTGTGGGATCTCACTGCTTTTATTTCAGAGGTGCTCGAACCATGACGGAAGCCGCACTGCAGTTCTCTGACGACGACAAGGTCGGTCGCGTGGCGTCGGTCGACACCAGCCGGGTTGCGATCGATGTGACCAACTCTGTGCTCCTTACTCGGATCGGTATCGGTCAACTCGTGGCAATTCGAGGCGCAACCGAGCGGGAATATCTTATCGCGATAACGGAGCGCGTCACTCGAACTGTGCGAGATGAACTTCCGGACCTCGACGATGCAGGTGAAGATGGTGTGTTACTGGCTGCAGTACCGACAGATCTCATTCAAGCGGTGCTCATTGGCACGTTTCGTACCGTCGAAGGAGCAAAAACCAACACCTTTAAACGCGGGGCTGATAGCTTCCCTCAGATCGATCGTGACGCCTTCGTGATCGAAGGGGTGAACCTTCAACGATTTATGGGCATCCTTGGTGCGGGATTTTCAGAAGACGAGCGCTTGAAGCTTGGGACGTTTGTCGCGGATCGATCAGCGGACGCTATCGCGAGCGGCGACAAATTCTTTCAGCGCCATGCGGCCATTTTGGGTAGCACCGGGTCAGGCAAGAGTTGGGCTGTCGCTCTAATTCTGGAGCGAGCCGCCAAACTGAAATATCCGAACATCATCGTGTTCGATATGCATGGTGAGTACGCCCCATTGGCCGACAAGAAGGTGGGCGGATTTGCGCAGCAATTCCGCATCGCCGGACCTGGCGACCTGGAGAAACCCGGAGATGAGGTGCTTTTCCTCCCATATTGGCTGCTGAATCGCGATGAAATGCTGTCAATGATTCTGGACCGAAGCGACCAGAACGCGCCAAATCAAGCTTCTCGATTCACGTTGCACGTGAGAAACCTGAAGGGTGCAACGTTGGAGATGGAGAAGCGAGACGCAGTAAAAAAGACCTTCACAGTTGACTCGCCCATACCCTACGACGTGCGAAAGCTCGTAAAGCTCCTCGAAAACGACAACACTACGAAGGGCATGGGTAAGAATGGCCCCGTCAAAGGGGAGTGGGAGGACAAACTCACTCGTTTCCTGTCAAGGCTGGAAGCGAAGCTAGATGATAGACGATATGGGTTCATGTTCGCTCCACCCGCCGAGGCGATGTCATATGACTGGCTGGCAGACCAAGCGCTTAAACTCCTCACTTCCAACGGTGGGGCCGGTATCAAGGTAATTGATTTCTCCGAGGTCCCGGCGGACGTGCTTCCTGTTGTGACAGGAACTTTGGCTCGACTGCTATACGACGTTCAGTTCTGGATGAGTCCCAACAACCGCACGCCAGTCACGCTACTGTGTGATGAGGCTCATCTTTATCTGCCTGTCCGAGATGATGCGGATGCGGTGCAGCGGCAAGCGCTCGGTTCATTCGAACGGATTGCAAAAGAAGGTCGAAAATACGGCTTCTCGCTGCTCGTTGTCAGCCAGCGACCCTCGGATGTAAGCCGTACGATCCTTAGCCAGTGCAATAACTTCCTAGCTTTGCGATTGACGAACGAGACGGACCAAGGCGTGATAAAGCGGCTCATGCCTGATTCCCTGGCGGGATTAACCAGCATAATGCCACTTCTAGACACCGGCGAAGCCTTGCTGTTGGGCGATGCCGTGCTTCTGCCAACGCGCATTAAACTAGACGTGCCCAAGGTCACACCAGATAGCGCCACACGTGATTTCTGGAAAGAATGGGGTAGCGTGCAGCCGAAAGATGACGCCATCCGATCGGCAGTCGAATCCTTGCGCAGTCAGGCACGAATCTAAGTTCTTTGGCATGAAGGTCGAGAATCGACGCCGCGCGTGCGCTAGGTCTCGTCCGAACCCACACTCGGATACTTCGGCCGATACCGCTCCTGCGGCGTCTTCCAGGATCGGAAGAAATCAAGGGGATCCTGGGTTCCCAGGAAGTTGCGCGCAAGCCTCAACCGTTCCAGCACGGCACCTCGATCATCGCCAGGTAGTTCGTGTGCGCGCTGTTCCACGCCCGCAAGGAAGCGTTCAATGCTCATCACGTGTGACCATTGCTGGATGACCTTGCCCAGATGGTCTTGGCTGTCCTGAATTGACTGTTCGACGCGACGGCGATCCTCCTCTCGGCGTCGCCGTTCTTCAGCGGCCTCTCTTTCGATGCGTTCGATTTTGGCCTGTCGATCAGCCTCCTCCAGCTTGCCAACTAAATCGACCGCAGCCTCCTCAACTGACTGCACAATCGACTTTACCGATGGGCGAAGCGATTTCTGTTTTGTTTCCTGCCAGTCTGCAGACCAGGTAACCCGCCAATAGGGAGAGTATGCGATCAATCTCAACCTGCCAGTGGGCAGGGTCCTGGTAGTGGTCCACGTGTAGTCGCGAGAACGCATCGGCGGAACGTAATCGGCATCCCGAATGTATCTGCCATTGACGTAGCGCATCAGGACATCCTCTGACATCTCAACGACCGAAAGTCCGATGGCCATGCTGCCAATGTAGACGACCGTTGGTCGGTTAGGGGACCAGAGACGGCTATGGTAGTAGGGGTTCCGCTCCTTGCTGCGGACCTCGCGTTCGTCAGGAGTTTCCCCGCGCAAAGGCTCGTCCGGTGGGGCAATTACGACCCTATGTCCGACAGACTCGAAGGCATTGAACAGGTCATTGGCGAAGTCGAGTGCCTTATCGAGACAGGCCTTGGATGTTGTGACGTCTACCAGAAGCTTCTTGAACGGCCTTAGATAAGCTCCTTCGTCCACAGGCCTGCTGTTCTCAAAATGCTCTTTGACCCCACGGATCAGCCCATGAATCTTCGTCCTGGAAATGCGTACCGGGGTGTCCAATCGGCGCCGAGGCGGTAGCCGCGGCTTTGGTGGCACCTGAAGCTCGCCATCCTTCGACCAGGATGTCTGGTCTCCGGGTCGAGCTTCCGGCAATGGTGCTGGCTTGGGAGCCTTTCCAACGGCGAGCTTCGACCAATATCCTCGCTCAGGTCGAGGAACGTTCAGAGCTGTGCAGACACGAGCCAGATAGCTGCCCGAAACCTCGAATCGCTCGGCGACTTTCGTCATGGGCTCGGACCAGACCAGCTGGTACAGCACTTCTCTCGATATCACGTCAGCTTTCCTCCAGGGGACCAGGCGCCGTTGTCTCGGACCGCATTTAGGGAGGAGCCCTTAAAACATAAACCAGCGTTTATGTTTGACGGAGCCCCATGAAATACGTCGGCTATTATCGCGTTTCGACCAAAAAGCAGGCTCGATCCGGTCTCGGATTAGAGGCTCAGCAGCAGATGGTCCGGCAATTTGCCGGTGCTCATGGCGAGCTGGTCGGAGAATTTGTTGAGGTGGAATCAGGCAGAAACGATCGACGAATTGAACTTGCAAAAGCGATAAATGCCGCGAAAACGGCCGGAGCTTCCCTGCTAATCGCCCGTTTGGACCGCTTTTCGAGACGCGTAAGCTTCATTTCAGCGATGATGGAGAAGGGAGTCCGCCTTGTGATCGTCGAAATGCCGAATGCGACGGACTTTCAGTTGCACATCTTTGCCGCTCTCGCCCAGGAAGAACGTCGGCTGATTTCAGAACGAACCAAGGCTGCATTGGCACAAGCTAAGCGCAGGGGAGTTGTGCTTGGAAAGAACGGGCGCGTGCTGGCTATGGTAAATAGGGCGAGGGCAGCGAACTTTGCGAGCCAAATGCGAGGCCTCTTGCCTGAGAGCTGGGCGTCTATGTCTTACTCAGAACTGGCCCGCCACCTGAATGAGGCCGGTATCGTCACACCAGGCGGCAACAGGTATTTCCCACAATCTGTCAAGAACCTCGTCACGGCTCTCTCTTCAAGTCCGAACGATCTAACCTGATTGTCTCTCGAAGGTCGCGGCAGTTGCAGGATCGGTCTTGGCTTCTCAGCCTCCAACAGTGTCCATCAAAGTGAACATATCACCGCAGGCTTTGGGGTGACCTTTGGCGGCCATGTCTTTATCAAATTCGCGAAATCCATCAGTCATGTAGCGGCGTGCGAGTGCCTGTGTTGAATTGGGGCAATCCTTCTTCAACAGACCCAGTGTCTTTCTGATCGCATTAGATTCCGGGAAGTTGCAGATCAAAGAGGCTCTCATAAACAGTCCATACATTTTCCAGAGATTCGGACATTCCCCTTTTGGCGTGCCAGCAAGGCACTGCGAAGATGCCAAGCAACATGCCAAGGCACATTTCAGCACAGTCTTTCGCATGCCACCCCGTCTCCATCCCGATCTAGCTTCCCGCCCCAAGAGCAGTTTTGCAAATACCATTGGGCTTCGTCGCACGAACCGATTTGCGAGCAGTACCGCCGCGGCTCACATGAATAGCCGCCGCTCTGCACGACCAGCTTACGACCGATCATCCCCAGTGGCTGGCGCGACGGCGCCGCTCCATCGGGATGCGACGTGCGCCAATCCCACGGCGCGTCGAATTGGCCGACCCATAGACCGACCTTTGCTGCTTTTGCCTTGGCCTGCTGCGCAGCATAGGCACCATTGCTGTATCGGGGCCAATCCAGTGCCTGGCCATGCTCGACCATCCACGCCGCCACGCTGGTGCCGTCAGCTCGCCGGCAGTCGCCGACGAAGCGGTGATAGCGATCCCAAGTCACGAACGTACATTGCACCGGCCTCGATGCGGCAAGGAACTTGTCCAGCGCTTCAGCCGATCGCCGGCCACAGGGATATTCGAAACCCTTGGCGTCGTCGCAATATTGGCGACTCTCGGGTGCATCGGTGCCGTTGAAGCGGATACGCTGACCGTGCACCTCGATCGTATCGCCATCGATGACGGAGGCGACGCCGGTGATCGCATCCGGCTTGGTGCCGGCCAAGTTCTGCAGATTGATCTCGTGTAGATCGTCGGGGTGCTTCATCGCAGTCACTGCAGCAAGCGCGGCGGCCGCGACAACGGTGAAGAAGATCAGGCGTCGCGGCACCGCATTGCGTGGCCGGCGATGACGGGAACCCAATCGGAACACCATCGCTAGTCCGCCTCGTGTCCGGTTCGGCCGCCTGGTTTCGCTTCGGCGGCACGTCCACCGCAGGGCCGCCCCAAGCTATCAACCTGGGTGCGCAGATCGCACGGATGATTGCCTGAGTCTCCGCCTCCGCCGCCAGAGTTCGCACCGGATGCCTGAGCCGACGGTGCCCTTGGAATTCCGAGATATCGCATTGCGACACCAGCGCTGCGCTGCCCGTCCCCTTCGATGTGGGTGTTGTTACTGTTGGGGTTGAAAGGATCGACCGTCTGCAAAAGGCGGTTCGCATTGTTGGCATCGCCCGACGCCAACATCATGGTGTCATAGTTGTTGAGATAGTCAGCGGCGCAGCCGGATATTGCCAGCGACGCCGAAAGGCAAAATACAATTCGCCTGTACATTGTCCCCACTCCCCAAGGGGAAAATGACACGGCCGGCTTTATTTTGCAAACGCGCTAATGTGCGGATGGATTCAGCAAGGAAGCGGTTTGTCTACGCTTGGAGCAACGCGCCCCCGTATTGCGCCCACAGGCGGTCGCAGTCCCGTTTCCGGAGGCTTGGTGTGCCTGGCGGCCCGTAGAGAACCATGGCGCCGCGAACGTCGTAGCCAAGCACCGAAGCGTTGGCAACGAACTGGATAGCGCGCCCCAAGCTGATGGCGCCGATTCGGCTTTCGATTTTGCTGGTGAGATCGATCACGCCGAAGATTTCCGCGTCCGCGTCTCTACCAGCCAAAACGGCGGTTGAGATCGCATCGTCCAGAGCCAGAAGCATGGGCAGAATCCCCGGTAGCGCTTCCTAACTTTGGCGTGTGGAATTGGTTCCACGTCCCGGTCGGATTCGTTCCAGGGGAATGAATTGGCGAGCCTCGTCGGCTTCTGACCGGGTTTTTTCTTGGAACAAGTCCGTAAGGAGCAGGTTCGGTCGCCGCGACGCATTCCCCTCCCAAAACCCCAGTACGCGTCGTGTCGGGTTTGGCATTTTCCCCGACGGGAGCCCGCATCGATCCCCGCGGTGCGGGCTCCTATTGCCGTCCAGATGCAGTCATCTTATCGAGACCAAGCCGCATCACATTGCTTTCGGCGAAGTTGAAGGCTGACAAGCGATCCCTGAATGTGCGAGCCACCGTGCCCACGCCGTACTCGCTTACGGTGACGCGCCAACCGCGCTCCGTCCATTCCATAGCCACTGCATTTTTCGTCAGGTATGGGCTCAATCGATAGGGATCGACCAGTTGCTCGGTCTCTCGCAACTTCTTGATGGAGAGCTGGATGGTAACGTGGGCCTGAGCAATCAGTTTCGCGTGGTACCAGCATTGGTACGTGCGTGGGTACAGGAGTTCGGACATACTCGGACCCCCTTGCGGTGCAGTCGCCGCCCTAAGCCAATGGTTAACGGATATGGCAACCATGCGTCTTTCCGCGCCTGAATGCGAGACGGAAAACACAGTCCGTCGCCGGAAGGGAACGGCGACGGACTGGCGCAACGAGACAACCAGAGCGGAGATGACCGCAGGCCCCCTAACCGCCCATATGGGCCTTTGTTCCGACGAGCCCGGCAGGCGGAAATCAAGGCTCCTCAGGAGTGTTTCGCAACCGGACCCAACAAGACCCTCCAAGCGATCGAAGCGGGCAGTTCGGAAAACCTTGACTGGACGCTGGCCGCCTACTCAGAAGGGGAGGCAGTCGGCAACGGCACGTCCCTGAGTGTCTTTGAGCGTCAGCCAGGCGGAGGCTGGTTGATCAGGATGTGCAGTCTCAACAGTACTGACGCCGCCGGGTGATGCCCCCTCCCAAATTAGCCGCCCTTGCGCTTCACACTGGCCTTCTTGACCGGCTTAGCCGCCGTCTTCCGCCCAAGCCCGCTCGCCTTTGCCAATGCGGATCGCTGAGCAGCGTAGTTTGGAGCCACCATTGGATAGTCGCGAGCCAAGCCCCACTTCTCACGGTACTGTTCGGGCGTCAGATTGTAGTGGGTCGTCAGGTGGCGCTTCAGCGATTTGAACTTCTTCCCCTCCTCGAGGCAGATGATGTAGTCGGGGAAGACCGACCGCTTCGGATTGACTGCGGGCGTAAGGGCCACCTTCTCCGGCTCAGCAGGCTGGCCAATTTTCGAAAGAGACGAATTCACGCTCTGGATCAGGTCCGGTAGTGAGGCAACCGGCACCGCGTTGTTGCCGACGTAGGCAGACACGATCTCTGCGGTTAACTCGATCAAATTCAAGGTGTCGTCGGCCAAGGCGTTCTCCTTCGAAGCAATCGGACCTTCGTAGCTTTTGGCGAAAAGCTAATCAACAGTGGACGCAATGGCCGTTGTGCCTACCGCGAGCAGATCCACTCTAGCATCCCGGCGCCGCTCTTGCCGACGAAGACATTCGGGACGCCGGTCAGCACTTCCGCAATTCGGTTGATCGTGGCTTCCGCTACGCGGGCATTTCGTAGACCTGAACGTTCGGCCAAAACCCAACCTGCTGGCCCACATCTGCAGAACGAGAGGAGCGTCGGGTGATCACCGTCCCAGCGATAAAAATAGCGCTGGCCGGCAAGGACGGACGTCAGCGCATAGGCTAGTTCCTCTCCGCCTTTCAGGCAGTTGCCAAATTGCTTTCCTGTTTTCCGCAGCTCCTCAGCCGTGAGTATCGGGATCAATCCGCCGATTTGCCCAAACGGTGGCGCAGGAAATGGGGCCAAACCGAACAAATTCGCCAGGATAGCTGCCGGTTGACGACCCTCAACAACACACCGGACGAGTTGCCGTTCGTCGTACATGGTTGCCAATCTTGAGATCACCCATAGCAGCTCGACCATTACCGGGGCGGGGATGCTGCGCTTCAGTAGCGCCCGAACGACGCGGTTCGACGCCGAAAAAGCGGTAGCTGACGCGAGCGAGACAAGGACCTCATCGTCGATTTTCGCCGACTGATACATGTGATTTGCCAGTGATCCACCTGCCGAAAGCACTTGGTGGAGTGCGAAGTAAGCATGTTTTTGCCTCGCAAACGGTCCGAATTTGCCGAGTGCCGAGACCATTCCAGCAGGGCAGGAGCCGAATGCATCCGCCAGAATCTGTCGGGACTTGGTGAAGGTGAGATGCCGGTACGTTTCGGCTGCATCCCGAATGGCGGCGCCGTGAACGGCTAGCCAAGCATGCCAGGTATGCCGCCGACTGTCAGAGGCGAGGAGGTATTCGCAAACGCGATCCTTCGRCCAAATTGACTGAATTTGCATGCTGTCTTGGCGCGCCACCAAGTCGACGATCGAGTTCACCGACCGCTTGCGGCTGAGCTGCGGGTCGATTCGACTGTGATGCATAGTGGCTACCCCCTGATAGCCCGGCTTCGTCAGAAAAATCGCCTTAGACAACCGCTGCCGATGGGGACGGGTGAATCACGCAGGGCGTAAAACCAACTGTGGGGTGCAACACGAACGCGTAGCTCCCGTAACAGCTTAGTCTTAAGTTGGGTGGGACGACTCATTTTGGGAATGCCGATGGAAGCCGTGCCGCAAGGAAGCATTTTCGCAGAGCACGATATCGCCACGATGAATGAAGACGACGTAGCAGGCGAACTTGTTCGTCCGCTTTGTCGGGCATTAGGATATCGGCAAGGTAGCGAAGTCGCAAATTTGCGAAGCCAGATTCCACTACAGTATGATCGGGTCTTTCTGGGTCACAAAGATACGAAGAAAGATCCGCTGCTGCGAGGGCGGCCCGACTTTATATGTGAAGTCGTTTCCTATGCTCGCTGGGTTGTTGAGGCTAAGCGTCCGTCTGTTGCTCTTTCGCTTGAGGATAGTCAGCAAGCCCACACCTACGCTACGCATCCAGAAATCGCCGCTGAGTTCTACATGCTGACGAACGGCCGAGAGTTCCGGGTATATCGAGTGGGAAAACCAGATACGCCGGTGGTCAAATGGCTGAAGGAAGAAACCGATCAGTTGCTGCCCATGCTGCGCAATCTATTGGGCCCAGATGCGATGAAAAAGAAGGCAAACGTTGAGATTGACCTCGGGAAACCGCTAGCACACGGCATGGGGTCAAGTGCGGTGATTTTAGGTGGCGAGGTGATCTACGAAAAGAACGTCGCCACCATCCCCTTGAACATAAACATGGACGGCCTGCGAAATGCTGTCGTTGGAGACAGGGTTTTTCGTAGGGAAGATGGGCTAATTTCTGCCGAGGTGGAGGTAAGGTCCGCTTTTGCCGCGATGGATGACCTTCACAAAGCGATGGGATTCTCACCATTGGTGTTCAACACGTCTGAGGAGTTCATATCCTCCGACGTCGAGAATCCGACCCTAATGCAGAACTTATTGAATGTTAGCTTCAAGGCCGGGACGACGTTTCCCAAAACGCTCTTAAGTCCGGCAGGGGTGATGCCCTTTGATGTGACAACTTTATGCTACACCGAAGCCCTCGGTTTTATCGATGGCAATCACTTTCGCGGCACGTTTGCGATTGACTACGACTATCAATTTCCAGCGGGCATCCCGGGTTTGCCCGCAAAGGTCGCGATGAGAAGTGAAGGCACTTTCGACATCAAATTTGCTTAACCGCCCGGGGAGCTAGCCGATGCGGGAAAGGAATGCCGTTGCCGATAAACGCTAGCCTGAGGATAGCGCCGCCCATCGGATGAACTGATGGAGAACGGCAATGGACGCTCGTGTCATCAAGGCGTTGGCTTGTGAAAGCAGGCTGAAGATCCTCGACTTTCTCAACTGGCCCGAGCTGTATTTTCCCGATGTTCCCGACGCACGACAGACCGGCCTAACCAACAAGCTGATCTGCGGGCGTCTCGGCCTCACGCAGGAGTCAGTCAGCCTGCACATGCGGTGGCTGACACAGGCCAAGTTGGTTTCGGCGACGAGGGTTGGAATCCGAGTGTTCTACAAGCGCGACGAGCGAGGCATTGACGAGGCAGTCACCAGCCTTTGCGAACTTCTGCAAAGCGCAAGCCGTCGGTAGGTAGCCGGCCTTCAGCTATTGGCAGCATACCTTGCGAACGTAGGTATTGCCGAACGTCGAATAGGCGTCATCTGGGATTGCGCCTCTCGCCTTCATCTCCCTGACAAGGCCTTTAGCCATCGCCTCGTCATAGGTGTCACTCAGCGTGATCGCAAACCATCCATTGTTGGCGAGGTAGGCAGACAGAGGAATTGATGCGGAGCGCACGTAGGCCTCGGCCTCGGCGTAGTTGTCGAAGCTCTTGACCTGGATGTGCCGCCGACCAAATGGGCCACCGTCATATTGATCGACATGCACCCAGGTATCGTGCATGTAGCCGATCTTGTTTCCGACCTGAACGCGATACCAACGGCCCGTGTTGCCGATGATCGAGACTGCGGCGCCGTTTCTCAGCACGGCTACATTCGTTGACCTCGGCTCTGGTAGTGCCTTTAGCGGTGCAGAACCCTTGGGATGACCGATGCGACCCGAACGGGCATCCGGAATTGACAGCGACGGATTTGCTGTTGGCGGAGGTTGCGAGGCAACGGTCGGCGGGGCAGGTTGAGGCGGAGGTCGAGTGTAGGACGGTGCATGACTCGCCACAGCCGGTTGATCGCCGCCGGGCGAGGACGTGACAACGCGGTACTTCACCATCTCACTCATCGACAGATAGCGAATGTCGTTGCTGTCGTATTGCAGCGACAGCTGAAGCAGGGCGGGATCAACGCCCATTTCGATCATGTAGGTGATAACGTCGGCGGTGATCTGCTGAACGGCGGAGACTGCATCCTGGGTGCTTAGGGCAGTATCGCCCTGAAACGACGATTTGTGAACGCCTATTGATCCGGGATCGGCATAACGCAGCACGCCCCCGAGGAAAGCGAGGGAGCAAGCCGAGGCACACTCGCCTGCTCTGAACTGGATCGTGCTAAGGCCCAATCGGCGGATAAGCCGGCCAAGCTCGATCGCCTTGTAGATGTTGCCGCCAGGAGACTTGAACGTGACGGCAACTGCTCCGTTGGCACGGACGAGGTTTTCGAAACCAGCCAGGTCGTCCTGAAAAGCGAACTGACCCGAGACGACAACGTAGTGAAAGCCACCGGTGACCTGCCCGCCCTCGAATTGCAGGCCAGCGCGGGCCGCCGATGTACCCAGCACAGCCAATGCAAAAAACAGCGATACGCAGACGGAAAAGACGCGAAACATGGCCCCAGAATAACCCCGGCCACACGTCTAGCGCGAATAGCGAACGGCTGTCGATTCAATGTTGGGAAATTGGTGAACTCAGCCCGAAGTCTCCGTGCCGGGCATTGCCCGTATTCGTGTTCCGGTACGGGGTCCTTAGAACTTAAGGCCCTTCCCCGGTCCCGGCGTGATTTCGACGGTGACCTCAAGCTTCCAGTTGCCGCAGCTCTGTTCGATCCGGAACTGCTCGCCTTCAGATGTCCTACCCTTAAACCGAAATGGCTCGGCATCCTTGCACATCGGGTCGGAGATCACCTCCATTTCAGCAGGACCGCCGAACTTATTGACGAATTCCTGGGCAACCGTGCGCAGCCCCAACCCCTCGCCGCCGAAGAAGCATTCTCCGAATAACATCGACTCGATCTTCTGATCGCCGTTGAATGTGATCCATCCGCAGGCATTGTCGCCATCCTTGAGCGTCGCGAGCCTCCCGTTACCATCAGGGTCAAACACAGGAGCCCCCCATTTCACGGTCATCCCGTCGTCCTTCGCGATCTTATCCACCTGGTCAGGACTGTCTGAAACCGTGAACCCACGAAAACTGCTATCCGCGAATGCAGGCGCCGGCATTGAGATTGCGATTGCGATCATGGCGATTTGAGGAAGGCGCCGACTAAAGGCTTTTCGCGATACAGTGCTCATTGGTCGTCCCCTCAATAGTAGTACCGCTTGTTCCGAAACAGGTACATCAACAGGTAGATCGGTATCCAAAGCCCACCGGACAGGATAACCAGAAGGATGTGAATCCAGTGCGGGAACCGTCTGACCGGACCGCTAATTCCGGTTGCAGCCGCGGCTGCTGCACCGCCGGCGTTCATGAACACCTGGGGGTTGTTGCGCTGGGTTTTCAGAAGCTCGATTTCGCGCATCTGTGGATCGAGGATTTCTCCGCAATGCTTGCACTTCTTGGACTTCGGATTGATCGGCTCCGCGCAATACGGGCAGTCGATCGTAGCAGCCGGCGAAGCGGTCTCGTCCATTATTCCCCCGACAAGTCTGGCACCCCGAGGAGATAAGCTCCTCGACCCTAATCATGGTCTTATATTACGTGGTTTCTGGCGAGGGCAACTGATTGCTTCCTGAAAATGGAAGTGCAGTCACTGGTCGCCTGGAATCTACGGCGCTTGAGGGTTGAGCGAGGCATCTCACAGGATGACCTGGCCCTGACAGCGGGCGTTGAGCGGGCCTATGTCGGGTATTTGGAACGCGGAGCGCGTAACCCGACCATCATAACACTAGAAAAGATCGCGGCGGCGCTTGAGATTCACATCGGGCAGCTGTTCCGAGAGCCTGATCCCAGCGAGCAGATGCCCGCTACGTTGAAGGCAGGTCGGAAAAAGAGGGGCTAGGTGGCCCTATCCCGCCGTTGCAGACGGGATAGGGTGTCGCTCTTCGGAAATTTCAGTCAGCGGCCCTTCTTGAACCGTGCTCGGACCTGTTCCGACGCGGTTGCCAGTTGGCCGTCGAACGTGCCCTCGATCGCGGCTTCGCGTGCCTTCTTCAGCGCATCGACGACAGCCGGCATATCCGCGCATGCGATCGCGTGCTTGCCCTTGGCAAGTTCCAGAGGGACCTTGCCGTACTTGATCGCGAGGATCGGCTTTCCATCGAGATCGACAGTCCACCAACGACCACGGAATTTCCGGCCGACGTTCTCCGGCTCAGCCATATAAAGCTGATGGTCGATCTGCATGATCAATCGCTGCCGACGCTTAGATGCCGGATCGTTGGGAAGCTGCTTCGGGGCGGCGACCAGTTTCAGTCCTTCGAATGCCATTGCGATCTCCTTTCTTTGATGATCGACAACGGCGTCCCTTTAGATGGCTGGACAGGTCAACGCGATTGTGCCCTTGGACGTCAATGATACGTAGGGCCCTGGTCCTCAGCAGGCTGATCCTCCTCATCATCGGATTGGGCGCCGTCGTAACTTTCATCGGCAGCCTGCTCGTGGGGATCTACATCGTCTTCGATTTGCTCGGCCGCAGCAAACATCCTCAAAAGCTCCGACGGCTCTGACACGTTGCGGAACAATTTAGCGGCCTCGGCGAAATCGATCGCAAAACGACAATCAGGGTAGGCCGTCGCCAGTTGCTCCACCGCTTCCTGGGGCGCGTTGCCGGAGACTTCAGCCAGACGCTTCCCGTATTCAATCGCCGTATCAATAGCGCGTTTGTGTCTACCGAACACCGTTGGGTCCAGTTTCGAAACCAAACCCGACATCAGGCGGGAGGTGAAATCCGCGCATACCTGACTGCTAAGCTCGAAACTCAATCCTGCTTCGCTCTTGGTGATTAGATTGACGACCATCGGCTCGAAGACCCCGTAGGCCATCTCGCCCAGGGCATTCAGTGTCGCTCGGGAAGAAAGAGCCGACTCTGTCGTGCAAATCTCGTCGCGCTTTCGCAGCTGGGGGTCGATTGGACCAAGAAGGGCATCGGAATTCATAATCAGGTCGTGCGCCCCAAGCGCCAGAATAGTGCCTGCGCTCCTGCAATAGTTTGGAACGTAGATGGTGAAACGTTCATAACGTTGGTGGAACTGCCGCGCGATTCGATAGGCGACCGACGCATCTCCACCATTTGTGGTCAGAATGAGAATAGCCCGAGAATGCCGGCCCTCCCGGGATTTGGAGTGCAATTGGCGAAATCCTTCATCATCGATGTCACCGAAATACAAATAGATATCCGCGTTTTCCTCTTCTCCCACCCGCCGGCCAAGTTCGTGCACCAAATCGTCCAATGGGATGTCACTCAGTTCAGCTTCCGTCATTGTAATCTCCGTCGCTCGCGCGGCCGCTCAATGCGCCGCCCGCGCTGGAGATGGCTTTTACATTTCGATGGTTCAAGTATTATTTCCGCTAAATTCTTCGGTGTTGCTAAAAAGATACGAAGTAGCGTCATCCGTACGTCAAAGAAGTGCAGTAAGCATGATGTAACCCATTGAACAATTACGGAAATGCGACGTCAGTTAGGATATAGACATCAGATGACGGTTCCGACCCGTCCCTCATATATTGCGAGCTGCCTGTGTCAGCGACAAAGTTCCGTAAGAGACCTATGCGGGTGTGGGTAAGGAAAGTAACAATTACGGAGAAAGCAACCCAACCCCGTTGAGATACCTTTATAGCGAAATCCTGCGATCCCAACGTGGGGATAGCTTGGCTCCGGTAGATTACGTCGTCGGCAATTATCGAAATTCGATGCAGCGTTGGGATACTGTCGAGAGACTGGCGATTTCCGAAAAGGGGAATCCCGTAAAAGATTTATATGGGTGTGGGAGAAGAAACAATTACGGAAAACGATGGTCATCCCGAAGGGATGCTGTCTTGAATATATGAATAATTTAAAAAATTAAATCCCATTACCCCCATTCCCGCTTTTGTCCGTTTTTTTAAATATTTTAAAACCCATTCATATTGCCCGGGGAAGCCCGGGCGGAATTTCGATGGCCTGTCGATTGTGATGAAAGTGTTGTGAGACGGTGATGGCCTTCGAAATTTCGTCCGGGGTTTTCCGGGCCAGAAACATGTCTATATCAAGTTCCCAAAAATATTCCTCTTTCAACCTGATCAAGGCTGCGACCGACCTATCACTTTCGATCCATTGGTGAGGTTCGAATGTGTTCCGCTTTGCGTTGTCCAGGTCGGATAGCTGACAAGGAATTCCCACCTCATTGAGGATTTCGCAGAACCTGTTGTGCCGAATTTTGCCCATTCGTTTCAATACCAGGTCGAATCCTGCCTGGTAGTGTTTAAACGCCCGCGTCAGGTCCCGTTTTGCTCGCTTTAGGTCTCCATCGGTTTTGCCGGAATACCGCATCACCGAATCGCTGGTCTTTCGCTTGGTCTCCAGAAAATGCTGGAAAGCTCTCAGGTCCGGAACGGACCTGAGAATCCTGAAAGGATTCGTGGCCCATTTATTCCACGCTTCCCGAACGTTCTGGAATTCGTCGAAATCCTCGAGCGGTACCGTAGAGAACGACAGGTGGGTGTGAGTCTGCCCCTGGAATTCGACCGATCTGTCCAGAAGGTTGATTGGCCTTCGCTTCCAGTCGAATTCCATCGACAGGCGTTTGGTCACTGTCCTCATCACGAAATCGGCGCCGAACCGGATCATTTCCTTCAGGCCGACGCCGGATTCGTATCTCAGTTGCTGACCGGCCGTCCGGTTGAAAAATAGTTCGACAATCTGTGCGTTTTCCTCATCTTGCTTGAGGTCCCGCGTGTCCAGCTTGATACCACCCTTCTGCAAGACGATGTTGTTCTCGGTCCCTTCACCGAGCTTCAGCGTAGCCGACCCTCTGGTTCTCCAGCCAATAGGTTGGCGGATCGTGTGCTTAACCTCCATTGGCGGGTCGTCGCGTCCAAGCTTCAACTTGGCTTGCCTAAAGGACTTGAAGATCGGGCCTGCTGTAGCGTGTTCCAGGTCGGCGTCGTTGGCGTTTGACAGGAAACCGTCAGTCGTCACGCTGAAAACCTGTACGATGTCAGGAAACCTGTTGAGGACTTCGCCGAGCACGGCCCGCGTGTATGACGTGATGAACGCGGCGAAGAACGGCTGCGTTAGCTCGCTCTCTGGCAATTCGACCATGTCATCACCGCGAAGGTCGTAGACCCGCTTCTTCCGCAACCCCTGTGCCGTCTTGCCATAGGTGCTGTTGCCGACCTCCTTCCAGAACAGGTTGCCGAATGTGCCCTTGTCGAATTCCTTCCTGCGGCTGATGCAGTCGTTGATGAAGTCGGTAAAAACCCCGACACCTTGTTCGACAGGCACCCTGACAGAACGACGAAGTTCCAGCTTTGCCCCGAGCTGCCTCGCCAGAGCCAGTTCAGGAGCCGCGCAACATGCACGTCCCTTTCGCGGGAAAATGATGCCGTTGGCTGTCCTGACTGGCAGGGTGGGAAACCGGACGGATTGTGGAAATTCGAAGTCAACCGATGYGTAGGCAAGGTCCAGCATACCGATCTGATCGATTGCGACGTCCCCCTCGATCTTCTCCCAGATCGGTTTGCACAGAAGCGTCATCGCCGTTGGATAGGCCGAGCTTAGATCGTGATCCCGCCAAATACCCTCATCGCAGATCCCGTACATGAACTGCTCGTTACGGCCGCCGTGATAAGCCTCCGACACGAAGTCCAGTTCGTAGTGGACGAGTTCCTGATGAGGATGGATCGTTTTGGTGACCGAATAGCCGAGCTTTTTGCTGAATGACTGGATCTTTTTCTCTTCGCGGCCCAACACGTCATCCGGCTTCCACCCCTTGTTCTCCCACTGCGCGATCGCGAGCTTAGAACCGAATGAGGTCAGTGTTAGCGGCATCGCGAACTTCCCGAACAGATTGTCATATTGGCGGATCAGCTGTTCGGCGTATTGCGTGCAGATTTCCGCATCTCGAATCGCGTATTCCCGAAACATCGGCCAGTTTTCTGACCGGAACTGTTTCATCCGCTTCTTGATTTCTCGCTCTTGTGCGGCAGTGGTTGCCAGCTCGATCTTGTTGAAGCCGAGCATCTTGCCGACATCTGCAAGCTGCTTCGCGTTGGCAGGAGCCAGAAGGATCGTGTCCCTCAGCCTGATCTTGAATTCCGCGATCTCCTGACCTTGCACGTCGACCAACTCCATTGGAATAGCGCGGTCGATCGAGACGAGCGTGCTGCGCACGTTGCTCATCGTGAGCTTTGCCTCATCGGCAAATTCCTCGAACATCGGCAAGTCGGCTCGGGTGAAGTGCCCCACCAGATAGATGTCGGTCGGGACCTTTTGATCAGGATGTTCGGTGATGAACGTACCGATAGCTGCCGCAATGAAATTTCTCAGCAGCCACCGTTGTCCCTCCTGTGGAATAATAATCCCGCACGATTGGACCGGTGTTTCGTCCTGATGGCCTTGTGAGATCAGCCTGGTGCAGAACTGATAGGAGAGAATTTCGTTCTTTGCACCCCGCGCCTCGTCCTTGGTTGGACCAACGGGCTCTCGGGACTGATATTCGGTGTCGAACCCGATAATCAGATGCGCTGTCACGGGCGGCTTTTTCTGACCGCCTTTGCGCTTGGGTGGAAATTGGATGTTTTCAGGTCGGATTGTGACCGTAACGGGCTGATCGTCAGGATCGATGGTCGAGAAATAACTTTGCTCGTTCGCTGTCCCTCGCCTGACCGTCCGCCTCTGATCAGGAGCAGCTTGATAGTGGGTGTTGTAGTTAGGCTGAAGTTCTGCTTCCGCCTCGACCTGCGCGACTGAGCCCAGATTTTCCATGATGTCTCCAATTCGATCGACATAACGAGCCGCTGGACAAGCGGCGCCCTAAGTTTTCGATCGAATTGCGAGTCATGAAATTGGGAGACTTCGGCAAGTATGGCTTGGCTTGATTGCTTGAAGGATGATCTGCGAGCACTTGGCTCTTGGACAGATTTCCTTGCCAGCACGCCGCCATATGCTGAAGTCCTCCCATTGATACATTGCCACGAGCCATTCTGTCGCTGTGGCGGTCAAATGGGTGCGGTAAAGGCGTGTTGCAAGCCCCCTGGGGGCGAAAATTTCGGCCGGCGTAACGACCAAGGGCGTTGGTACGGGTTTCGTGGGCAGCTATCCTGCCTCGTTATGGAATCAGCGTTCGATCACACGAAGTATTCCACCGTTGTCTTCATCGACAGCATGGTTGCCCTTGAGGGTAAACCGCTGGAAACGCTGCCGTGGAGCGAGTTGGACGGTCAAGGGCCTATCCTCGTTCTGGTCGTTCCACAGGTTAATACCGAGATCGACAAGCGGAAACGTGATGGGCGACTTGGTAAGCGGGCCAGAGCATTTAATCGCCTAATTTCCCCTGCCGCTGAAACCGCAGCACCTCATAGGATCGTCGACAGTTCTCCAGCGGTCGACCTTGCTATTGCCCGTCATAAGCGGATCGATTGGGATCAATATGACGATCTCGATCCAGAAGGGGGCGACGATCGCGTGGTCGCCCAGGTTCTTAACGCCAGAGACGTACCTGACGAACGCAAGCTGCTGCTGACGTACGACACAAACCCTATAGCGATCGCATCTCGCCACGCACTGAAATCCTGGAGGATGCCGGATCATTGGTTGCTAGAGCCCGAGCCTAGCCCAAGCGACAAAGAGGTTGTCCGGCTAAAGGCGCGAGTGCGCGAGTTGGAGCAATCTCAGCCGTCGATCGACGTTTCCCTGCAATTTGGCCTGGCTCAGCCTCAGACGATCTACCGCATCGAACCACTGCCCAATGATGCCCGGAAGGCGATCGCCTCCCATGTCATCCGGCACAACCCAAGTCAAGAAGACGACTCGCCGTTCAACTTCCACCGCGACTACAGCTATGGTGATCGATACCGCAACTATCGGACCAAGATTATTCCTGCATATGCCGCCTCGGTCCATCGGCTTCTTGAAGTCCACTACGGCCAGGTCCCATTCTCTTTCTGCCTGAAGAATGTCGGAACCTTGCAGGCCGAGAGCTTGGTTCTCACTCTTTCTGGCAGAGGCGGTACCCTTCACAATCGGTTCACGCACTACCCGATTTTTGGACCAGCTGCTCCTAGGCCCAAATCGCGCATCCTCGGTGGCATTGGGTTTCATGCAAATTCCATTCGGCCATCGATTATTGGTAGGCATGAGATGCAGTTTGCCGTCGGTCCGAATCGATCCCCAGTCATTGAGCTTCATTGTGCTGATTTCAGGCATGGTCGCAGTTGGGAGTTCGAAGGGATTGCGGCGATTGATCCTTACAGCGAAGGCCCGTTTGCTATCGACATTCAGGTAACTGCTTCGAATATGCGTGGAATTCAGACCAGGACGTTCGAATTTGGCTTCACGGCCGAAATAGCCAAGGTTGGCGATCTCGTTGACCTGCTAAAGCCAGGATATCGAGTTGCAATACCGATGGCGGAACGCCTCTCCGCAGAGATCAAGGCCAAAAATTGGGATTGGATCGAAATTGTCAGCGTCGACGGTGAGGAGGAAGAACCCGACGATGGAGATGATGAACCGGACGACGAAGACGACGATTGAGGTCACCGATCACGGCTACGTCATTGCACAATCACTTGAGTTCGGTTGATCGGCAACATTCTGAAATCGTCACCTACTAGAAGCTGTCGATTATTGTGCCCCATGAATTTTGCCATGTACGAGGTTGCACGACCCTCACCCGTCGAATTTCGATGGTCATGGTTGAGTGGCTGGATATCGATCTCCCTAATCGAAAACCGATTTTTGATGCCTTGAAATCGGGAATAGTCGGCTACTAGTTTTTCGAACCGATCTCTGATCTCGTCGGTGAAAACCCAGATCGAATGAATGTGTGGGTTTTCTAGCGCTCCCATCGATCTCCAATATCTCGAACCATTCATATCCAGGCAACCGATTGCCAGCGGCTTTAGACGATCGAACGAAGGGCGATGGTAATTGCGGTTGATCAGCTCACGACAGAGCGCGTTGTATACGTCGGTGAACGTGTCCAGCTCGGATTTCACACCGTGACCGTCGAACAACGCGGCATCTTCTTGCCGCTGATTGCGACGGTTGTGGTCGAAAGAGATCGTGATGAATCGCCCGTTCCGGTTCTTGAACATCGAGATCGATTCGAACCTGCTTTTATGGGTTTCTGCGAACTGATTGATCGTGTCATCAAACCAAGATGCGTACTGGTTCGTGATGGTCGTGTGAGAGGGCGTTGAGAACGTCTGGTGCATGCGATTGGCCTTCTTTCAATAGGATATAAACCCGCCGAAAATCGGCGGGGAAATGGGTTTGGGCGTTTGAAATCGTGCGAGGATCGCCGTCGGCACGGTTCAAAAACCGTTGTCGGATGGGAAAAAATGAAAAAATGGGGAAAAGGAGAAGGGCGGTTCTGAAGGTTCTGACTGAGATAGCCGGATAACCGGTCCGACTATTTATAGCGTCGAAATCCCACCCTGCTGCGGTTGGGTGAGAAAACCTTGCCTACTGTGTCCCTGAAGGCTCGTCAAAAACAGCGTCCCAAGCTGCCGAATCCCTGCGCCATTCATTGAAAAAGTCCAATGACCTCCCGCTGTGATCACTACCGGAGACCATGCCGGTCTTGTCGATTACAACCTCCGCGACAAAGTCGGATGGATCGTCAGATTTGACTACAACGAGGCGCCTAACGCCATCTGCAAGCATGACGTTGAAGGTGCGATTGTACCCCTGCGACGCCAACTCCGTGCTTTCCATGTGGGCGAGAAGCCGTTCTTGATATTCCGGATCAAGGCCCTGCTCCTGCAAGGCCTGTGCGAGTTTCCGCAGGTTAGGCTGATTGCCACTGACGGCTACACGCAGCGAACTGACGATCGATCTCAGCCGGTTCGCGACGACTGCGCGTCGCTCGAATATATCCGGAGCAGACATATCCTGCAGCGCGTCGATCTGTGACCGCAACTCGGATGGTGAAATCGAGGGCAGGGGCTGAATTGCGACGAGTCGTTCTCGTAGTTCGCCTATCAGCCGGTCAGCCGCCGCTATTTCGTCCGCGCACTGATCGAGCTTTGCCTTGACGAATGTGGCTGAAGAGCCCGGAGTTGCCACCAACTCGAAGATTGCGTCTTGCTTCTCTTTGAGTTGCAGCAGCTTCTCCTCGGCGGCAATGATTTGCTGCTCGATTGATGAACGTTCGGAATTCTCGGCCGCCGCCTGTAGAGTAGCGCTAAGGTCGATTTCCTTCACGAAAAACAGAAATGACGTCTCGAAATCGGAGTATTTCCAGCTAGAGCTGTCACAACCCAGGTTCCGAACGGCGTTTGTGCATTTAAGCCCTTGAGATCCCTTCGGGGGCCGTCCTTTGTGGACGAACCTCATCGGTGCTCCGCAGTAATGGCACTTGGCGATTTTGGTGAACAGGTTTCTATATTCCGGGCCTTTCCGACCCGCACCCTCCACGAGCCTCCTTCGCCGAGAAGCCTGTATTCGGAGAAACTGATCCTCGTCGATGATATCGGGAAAATAGCCGGGTACCGGGTCTCCGGACGGCACGCGATCCCCATGTTCATTGTATCGGTGCGGTTGGAATTCACCGAGTACGGCCCGATTATTCAGGATTTTGGTAACGTAGGACTCGTGCCAACCATTGGATTTCGTGAATGTCGGCACGCTTGATTGGTTAAGCCGACGTGCAATCACAAATGAACCGTGGCCGGCATCCGCCAACTGAAAAATTTGCCGAACAACGTCCACCCGTTCCGGGACCACGTCGAAGCTCGACCGGTCCTCTCGCAACACCAGCCATGCGGGTGCGACCTTTGTCAGTTTTCGGTGACCGGCGTTGTTCCGCTTATTCTTCCACGCTTCCCCCACGCGYATGCTTTTCGTTTTGGATTCCTCGTAGGCGCGGCCTAGAACAATGACCGAATAGATCACGTCGTTTAGATTGGTGTCCCCTGCCCGATAAACGTGATTGTCGGCCAGCGTCACGACGTTGATGCCGTTCTTGATGATGTCGAAGAACACGGGAACGGAATCAAGAATCTGCTGTCGGCTAATTCTATCAAGGGATTCGACCAGCAGGTAAGACCCTTGTGCTATCCCGCCGCTCTTGACCAACGCCAGGAATTTGCCCAATGCCCCGGATGCCACGTTGGCGCCTTTGAACGCCGAGACTCCGATATCTTCCAGCTTAAAGTCTTCGACGAGTTGCAGATCATTCTGCTCGGCATATCTCTTGGACGCTTGTTCCTGCCTTCGAAGACTGTCGCCTTTCAATTGGATGTCGGTCGACATCCGGATGTACGAATATGCGAGAGGTTTTGGGGCGGCTGAATTCATCGCGCCTCATGTAGGTGGATTCAGTTCTCAGCTCAACTCGACCGCATCACGGGCTATGTCGGCAAATAGAAATTAATCCGCCTTACCATCTGCATGCCGACCTTGCCCGGCCCGACCATCACCTGGACATCGACCGGCAAGGCCTCGATGCCCTGGAAAGCCACCGTGCGAACCCGCGCCACCATGTTTCCCGCGCCCCCGGATGCAGTTCCCCGCGACGCTGCCATCAGCCCGCGCAAGACCTCACGCCAGACAACCACAGTTTTGCGGCCGAGGCAAGAACATTACGGGAACATCGTTCCCGCTCATGCAACGGGCGTCGTGGCGAGAATTACCCCCGCTTCCCTTCCACGCAATCCCAGAACAGGGCCGCGATATCCGCGCCGCCGAAGCGCTGCACTTCGCGCACGCCGGTCGGCGAGGTGACGTTGATCTCGGTCATGTAGTCGCCGATCACGTCGATGCCGACGAGGATGAAACCGCGTTCCTTCAGCGCCGGTCCGATGCGGGCGCAGATCTCGCGCTCGCGCTCCGTCAGCTCGGTCTTCTCGGCGCGGCCGCCGACATGCATGTTGGAGCGGGAATCGTGCTCGGCCGGCACGCGGTTGATGGCGCCCACCGGCTCGCCGTCGATCAGGATGATGCGCTTGTCGCCCTTGCGCACGTCCTTGAGGTAGCGCTGCACGATATAGGGCTCGCGGAACAGCTGGCCGAACATCTCGAGCAGCGAGGCGAGGTTGCGGTCGGCCTCGTGCAGATGGAAGATGCCGGCGCCGCCATTGCCGTAGAGCGGCTTGACGATGATGTCGCCGAATTCCTTGCGGAAGGCGGCCACCTCCTGAGGGTCCTTGGTGATCAGCGTCTCCGGCATTAGGTCCGGGAACTCGGTGACGAAGATCTTTTCCGGACTGTTGCGCACCCAGGCCGGATCGTTGACCACCAGCGTCTTGGGATGGATGCGCTCCAATATGTGCGTGGTGGTGATGTAGTTCATGTCGAAGGGCGGGTCCTGCCGCAGCAGCACCACGTCCATCTCGGAAAGGTCGGTGCGCACTTTCTCGCCGAGCGAATAGTGGTTGCCCTTCTCGTCGCGCACCTGCATCTCCTCGATGCGCGCGAACACCTTGCCGTCCCRCATCGACAGCCGGTCGGGCGTGTAATGGAAGAGCTTGTGGCCGCGCCGCTGGGCCTCCAGCGACAGCGCGAAGCTCGTGTCGCCGGCGATCGACACGGTGGAGACATGGTCCATCTGGACAGCGATTTTCAGCGGCATCTCGGGTCTCCGGCGAACTCAGCCGCCGATATAAGGAAATTGGCGGCGTCTGCCAATCGTGCTCGCTTGGTGCAGACGCTCAGAGACTGCTTCGAAATTCGCTCTGGCGAGTCATATGGTGGTGGTTTCGAGAACCGGAGCGCAGCGGACTTTTGGTCCGTGAGCACCGGAAGCGCAGAAAACGCCATCAGATGGCCGCCAGAGTAGAATTTCCAAACGGTCTCAGCGGTCGAAGACCAGCCTGGAATAGCCCAGGAAGGACAGCGTCATCGCGACGATCGAGGCGATGGCGAGCGCCGCCAGCGGCGGCAGCGCCGGCAGCGCGAGCAGGATGGCRCAATAGACCAGGTAATTGACGATGCTGGTGGCGATGCCGACGCCGCCATAGCGGGCGCCTTCCTCCGCGAGGCCCCGGCTCGACGGCGCGAAGGTCAGGTGGCGGTTGATCTGCCAGGTGACGCAGAGCGCGAAGCCGATCGACAGCACGCGCGCCAAGAGCGGGCCGAGCGGCGTGGTGGCAAGCAGCAGCCAGAGCGCCGCCGCGTCGGYGGCGAAACCGATGCCGCCGGCGACGGCGAAGCGGAAGAGGCGGCCCACTAGATCGTGATGGCGTTTTCCTTGGATCGCCCTCACGATCTAACTCGTTGTTGGAGCATGATCTTCTCCGAAAACCGGTTCCCACTTTTCGGGATCATGCTCTAAGCCGCCCGTGGGGCCTTGCCCGGCTCGCTCTTCGGCAAGGCCTGCCCGGCTGCCTGGCGCTCGGCACGGCCGGAGGAAATCGACAAATAGAAGATGCGCTTCTGCTCGGCCCGGCCGCGCGACACCGAATCGAGGATGAAGCCGGTCATCATCGAGAGCATGGCCAGAAGCAGCATGCCGATCGACAGCACCCAGGTCGGCATGCGCGGCACGAGCCCCGTCTCGGCGAATTCGACCAGCACCGGGATCATCAGGCCGATGCTGGCGGCCAGGAAGAACAGCGCAAAGGTGCCGAAGAAGCGCAGCGGCTGCGTCTCCTTCACCAGCATGGCGAACATCCACAGGATCCTGGCGCCGTCGCGGAAGGTCGACAGTTTCGACGACGAGCCCTCCGGGCGGCGGCCGTAATCGAGCGCCATCTCGCTCACCGGCAGTTTCAGCTGCGAGGCATGCACCGACATCTCGGTCTCGATCTCGAAGCCGCCGGAAACGGCTGGGAAACTCTTGACGAAGCGGCGCGAAAACACCCGGTAGCCGGAGAAGATATCGGTGAAGTCGGTCCCGAACAGGCCCTTGTAGAGGCGGTTGAAGACGCGGTTGCCGAAGGCGTGGCCGTTGCGGCCGGCATCGTCGGTCACGCCGCGCCTGGTGCCCACCACCATGTCGGAGCGTTCGGTCTGCAGGACGTTGATCAGCTGCGGCGCATCCTCCGGCGCGTAGGTGCCGTCGCCGTCGGCCATCACATAGATGTCGGCGTCGATGTCGGCGAACATGCGCCGCACCACATTGCCTTTGCCCTGACGCGGCTCGCGCACGACGATGGCGCCGGCGGCGCGGGCCTTCAGCGCCGTGAGGTCCTTGGAGTTGTTGTCGTAGACATAGATCGCGGCCGAAGGCAGCGTCTCACGGAAGCGCCGCACGACCTCGCCGATCGTCAGCTCCTCATTGTAGCAAGGCAGGAGCACGGCGATGACCGGCTCGTGGCGGACTGCATGCGGCATGTCTGTCTCCGGGCGCCCGACCCAGCCTCCGACCGTCTCTCATGCCGGCCCCGTCGAGCCGTTTTACTATTTATTGAAGCCGTTAAGGCTAGGTTTAAACCGATCCTCTCCTTCAAAGGCCACGGCAAATGGGCACAGCCGAGAACGGCGCCGCCACCTGGAAGTCCGATCTGGCGCTGGCGCTGCTGGCGGCCCTGCTCGCCTTCGCCTTCGACGCGTGGACAGGCTTCGGCCAATTGACCGATGCAGGCGGCGACAACGACAATCTGCTGCGCCTCGTCGAGGTCCGCGACCTGCTGGCGGGCCAGGGCTGGTTCGACCTGCACCAGTACCGGATGGGGATGGAAGGCGGCTTCGTCATGCACTGGTCGCGGCTGGTCGACGCGCCGATCGCCGTGATCGCGCTTGCCGCCTCGGCGCTCACCGGCAGCAGGCCGCTCGGCGAGGACGTGGCGGAGGTGCTGTGGCCGGCGCTGCTCTTCTGGTCGACCTTGTTCTTCACCGCCCGCGCCGCGCGCAGCTTCGGCGGCGGTGGCGCGGTGCTGCCCGCCATCCTGGTCGGCGCCGCCGGCTATTACTTCATCGGCATCTACGACCCCGGCGCGCTCGACCACCACAACGTCCAGCTGATGCTCACCATGGCGAGCCTCGCTTTGCTGCTCGAAGCGCCCGCGCGGCGCCGGGCCGCGCTGTTGTCCGGCCTCTGCGCCGCGCTGACGCTCGCCGTCGGCATGGAAACCGTGCCTTATGTCGCCACCATCGGCCTTTGCGTGGCGCTGCTGTTCGTCGCCGATCCGGACGGCGAGCGGACGATCGCCCGGGATTTCGGCCTCGGTTTCGCCGGCATCGCGGCGGTTGTCTTCGTCACGACGGTTCCGCCTTCCGCATGGGGCGCGGCGCAGTGCGATGCCTTCTCGGTCGCGCAGTTCATCGTCGCGGCCACTGCCGGCGCGGGGCTGGCAGCCATCGCCTCCATCGAGCCCGCCGTAGGCAGCTGGCGGCGCCGGCTGGGGTCGCTCGCCGTGCTGGGGGCGGTTCTCGGCCTGGTCGTTGCGGTGTTCTTCCCGCAATGCCTCTCCGCGCCCTATGGCTCCCTCGACCCGCGCCTCAAGGAGCTGTGGCTTGACCATGTCGACGAGGCCCAGTCGCTGCTCACGCTCATCGTCCGCGATCCGGCGCGCGTCGCGGCGCGCTATGCGACGCCGCTGGTGGCGATCATCCTGATGGCGCTGCGTCTGCGCCGCGGCGGCTGGCGGCGGCAGGACAGCCTCGTCACGGCACTGCTGGCCATCGCTTTCGCGGTCGGCGCCTGGCAGGTGCGCGCCACTACCTTCTCGATCGCCTTCGCGGTCATCCCGCTGTCGGCCTGGATCGCCAAATGGCGGGCGCGAGCCGAAACCAGCTCCTCGCTCGGCGTGGCGCTGCGCCTTGCAGCCGTCTGGCTGGTCTCGATCAACCCGGTCTGGACAGGCGTCGCCGCGGCCGCCTCTGTGGCGTTGGATAAAGGCAAACCCGTCGGCGACGGCGGGGCCGCGGACACGACCTGCGAGAAGAAGGCCAGTTTCGCGCCGCTCGGCGGCATGGCCGATACCACCGTGCTGGCGATCTCCAATCTCGGAGCGCCGGTGCTGGCCTATAGCAGCCATCGCGTCTTCGCCGGCCCCTATCACCGCAATGTCGCCGGCAATCTCCTGGCGCTGGACGCCTTTCTCGGCTCGGCCGATGACGCGCGCGCAATCGTCGAGGCGCATCGTGTCGGCCTTGTCGCCGTCTGCCCCGGCAATGTCGAGACCGTGATCCTGACCCGAAAGGCGCCGCAGGGCTTCCTGGCCGACCTGCTGCGCGGCAGGGTGCCGGACTGGCTCGAGCCGATCAGCGAGAAAGAGAGCCCGGTCTCCCTCTATCGCGTCAGGCAAGCCGGCTAAGAGCAATTCCAGGAAAAGTGCGCGGCGGGTTCCGCGAATAACCGCGTGAGGAGGTTCGAAGCGCGACCTTTTTTGGGGACCTTCGGAAAATCGATTTTCTCGATACTTTTCCTAAACGCTTTGCTGCCAGTGTGAAGAGAAATACCGCCGTAAGAACAGGGACATGATGCAAACGACGTTTGGCACCGGTCAGCCAGGCAAGGAAAACACGGATCTGGCCTTTACGGATTCGTTGACCGGGCTCGGCAACCATCGTCGCTTCTTCGACAAGGTCGATCGCCTGATCAGCGACCGCGCCGACGATCCCGCGCCCTTCACCGTCGGCATTCTCGACCTCGACGGCTTCAAGCCGATCAACGACCTGTTCGGCCACAAGGCCGGCGACGACATCCTGGTCCAGGTGGCGATGCGGCTGCGCGCCTCGATGGATGGCTATTCCACCGTATGCCGCATCGGCGCCGACGAGTTCGCCTATCTCTACCCGATGGTGTTCTCGGAGGAGCAGGCGGCCGAGAAGTCGCGCATGCTGATCGAGATCCTGTCGGCGCCCTACGATGTCGGCGAGCGCACCGCCAGGCTCTCGGCCTCGGTCGGCTGCTCGCTGTTCTATTCCGGCGACGAGACCACCGAGATTCTGATCAACAAGGCCGAGACCGCGCTCTATCACGCCAAGCGTTCGGGCCGCGGCCGCGTCGTCGTCTACACCCGCGAGATGGAGGAGGCGGCCAAGCGCGTCACCCGCATCGAGCAGGCGCTGCGACGCGCCGTCTCGGCCGGCGAGGTCGAGCCGCATTTCCAGCCGATCGTCGACCTGAACAGCCGCCGCACCATCGGCTTCGAGACGCTGGCGCGCTGGACCGACCGCGATCTCGGCGTCGTGCCGCCATCGGTCTTCATCCCGATCGCCGAGGAACGCGGCATCATCGGCCCGCTGTCGCAGTTGGTGCTGCGCAAGGCGACCGAGGCGGCGCGCAGCTGGCCGAAAGAGCTGTTCCTGTCCTTCAACCTGTCGCCCTCGCAGCTCGTCGACCAGAACACCGGCCTGCATATCCTGGCGATCCTCGAGCGCACCGGCTTCGATCCGCGCCGGCTGGAGATCGAGATCACCGAGACCGGCCTGATGAACGACCCGGCCTCGGCCGAGAAGATCGTCGAGGATCTGCGGCGCGTCGRCATCCGCGTCTCGCTCGACGATTTCGGCACTGGACAGTCGTCGCTCGGACGCCTGCGCGAATTCCATTTCGACAAGCTCAAGATCGATCGCGCCTTCGTCTCCTCCATCCTCGACGACCGCCCGTCCGAGCATATCATCCGCRCCATCCTCGCCATGTGCGAAGGGCTCGGCATGGATGTCGTGGCCGAAGGCATCGAGGACGAGGCTCAGGCCGATCGCCTCGTCCAGTTCGGTTGCGCCGGCGGCCAGGGCTACCTGTTCGGCAAGCCGGCCGATGCCGACGCCACGCTCGGCTATCTGCGCGATTCCTATCGCGGCGCGCTGCACGCCAAGGCGATTTGACCGGGCTTTTGGGAATCGCATAGGGCGGCGCCGGCCCCCTTATCCGGCCGCTTCGCGGCGACCTTCTCCCGCTGGGGAGAAGAGGCTAGCGCCGACGCCGGCAATCTCCTCCCCCTCGGGGTCCGAAGGACGGGCGAGACCCGTGGCTCGCCCCGGAATGGTCAGCCGAACGAAGCGGAGGCAGGGTGAGGGGGAGTGCCTCATTTGTCGGACATAAGCTGCCGAATCCGCCTTTTCACCCTTGCCCCCCGGCCCGGCGTGGCTAGGATGCGCGCCGGCCAAAGGGAGAAAAGATCATGATGCCATCGGCGCTTTTCGCCGACCTCGACGGCGCCTCGGTGCTGATCACGGGCGGTGGCTCCGGCATCGGCGCGGCGCTGACCGAAGGTTTCATGCGGCAGAACGCGAAAGTCGCCTTCATCGACATCGCCGACAAGCCGAGCGCGGCCCTTGCCGACCGGCTGGAGAAGGAGCTCGGCCGCCGCCCGCTCTATCTCAAGGCCGATTTGCGCGACATCGGGGCGCTGCGCGCCGCCGCGGCGAAAGCTGCCGAGGCGCATGGCGACGTGACGGTGCTGGTCAACAACGCCGCGCTCGACGACCGCCATGCCGTGGAGGATGTCACGGTCGAGTTCTGGGACAACAATCTCGCCATCAACCTGCGGCCGCATTTCTTCACCGCGCAGGCCGTGGCGCCGGGCATGAAGCGCGCCGGCGGCGGCTCGATCATCAACTTCACCTCCACCTCCTATCTGATCAACCATCCCGATATGCCGGCTTATACCGCGGCTAAGGCAGGCATACTCGGCCTGACAAAAGGCCTCGCCGGCAAGCTCGGGCAGAACCGCATCCGGGTCAACGCGGTGGCGCCCGGATGGGTCATCACTGAACGCCAGCGCGAGCTTTGGGTCACGGATGAAGGGCTGGCCGCCCATGTCGCCAAGCAATGCATCAAGGACGTCATGCAACCTGACGACATGGTCGGCACGGTGCTGTTCCTGGCCTCGGATGCCTCACGCATGCTCACCGCCCAGATGCTGATCGTCGACGGAGGCTTCCTGTGAGTCCGGCGCCCGCGGTCGCCGCGCTCGACTGGGGCACGACCAGGCTCAGGGCCTGGCTGCTCGACGGCTCAGGCAAGGTGCTTGCCGAGCGGCGCGGAGACGACGGGCTGATCACCGCCCGCGAAAAAGGTTTTGCCAGGGTGTTGGAAGGCCATCTGGACGCCATGGGCGCGCCGGACACGCTGCCGGTCATCATCTGCGGCATGGCCGGTTCCCGGCAGGGCTGGATCGAGGCGCCCTACGTCACCGTGCCGGCGCCGATCGGCGCCATCCTTGCGGGTGCGGCCCGCATCGAGGGCCTGAGCCGCGACATCCGCATCGTGCCCGGCCTCGCGCAGCGCCTGACTGAGGCGCCGGACGTCATGCGCGGCGAGGAAACCCAGCTTGCCGGCGCCGGTTTGCCGGCAAAGGGGCAGCACCTCGTCTGCATGCCGGGCACGCATTCGAAATGGGTCGCTGTCGCGGACGACGCCGTCGAAGGCTTCGGCACCTGGCCGACCGGCGAATTGTTTTCCGTATTGGCCGCGCACTCGATCCTGAAACATTCGCTCGGCGAGCATCCCGCTCCGGTCGCGGCGGACAGCCCATTCTTCCGGCAATGGTGCGAACGGGCCTTGGGCGAGGGCGGCGACGTCACCTCGAAACTGTTTGCCATCCGCGCCGCCGGGCTTCTGCAGGACTTGCAGTCCACCGATGCGGCGGCATGCCTGTCCGGGCTTCTGATCGGCGGCGAGATCGCCTCGGCCAAGCGACGCTACGGCGCAAGCGAGGCGCCGGTCGTGCTGGTCGCCTCAGGCGCGCTGGCGACGCTTTATGGCGCGGCGCTCGGCCTTGCCGGCCTTGCTTTTCGCACGGTCGACGCCGATGAAGCGGTGCGCGCCGGCCTCGCCGAGGCCGCGCGCGAGAACGGCATGATTGGAGGCGCTTCATGAGCCAGACCGCACCCTTCCCGAAGCTCAAGCGCGGCCTGGTCGCCATCTTGCGCGGTCTCAAGCCGTCCGAGGCCGTGGCGATCGGCCGGGCGATCCATGACGCCGGTATCGAGGCGATCGAGGTGCCGCTCAATTCGCCGGAGCCGTTCGTCTCCATCGCCGATCTGGTCAAGACGCTGCCGCAAACAGCGCTGATTGGCGCCGGCACGGTGCTGACCGCCGCCGATGTCGACGGCCTGCACAAGGCCGGCGGCAAGTTGCTGGTCAGTCCGAACATCGATGCCGAGGTCATGGGCCGCGCCATGCATCATGGCATGGTGACGATGCCGGGCGTGTTCACGCCCACCGAGGCCTTCCAGGCGATCCGGTTAGGAGCCTCGGCGCTGAAATTCTTCCCGGCGAGCGTGCTTGGATCGAGCGGCATCGCGGCGGTGCGCGCGGTGCTGCCGGCAACGACGCTGGTCGGCGCCGTCGGCGGCGTCTCGGACAAGGACTTTGCCGGCTACAAGGCGGTCGGCGTCAGCGTCTTTGGCCTCGGGTCCAGCCTCTACAAGCCGGGCGCGTCGGTCGAGGACGTCGCGCTGCGCGCCCGCGCCGCGGTCGCCGCCTGGGACGAAGCCTTCGGAGGATGACGATGGACGGCGTTTCGGTTTTTTCCGATCATATCTGCGAACTTGGCGAAGGCCCGAGCTACGATCCCGCCACCGACACTTTGTTCTGGTTCGACATCGTCAATGGCAAACTCCTGGAAAAGCCGCTCGCCGGCGCGCTGAAAATCCATGATCTCGGCGTCATGGCCAGCGCCATCGCCGTCATCGACGACGAGCGCCAGCTCATCGCCACAGAGACCGGCCTGCAGGTCCGCGACGTGAAAACCGGCAGGCTGACGATGCACACGCCGATCGAGGCCGACAACCCGCTGACGCGCTCCAACGATTCGCGCGTCCATCCCTGCGGCGCGCTGTGGACCGGCACGATGGGCAAGGGCGAGGAGAAGGGCGCCGGCTCGATCTACTGGTTCTTCAAGGGCGAATTGCGCCGGCTGTTTTCGGGCATCACCGTCTCGAATTCCATCTGCTTCTCGGAGGACGGCAAAATCGCCTACTACACCGACACAGCGACCGGGCTGCTGATGCGCGTCGCCTGCGATCCGGCGACCGGTCTGCCGGCCGGCGAAGTGAAAGTGTTCGTCGATCACCGCTCCTCGAAAGGCTATATCGACGGTTCGGTCGTCGATCGCGACGGCGTGCTGTGGAACGCCGTCTGGGGCGGCAAGGCGGTGAAGGCCTATGCGCCGGACGGCACGCTGCTGCGCGAGATCGCGATGCCGGTGACGCAGGCTTCCTGCCCCGCCTTTGTCGGCGCGAAAGCCGATCGCCTCGCCGTGACCTCGGCCTGGAGCGGCAAGGACGAAAAACAGCGCGCTCTCGATCCGCAGGCCGGGATGACCTTCCTGCTCGATATCCCGGTCAACGGCCGCTTCGAGCCGCGGGTGCTGATCGCCTAAGGCAGGTCAGCACTATCAGGCAATCGCCTTGGCCCGGTCGGTTTCCCGCAAGCCGGCCGCTGCGGCCATGCGATGGTAGCGCCTGATTTCGCCCGGAGCATTCGATGCCGCAGCCGACGCTGATCCTTGTCTACGAACCGGAAAGGCCCTGTTTCGACCGGCTCGTCGCCGCCGGCTATCCAACGGAGCGCGCCATCGAGATCTCCTCTTATCTGGCGCAGTCGACCGACCTCGCACCGGAGTTCGACCTGCTCGCGGCAGCTTGCGGGAAGCGGGGGATCGCTTTCAAGCCTGTCGAGCTCGACAATGCGGCGCCGGTTCTGGCGAAGGCCGATCCCGCGAGCACGCTGGTCTGGACGTTGACCGACGGCATAGCCTATTTCCGCGGCGGGGCAGCACCCGCAATGGCCCGCCTCAACGGCCTGCGCACCATCGGCGCCGACGATTCGCTGTTCGCGCTCTGCCAGGACAAGCTCCGCTCCGGCGCCGTGCTCGGCGCGCTCGGCCTGCCGGCGCCGCAGGCCGGCCTTGCCCGCAACGGCGAGTGGCTGGTCGAACCGCCGGCCTCGCCGAAAGGCTGGTTCGTGAAGCCCAACCGACTGGGCGCCAAGATCGGCATCTGGCCGGATTCGCGCATCGGCTATCTCGGCCACGCGCTGGAGCTTAGCCGGCGTGTCTTTTCCCACTATCGCGACGACGTCGTCGTCCAGCCCTATGTCGCCGGCCGCAATGTGCGGGCGAGCTTCCTGGGGTTGAAGCCCGAAACCGGCGTCGAGGCCTTGGGCATCTTCTTCGTCGATTCCGGCGGCGATTTCCAGACCATGGCCGACTCGATGGCGCTTTATGGCGATACCGGCCAGGCGGCGAAGGATGCGGGCACCTATGTCGAGCCGGAGCTTGAGGCGGTCGGCGCCAGTCAGCCGGAGGCGGATCGGAAAATCCGCGCCGTCGCGCAGAGGCTGATCGGCGGCCTTGGCTTGCGGGATGTCTTTTCCATCGATTTCAGGGTCGAGGCCGACGACACCGTGCACCTCATCGAGTTCGAAGTCTGCCCCGGCCTGCCCTGCTTCGATTTCCGCGACTATTGCCGCAGGGAGTGGGGCATGAGCCTTGCCGATGCGATGGCCGAGACGGCAGCGAGCCGGTTGCGGTCGTGACACTCATGATTGGCTGAGACCTAACGACTTCGTCATTCCAGGGTCTGCGCTGCGTCGCTACGCTCCTTGCTCCACCCGTGGATGACGAAATGATGGACGTTCCGGCGAATCTCCAATGAACCGTGGGCGCCTTGCTGTCTCCGCCGCTCGCACAGGCCCGCATTGCAACACCCGCGCCTTGACGCATGGTTCTTCGCCTCTACTGTCGCGGCTCTGTCAACGAGAGCCGCGCAATGAACACAACGCCCGTCAGCGTTCAAAGTCTCCACCATCATCTAAGGCGCATGGGCGGGCGCGACCCGCATGAGACGCATCGCGTCGCCACGCCGCTCGAGCTGCTCTTCGACCTGACCTTCGTCACCGCTTTCGGCCTTGCCGCCTCGCAGCTGGCGCACGCCCTGGCAGAGGGCCATTACGCGGTCGGCCTGCTCGGCTTCGGCTTCGCCGGCTTCGCCATCTGCTGGGCCTGGATCAATTTCTCTTGGTTCGCCTCGGCCTATGACACCGACGACTGGCTTTTCCGCCTCATCACCATGGTGCAGATGATCGGCGTGCTGGTGCTGGCCATCGGCCTGCCGCGCATGTTCGCCTCGATCGAGCATGGCGAGCATCTCGACAATTCCATCATGGTGCTGGGCTACGTCATCATGCGCGTCGCCATGATCTTCCAGTGGCTGCGCGCGGCAAGGCAGGATCCGGCGCGTCGCGACATCTGCCTCACCTATGTCACGGCTATCGCCATCGCCCAGATCGGCTGGGTGGTGCAGATCCTGGTCGATTTCTCGATCGAGACCAGCGCCGTGCTCGCCGTCGTCCTGCTGCTGGTAGAGCTCGCCGGGCCCGTGCTCGCCGAGCGCAGAAACGGCGGCACGCCCTGGCACGCGCATCACATGGCCGAACGCTATAGCCTGTTCGCCATCATCGCGCTCGGCGAAGGGGTCGTCGGCACGCTGGCCTCGCTGTCGGCCGTGGTCGAGGAGCAGGGTTGGAACCTCGATGCCGCCCTTGTCGGCGTCGCCGGCACCGGTCTCACCTTCGGCATGTGGTGGTGCTACTACATGCTGCCCTCGGCGCCGGTGCTGCATGCGCACCGCGACCGCTCATTCGTCTGGGGTTACGGCCAGATGGTCATCGTGGCCGCGATCGTCGCCACCGGCGCCGGCCTGCATGTCGCGGCCTATTTCATCGAGCACAAGACCCAGACCGGGCCGCTGGCGACACTGCTCTCGACCGCGATTCCGCTGACCATTTTCCTCGGCGGGATCTATGCGCTCTACTATTACCTCGTGCAGCRCTTCGACCCGTTCCACATCTGGCTGCTGCTGGCCACGGCGGCGGTCACCGCACTCGCCGTCGTCGCCGCCATTGCAGGCGTGGACATGGCGGTGTGCCTGATCATCCTGACGCTGGCGCCGGCGGTCACCGTCGTCGGCTACGAAATCCATGGTCATCGCCACCAGGCGGAATCGCTCGCCATGGACGAGCGGCACACGCTGCACTGACGGAGGGGCGAGAGCTTTAGTGCGTTACGCAATTCCTGACGGAAAACCGCTCACACTTTTCCTGGAATTGCTCTAGATGCCCTCGACCAGCACGATCTCGCCGTCGGCCACTTTCTGGCGGATGGCGACGGCGCGCTGGTATTCCGGCGAGTGGTAGCAGTCATGCGCCGCCGCCAGCGATTCGAACTCGATGATGACGTTGCGGGCGCGCCCCGGACCCTCGGCCTTTTCGTGCTCGCCGCCGCGCGCCAGGAACTTCGCGCCGAAGCGGTCGAAGGCGAGCTTCGCGGCCGCGACATAGTCCTTGTAGCCCTCGGCGTCGCGCACATCGACACGGGCGATCCAATATCCCTTGGGCATTCTTCTTCTCCTGTTTGCGTTGTCCGAACGAGGACTGGTCCTCAGGCCGACAGCATCTCTGCGAGGATCGCCTCGGCCGCCGCGCGCCGGTCCGGCGCGGCGACGATCGGCCGGCCGACGACCAGGTGGCTGGAGCCGTTGCGGATCGCCTGCGCCGGGCTCACCACGCGCTTCTGATCGCCATGGTCGCTGCCCGACGGCCGGATGCCCGGCGTCACCACCGCCAGGTCGGGGCCGACGATGCGGCGCACCGCTTCGGCCTCCTCGGCCGAGCAGACGACGCCGCCCATGCCGGCATGCAGCGTCTGTTCGGAGCGCCTGAGCACCAGCGTGTGCGGGTCGTATTCATAACCGGCGTCGATCACGTCCTGCTCGTCCATCGAGGTCAGCACCGTCACGCCGAGCAGGCAAAGCTCGCTGCCCCTGGCCGCCTCGACAGCCGCTCTCATGGTTTTGGGATAGGCATGCAGCGTCAGCATCGTCACGCCCATCTTGACGATGTTCTCGACGCCCTTGGCGACCGTATTGTCGATGTCGAGCAGCTTCATGTCGAGGAACACTTTGGTGCCGCCGCTGGCGAGCTCCCGCGCGAAGTCGAGCCCGCCGGCGAAGGCGAGCTGGTAGCCGATCTTGTAGAACRAGATGGCGCCTTCGAGCTCGCGCACCGCCTTCTCGGCTTCCTTCAGCGTCGRCACGTCGAGCCCGACGATCAACCTGTCCCGCATCGTGTCGGCCTCCGCGAAATTGATCACGCCTCGATCCGGGTGGACAGCATGCGCGAGGTTTCGATCAGTGTACGGCATAGGCGCTCCATCGATTGGTGTAGTCTGGCGTCCCTGAATCGTCCGTCCTCGGCGAAGGCTTCGCCGGCCTCGGAAACCGAGCATTCGGGCGTGATCACCTCCATCTGGCAACGCACCAGCACCGCGCGCAGATGGTTGATGCAGCGTATGCCGGCGAACTTGCCTTCCGAGGATGAGCAGAGAGCGACGGGCTTGCCGTAGAGCGGCCTGAACGAACGGCTGCCCTCGCGCCGTATCCGGCTCACCCAGTCGATCGCGTTCTTGAGCAAGGGCGGGATCGAGCCGTTATATTCGGGCGTCGCGATCAGCAACCCGTCATGCGCGGCGATCTGGCGGCCAAGCTTGATCGCGTTCTCGGGGATGCCTTTTTCCTTTTCCAGGTCCTCGTCCATGATCGGCAGTGGATAGTCGCGGAGCGAGATGCGCGTCACCTCCGCGCCCTGCATGGCGAGCTCCTTCTGCGCCACATCGGCCGTCCGGCCGCTATAGGCGCCGGTGCGGACCGAGCCGGCGAAGACGAGGATTCGTGGGATCACTGCCATTGGCCACCCTTGTTCGGGGACAGGTACAGCCAAGGAGCATTCAAATCAACGGCCGGATGAGGGAATAGGCATTAGGCAGTAGGGGAATGGGCGGTTCGATTTCCAGACTTTTCCCTACTGCCTATTCCCTACTGCCTTCTCGTCTAATGCGCTGCGCGCCGGTAGATCCACAGCTGCGTCGGCGGGATGTTGCGGAAGATGAAATCGAAATGCTCGACCGTGTAGTCGCCGCGCCCGGCCGGGATCGGCGACAACGGGCCGTAGGTGAGCTGCACGATAGGCCGTCCGGCGGGAATGCGGTCGAGCAGGCTTTCGACATAGGCGATGCGCTGGGCGACCGGGAAATTGAGCAGCGGCACGCCAGAGACGACCGAATCGAACACCATGTCGCGCTTGTCGCCGAGCGTGGCATTGAGATTGAAGGCGTCTCCCTCGATCACGTTGACTCCGGGATAGAGCCCGCGCAGATGGCGCACGAAGTCGGTCGAATATTCGACCGCGTAGAGGTTTTCGGGCTTCACGCCCTGGGCGAGGATGGCGCGGGTGATGACGCCGGTGCCGGGGCCGACCTCGAGCACAGGCAGGCCGGATCTCGGATTGACGATCGACGCCATCTTGCGGGCGGTGATGGAACTGGTGGGAACGATCGAGCCGACCGTCTTCGGCTTGTCGATCCAGCCTTTGAAGAACTTCAGCTCGTCGTCGAATTTTTCGGCCAGCGCTTTGCGCAACCCGGGACTACGTGCCATCACGAGCTCTCCTCAATGCTCCGCCCCCGATCCGCTACTTAGCAGGTGGGTGGGACAAGGCAAGGCGTCAAGCTGGCATAAGGTGTTGATGACGCTTGGGAAGCCGATCGCGCCCTCCCATGCCGTGCGAAATGCGGGGCTGCGGCGATCAGCTCTCGCCGAACGATTCGAAGAAGTCCTTCATGCGCGCGAAGAAGCCGCTCGACTGGGGCGAATTTTCCTTCGAGGAGAGCTGCTCGAACTCTTCCAGCAATTCGCGCTGGCGGCGCGTCAGGTTCTGCGGCGTCTCGACCGCCGTCTGGATATAGAGGTCGCCGACATTGGGCTGGCGCAGCACCGGCATGCCCTTGCCCTTCAAGCGGAACTGGCGGCCATTCTGGGTGCCTTCCGGCACCTTCACCTTGGTTTGCGTGCCGTCGAGCGTGGTGACCTCGAAGGAACCGCCAAGGGCGGCCGTCGTCATCGAGATCGGCACCTTGCAATAGAGATCGGCGCCGTCGCGCTGGAAGAATTCGTGCGGCTTGACCGCGAGGAAGATGTAGAGGTCGCCGGACGGTCCGCCGCGCAGGCCCGCCTCGCCCTCATTGGCAAGCCGGATGCGGGTGCCGTCCTCGATGCCGGCCGGGATGTTGACCGACAGCGAGCGCTCCTCGGTGACGCGGCCCTGGCCGGCGCATTTCGGGCAGGGATCCTTGATCGTCTGGCCGCGGCCCTGGCATTGCGGGCAGGTCCGCTCGATAGAGAAGAAGCCTTGCGTGGCGCGCACCTTGCCATGGCCATGGCACATCGAGCAGGTCACCGGCTGCGTGCCGGGCTTGGCGCCGCTGCCGGAGCATTCCGAACAGGAGATGGAGGCCGGCACATGGATCTGCGCGGTCTTGCCGGAGAAAGCTTCTTCCAGCGTGATTTCCATGTTGTAGCGCAGGTCGGCGCCGCGCTCGCGGCCGCCCGACGAGCGGCGCTGGCGACCGCCCATCATGTCGCCGAAAATGTCCTCGAAGATGTCGGCGAAGCCGCCGGCGCCGAAGCCGTGCGCCGCGCCGTTCATGCCGCCCTCGAAGGCAGCGTGGCCGAAGCGGTCATAGGCGGCGCGCTTCTGCGGGTCCTTCAGCGTCTCGTAGGCTTCGTTGATTTCCTTGAACTTGTGCTCGCAGGCATGGTCGCCGGGGTTGCGGTCGGGGTGGAACTGCATGGCGAGCTTACGAAAAGCGCTCTTTAGCTCCTTGTCGTCGGCGCCCCTTTGCACGCCCAGCGTTTCGTAGAAATCAGCTTTCATTTTTTCCCGCTGTCCGGATGCTCAATGTCTTCAAGCATTGTTGRCAATCTTTGCCGGCATGGTCTTGGATTTAGGAGCGATGTTTCCCGGATGCTAGTACCAAGCCGGGGCAGCTCCGGGTTTTTCGTCATTTTTTCGGTCAGGGTTGCAAAAAAGCCCGGCCTTGCGCCGGGCTTTTGCACTTATTCGCCGTCAGCCGGCTCAGGCCGACTTCTTCTTGTCGTCGTCTTCGTTGATTTCCTCGAAGTCGGCGTCGACCACGTCCGAATCCTTGGCGGCATCCGCCTTGGCGTCGGCTTCGGCCGCTTCCTTCTGCGAGGCCTCATACATGGCCTGGCCGAGCTTCATCGAGGCTTCGGCGAGCGCCTGCGACTTGGCCTCGATGTCGGCCGGGTCGTCGCCTTCGGCGGCGGTCTTCAGCGCGGCAATCGCATCCGAGATCGCGGCGCGGTCGGCCTCCGAGACCTTGTCGCCATAGTCCTTGAGCGACTTCTCGGACGAATGCACCAGCGCCTCGGCCTGATTGCGGGCCTCGACGAGAGCACGGCGCTTCTTGTCCGCCTCGGCATTGGCCTCGGCATCCTTCACCATCTTCTCGATGTCGGCGTCGGACAGACCGCCCGAAGCCTGGATGCGGATCTGGTGCTCCTTGCCGGTGCCCTTGTCCTTGGCCGAGACGTTGACGATGCCGTTGGCGTCGATGTCGAAGGTGACCTCGATCTGCGGCACGCCACGCGGAGCCGGCGGGATGCCGACCAGGTCGAACTGGCCGAGCAGCTTGTTGTCGGCCGCCATTTCACGCTCGCCCTGGAAGACGCGGATCGTCACAGCCGACTGCGAATCCTCGGCGGTCGAGAAGGTCTGGCTCTTCTTGGTCGGGATCGTCGTGTTGCGCTCGATCAGCCGGGTGAACACGCCGCCCAGCGTCTCGATGCCCAGCGACAGCGGCGTCACGTCGAGCAGCAGCACGTCCTTGACGTCGCCCTGCAGCACGCCGGCCTGGATGGCGGCGCCGAGCGCGACGACCTCATCCGGGTTGACGCCCTTGTGCGGCTCCTTGCCGAAGAACTGCTTCACGATCTCCTGGATCTTGGGCATGCGGGTCATGCCGCCGACCAGAACCACTTCGTCGATCTCGCCAGCCTTCAGGCCGGCATCCTTGAGCGCCGCCTTGCAGGGCTCGATGGTGCGCTGCACGAGGTCCTCGACCAGGCTTTCGAACTTCGCCCGGGTGAGCTTCATCGTCAGGTGCTTCGGGCCGCTGGCGTCGGCGGTGATGAAGGGCAGGTTGATCTCGGTCTGCGTCGTCGACGACAGCTCGATCTTGGCCTTCTCGGCCGCTTCCTTCAGGCGCTGCAGCGCGAGCTTGTCGGCCTTGAGGTCGATGCCCTGTTCCTTCTTGAACTCGGCCGCCAGATATTCGACGAGCCGCATGTCGAAGTCCTCGCCGCCGAGGAAGGTGTCGCCATTGGTCGACTTCACCTCGAACACGCCGTCGCCGATTTCGAGCACCGAAATATCGAAGGTGCCGCCGCCAAGGTCATAGACGGCGATGGTCTTGCCGTCCTTCTTTTCCAGGCCGTAGGCAAGTGCTGCGGCCGTCGGCTCGTTGATGATGCGCAGCACCTCGAGACCGGCGATTCGGCCGGCGTCCTTGGTCGCTTGGCGCTGGGCGTCGTTGAAATAGGCCGGAACGGTGATGACCGCCTTCTCGACCTTCTCGCCGAGATAGGCCTCCGCCGTCTCCTTCATCTTCTGCAGGATCATGGCCGAGATCTGGCTGGGCGACTGCTTCTTGCCGCCGGCCTCGACCCAGGCGTCGCCATTGTCGCCCTTGACGATCTTGTAGGGGACAAGCTTCTTGTCCTTCTCCGTCACCGGGTCGTCATAGCGGCGGCCGATCAGGCGCTTGACCGCGAAGATGGTGTTTTCCGGATTGGTGACCGCCTGGCGCTTGGCCGGCTGGCCGACGAGACGTTCGCCGTCGCTCGAGATGGCGACGATGGAAGGCGTCGTGCGCGCGCCTTCAGCGTTCTCGATAACCTTCGGGTCCTTGCCATCCATGATGGCGATACAGGAATTGGTGGTGCCGAGATCGATACCGATAACTTTTGCCATTGTTCTAGTCTCTCCTCTAAGCAGGCTCTCAGGACCCTTCAAAAGGCGTTCCGACGAAAGCCCCTGTTCACAAGAAATCCCGTCATGGTCCCGCTTTTCGGGCCCGGACGGCTGGCGCGTATATAAGAACAGGCGACACAAGGCGCAAGCATTCTGCGCAAGCTGTCCGTCGTCTTGGCAGCGACCGGGAAGAAACCCGCCGCGCTTTGCGCCAGAGCCGCTCTGGGATCGGTCTATCCTGCTGTTCCAGCTTGGTTTTTTTGAAGCGGTGCCGCTTAGGCCGCGCGGAGCTGCCGACAGGCAGGGTCGGGACTTGCCGTTTCGGGCGTGACTTTCGGTCGCGAAAGAGCGGAAAATCGGCATTGCGGCGACGCCTGCCGCATCCGGCGGCAAGCTATCGGAGCGCCTCGCGCTTGGGCAAAGCCCTGCCGGGCGCGTGGCCCGGCAGGGGGATTTCAGGCTTCAAGCAATTCCAGGAAAAGTGCGTAGCGGTTTTCCGTTCGGAATTGCGTCAAACAAACCTAGAGCCCGTTGTCCTTGAGTATCTTGGCGGCGTTCTCCTTGGTGACCTTTTCCGTCGGCAGCGTGATGGTCTTTTCGACCTTCTCGCCGTTCAGGAACTTGATCGCCTGGCGCAGGCCCTCGGCGCCCGGCGTGACATAGGTGAAGGTCGCCGTCAGCTCGCCCTTGTTCACCATCTGCACGCCTTCGTTGGGCAGGCCGTCGATGCCGATGAACTTGATGTCCTTCTCGCGCCCGACGTCCTTGGCCGCGAGATAGGCGCCATAGGCCATCGGATCGTTGTGGCCGTAGACGAGGTCGATCTTCTCGTTGGTCTTCAGCGCGTTGGCCATGATGTTGTAGGCCTGGTCCTGCTTCCAGTCGCCCGACTGCTGGTCGAGCAGGTACTTGATGCCCGGCTCCTTGTCGGTGAATTCATGGAAGCCGTCATGGCGGTCATGCGCCGGCTGCGTGCCCATGCCGCCCCAGATCTCGACGACGTTGCCGGCTGCCTTGCCCTTGCCGCCGAGAAGCTCGACGGCATATTCGCCCGCCGCGCGGCCGATCAGCTTGTTGTCGCCGCCGACGAACTGCGTATAGTCCTTGGTGTCGACATTGCGGTCGAGCACGAAGACCGGGATCTTGGCGTCGATCGCCTGCTGCACCACGCCGGTGAGGCCTGCCGATTCCTTCGGCGACACCAGCAGCGCGTCGACCTCCTGGCGGATCAGGTTCTCGACATCGGCGACCTGCTTTTCGGTCTTGTCCTCGCCATCGGTGATGATCAGCTCGACTTCCGGATGCTTGGCGGCTTCGGCGATGATGTCCTTGTTGAACTGGGCACGCCAGGGCTCGATGGTCGTCACCTGCGAGAAGCCGATCTTCCACTTCTTGTCCTGGGCAAGGGCGTGGTTGCTGGAAAAGAGAGCGGTCGTCGTCAGAAGTGCCGCCGCGAAGGTGGCGAGCTTCAGCATATCACGTCGTGTCATGGTTCTGTTTCCTCCGGATTATAGAGACGAGGTCTCCTGTGACGGCCGCTTGGCCGCGGCCGTTTCCTTTTGCGCCGTCCGCCCGTTGGGCAGGCGCAGATAGCTTAAGATGTCGCCGGCATTGCGCTCCTGCACGAGCACGGTCCCGATGATGATCGCTCCCTTCAGCACCAGCTGAAGGTTCGAATTGATGTTGTGCAACTGCAGGATGTTGGACAGCAGGCCGAAGATCAGCACGCCGCAAAAGGTGCCGATCAGGCTGCCGCGCCCGCCCATCAGGCTGGTGCCGCCGATGACCACGGCGGCGATGGCGTCGAGCTCCAGCCCGGCGCCGGCATCCGGCTTGCCTTGCCGATATTGCGCCACGTAGAGCACCGCCGCGATGCCGGCGAGCAGGCCGGACATCGCATAGGTGGCGATCTTGACGCGCCCGGCGGCGATGCCGGAGAGCCGTGCCGCCTCCTCGTTGCCGCCGATGGCGTAGACATAGCGGCCGAATGGCGTGAAGCGCAGCACCGCGCCGTAGATCACCACCGCGCCGAGGAAGAACAGGCCGGGCATCGGCACGACGCCGAACACCAGCGAGCGCAGGATCTCGAACTCTTCGGTGGCGTTGGAGCCGGTATAAACCGGCAGCACCGCATTGTTCTGGCCGGCGGTCAGCCGGGCGATGCCGAGCGCCGTCACCATCATCGCCAGCGTGACGATGAAGGGCTGCAGGCGGCCGGCGACGATGATGAAGCCGTTGATGGTGCCGAACAGAAGGCCGACGCAAGGCGCCACCAGCAGYACGCCGAGCACGCCGAACTTGGTTTCGACCTGCGGCAGCAGGTACCACAGCGAAAGGCAGCACAGCACCACGCCGACGACGCCCGGGACGACCAGTCCGCGCGCCTTGCCCAGCCGCACCTCGCGGCTGACGTCCGCGCCGGCGCGGGACTTCTCGATGTTAAGCAGGATGAAGCGGGTGATGAGCGCGCCGAGGCAGAGCGCCACCAGCGCGGTCGTCGGCACGCCGAGCGCCGCCGACGGCGTGACGCCGGGCACGGTGAGCAGCATGGCGCAGACCACCGAGCAGATCGCCATCAGCGAGCCGACGGAAAGATCGATGCCGCCGGTCAGGATCACCGCCGTCATGCCGGTGGCGATAAGGCCGGTGGTCGACACCTGGCGCAGCACGTCGAGCAGGTTGCCGTAGGACAGGAAGATGTTGTTGCCCTTGGAGCTGATCGGCGAGCCGAACACGCCGATCAGGAAGATGGCGATCAGCCCCCAGTAGAGCTTGGTGCGGGAGAGAAGGCTGATGAGGCTCATGCGGCAGGTCTCGTAGTACGTCGCGGCGCGGCAAGCCGCATGATCGCTTCCTCGCTGGCCTCGGCGCGGGACAGGATTCCGCGCTGGCGGCCCTCCGCCATGACCAGGATGCGGTCGGCCAGATGCAGAAGCTCGGGCAGTTCCGAGCTGATCACGACAATCGCCAGCCCGTCGCCCGCCAGCTTGAAGATGAGGTCGTAGATTTCGCGCTTGGCGCCGACATCGATGCCGCGTGTCGGCTCGTCGAGCAGAAGCACGCTCGGCCGCGTCGCCAGCCACTTGCCGATCACCACCTTCTGCTGGTTGCCGCCCGACAGCGTGCCGGCGGCCTGCTCGATGCTTCCGCAGCGTATGCCGAGCGCGCTCACCGCCTCGCGCGCCAGGCCCTGCTCGCCCGAACGCGAGCGCAGGCCGAAGCGCGCCAGCGCGCCGACCAGGGGCAGCGCGACATTGTCGGTGATCGAGGCCGTGAGATGCAGGCCTTGCGTCTTGCGGTCCTCGGTGACCAGGGCGATGCCCAGCCGGCGCGCCTCGCGCGGYGAGCCGATCTCGACCGGCACGCCGTCGAGCCTGATCTCGCCGCCGGTGCGGCCATCGCTGGAGCCGAAGATCGCCTCCAGGATTTCGGTGCGGCCGGAACCCAGCAGCCCGCCTATGCCGAGGATTTCGCCAGCCGAAAGATCGAAGCTCACGCCCTCGATCACCGTGCGCCAGCCATGCCGGTCGGGCTTGGACAGCGACAGCTCCCTGACCGAGAGCGCTATCCTGCCGCCGGGGCCGCGCTCGTGATCGGAGGACGCCAGAAGGTCGCGCCCGACCATGGCCGAGATGATGGCGTCTTCATCCAGCGCCGCCATATCCTGCGTCAACACATGACGCCCGTCGCGCAGCACCGTCACCCGGCTCGCCAAGTGCATGACCTCGTCGATGCGGTGCGAGATGTAGACGATGGCGACGCCGCTTGCCGCGAGCTGGCGGATGATGCGGAACAGTCGCTCGCATTCGGCCGGCGAGAGTGCCGAGGTCGGCTCGTCCATGATCAGGATGCGCGCTGATTTCGACAGCGCCTTGGCGATCTCCACCAGCTGCTGCTCGCCGACCCTGAGCGTGCCGACGCGCGCTTCCGGGTCGAGCTCGATGCCGAGACGCTGCAGCAGCACTTTTGCCGCGCGGCTGCTCGCCTTGCGGTCGACGACCAGCCCGGCGATCAGCTTTTCGCGGCCGAGGAAGATGTTGTCGGCGACGCTGAGCTCGGGRACGAGGTTGAGCTCCTGGTGGATGATGGCAATGCCGGCGTCTTCGGCGTCGCGGACCCCGGTGAAACGAACCGCCTGGCCGTCGACGGCAACAGTGCCTTCGTAATCCGTATAGACGCCCGAGAGTATCTTCATCAGCGTCGACTTGCCGGCGCCGTTCTCGCCCATCAGCGCGTGCACTTCGCCCGGCCTGAGGTCCAGGCCGACATCGGACAGCGCGGCGATGCCGCCAAACCGCTTGGAAATGCCGGTCGCGCCCAGGACGACGGTTGGACCGTCGGCCGCCAGGTTTTCCGTCATGATGGGGCCAGCGCGCTGCATGGCAAAGGACGGCCTCCCTCCGTCGTCTTCGATTGCCCGAACGCTAATCTAAACGTTTCGAATGTGTCAAGCGCCTATCTGGCTTCTGAGGATTGAAGCATTTCAATTCTTGCGAAAAATGCCGGCTTTACGTAGGTTTGGCTAAACAGGGGCGGCTAAACGTTTCGAAAATGACGGCGTCAGGGCGGAAAAAACAGCGGAAATCCACGGCGCCGACCATGCTGCACGTAGCCGAGGCGGCGCGCGTGTCGGTGGCCACCGTGTCGGCATTGCTGAACGGTACCGCCACCGTCAGTCCCGAGCTTACGCAACGCATCGAGCAGGCGATCCGCGACATCGGCTACAAGCGCAACGCCATCGCCCGCAGCCTGAAGATGGGCACCACGCGCACCATCGGCCTCACCGTGCCRCACATCACCAATCCGTTCTTCACCGATGTCGTCTCGGTCATCCAGCAGGCGTTCGACCGCGCCGGCTATGCCGTCATGCTGTGCTGCACCGACGAGGATCTGAACACGCAGGACGAGCAGATACGTCTGTTGCTCGACCGCATGGTCGACGGGCTGATCGTGGYGCGCGTCGGCGACGGCGGCATTCTGAAGAGCATCGTCGAGGACGCCAATGTGCCGGTGGTGCTGCTCGACCGTCTCTGCGAGGGGGTCGACACCGACGCGGTGGTGCTGGACAACCAGCGCGCCGTGTTCGACGCCGTCACCTATCTGATCCATCTTGGCCATCGCCGCATCGGCTACATCACCGGCACCTCCGACATCTCCCCCATGCATGACCGCATGATCGGCTACCGCGAGGCGCTGCAGGCCGCCGGCCTGCCTGTGGCGGAGGAGCTCATACGCTCCGGCAATTTCCACGAGATCGACGGCTACAACGCGACCATGCAACTCTTGTCGCTGCACGACCGGCCAAGCGCGATCTTCTCGGCCAACAACCCGATGGTGATCGGCACCATGAAGGCGATCCGCGACATCGGCCTTTCCTGCCCCGAAGACATCTCGGTCGCCTGTTTCGACGATTTTCCCTGGTCGGACGTGTTCGTGCCGCAGCTGACCACCGTGGCGCAGCCGGTGCAGGCGATCGGCGAGCAGGCGGCGAACCTCCTGCTCGACCGGCTGGCCGGCAACCGCGACGCCCCGCCGCGCAAGCTCGTGCTCAAGGGCCGGCTGATGATCCGCAATTCCTGCCGGCCGCTCGGCGCGGTCGCGCAGAGCGTCAGCGCGTAAATCCGAAGGAGCTCTCTCCGAGTAGCCGCAACCTGGAGAAGATGCGCTTGCCGCCGGCGACCACCCGGGTGCCTTTGTCGATCACCGTCTTGTGGTCCGCTTTCAGCACCGTGCCGCCGGCCTCTTCGACCAGCAGCATGCCGGCCAGGCAATCCCAGGCGTTCATGTGCTCTTCGATATAGCCGAGCAGCCGGCCTGACGCCGCATAGGCAAGCATCAGCGCTCCGGAAGCATTGCGGTAGAAGACGCCGCCCTCGGCCATGATCAGGCCGATGAGAGTGACGACGTTCTTGGTCGCGGCGCGGTTGGAAAGCCCGGTGCCGACCGCGCCCTCCGAAAGCGACGCCGCGTTGCTGGTCTTGATCGGCTTGCCGTTGAGGAAGGCGCCGCCGCCCAGGCGGCCGTAGAAGGTCTCGTCGGTCGAAGGCTCATGGATGACGCCGACCACCGTCTCGCCGTTCGTGGCGCAGGCGATCACCACGCACCAGGCGGGAATGCCGTGCACGAAATTGGCGGTGCCGTCGATCGGGTCGATCACCCAGACATGACCGGTTGTTCCGGTCACCGCCGCATGCTCCTCGCCGACGATGCCGTCTTGCGGATAGGCCTCGGCGATCGCCGCGCGGATGAACAGCTCAACCTCGCGGTCGGCTTGGGAGACCAGGTCCTGGTGGCCCTTGCTCTCGACGGCCAGGTTGTCGAGGTCGCGAAAATACTTCAGTCCCAGCTCGCCGGCGCGCCGCGCCAGGTCGATGGCAAAATGCATGCGGTCATCGAGATCATGGGTCACGGGCAGGCTCGCGCTGGAGCAATTCCAGGAAAAGTGTGAAGCGGTTTTCCGCGGGAATTGCGTCAAAACACAGGAGGGATGCCTGCCCTTAGCAGACGAGTGTGTCGGGCAAAAGCCGTGGCGGTCAGGCGGCCTTCGACATCGATTTGTGCACGTCGGCGAGAATCTCGTAGGAGCGCACGCGCGCCGCGTGATCGAAGATCTGCGCCGTCACCATCAATTCGTCGGCGCCGGTGCGGCGTATGAAGGCGTCGATGCCCTGGCGCACCGTCTCCGGCGAGCCGACGACGGCGCAGGACAGCGCCTGGGCAAGCATGCTCTTCGCCATGGGGTCGAGATCGCGGTCGTAATCCTCGACCGGCGGCGGCAATTGCCCGGGGCGGCCGCTGCGCAGATTGACGAACGCCTGCTGCAGCGAGCTGAACAACAGCTTCGCCTCGGCATCCGTCGGCGCGGCGGAGACATTGAGGCCGAGCATCACATAGGGCTTGTCGAGCTGCGCGGACGGCTGGAAGCGCGTGCGGTAGACCTCCAGCGCGTGGTCGAGCTCGGCCGGCGCGAAATGGGAGGCAAACGCATAGGGCAGGCCGAGAAGCGCGGCGAGCTGCGCGCCATAGAGGCTGGAGCCGAGGATCCAGACCGGCACCGTCTGGCCTTCGCCCGGCACGGCGCGGATGCGCTGGCCTTCCTCGGCCGGCTGGAAATAGCCCATCAGCTCGACCACGTCCTGCGGAAAATTGTCGGTGCTTTCGAGGTTTCGGCGCAGCGCACGCGCGGTCATCATGTCGGTGCCCGGCGCGCGGCCGAGGCCGAGGTCGATACGGCCGGGAAAAAGCGCGGCGAGCGTGCCGAACTGCTCGGCGATCACCAGCGGCGCATGGTTGGGCAGCATGATGCCGCCGGCGCCGACGCGGATCGTCCTGGTGCCGCCGGCGACATGCGCGATCACGACGGATGTCGCCGCACTTGCAATGCCCGGCATGTTGTGGTGCTCAGCCAGCCAGTAACGCTTGTAGCCCAGGCGCTCGGCATGGCGGGCGAGGTCGAGCGAATTGGCAAGCGATTGCGAGGCGGTGCTGCCTTGCGTGATCGGCGACAGGTCGAGAACCGAAAGGTCCGTCATTGATCAGGTCTCCACGATGCGTTTTTCCCGCAGCCTCGCTTCGAAGGCGGCGCGGTCGGGAATGACGATGGCGAGCTGGTTCTCCAGCACGTCGGCGAGCTCAGTGGCCGTCGCGATCTCGCGCTGCTCGCTGCGGCCGCCGGCATGATGCGTCGACAGCCGGTTGTTGCGCAGCGCATAGCGCCGGTCGGGCAAGGCGAGCGCGGCGACCAGTGTCGACAGGAAATGCGAGCTTGGATGCGTCGACAGGAAATGGCTGGCGACCCGGTAGTCGACCTCATAGGCCCGGCTCATGTCGAAGCGATAGAGCGTGCGCCAATCACTACCGATATCGGCCTGCAGGCGGAATTGGTCATCTGTTCCGATCAGGCGGAAGGCCTCATGCGGCGTCCGCTGCTCCAGCCCGGGCTCCAGAAGCAACGGCGCCGTCAGCGTCAGGCCGCCGAAGCCGACATCGGCAATGTAGGTGCGGCCGCCAAGCTCGATGCGCAGCAGCATATGGCTGCGCGCGGTGACGGCGTCGTCCGGCTGGCCCCAGAGCACGCGGGCGGCAAGCCCGCCGACGGTGAAGCCCAGCGCGTCAAGCGCGTGCATGAAGATCAAATTGTGCTCGAAGCAATAGCCGCCGCGGCCTTGGCCAAAAATCTTGTCCTGCAGCGAAGCGACGTCGAGGCCGACCGAAACGCCCATCAAGGCGTCGATGTTCTCGAACGGGATCGCCCGCGGGTGCGCGGCGTGCAGCGCCTGCAGCGTGGCGAGCGAAGCGTCGGTCGGCCCGCCATAACCGATGCGGGCAAAATAGCCATCGAGATCGAAGTCGCTCATTCAGGGCAGGTCCGGCTTGACCGGTCCGATATAGGCACTGGCCACCGGTGTCGCAAACAAGGGCCGGGGTTTGAGATTGGGCCAGCCTCAGGCCGCTTGGTTGTGGTTGTTTTCGGCGGGCTCTTCCTCGATCGCCATGGAATGCTGCGCGGCCAGGAAATTGCCGGCCGGGCTCAGGCTTTCGAAATGGTCGCAGAAAACCTTGATGACGACCAGCAGCGGCACCGCCATCAGCGCGCCGACGAAACCCCACAGCCACGACCAGAAGGCGATGGCGATGAAGATCGCCACCGCATTGATCTCCAGGCGCCGCCCGACCACCATCGGCGTCACGAACTGGCCTTCGACGACGTCGCACAACACCACGAAGGCCGGCGCCAGCAGCGCATAGGCGATTGTGTCGAAGCTGATCAGCGCTATGACCGTGACCAGCAGGATGGTCATCAGCGCGCCGACATAGGGCAGGAAATTGAGCAACGCCGCCGTCGCCCCCCAGACCAGCGGATTGGGCATGCCGAGCCCCCACAGGCCCAGCCCGATCACCGTGCCGAGACTGACATTGATGACGGAGACCGTGAGCAGATAGTGCGAGATCTCGCGCTCGACGTCATAGACGATGCGCAGCGCCCGCTTCTTCTGGGTCATGCTGGTGAAGGATTGGACGATCTTCTCGTAGAACAGCGTGCCGGAGGCGAGCAGGAACAGCGACAGCACGAAGACGATGGTGATCGAGGTGCCGGCTTCGAGGATGTTGCTGGCCGCCGTGGACAGGATGCCGGAAGGCGCCACCGCGACCCGCTGCACTCCCGGCTCCTGCGAGGTCTCGGTCAGCGCTTCCAGCTGATGCGCGACATCCGTCACCCGTTCGAGCGGCCACCTGAACGGCGCCAGCCGCTCCGTCAGCTGCTGGCCGATCGAATAGGAATTGTTGATGAGGTCGATGACGGGTCCGCTGAGCAGATAGCCCGCGACGGCGAAAATGAAGATCGACAGCAGCACCAGCAGCGTCGCCGAAACGACTTCCGGGATGCCGCGCTTGCGCAGGAAACGCACGATCGGCGTCAGCGTCAGCGTTAGCAGGAAGGCAAGCATCACGGGCATGAAGAAGGCACGGGCGAAATAGAGCGCCGCCGCCGTCATCAGAATGAAGATCCCGATCACCAGCGACCGCATCAGACGCATGTCTGCCCGCGCCTCGGCGCGCATGTCAGGGCTTTCGGCAGCGCTCGCGCCCGAAGCGGTCGGTTCGGCTTTCATCGGTTCCCTCAACACCGCAAAACGGTGCAATCGAGGGGAAACGTGCTCGCCGGGTCAAGGTTCCGTTAGCCGGCGATCATGGAAGCGCTTGGGCAGCGACAGCTCAGGCGGCCGGCACCGGCGCGGCGGATGCCGCCTTTGCCGTCTCCTTGCGCACGATCGGCGCCACCTTGGTGCCATAAAGCTCGATCGCCTTCATGATCCTGGCGTGAGGCATGGTGCCGATCGCCATCTGCAGCAGGAAGCGGTCGTTGTTGAAGATCTTGTGCTGGGCGACGATCTTTTCCGCTACGGCTTCGGGGTTGCCGACAAACAGCGCGCCATTCGGTCCGCGCGCCTGATCGAAATGCGCGCGCGAGGTCGGGCCCCAGCCGCGCTCGCGGCCGATGCGGTTCATCACCTCGGCCTGCGGCCCGTAGAAGTCGTCGGCCGCCTGCTCGGTCGTCTCGGCGATGAAGCCATGCACGTTGATGCTGGTGGCAAGCGTTGCCGGATCGGTGCCGGCGCGGCGCGCCGCCTCGCGATAGATATCGAACAGGGGAGCGAAACGCGCCGGCTCGCCGCCAATGATGGCCAAAGCCAGCGGCAGACCGAGCACGCCGGCGCGGGCAGCCGATTGCGGCGTGCCGCCGATGGCGATCCAGATCGGCAGCTTTTCCTGGAACGGACGCGGGTAGACGCCGCGGCCGTTGATCGGCGCGCGCAGCTTGCCCTGCCATGTCACCTTCACCTGGTCGCGGATAGCAAGCAACAGGTCGAGCTTTTCGGCGAAGAGCTCGTCATAGTCCTCGAGATTGTAGCCGAACAGCGGGAAGGATTCGATGAAGGAGCCGCGCCCGGCCATGATCTCAGCACGGCCGTCGGACAGAAGGTCGAGCGTCGCGAATTGCTGGAAGACGCGCACCGGGTCGTCCGAGGAGAGCACGGTGACCGCGCTGGTGAGCTTGATGCGCTTCGTGCGCTCTGCCGCCGCGGCCAGCGCCACGACCGGGGCCGAGGCGGCATAATCGGGGCGGTGGTGCTCGCCCAGGCCGAACACGTCGAGACCGACCTGGTCGGCCAGCTCGATTTCCTCGATGAGATTGCGCAGCCGCTCATGCGGGCCGATGGCGCCGGGACCCGGTTCCGGGCTGACGTCGGCGAAAGTGTAAAGACCGAGTTCCATCTGGTTGCGTCCTAAGGGCGTTCATGTGGATGTTGCTAGTTGGCGCYAGAGGTAACGATCTGCCCCGTCGCCCGCCAGAGGCGCGATCTGTGAACAGTGCATCATGCATCGCCGCGCCGTATCCCTGCGGCAACAAGCCCGGATTTTTCATGGCTGGCATACCGATTTGGCGCTTGAACTCGCCGCTTTCACGCGTATGTAAGCGTCGCAAATAGACTGCAGGGAAGTGCACTTGGCTATCTACAGGGAAAAAGACATTTTCGAGCGGCGCAACGCCGCGAACGAGGCAAAGAAGGCGCTGCTCGAGCGCTTCAAGGCAAGACCGGCGGCGGATGATCCGGCTGTGCTCGCGCGCCAGGCCGAACGCAAGGCGATCCTTGAGGCCCGCGCCATCCGCGAGGCCGAAAAGGCAAGACTGAAGCAGGAAAAGCTGGCGCGTGAAGCGGCCGAGAAGGCCGAGCGCGAGGCGATTGCGGAAGCGGCACGTCTTGCGGCGGAAGCGGCGGCGGCCGAAGAGGCCAGGCGCCGCGAAGCCGAGGAAGCCGAACGTATCGCGATCGAGCTCGCCGATGAAGCCGCGCGCAAGGCCAAGCGTGACGCACGCTACGCCGCCCGCAAGGCGCGCGTCGGCAGGACGCCTCCGGGCTTCTCCGCCCGCTAAGTTCGGGTTCGATGAAAATGAATCAGGGTCGCCGAAAGCGGCCCCGAAGGCGTTTGTGCCTAGAGCAATTCCAGGAAAAGTGTGAGCGGTTTTCCGTCCGGAATTGCGTAAAAACAAAGAGATAGAGCGGTTAGCCGTTTTCCGTGAAACGGTGAACCGCTCTAAAAATGCTCAGGCTACCAGCTTCAGGCCGACGATGCCGCAGACAATCAGGCCGATACAGGCGAGCCGGACAGCGGTCGCGGGCTCGCCGAGCAGCCAGATGCCAAGCAGTGCCGTGCCAACGGTGCCGATGCCGGTCCACACCGCATAGGCCGTGCCGACGGGCAGCGTCTTCAACGCCAGGCCGAGCAGACCGAGGCTGACGATCATCGAGGCAATGGTGAGAAGGGTCGGCAGCGGTTTCGAGAAGCCGTCGGTGTATTTGAGGCCGATCGCCCAGCCGATCTCGAACAGGCCGGCGAAGAACAGAAAAATCCAGGACATCGAAAACGCTCCGTCGTTCCGGCATCGGTTGCGATGCTCGGTGTGGCGGGTCGTCCCGGCCGGTTTTTCGGGAAGCGAGGTCGTCCTCGCCTCCATTATATAGGGTGCTCAGTTCCCCAATCAACAAAACACCGGCAGCATTGTCATGCCGCCGGTACCAAGCTGCATTTGAGCCGTGGGCGACCGGATTCGGCCGCTTACTTTTCCTTGATGCGCATCGCCTTGACCGGCGGCGCCTTAGGAGCCGGGGCCGCGGCGGGCTTCTTGGCATCCTTCTTCGGCTTGCGGGGTTCCTTGCCCGCCTTCATCGCACCTTTTGCCATGATTCGCTCCTCCGGTTTGTGGGCAATCCAAGTGAAACAAGAGAAATGCCGGACTGCAAGAGGCTGCATATCGCCGACTGGGCCGTCCGGCTGGATGTCAACCGATTTCCCGTCGCTATGCCCATTCAGCGCGCTGCGGTGGCTTGAACTTCCGATTGCCTGGCGCATTGTCTGTGGAGTTTCAGTGTCCCTCCAGGCTGGGGCGCGTCGGGAGATCGGATGGCAGGACATAGCGGATCGAGACGGGTGATCTACGCTGCGCTTGCCGGCAACCTGGCGATCGCGCTCACCAAATTCGCGGCGGCGGCCTTCACCGGTTCGTCCGCCATGCTGTCGGAAGGGGTGCATTCGCTGGTCGACACCGGCAACGGGGCGCTGCTCCTCTACGGCATGCGCCGCGCCGCGCGGCCGCCCGACCGCACCCACCCGCTCGGCCACGGACGCGAGCTCTATTTCTGGAGCTTCATCGTCGCGCTTCTGGTGTTCGCGCTCGGCGCCGGCGTGTCCTTCTACGAGGGCGTCATCCACATCATGGCGCCCGAGCCGGTCGTCAACGCCAAGGTCAACTATACCGTGCTCGGTCTTTCCTTCCTGTTCGAGGGCAGCTCATGGCTGGTCGCGCTGAAGGAGTTCCGGCAGCAGAAGGGCAGGCAGGGCTGGTTCCAGGCGGTGCGCCGCAGCAAGGACCCCAGCGTCTACACGGTGCTGTTCGAGGACAGCGCCGCGCTGCTCGGCCTCATCGTCGCGTTCGCCGGCATCCTGTCCGCCGAGCTCCTGGAGATCCCGGAGCTCGACGGTGTCGGCTCGATCGGCATTTCAATCATCCTCGGGGCGACCGCGGTTTTCCTAGCGCGCGAAAGCAAGGGACTGCTCATGGGCGAGCCCGCCTCGCCAGAGGTGCAGAAGCAGGTCCTGGCGATCGCCMAAGAGGATCCGGCGGTGCAGCGGGCTAACGGCATATTGAGCGTCCATATCGGCCCCGAGGAGATCGTCGCGGGCCTGAGCATTGAATTCGAGGATCATCTCACCGCGCCCGAGATCGAAGCCTGCGTCGAGCGCCTGGAGGCAAGGCTCAAGAAGGAAATGCCGCAAATCTCCAGGCTCTTTGTAAAACCGCAGGCGACTGGCACATGGGAGCGGCGGCGCGAGGCCATGGTCGAGGCGTCGGACGAGAGTTAGCTTGAACACAGCGAAGTTTGTAAGGAGGAATGCCGATGAAGATCGACGGCGGATGCCATTGCGGCGCGATCACCTATGAGGCGGAAGTCGATCCTGAGAAGACCTCGATCTGCCACTGCACGGACTGCCAGCAGCTGACCGGAACGGCCTTTCGCGTCACTGTTCCGGCGCCGGAAAGCGACTACAGGATCACCAAGGGCGCGCCAAAAATCTACATCAAGGTCGTGGCGAGCGGCGCTAGGCGCGCCCAGGCTTTTTGCGCCGACTGCGGCTCGCACCTCTACGCAACGTCCGTTGGCGACGGCCCGAAGGTCTATGGCATCAGGGTCGGGACCGCCCGGCAGCGTCAGGACCTCGTTCCGAGACAACAGAAATGGCACCGGTCGGCCCTGCGCTGGCTTCCGGAATTCGAAGGCATGGCGACGACGGAAGAGCAGTAGGACTGGATGCCGGGCGGAGCCGTCCTCAGCCGCCCTCCCATCACTAGAGCGTTTCACCGTTTTACGGAAACGGCGAACCGCTCTATCTCTTTGTTTTTACGCAATTCCGGACGAAAAGCCGCTCACACTTTTCCTGGAATTGCTCTAAGCGAACCGCCCCCTCACCCCAGGAGCGTCTTCGTCCTTTTGCTGCCGCCCAGCTTGCGCCATGTGTTGAAGCGATGGGTGGCGGCGGCGAAGGAGATCTTCATCTGCTGGGCGACGGTGTAGCGCGACTTGCCCTCGTCGAACATGCGGTAGCAGCACTCCGCACCTTCCTCGGTCAGCTTGCCGTCCGGTGTCTTGTTGTGCGGGTTGGCGGGGTCGAATTTCTCGAGCTGTTCCTCGACAAGGCCCTTCAGGCGCTGCAGGTCGGCCTCGATGCTGGCGATGAGATCGAGAACCGGTTTGGCGTCAAATGCGTGCGATGGCTTCTTGTCCGTCATGCCGGGCTTCCTTCAATTTCGGTTGTCGTCAGCCATATAGGCTAACATTCGGTGATAATGAAGGGTCGGCCGGGTAACGCGGGATCACTGTTTCGCGCGTGCAGCCGTGCCGTTCGCAATTGACGTTGGTCAGCCAAGATCCTAGTTTAGAATCATTCTAAACTAGAGTGGTTTCATCATGCTTTCCCGTGTATTCGGCTTCGGCCGCCGTTCCTTCGATTCGCTGTCGGAGCAGGAGATCCTGGCGCTGGCGATCTCTTCCGAGGAGGATGACGGGCGCATCTACCGCGCCTATGCCGACGGCCTGGCGCAGGACTTTCCGCAATCGGCCAAGGTGTTCGAGGCGATGGCCGAGGAGGAGGACGGCCACCGCGATTCCCTCATCGAGCTTCACCGCAAGCGCTTCGGCGATCGCATTCCCCTGATCCGGCGCGAGCATGTGAGGGGTTATTACGAGCGCAAGCCGGACTGGCTGGTGCGGCCGCTCGGCATCGAGCATGTGCGCCGGCAGGCCGAGGATATGGAGCGGCAGGCCTACCGCTTCTATGTCGAGGCGGCCAAGCGGACCACCGACGCCTCGACGCGAAAGCTGCTCGACGATCTCGCCTTGGCCGAGCAAGGCCACGAGAGCTCGGCGCACGACCTGGAGCAGGAGCACGTGCCGGGTGCAGTCAAGGAGGAGGAAGCGAGCGCGGAGCAGCGCCAGTTCATCCTCACCTATGTGCAGCCCGGGCTGGCCGGATTGATGGACGGATCGGTGTCGACGCTGGCGCCGATCTTCGCCGCCGCCTTCGCCACGCATGCGACATTCCAGACTTTCCTCGTCGGCCTCGCCGCCTCGATCGGCGCCGGCATCTCGATGGGCTTCACCGAGGTCGCCTCCGACGACGGCAAGCTGTCGGGACGCGGTTCGCCGATCAAGCGCGGCCTCACCGTCGGCATCATGACGACGCTGGGAGGGCTCGGCCACGCACTGCCCTATCTCATCCCCTATTTCTGGACGGCGACGATCGTCGCGGCGGTGGTGGTGTTCTTCGAGCTCTGGGCGATCGCCTTCATCCAGAACCGTTACATGCAGACACCCTTCTGGCGCGCCGCCTTCCAGGTGGTGCTGGGCGGCGCGCTGGTGTTCGGCGCCGGCGTGCTGATAGGGAATGCATAGCGCCAGCTCCCCTTCTCCCCTTGTGGGAGAAGGTGGATCGGCGCGTTAGCGCCGAGACGGATGAGGGGTGTTCCAGYGGAGTGAGACGTCGGCAAACTCGCCGTCTCCTCCGGCGACGCCAAGCTGGAGCACCCCTCATCCGTCGCCTTCGGCGACACCTTCTCCCACAAGGGGAGAAGGGGRAGCCGCGCCTACCCGTTCACGGTCCTGCTATCCGCCGGCGCTTCCGCCCTTTCCGTCAGCCCGTAGTCGCGCACCACATGGGCGATGCGCAGACGATAGCCGGCAAAGATGCCGCCGCGGCCGGCCTGCTGCGCCTGGCGGTGCTCCTCGGTGGTGCGCCAGGCCTTCACCGCTTCCTCGTCGCGCCAGAAGGACAGCGACAGCACGCGCTTCGGGTCGGTCAGGCTCTGGAAACGCTCGACCGAGATGAAACCGTCGATGCGCTCGAGCAGCGGCTTGAGGTCGGCGGCGATGCCGAGATAGGCATCGCGCTTTCCTTCCGCCGGCTCGACCTCGAAGATGACAGCGATCATGCCTCTATCCCTTCCTTGACCGTCGACTATTTGTTCCGCGCAATTCCGGACGGAAAACCGCTATGCACTTTTCCTGGAATTGCTCTAGGTCCGAAAGACCTGCCTTGGGCCATGCGGGCCGGACACCAGCCTCAGGAAGACGCGATCTTCCTTCAAGATGAACTTCTCGCGCCGCGCGAATTCGTAGTTTGCCTTGCCGGCCGGGTCTTCGGCAAGCCGCGCGCGATAGGCTTCATAGGCCGCGAGGCTCTCGATGTTGTAGGCGGCATAGGCCGTGGTGGCCGAGCCTTCATGCGGGGCGTAATAGCCGATCAGGTCGGCGCCGCAGCGCGGAATGGCCTGGCCCCAGGCGCGCGCATATTGCTCGAAGGCCGCCTTGCCGAACGGGTCGATCTCGTAGCGGATGAAGCAGGTGATGGTCATGTCGGGTCTCCTTGTCTTCCGCACATCGATGCTTCGACCGCGATCGAAGCATCACTGGCGCGAATGTGCTAGGCATTCTCCTGTCAGGAGTGTTTGCCCGGGCTGCTTGAGATGGCCCCAGAATAATGCTTCCCTGACAAGAATGCTTCGATGAGGATCGAACCATGCGCGAAGGACCGGACATCGCCCGCATCGCCAGCCTGGTCGGCGACCCGGCCCGCGCCAACATGCTGAACGCGTTGATGGGCGGCACGGCGCTGACGGCGTCGGAACTGGCGCTGGAAGCCGGCGTGTCGCTACCCACGGCTTCCTCGCATCTGTCGAAGCTGATGGAGGGCGGGCTGCTCACCTTGGCGAGCCAAGGCCGCCACCGCTATTACGGGCTCGCCAGCGCGCAGGTGGCCGGCATGATCGAGGCGATCATCGGCGTCGCCGAAGCGGTCGGCCCAAAGCGCGTGCGGCCCGGCCCGCGCGATGCGGCCATGCGCGTGGCGCGCGTCTGCTACGACCACCTCGCCGGCGAGCAGGCGGTGGCGATGCTCGACCGGCTCTTCGACAGGAAGCTTTTGCTGCGCGACGACGACCAGATCAGGCTCACGCCGGCCGGCGCCTCGCATTTTTCCGCGCTGGGCATCGAGATCCACGCCAAGGCGCGGCGGCCGGTATGCCGCGCCTGCCTCGACTGGAGCGTGCGGCGGTCGCATCTGGCCGGCACGCTGGGCGCCGCCATCCTCGACAAGATCATCGCCGAGAAATGGGCGCGGCGCGAGAAGGACAGTCGCGCCGTGGTGTTCTCGCCGACGGGCAGGCAGGCGTTCGAGAGGGTGTTTCTGGCGTAGGGCTGCGCAGGAAATGACAGCCTCGCAATGTCGGCGCGATTCACCCCCGCTTCAGCGCCTTCCCCAGCTTGAAGAAATCCTTCCACGGATCAGCCTTCTTCAGCTGCGCCAGCGTGGTTTCATCCCCCAGCGGGAATGCATTCGGCGCCAAGCCCTTCTTGATGTCCGGCCAGGTTGCTGGCATCGATATCGTGGCGCCCTTCTTGGCGCGCGAGGAATAGGGCGCGACCGTGGTCGCGCCGCGGCCGTTGCGCAGATAGTCGACGAAGATCTTGCCCGTGCGCGCCTTCTTCGACAGCGTCGCCGTGTAACGGTCGGGTGCCGCCTGCTCCAGCGCGCGGGCGAAATCATGGGCGAAATCCTTGACCTCGTCCCACTCCGCCGAGGGTTTCAGCGGCACCAGCACGTGATAGCCTTTGCCACCGGAGGTCTTGACCAAATTGGGCAGCGACAGCTCATCGAGCTGCCTGTGGATGTCGAGCGCCGCCTCGCGCACTTTGCCGACATCGACGCCTTCGTCCGGATCGAGGTCGAAGATGATCTGGTCCGGCTGTTCCAGCGCATCGATCGTCGAGCCCCAGATATRCACCTCGACCACGCCGTACTGGACAAGCGCCGCCAGCCCGTCGAAATCCTTGATGTAGAGGATCTCCTCGCCATCGGTCGGGTCCTTCATCCTGGCGATCTTGTCGCTCATGCCGGGCGAGGCGTGTTTCTGGAAGAAGCGCTGGCCGTGGATGCCGTCCGGCGCCCGCACCAGGCTCAGCGGCCGGTTGACGACGAATTGCTCCATGCGCGGCCAGACCAGCGCGTAATGATCGAGCAGGTCCTGTTTCGAAACCTTCTCGTCGGGCCACAGCAGCTTGTCGGGATGCGAGAGCTTTATCGAGGTCTTCGCCGTTCCGGCCGATTTTCCCGGCGCGGTCTTGCCGCTGGCCGTCTTCGCTTCGCTCTCGGCCTTGCCGGCTTGCTTCGGCTTTTCCTGCACGACTTCCTCCGCCGGCTTGTCCTCGCGCAGTCCCTGGAACGAGGCGTGGCGGATTATACGGTCGGATGTCCAGCTGCGGAACTCCACCTCGCCGACAAGTTCCGGCTTGACGAAAGTGAGGCCCTTGCCCTTCGGCACAGCGGCCGAGAAGGGCGAGGCCTTCGCCTCGCGCGCGTCGAGCTTCTTTTTCAAATCCGTCAGCACCTTGCCGGAAAAGCCGGTGCCGACGCGGCCGGCGTAACGCAGCTTGCCGCCTTCATTGAAGCCGACGAGCAGCGAGCGCACGCCCCGGCCTGTTTTGTCGGAGGGCAGATAGCCGCCGATGACGAATTCCTGCCTGAGCGTGCATTTCGACTTGATCCAGCTGAGGCCCCGTCCGCTGCGGTAAGGCGCGTCGGCGCGCTTCGACACCACGCCTTCCAGGCCCATGCGGCAGACATGCTGCAGCATGACCTTGCCGGGCTCGTGGAAATGGTCGCTGAAGCGCAGCGCCGAATCCTGGGGCTGCTCGCCGAGCAGCTCGGCCAGCGCCTGCTTGCGCTCGACCAGCGATTCGCGGCGCAAATCCTCGCCGTCGAGCCGCATCAGGTCGAAGACATAATAGATCATGCGGTCGGCGCGGCGGGCCGACAGATCCGCCTGCAGCAGCGGGAAGGACGACACACCATTGTCGGCCAGCACCACGACCTCGCCGTCGATGATGGCGTCGCGGCATTTCAATTTGGCCAGCTCGGCGGTGATCGGCCCCTCGAACTTCTCCGTCCAGTCGAGGCCGGCGCGGGTGAACAGCCTGACCTCGCTGCCTTCGATTTGCGCTTGCATGCGGTAGCCGTCGAATTTCACTTCGTGCAGCCAATCATCGCCGCCCGGTGCTTCCTTCTCCAGCGTCGCCAATTGCGGCTCGATGAATTCCAGCCGCCTGGCCTGCCCGGCCTTGGCCTTGCGGACAGCCGGCTTGTTCGATTGCCAGACCTTCGGTGTCTGCCCCCTGGCAGCCTTGCCTTCGCCGATCTCCTCGATGGTCAGGCCGGACTTCACCGATTTCGGTTCCTGCTGGAGAATGTCCTCGCCCGGCCGGGCGGCGGCATCGCTGGACTTGATCAGCAGCCAGTTGTCGCGCTTCTCGCCGGGGCGGGGCTTCAGCCTGACCAGATGCCAGCGGCCGTTGAGCTTGTGGCCATCGAGCTCGAAGTCGATATGGCCCTTCTTCATGCCCTTGGCCGGATCGCCGTCGGGCGTCCATCTGCCTTCGTCCCAGACCAGGACCGAACCGCCGCCATATTGGCCCTTCGGAATTGTGCCTTCGAAGGAGGCGTAGTCGATCGGGTGATCCTCGACATGCACGGCCAGCCGCTTCTCATGCGGGTCGAGGCTCGGGCCTCGCGTCACCGCCCAGCTCCACAACACGCCGTCGTGTTCCAGGCGGAAATCATAGTGAAGCCGGGTCGCGGCATGCTTCTGGACGACGAAGATGCCGCCGCCCTGCTTGCCGCGCTTCACCTTGCCGGCCGGCTCGGCGGTTTTCTTGAAATCGCGCTTGGCTTGATATTGTTCGAGGCTCGCCATCGCGGGCTCCTATGCGGACTTGCGCTTCGGCGCGGCCTTGGCCTTCGCTCGTTTGGCCGGCGCTTTGGACGATGCCTTGCCGGCTTTGCCGTCGTCGGCGTTGAGGCTCTTCTTCAGCGCGTCGAACAGGTTAACGACATTGGACGGTTTCGGCGATGCCTTGGCCTTCGGCGCCTTTCTCCCGGCCTTCCTGGAGCGAACCAGCTCGAGCAGCGATTCCTCATAGCGATCCCTGAACTTTGCAGGGTCGAACTTCGCCTTCTTCTTGTCGATGATAGTCTCGGCCAACCCGACCATCTCGCCGTCCAGCTTCGCGGACTGGATGTCGGCGAAGATGCCGGACGCGTCGCGCACCGTGTCTCCGTAGCGCAGCGTCGTCAGCAGCATGCCTTTGCCGAACGGCTCGATCATCGCCGGGCGCTCCCGCTGATAAAGCACGATGCGGGCCAAGCCGGCCATTTTCTTCTCCGCAAGCGCATCGCGGATGACGGCGAAGGCCTCCTCCGAAACCTTGTCTGCCGGCGAGACGTAATAGGGCGTGTCGAGATAGACCTGATCGATCGAAGCCTTGTCGACGAAGCCGTCGAGATCGAGCGTGTGCGAGGACTCTATCTGGACCGCCTCGATATCCTCGTCCTCGATGCGGATGAATTCGTCCTTGCCGACCTCGAAGCCCCTGACCTCCTCATCCTCTTCCAGCGGCTTGCCGCTTTTCTGGTCGACATAGACACGCCGGACCCTGTTGCCGGTCTTGCGGTTGAGGATGTGGAAGGACACCTTCTCGGCGTGGGTGACGACGTTGCTCAGTTGGATAGCGCAGGTGACCAGCGAAAGCTTCAGATAACCGCTCCAGGCGGGTCGCGGCGCCATGACGAACACTCCTTGCAGCATCGGGGCAACATCGGACAAACCGAAACGGCCGGAACGCCGCTTCGGTTCCCCGGAGACGGGAAGGCCGACGCCATGCGCCGACCCTATCGTCAGGCTATTCGGCGGCCTGCAGGTTGACCTTGCTTTCGGCGATCTCAGTGAGCTTGCGGTCGGTCGCCTCTTCTTCCTTGAGGTTCTTGGCCAGCACATTGGCGCAGTCGCTGCGGCCGAGCTGCTTGGCCCAGGCGATCAGCGTRCCGTAGCGCGTTATCTCATAATGCTCGACGGCCTGCGCGGAGGCGATCAGCGCCGCATCGAGGACCTCCTTGTCCTCAACATCGCCGCTGRCTTCATCGGCCTCTTCGAGGATGCCGTCGATGGCAGGGCAGTTGACGGTCTTGGCCTTCACGCCGTGCAGCTCGAACACCTGCTCGACCCGTTCGATATGACCCTTGGTCTGGGTGAGATGCTTCTCGAAGCCGGCTTTCAATTGCGGATCGGTCGCCTTGTCGATCATCTTCGGCAGCGATTTCTCGATCTGCTTCTCGGCATAGTAGATGTCGCGCAGCGTGTGGATGAAGAGATCGTCCAGCGTCTTGATGTCTTTCGAAAAGAAGCCCATGGCGGTTTGCCTTTCCATGTTTCGCATTGCCGGGAAGTTGCGCGGCGGACGGCCGTCAACACGGCCGGGCTGCCCGGCCTTACGGGTCAACGTTGCCTTCTGCGACAGGTTCCTGTCCGTCCGGCCGCGCAAAAGGAAATTTCCTGCCGCTGGGCGAAGGTGAAACAGAAGCGCGGCCAAGCGACATCGGAACGAAACATATGTGATGCAAAAGTCACACGAGCCGGAAAGGCGGCGAAAGGCACCGAAAGACCGCGAATCAGCCGCAATCCGGCCATGATGCAACGAGTTTCGGACCAGAAATTAACATCACGTTCACCGACTATTCACGCCTCGACGCTATGCTCTCGAACAATTCGGACGGGACATCCGAAAGCGGGACAGGGACCAAGTAAAATGCACTTCTGGAATCACATCGCCGGCTACGCCGCCGCCATTCGCGAATTCGTCGCGCCGACCTACCGGCCGGAGCGTTATTACATGCGCGGCCCGGGTCCGGCCTGCGCGCGTCGCGGCAATTCGCTCGGCGTCAGCGCGAACTGAGATGACCCGCCTACGCGCCCACCACAGCCGCATCTGCCGGCCGGCCGCCGACCAGCGCGCCACCACCTATCGCGCCGAGCGCCTGACGCTTGCCGCCAACTGGCGTGCGACAACGCCGCGACTTTGACGCCGCCGCCGGCTGGCTTAGTGTCTCCCTAGTTTGACGCAATTCCGGACGGAAAACCGCTCACACTTTTCCTGGAATTGCTTTAGGGGCACAAGCAGCCGGGGCCGCGATGACCGACCTGCCCGAAAGTCCTGATTTCCCGCGCCAGGCCTATAACGCCCGCCAGCCGTTGATCGTCTTCGACGGCGTCTGCGTGTTCTGCTCGGGCTTCGTCCAGCTCATCCTCAGGCTCGACCGGGAAAAGCGCTTCCGCTTCGCCACGGCGCAGTCGCCGCTGGGCCAGGCGCTGTTTCGCCTGCATAGCCTGCCGACCGACGATTACGACAGCAACCTCGCCATCATCGACGGCGCGGCCTTCACCAAGCTCGACAGTTTCGTCGCCGTCATGGCCGCGCTCGGCTGGCCATGGCGCGCGGCGAAGGCGCTGCTCATCCTGCCGCGGCCGCTGCGCGACTGGCTCTACGACCGCGTCGCCAAGAACCGCTACGCGCTGTTCGGCCGCAAGGACAGTTGCGAGATACCTTCAGCCGAGTTGCGGGAGCGGCTGATCGGCTAACGACGATTCCGGCAAGACCGGCTGGGGGTAAGGTATGAAGCTTCTCATCGTCGGCGGCTACGGCACCTTCGGCGGACGCATCGTCCAGCTCCTGGAGAACGAACCGCGCCTCGAGCTCATCATCGCCGGCCGGTCGCTCGCCAAGGCCGAGGCCTGCTGCAAAGAGCGGGGCACGACCAAGGCCAGGCTCATGCCGGCGACGTTCGACCGCGACGGCGATCTCGGCGCGCAGCTCGCCGCCTTGCTGCCCGACATCGTTGTCGACGCCAGCGGTCCGTTCCAGGCCTATGGCGAGGGACTCTACCGGCTGATCGAAGCCTGTATCGGCGCGCGCATCCACTATCTCGACCTTGCCGACGGCTCGGACTTCGTCGCCGGCGTTGCCGGCTTCGATGCCGCGGCCAAGGCGGCCGGCGTGATGGCGCTCTCTGGTGTGTCGAGCTTCCCGGTGCTGACGGCGGCGGTGGTGCGGCGTCTTTCGGCCGGCATGGCGCGCGTCGGCACGATCCGTGGCGGCATCGCGCCGTCGCCCTTCGCCGGTGTCGGCGAAAACGTCATCCGCGCCATCGCGAGCTATGCCGGCCGGCCGGTGCGGCTGATGCGGGGCGGCAGACCGGCCAAGGGTTATCCGCTCACCGAGCAGATGCGCTATACGATCGCGCCACCCGGGCGCGTGCCGGTGCGGAACACGCTGTTCTCGCTGGTCGATGTGCCGGACCTGCGCGCGCTGCAGGCGCTGTGGCCGGAAGCGAGCACGACCTGGATGGGCGCCGGGCCGGTGCCCGAGGTGCTGCACCGGGCGCTGATCGGCCTGGCCTTGCTGGTGCGTACCGGCCTCATCCGCTCGCTGTCGCCGCTGGCGCCGCTGATGCATTGGGCGACCAACCGGCTGTCATGGGGCGAGCATCGCGGCGGCATGTTCGTCGCGGTCGAGGGCACGGACGAGGCCGGCAGACCGATCAGGCGGTCCTGGCACCTTCTGGCCGAAGGCGACGACGGGCCGCTGATCCCGTCCATGGCGGTCGAGGCGATCCTCCGCAAGGCGCTCGACGGCCGCATGCCCGCACCAGGCGCGCGGGCGGCGACGCGCGACGTCGAGCTGGAGGATTATGAAGCGCTGTTCGCCGGAAAGACGATCCACACCGGCTTCAGGGACGACACCGGCGAGCGGAAGGCGCTCTATCCCGATCTGCTCGGCGATGCGTGGCAAAGCCTTCCGGCCGAAATCCGCGCCATGCATGAGGRAGCGGCAATGGCGTACGGACGCGCCAGCGTCGAACGCGGCAGCGGCCTGCTTAGCCGGCTTGCGGCGCGCATGGCCGGCTTCCCGCCTGGCGCGGCCGATGTCCCCGTCAAGGTGCGCTTCGTTGCCGACGAGCAAGGCGAGACCTGGATCCGCGCATTCGGCGCGCACAGCTTCTCGAGCCGGCAGTTCGCCGGAAGCGGCCGATCGGAGCGGCTGCTTTGCGAGTGCTTCGGCCCGCTCACCTTCGCCATGGCGCTGACCGTCGACGGCAACCGGCTTCGGCTCGTGCTGCGCCGCTGGAGCTTTCTCGGCCTGCCATTGCCGACGTGGCTTTGCCCGCGCTCGAACGCCTGCGAAACCGTCGAGGACGGCCGCTTCCGCTTCGATGTCGAGATATCGCACCCGGCGGCCGGGCTGATCGTGCGCTACCGCGGCTGGCTCGTGCCGGCGCAGGGTTCGAGCACGGTGGGTTCGCCGGCCGTCCTACCCAGTTCCCGGCAGCCCGAGGCCGTGCACAGCGTCCAGCCTTGACCGGTGGCGCCGGACGCCGCGAGCACGAGACGCGGCTGGGGTGCGATCCGCGGCGCATAGACCCACCAGCCGTCCCGCAGCACCGAGCCCTCGGGCGGCTCCATGCCGGCGCCGGAGCCCTTGACCCGCGCCCGCACCACCTGCAGTCCGGCCGGCGACACTTTCCAATCCTCCTGCCAGCGCGTCCGTTCCACCGAATGCGTCCACGACAGCGTGAAGGCGGCGGCGGCGAGCGTCACCGTCTTGCCGGCGGCGAGGACGCACAGGCTCATGCGGCGCCGGCCGTGGACAGCCGGCGGGCGCGCCAGCAGTGCCAGGCGATCCAGGCCAGCGCCAGCACCCAGCCGGTCTCGTCGGTGAGCGGCAATGCGGCCACCAGCAGCAGGCCGGCGCAGAAGGCGACGAGACGCTCCCACAAGGCCATGCGGCGGGCGAGGAAGCCAACGGCTGCGGCGCCCCACAGCACGATGCCCATGCAGGCCTTGACGACGATATAGGCGACCTCGACGGGATAGCCGAACGAGGCGGCGATCGGGCCCGCGTCCTGCAGCATGAGGGCCGGCGTGTAGACGGCCATGAACGGCACGACGAAGCCGGCAATGGCGAGCTTGGTGGCCTGGATGCCGATCTTCAATCCGCTTTCCTTCGCCATCGGCGCGGCGGCGAAGGCGGCGAGCGCCACCGGCGGGGTCAGGTCCGCCATGATGCCGAAATAGAAGACGAACATGTGGCTCACCACCAGCGGCACGCCGAGCGACAGCAGCGCCGGCCCGGCAAGCGAGGAGGTGATGATGTAGTTCGGGATCGTCGGAATGCCCATGCCGAGAACCAGGCAGGTGAGCATGGTGAGCACCAGCGACAGGAACAGATTGTTCTCGCCGATGGAGATGATCCAGCCGATGAAGGTCGAGGCGATGCCGGTGAGCGTCAGCGTGCCGATGACGATGCCGACGATGGCGCAGGCGATGCCGACGGGAAGCGCGTTCTTCGCCCCTTCGGCAAGCGAGTCGACACAGATGCGCAGCGTCTCGCGCCCGCCCTTGAAGGCGAGGCAGGCTATGACGAGCGCCGCGATGACGAGGCTCAGCACGTTGACGCCGAAGCGCATGAAGGAGGCGGCGACGAGCCCGAGCGCCAGCCAGAAGACGAAACGGAAGGCGAGCGGTCCGATCAGGGCCGCCAGCGGCGTCCCGAGGATGAGCACGATGGTCAGCGCGAGGCCCATCGTGCCGGCGAAGATCGGCGTGTAGCCGGCAAACAGCAGGTAGACCAGCACGGCGAGCGGCAGCACGAGCGGCCAGTGKTTTCGCACCGCCGCCCAGGGATTGGGAAGCTCCGCCTTGGCCATGCCGTGCAGGCCGGCCTTGCCGGCCTCCAGATGCACCTGCCAGAAGCAGGCGCCGAAATAAAGCAACGCCGGAATGATCGCCGCCTTGACGACCTCGGCATAAGGGATGTTCAGCGTCTCGGCCATGATGAAGGCGACGGCGCCCATCACCGGCGGCATGATCTGGCCGCCCATCGAGGAGGTCGCCTCGACCGCGCCGGCGAAGGCGGAGCGGAAGCCGAAGCGCTTCATCAGCGGGATGGTGAACTGGCCGCTGGCGACGACATTGGCGACGCCCGAACCGGAGATGGTGCCCATCAGCGCCGAGGACAGCACGCAGACCTGGGCCGGGCCGCCGCGCCACGAGCCGACGAGGCCGAGCGCGAAATCGTTGAACAGCGCGATCATGCCGGCACGTTCGAGGAAGGCGGCAAAGACGACGAAGATGAAGATATAGGCGGCCGAGACATAGACCGGCGTGCCGTATATGCCTTCCGTGCCGTAGGCGAAGGTGTCGACCAGCTGCGCGAAATCATAACCGCGATGGATGAACGGCGGCGGCAGATGATTGCCGACGAAGCAATAGGCGAGGAAGATGAAGGCGATGACCGCGAGCGGCAGGCCCATCAGCCGCCGCGCCGCCTCGAAGACCAGCACCACCAGCAACGTGCCGACGATCAGGTCCGGCGTGGTCAGGAAGCCGGAGCGGCGGATGAGGTCGGCGTAGAAGACCCAGTTGTAGAGGCCGGTGCCGAAGCCCAGCACGCCGAGCGTCCAGAATGCGGCCTTCGCGGCCATGCCGGTGGCGCGCAAATTGGCGATCAGGGCGAAACCGAGCAGCAGCAGGAAGCCGACATGCATGGCACGCACCACCTGGCTGGGCAGGCTGCCATAGGCGGCGATGTAGATCTGGAAGACGGAGAAAGCGACCGCGATGAGGAAGGCCGCCTTGCCGGCGAGGCCTTCGCCGAAGCCGGGCGGCAGACCTTCGACCTGTTCTTCGGCAACGGGGAGATGGAACGTGGCCGATTTGCCGTCGCTTGTCGTTCCAGGCTTTGCTTCGCTCATCCGACGGGCTCCAGGATGAGTGAATGGCAGAGGGGGGTGCCTGGCGAAGACATCTCCATCAGCCGCGCCCCTCTTACTTCAGCAGCCCTTTTTCCCTGTAATATTTCTCCGCGCCGGGGTGCAGCGCCACGGGCATGCCGTCCAGCGCCCTGGCCGGATCGATCGCCTTGGCGGCGGCATGGGCGGCGGTGAGCTGGTCGAGATGCTCGAACAACAGCTTGGTCATCTGGTAGGCGGTGTCGTCGGAGACGTCGGCGCGGGTGATCAGGAAATTGCCGACCGCGGCGGTGGCGACGTCTTCCGCCTGGCCTTCATAGGTGCCTTTCGGAATGACCACGGAGAGATAGGGCGCCCCGATCTTGGCGACGTCCTCGGCCGGCACGGCGACGACGTTGATCGGCACGGAAGTCGCCAGATCGCGGATGGAGGCGACGCCGAGGCCGGCCGACTGCAAGGTGGCATCGAGCTGGCGGTTCTTGATCAGCTCGACCGACTCGGCGAAGGGCAGGTATTCGACCCGTCCGAGATCCTCATATTTGAGACCGGCGGCGGCGAAGATGGCGCGCGCGTTGAGCTCGGTGCCGGAGGCGGGCGCACCGACGGACAGGCTCTTGCCCTTGAGGTCGGCGAGCGTCTTGATGCCGGAGTCCTGACTGGCGACGATCTGGATGTAATTGGGATAGATCGCGGCAATGCCGCGCAATTTGTCGAGCTTGCCCGGGAAGCCGGCCTCGGTGTTGCCCTCGGCGGCCATCTTGACGGAATCGCCGAGCGCGAAGGCGATCTCGCCCTTGCCCTGCTGCAACAGGTTCAGGTTCTCGACCGAGGCCTTGGTCGCCTGAACCTGCGTGCGCGAGCCGGCGATGCCCTTGCCATAGATCTCCGACAGCGCGACGCCAAGCGGATAATAGACGCCCGACGTGCCGCCGGTGAGCACATTGATGAATTCCTGCGCCCCGGCCGTCGCGATGCCGAGGCCGAGCGACAGCGCCAAAGCGCCGGCGGCAACAAATTTCGTCCTGAAATCGAGCATATGGTTCTCCTCCTAAAACGATCGCGTCGCCTCCCCAACGCGAAGCTCGTGAGTTTAGACGGGAGGAGCCAAATGCCAACCCGCAAATCAACGGATTAGACGAACGGTTGAGTGGCGGCGAAAAGCGCTGGCTTGCGCTCGATTGCTTTGGGGACGAAAGATTTTTCCGACGCCTGTCGAAATCGGCCGACGCCGCGCGACATAGGTCGGCACGCGACGATGCGGCCTTCAGAAAACGGGAGAAGACCATGCGATACATGCTTTTGATCTATAATGACGAAGCCGCGATGGCGAACGCCCCGAAAGAGCAGACCCAACAGACCCTCGCGGCCTATGGCGCCTATACCGAGGCGCTCAAGAAATCCGGCGCTTATATCGCCGGCGAGCGGCTGCGCCCGACCCAGGCGGCCACCTCGGTGCGGCTCGCCAGCGGCAAGACCAATGTGCTCGACGGCCCCTATGCCGACACCAAGGAGCAATTGGCGGGTTTCTACATGATCGAGGCGGCCGACATCGACACGGCCATCGAATGGGGCGCGCGCTGTCCCGCGTCCTCCAGCGGCACGGTCGAGGTGCGGCCGATCTGGGAAATGGCAGAGTACGTCGCCGCCGCGGAGTGACCCGCGATGGATGATCGCTCGGGGATCGCGCGGGCGGCGGCGGAAGCGGCCGCCCGGCGCAGCTACGGCAAGCTGGTCGCGTGGCTCGCGGCGCGCACGCGCGATGTCGCCGGCGCCGAGGACGCGCTGGCCGATGCCTTCGCCACCGCGCTGGAGCGCTGGCCGCAGACCGGCGTGCCGGAGCAGCCGGAAGCCTGGCTGCTGTCGGTGGCGCGCCGGCGCGACGTCGACGCGGTGCGGCGGCGGCTGACCGGCGAGGCGGCGCGCGACCATCTGCAGCTGATCGCCGAGGAAATGGAGGCGCGCATGAACGGCGAGGAGCTGCCCGACGACCGGTTGCGGCTGATGTTCGCCTGTGCCCACCCGGCGATCGAAGCCAGCGTGCGCGCGCCGCTGATCCTGCAGACCATCCTCGGCTTCGACGCCGCGACCATCGCCTCGGCCTTCCTGGTCTCGCCGGCGGCGATGGGACAGCGGCTGGTGCGGGCCAAGGCGCGCATCCGCGAGACGGGGATCCCGTTCCGCGTGCCGGAGCAGGCGGAGCTCGGCGAGCGGCTGGGCGCCGTGCTGGAAGCAATTTACGCCACTTTCGCCGAAGGCTGGTCGGACCCGACCGGCACCGATACCAGGCGACGCAACCTCGCCGGCGAAGGCATCTGGCTCGGACGGCTGGTCGCCTCGCTGATGCCGGACGAGCCGGAGGCGCTCGGACTGCTGGCGCTGATGCTGTTCGCCGAGGCGCGCCGCTCGGCAAGGCGCGGCGCGCAAGGGGATTTCGTGCCTTTGGCCGAGCAGGATATCGCGCTCTGGGACGACAGGCTGATCGACGAGGCGGAAGCCTTGCTGGTGCGCGCCGCGCAAAAGGGCATCATCGGCCGCTACCAGCTGGAGGCCGCCGTGCAGTCCGCCCATACGGCGCGCCGGCGGGGCAGCGGCACCGACTGGGCGGCGATCCGCCAGCTTTACGACGCGCTGCAGGCCGTGGCCGGATCGCCGGTGGTGGCGATCAACCGCGCGGTGGCGATCGCCGAAACCGAGGGCGCCCCGGCCGGACTGGCGGCGCTTTACGTGCTGGGCGAGGACAGAAGGCTGCAGGACTACCAGCCCTATTGGGCCGCCCGCGCCGGGCTGTTGGCAAGGCTCGGCAACATCAGGCAGGCGATCGAATCCTACGACCGCGCGATCGGCCTCGAGCGCGACCCGGCGCTGCGGCGTTTCCTGCAGGGCGAGAAGGCGAAGCTCGTAAGGACTTAGAGAAGGGGTTGTCCGTTACTCGGCGGGCAAACTTCATCATCTTTTATGCAGGATCGGCGCAAACGTTGGAGATTGGCGGAAGCCTCCCAACTTCGTCATTCCTGGGCGAAGCAGCCGCGAAGCGGCGTCGCGGAGACCCTGGAATCCATTCCGTGACCTTGATCGAAGAGTGCAGCGGAGCAGAATTCTGGACCGCAGCAGCGCTCATAAGTCACGGAATAGATCCTCGGGTCTGCGCGCGTCGCTTCGCTCCTTGCTCCGCCCGTGGATGACGACGTGATGGGCGTTCCGCCCAATCTCCTAGGCGTGCCGCCCAGCCCAACCGCCGCGCACTCTAAGCCCACATCTCATGCGATGCGTTCAGCTTTTGCATCAGCTCATTCTCGCGCAGCCTCGCCCACAGGCGCTCGATGTTCGGCCAAGCGGCCCGCGCTTTCTCCACTTCGGGATGCCAGGCCACAAGCATCACGAGGTAGATGTCGGCGAGTGACAGCGTCTCGCCGGCCAACCAGTCGCGGCCGGCCAGAGCCCGGTCGAGAATGGCAAAACCGCGATCCATCTCGGCGAGCGCCGCCTGCTTCACCGGCCGCAGGCCTTCGCCATCGGCGGTGTAGCGGTGAGCGTAATAGAGCCGCAGCACCGCCGGGTAGAGCACCGACGACATGAAGGCCATCCAGCGCAGGAAATCGGCGCGGCCGGGCGAGCCCGCCTCCGGCGCGAGGCCGGCCTGTGGATGACGTTCGGCGAGCAGGATGCAGATTGCAGCGGATTCGGTCAGCGAATGGCCGTTGGGCAGCATCAGCGCCGGCACCTGGTTCAGCGGGCTGATGGCGAGAAAGGCCGGATCGGGCGGATCTTTCTTGGGCACATCGATCTGCTCGAAGGGCACGCCGGCCATGGCAAGCGCCGCCTCGACGACGAAGCCGCCGCTGCCCGGGCGCGTGTAGAGCTTGTACATGAAGTCCTCCCGCCGGCCGATTGGGCCGGCGGTGATATCAGCCGGAAGCGGCGCTTGGCTCAAGCCAGGCGGGGCCTGCCACAGGCGCTTTTTGAACAGTCCAGCCGCTCCGGAAGTACCGCTGGTCCGCAAACTCTAGAGATTAGCCGAGGCGTTCCCGCCTTCGTCATCCACGGGCGGAGCAAGGAGCGAAGCGACACGCGCAGACCCGAGGATCCATTCCGTGACGTCGAAGCGCAGCAAGGGTGCAGAATTCTGCCCCGCTGCACCCTTCGATCAAGGTCACGGAATGGATCCCAGGGTCTCCGCGACGCCGCTTCGCGGCTGCTCTGCCCAGGGATGACGACCGCGAGGGGCCGCTGAAGCCACCCTCCGAGGTATGCGCGCCTAAGCCCCCAGCCCGTCGAACAGGATGGTGGAGAGATAGCGCTCGGCGAAGGAGGGGATGACGACGACGAGGTTCTTGCCCTTGTTCTCCGGCCGCGAGCCGACGACGATGGCCGCCTGGAGCGCCGCGCCCGAGGAGATGCCGACCGGCACGCCTTCGAGGCGGGCGACGAGGCGGGCATTGGCGACCGAATCCTCGTTCGACACCCTGACGACCTCGTCATAGATCGAGGTGTCGAGGATTTTCGGCGCGAAGCCGGCGCCGATGCCCTGGATCTTGTGCGGGCCGGGCTGGCCGCCCGACAGCACCGGCGAGGCCTCCGGCTCGACCGCCACGACCTGCAGCGAAGGCTTGCGCTTCTTCAGCACCTGGCCGACGCCGGTGATGGTGCCGCCGGTGCCGATGGCGGAAACGAAGATGTCGACCTCGCCATTGGTATCGTTCCAGATCTCCTCGGCCGTGGTGCGGCGGTGGATTTCGGGATTGGCCGGATTCTCGAACTGCTGCGGGATGATGGCGTTGGGCAGCGTCGCGGCGAGCTCGTCGGCCTTGGCGATGGCGCCCTTCATGCCTTTCGGGCCTTCGGTCAGCACCAGCTCGGCGCCGAGYAGCGCCAGCATCTTGCGGCGCTCGACCGACATGGTCTCCGGCATGGTGAGGATGAGCTTGTAGCCCTTGGCAGCGGCGGCGAAGGCGAGCGCGATGCCGGTGTTGCCGGAGGTCGGCTCGATCAGCGTGGTCTTGCCGGGCGCGATCTTGCCGGCTTCCTCCAGCGCCTCGATCATGGCGACGCCGATACGGTCCTTGACCGAGGCGATGGGGTTGAAGAATTCGAGCTTGGCCAGGAGGTTGGCGACAATGCCCTTTTCCCTGGCGAACTTGTCCAGCCTGACAAGCGGCGTGTCGCCAATCGTCTCCGTGATCGAATTGTAGACGCGGCCGCGGCCGGGCACGCGCGCGGAGGTGACGGGCTTGTTCATTGGTTTCGCTCCCAGGGCAATGGTACAGGCTGACAGAATAAGGCTTTCAGCCGCGCAAGATAGGCCGAGGCTGGAAAATATCCGAGTGGGGCGGTTGCTCAAAAGCACCCGCGACCGGAAATGCATTTCCCGCCGCAGCGGGTTTCAGGAATGGTTTGGCTGAAATCAAAGCGATCACGCACCAAGGTGTGTTGAGATTCAGGTCAGGCCGGCCTCACCTGAATATCAATACCTTATTGGCGGGCCGCGATGGCGGCCGCCGCCCCCATCATGAAGCCGGCGGCGGTGCGGTTGAGAAGCTTCAGCGCGCGCGGCGATTTCAGGAACCAGCGCGCCTTGGCCGCCAGCGCCAGGTAGGGCACCAGCACCACGAACAGCACCACCACGGTGAGCATCGCGAGGATGGCGTAATCGGCAAGCGTGATCGTCTTCAGGTCGACGATGGTCGGCGTGATGGCGAGATAGAAGATCATCGTCTTCGGATTGCCAAGCGTCACCGTCAGCCCGGCGATGAAGCTCGACACCAGCCCGCCCTTGGCCTTCCGCGCCTCGACGGTTTCGGGCGTGATGCCGCTGGTCCAGAAGCGCCAGGCGAGGAAGGCGAGATAGGCGACGCCGGCCCATTTGATGGCAAGGAAGACCATGCCGAAGGTCTKGGCGACAAAGGCGAGCCCAAGCACGACGGCGGTGAGATAGGTGAGGTCGCCGAGCATCAGGCCGAACGACATGGCAAGCGAGGAGCGGAAGCCGGAGCCGAGCGCGCGGGCGACCAGCGCCGTGACGCCGGGGCCCGGAATGGCGGCGGCGACGCCGAGGGCTGCGCTGTAAGCGAGGAAGCCGGTGAGTGTCATGGTTGCAGCCCTGAGATAGGGACGCGCTTGTCGCACGAAATCGAACGGGAATGAATTCGCTAAGGTCGGATTCGTTTGCGCCAGCCCCCTCATCCGGCCGCTACGCGGCCACCTTCTCCCAAGGGGAGAAGAGGTTGGCGCCGGCGCTGGCCTGCTCCTCTCCCCTTGGGGAGAGGTCGGATTGCCCCGAATTGCCCTTCGCAATTCGGTTGGCAATCCGGGTGAGGGGGACCTGCGCGCAGGATCGAACGCCTGCCCACGGACTACCCTCCATATGTCACGCGCCAGATCGTGCCGTTGCCGTCCTCGGTCAGGATCAGCGCGCCGTCCTTGGCGACGGCGACGCCGACCGGCCGGCCCCAGACCTCGTCGTCCGACATGACGAAGCCGGTGGCGAAATCCTCATATTCGCCGGTCGGCTTGCCGTCCTTGAATTTCAGCCGCACCACCTTGTAGCCGGTGCGGACATTGCGGTTCCACGAACCGTGCAGCGCGACGAAGGCGTCGCCCCTATAATCAGCCGGAAAATTGCCGCCTTCGTAGAAGGCGATGTTGAGCGGCGCCGAATGCGCCTGCATCAGCACATCCGGAACCGTGACCTTGCCGGCGAGGTCGGGGCGCGCGCCCTCGTGGCGCGGGTCCTCGTTGTCGCCGATGTAATACCAGGGCCAGCCATAGAAGGCGCCGTCCTTCACCGCGGTCGCGTATTCGAAGGGGGTGTTGTCGCCAAGCTCGTCGCGCTCGTTGACGACGCACCAGAGCGCCCCTGTAGCCGGCTGCACGGTCATGCCGGAGCAGTTGCGCAGGCCGGTGGCGACCGTCCGGCGGTTCTTGCCGTCGGGATCGAAGGCCAGCACGTCGGCGCGGCCCTGTTCCGCGCCCCAGGCCTCGCCCAGCGGCTGCGATTTAGCCCATTCCTCGACACCGCCCTTCGGCCTGGCGCCCATATCCTCGGCGATGTTGGAGCCGGAGCCGACCGACAGATAGAGCGTCTTGCCGTCGGGCGAGAAGGCGATGTCGCGCGTCCAGTGGTGGCTGGCGGGGACCTTGGCCACGATGGTTTCCGGCTTGGCGGACGCTTCCAGGTCGCCGTCGCTATAGGGGAAGCGCACGACGCTGTTGCTGTTGGCGACATAGACCCATTGCGGCTTGTCGCCCGGCGGGTAGAAGGCGATGCCGTAAGGCCGGGTCAGGCCCTTGGCGAAGATCGATTCCTTCGCAGGCTTCGCGCTGCCTTCCGCGAGGCGATAGACGCGGACCTGGTTCGCCCGGCTGTCGGCGACGAAGAGGTCGCCATTCGGCGCCACGCGCACGACGCGGGGATTTTCGATGCCGGAAGCGATCAGCTCGGCGGAGAAGCCGGGCGGAAGCTTTGGCTTCGCATCCTCGGGGCGGTCGGTGACGCCGCCGCCATTGGAGGCGGACTCCGTCGCATCGGGTTTCGGCTGATCTTGCGGCTTCAGCAGCCGGCGCACGCCCGGGCGGTCGGCCTTCCAGTCGCCGAAGGCCTTTTCACCGCTGAGCAGAGGCTGATCGGCCTGCTGTGCAAAGGCGCCGGTGGCAAAAACCAGCGCGAGGCCCGCAAGGCCGGCGATCCGCATCATGCTGTTCTCCGTCGTCTGCTAACGCGCCCCACTCAATCAGGCGCCAGAGACAGGACATATTGGGCAAGCGCTCGAAAAGAGAAGCTTGCGCGCGCGGATTTGTCCGAGCGCCGCTCAGGCCTCCTCGGCATCCAGGTCGTCGTCGAGGCGCTTTTCCAGCTCGACGAGGTCCGCCGGCAAGGGCAGGCCCATGGCGCGCAGCTCCCGCAATTTCTCGCGCAGCTGCTCCTGGATCTCGTGCTCGTCCTCGGGCTGGTTGATCATTTCCTGAAGCAGGAGGTCGATCTGGGCCTTGATTGCTTCCAGCGCCATTTTTTCTCCTCCGCAGCCACCTTAGGTGTGTCGAGATTCAGTGAGGCCGGCCTCACCTGAATCTCGATACCTAGCGGAGCATGCGCGAAATCAGCTGCGCCGTATAGTCGACCATCGGCACGATGCGGGCGTAATTCAGGCGCGTCGGGCCGATGACGCCGAGCGCGCCGACGACGCGGGCGTCCTTGTCGCGATAGGGGGCGACGACCAGCGACGAGCCGGACAGCGAAAACAGCTTGTTCTCCGAGCCGATGAAGATGCGCACGCCCGGCCCTTCCTCGGCGAGGTCGAGGAGCTGCAGCAGGCCGTCCTGGGTTTCGAGATCCTCGAACAGATGGCGCAGCAATTCGAGATCGGCCTGGGCGGTGACGTTTTCGAGCAGGTTGGCGCGGCCGCGCACGATGAGGCGCGCCGGCAGGCCGCTTTCGGCGCCGGCCCAGACCGCGAGGCCCTTCTCGACCAGATCCTGCGACAAGGTGTCGAGCGCCGCGCGGGTCTCCTCCTTGATTCGGGCGATCTCGACGCGCGCCTCGGCCAAGGTGCGGCCGCGGATATGGGCGTTGAGGAAATTGGAGGCTTCGTGCAGTTGCGACACGGTGATGCCGGCCGGCAGGTCGATCACGCGGTTCTCGACGTCGCCGTTCTGCGACACCAGCACGGCAAGCGCCTTGGTGGGCTCGAGCTGGATGAATTCGATGTGCTTCAGCGCCACCTCGTTCTTGGAGGCAAGCACGAGGCCGGCGCCGCGCGACATGCCGGACAGCATCTGGCTGGCCTCCGTCAGCATATGCTCCAGCGTCGCGCCCGAGCCGGAGGCGCGCACCTGCGCCTCGATGGCGCGGCGCTCGTCGTCGGATAGATCGCCGAGCTCCATGAAGGCGTCGACGAAGAAACGCAGCCCGGTCTGGGTCGGCAGCCGCCCGGCGGAAACATGCGGCGCGTAGATCAGCCCCAGATGCTCGAGGTCGCTCATCACGTTGCGGATGGTGGCCGGCGACAGCGAGGAGGGCAGGATGCGCGACAGGCTGCGCGAGCCGACCGGCTCGCCGTCGCGCAAATAGGAATCGACGATCCGCCGGAAGATATCGCGCGAGCGCATGTCGAGTGACTGAAGTACGGGCGACTGAAGCCCGGGACCTTGGGACGTCGGATCGACTGGCTTGTTCATTCCGGCGAGAAACCTCCTGCCGAAAAGATATAGACTTAAGCCACAGCGGCGCAACCCAGTGCCGCTTTTGCGATCAGGGTCCCGTGTTTGCGGTTACCCGGCCGTTTTCCTTTGCGACTTGCCCCGCATGCGTCTACAAGCCGCCGACGAATCCGGGAAAGAACAGAAAGAGCCTCGATGCGCCCCTCCAAACGCCAAGCCGACGAAATGCGCGCCATCTCCTTCGAGCGCGGCGTGTCCAAGCATGCCGAAGGCTCGTGCCTGGTGAAGTTCGGCGACACGCATGTGCTTTGCACCGCGAGCCTTGAGGAAAAAGTGCCGGCCTGGATGCGCAATTCCGGCAAGGGCTGGGTGACGGCCGAATACGGCATGCTGCCGCGCTCGACCGGCGAGCGCATGCGGCGCGAGGCTTCCGCTGGCAAGCAGGGCGGCCGCACGCTGGAGATCCAGCGGCTGATCGGCCGGAGCTTGCGCGCCGTGGTCGACCTGCAGGCACTGGGYGAACAGCAGATCACCGTCGACTGCGACGTCATCCAGGCCGATGGTGGCACCCGCACCGCCTCGATCACCGGCGGCTGGGTGGCGCTGTACGACTGCCTGCGCTGGATGGAGGCGCGCCAGATGGTCAGCGTCGCCAAGGTGCTGAAGGACCATGTCGCGGCGATCTCCTGCGGCATCCATGACGGCCAGCCGGTCATCGACCTCGATTACCTCGAGGATTCCTCGGCCGGCACCGACGCCAATTTCGTCATGACCGGCAAGGGCGGCATCGTCGAGATCCAGGGCACCGCCGAGGGCGAGCCCTTCTCCGAGGAGCAGTTCGCGGCGCTGATGGGGCTGGCGAAGAAGGGCATTTCGCGGCTGGTGAGCCTGCAGCAGATGGCGGTGGCGTAGGGTTTCGGATGCCGAGCCTGGGCCCCCCTCTCTGGCCTGCCGGCCATCTCCCCCTCAAGGGGGGAGATCGGATGTCACGACGACTTTCGCCAATCGCCAAGGTTGCAGGAGAGGTGCCGGCGTTGCCGCAGCCAATCTCCCCCCTTGAGGGGGAGATGCCCGGCAGGGCAGAGAGGGGGGCCTCGTGACTCCCTCCGCAATCCTCGAATCCGCCCTCTACGTCACCGATCTCGCCGCCGCCGAAGCCTTCTACCGCGACATCATCGGCCTCCAGGCGCTCGGCAAGGTCGAAGGCCGCCACGTCTTCTTCCGCTGCGGCGACGGCGTATTGCTCCTCTTCAATGCCGAGGCGACCAAAATCCCGCCGGCGCCTGACGCCAGGCTGAAAGTGCCGCCGCACGGCACGGCCGGCGAGGGGCATCTTTGCTTTGCGGCAACCGCCGAAGAGATCGCTGCGTGGCGCAAGCATCTCGCAGCGAACAACGTCGCCATCGAAAGCGATTTCGAATGGCCGCAGGGCGGGCACTCGATCTATATCCGCGACCCGTCGGGCAATTCGATCGAGTTCGCCGAGCCGAGGATCTGGGGTTTCTGATGCATTCTTTGAACGGAAAAAAGATCGTCGTCGCGAGCCACAACGCGGGCAAGCTGCGCGAATTCGCCGACCTGATGGCGCCGTTCGGCTTCGAGGCGAAATCGGCCAAGGAATACGGCCTGCCCGAGCCGGACGAGACCGGCACGACCTTCGAGGAGAACGCCTATATCAAGGCCTATGCCGCCGCCAAGGCGACCGGCCTGCCGGCGCTGTCGGACGATTCCGGACTCTGCGTCGACGCGCTCGACGGCGCGCCGGGCGTCTACACCGCCAACTGGGCCGAAAAGCCGGACGGGTCACGCGATTTCGGCATGGCCATGCAAAAGACGGAGACCGCGCTGCGGGAAGCTGGCGCGACCGAGCCTTTACAGCGCACCGGCCGGTTCGTCGCCGTCATCTGCCTGGCATTTCCGGATGGCGAGGCGGAATATTATCGCGGCGAGGCCGAAGGCAGGCTGGTGTGGCCACCGCGCGGCACGCTCGGCTTCGGCTACGATCCGGTCTTTTTGCCCAACGGCTTCGACAAGACTTTTGGCGAGATGAGCGCGGAAGAAAAGCATGGCTGGAAGCCCGGCCAGGCGACGGCGCTTTCGCACCGCGCCCGCGCCTTCCAGAAATTCGCCGAGGCACGCCTCGACTTGGCCAGACTAGGATCGGCATGAGCGCGGTGACGATACCGCTCGACCGCAGCCCCGGCTTCGGCGTCTATATTCATTGGCCGTTCTGCGCGGCCAAGTGTCCTTACTGCGACTTCAACAGCCATGTCCGCCACCAGCCGGTCGACCAGGAGCGTTTTGCCCGCGCCTTCGAGACCGAGCTCAAAACCATGCGCGACCGCACCGGGCCGCGCGAGGCGACCAGCATCTTCCTCGGCGGCGGCACGCCGTCGCTGATGAAGCCTGAAACCGTCGGCGCCGTGCTGGACGCGGTGGCGAGGAACTGGACGGTGCCGGCCGGCATCGAGGTGACGCTGGAGGCCAATCCGTCCTCGGTCGAGGCCGAGCGCTTCCGCGGTTATCGCGCCGCCGGCGTCAACCGTGTCTCGCTCGGCGTGCAGGCGCTGAACGACAAGGACCTGCGCTTCCTCGGCCGGCTGCACAATGTCGAGGAGGCGCTGCACGCCATCGGCCTCGCGCGCGAGATTTTTCCGCGCCTTTCCTTCGACCTGATCTACGCGCGGCCCGGCCAGACGCCGGAGGCGTGGGGCGCGGAGCTGGAGCAGGCGATCGGCTATGCCGTCGACCACCTGTCGCTCTACCAGCTCACCATCGAGGAGGGCACGCCCTTCCACGCGCTTTACGCGGCGAGGAAATTCACGCTGCCCGACAACGACCATGCCGCCGATCTTTACGCGCTGACGCAGGAGGTGACGGCGGCGCACGGCCTGCCGGCCTATGAGATTTCCAACCACGCGCGGCCGGGCGCCGAGAGCCGGCACAACCTCACCTATTGGCGCTACGGCGAATATATCGGGGTCGGGCCCGGCGCGCATGGCCGTTTCGTCGAGAACGGCCGCCGCACGGTGACAATAGCGGAAAGGATGCCGGAGACCTGGGCCAACCTGGTCGAGGCCAAGGGCCATGGCGTCACCGGCGGCGAGGTGCTGACCCGCGCCGAAGAAGCCGACGAGTTCCTGCTGATGGGCTTGCGGCTCGCCGAAGGCATCGACCTGCAGCGCTACGAGGCGCTGTCGGGGCGCGGCCTTTCGAGCGCGCGGCTTTCGGTGCTGCAGGAGGAGGGGCTGGTGGCGCCGGTCGGCAATGCAAGGCTGCGCGCCACGACGGCAGGGATGATCGTGCTCGATGCGGTGGTCGCGGATCTGGCAAGGTAACTCGCGCGTTCGTCATTCTCGGGCTCGACTCGAGAATCCATGCCGTGACTTCGGCCGTACGGTGCAGCGGAGCAGAATTCTGCACCGTGAGCGACGTTTCAATGTAACGGCATGGATCCTAGGGTCTACGCTGCGTCGCTTCGCTCCTTGCTTCGCCCTAGGATGACGAAGCGAGAGCCGTCAGCGCTCATGTGCGACACTCTAAGCGTCGTGCTTCTGACGGTGCTTGCTGCGCTGCTTTTCGCCATGAGCCTCGCCGTCGCGGACCTGCTTCTGGTCGGCCTTGTCGCGGCGGGCGCCGTTCTGGTCGGCAATCGGGTGTGGAGGGATGCCCTCGCGGGCGGTCTTGCTTTCAAGTCGGCCGATGAAAATATCGAAGCGATTGGGCATCGTTCGGTCCTGCCTCCTCCCGGGGAATCAGGGGTTAAATTCGCCGTTGCCGGTTTCGTTCCGCACTGTGGCGAAGGCAAGGCGATTTCCTCAGTCCGGCCTCACGTTTTGCAACGGGGCGTCAGCCATGCGAAACAGGATGGACCACAAGGGGGGCAACCGGTGACCGGCGACAGACGCAGCTATCTGATCGGACAGACCGAGATCGCGACGCGGCCGCTCGCGCCGGCTCTCTATCTGGTGGCGACGCCGATCGGCAATCTGGCCGACATCACCTTGCGCGCGCTGGAGACGCTGGCCGCCGCCGACATCGTCGCCTGCGAGGACACCCGCGTGTCGCGCGTGCTGCTCGAGCGCTATGGCATCCGACGGCGCACCACCGCCTATCACGAGCACAATGCCCAAGAAGCCGGGCCGAAACTGATCGAGGCGCTGACGGCCGGGCAGAGCGTGGCGCTGATCTCGGACGCCGGCACGCCGCTGGTTTCCGACCCCGGCTACCGGCTGGTCGGCGAGGCGCTGGAGCAGGGCATCCGTGTCGTGCCGATCCCCGGACCGTCGGCGGCGCTGGCGGCACTGACCGCTTCAGGCCTGCCCTCCGACGCCTTCCTGTTCGCGGGCTTCCTGCCGGTGAAGACCGGGCAGCGGCTGGCCAAGCTGGAGACGTTCAAGGCGGTGCCGGCGACGCTGATCTTCTTCGAATCGCCCAGACGGCTGGCCGAGACGCTTGCCGCCATGGTCGAGGCGCTGGGCGGCGCCCGGAAAGCCGCGATCGGGCGCGAGCTGACCAAGGCCTTCGAGGAGATGCGCACCGGAACGTTGGCCAAGTTGGCCGACCATTACGCCGCGGCCGACACGCCGAAGGGCGAGATCGTCATCTGCGTCGGCCCGCCAGAGGCGGGAAAGGATGAGCCGGCCGACATCGACCGGCTGCTTTTGTCGCTCGCGGCAGAGATGCCGGCTTCGAAGGCGGCGGCGGAAGCCGCGAAAATGATCGGTGGGCAGAAACAGGCGCTTTACCGGCGGCTGATCGAGCTCAAGGCAGATGGCGATGGCTGAGCGTTCGATCGGCCATCGCCGAAAGGCCTATCGGCGCGGCCATCGCGGCGAGTGGCTGGCGGCGCTGGCGCTGATGCTGAAGGGTTACCGCATCCTTGCCCGCCGCCATCGAACGAGGCTCGGCGAGATCGACCTGATCGCCCGGCGCGGCGACCTCGTGCTGTTCGTCGAGGTCAAGGCGCGGCGCACGCTTATCGAGGCGATGGAGGCGATCGGCCGTGAATCGGAACGCCGCATCGAGGGCGCCGCCGATCTGTGGCTGTCGCGCCAGCCGGATTACGGGAAGCTCTCGATGCGTTTCGACATGGTGGCGGTGCTGCCCTGGCGCTGGCCGGTGCATGTCAAGAACGCGTTTTATGGAAGGAATTGAGCGGGCTTACCCTCCCCCTTGTGGGGAGGGTCGGTGAGCAAGCGACGCGAAGCGTCGGTGGCGAACCGGGGCGGGGGTACGGCGCGGCCCCCACCCCGATCCGCTTTGCGGATCGACCCTCCCCACGAGGGGGAGGGTAAGGTTCACCCCCAAACCATCAGCCCCGCCAGCCCCACAATCCCCACCACCAGGCGCCACCAGCCGAACAGCGCGTAGCCTTTGCGCGAAACGTAATCGAGCAGGAAGCGCACGACGATCAGCGCGGCGACGAAGGCGGCGATGAAGCCGACGGAAATGATCGGCAGGTCGGCCGAGGTCAGCACGTTGCGGTTCTTGAAGAGATCGAAGGCGAAGGCGCCGACCATGGTGGGCATGGCGAGGAAAAAGGAGAACTCGGCCGCCGCGCGCTTGTCGACGCCCATCAGCAGCGCGCCGACGATTGTCGAGCCGGAGCGCGAGGTGCCGGGGATCAGCGACAGGCACTGGAACAGGCCGATCCTGAGATAAACGCTCAACGGGAAGCGCTCGACGTCGTGATGCACCGGCTTGAAGTTGATGCGGTCGACGACGAGCAGCACCACGCCGCCGACGATCAGCATGCTGCAGATCAGTTTTGGCGATTCGAACAGATAGTTTTTGATGAAGTCATGACCCACCGCGCCGATGACCGCCGCCGGCAGGAAGGCGATCAGGATGCCGATGACGAAATGCCTGGTCTGCGGGTCGCTGGGCAGCTTGATCAGCATCTGCCAGAGCTTGCCGAAATAGACACTCAAAATGGCCAGGATCGCGCCGAGCTGGATCAGGATCTCGAAGGCCTTGCCGGTGGAGCGGAAGCCAAGGAAATGGCCGGCAAGCAGGATGTGGCCGGTCGAGGACACCGGGATGAACTCGGTCAACCCCTCCAAAAGCCCAAGCAGCAGTGCTTCGACGATGGTCTGGCTTTCCATGGCAACCTCTGCTTTTGGGTGACGGCTAAGGGAAGGGCTTGCTTGTCATGGGGCGGAAGTGCCCCTATAGGTCGCAACACCATGACAGTCCCTGGAATCGGGCGGCCAAGACTTACCGGCGCCGTTAACGATTCGCCAGTGTGGCAATCCGGAATTCGCCGTGCCTCGGAGCAGCGCAATGTGCGAATTCCGGATTCTGAGCCACACCGTCAACTTCAAGTTCTAGTGTGGTTTTGGATTTGAAGTTCCTGGACGCTGATGCCATTGAGGGTACAGGAACTTCAAATCCACCACACTAGTGCGCCCTATCATCGCGGAACCATGCTGACGCTTTTCCATCATCCCATGTTCGCCACCTGCCGGTTCGTGCGCCTCGCCTTCGGCGAGTATGGCGAGGAGCTGGCGCTGATCGAGGAAAAGCCGTGGACCCGGCGCAAGGAGTTCCTGGCGCTGAACCCGGCCGGCACCCTGCCGATCCTGCTCGCCGAAGGCGACGTGCCGATCGTCGGCGCCATGGTGATCGCCGAATATCTCGACGAGACGCGCGGGGTGCTGAAGCGCGACAAGAGGCTGTTCGCCGAGGACCCGATGCAGCGCGCCGAAATCCGCCGGCTGACCGACTGGTATCTGGCGAAGGCCGAAAGCGAGGTGACCCGCCACCTCGTGCGCGAGCGCGTGCTGAAGCCGTTGATGCCGGAAACCGCCGGCGGCGGCTCGCCCGATTCGGCGGCGATCCGCGCCGCGCGCGCCAACATCCGCCAGCACATGAAATACACCAACTGGCTTGCAGGCACGCGCCATTGGCTGGCCGGCAACAAGGTGACCTATGCCGACCTCGCCGCGGCGGCGACGCTTTCGGTGCTCGATTATCTCGGCGAGATCGATTGGCGCGAACACGGCGCCGCGCGCGAATGGTACACGCGGGTGAAATCACGGCCGTCGTTCCGGCCGCTGCTCTCCGACCGGGTGCGCGGCCTGTCGCCGGTATCGCATTATGCGGACCTCGACTTCTGAAAACCTGCGCGCGCTGATCGACGCCGAGGCGCGCCGCGCCGGCTTCGAGGCGGTCGCCGTGACCMGCCCGGATGCGATCCCGCTGGCGCCCGCTCGCTTGGCCGAATTCGTCGCCGACGGTTTCCACGGCTCGATGGCGTGGATAGCCGAGACGGTTCAGCGCCGGGCCGAGCCCTCGACGCTGTGGCCGGAGGTGCGCTCGATCGTCGTGCTGGCGATGAATTACGGCCCGGACCGCGATCCGCGCGATATCCTCGCAAAGTCCGACCGCGGCGCGATCTCGGTCTATGCGCAGAACCGCGACTATCACGACGTGATGAAGGGCCGGCTGAAGGAGATCGCCGGCAAGATCGTGGCGAAGGCGGGCGGCGACGTAAAAGTGTTCGTCGACACCGCGCCGGTGATGGAAAAGCCGCTGGCGGAAGCCGCCGGGCTCGGCTGGCAGGGCAAGCACACCAACCTGGTCAGCCGCGCGCATGGCTCGTGGCTGTTCCTCGGCACGATCTTCACCACGGCCGAGCTGGAGCCGGACCAGGCCGAGATCGACCATTGCGGTTCCTGCCGCGCCTGCCTCGACGCCTGCCCGACGAATGCTTTCCCGGCGCCTTACCGGCTCGATGCGCGGCGCTGCATCTCCTATCTCACCATCGAGAACAAGGGGCCGATCCCGCGCGAATTCCGCGAAAAGATCGGCAACCGCATCTATGGCTGCGACGATTGCCTGGCGGCGTGTCCCTGGAACAAGTTCGCCACCGCGGCATCCGAGGCGAAGCTTGCCGCGCGCGCCGAATTGCGCGAGCCGCCACTGTCGGAGCTGCTGGCGCTCGACGACGCGGCATTCCGCGCCTTCTTCTCGGGCTCGCCGGTCAAGCGCATCGGCCGCGACCGTTTCATCCGTAACGTGCTGATTGCCGCCGGCAATTCGGGCGATGCTTCGCTGACGCCGGCGGTGCGCGGACTGCTCGGAGACGGCTCGCCGCTGGTCAGGGGTGCGGCAATCTGGGCCCTGTCGCGACTGCTCTCCGGCCGCGAATTTGGCGACCTTGCCGCCAAGACGTCGAAGACCGAAAAGGATGCCATGGTCCTGGACGAATGGCTGGCGGCGGCGGCAAATCCGGCGAAGGCCGATTGATGGGGGTTCATCGATGAGCGAAAGACGCTTCTTCATCTTCGGCGCCGGCTACTCGGCCAAGGCTTTCGCGCGGGCCAACGCCCAACATACGCCGGTCTCCGGCACGACCCGGGCGCCGGAAAAGTTCGAGGCTCTGCGATCGGCCGGCATCGAGCCGCTGCAATTCGACCGCGAGTTGTCGCCCGCGCTCGGCGACGCGCTCGCCAGGACCACGCATCTCATCGTCTCGGTCGCTCCCGACGACGCTGGCGATCCGGTGCTCAACGCCGCCGGCGCAACGATCCGGGCAAACATGCCGGCGCTCGAGTGGATCGGCTACCTCTCCACCGTCGGCGTCTATGGCGACCATGGCGGCGCCTGGGTGGACGAGACCGGCGACTGCCGGCCGGTTTCGAAGCGCTCGGTGATGCGGGTGGCGGCCGAGCAGCAATGGCTGGCGCTTGGCCGCGAGATCGGCAAGCCCGTCGCGACCCTGCGTCTGTCCGGCATATACGGGCCCGGCCGCAACGCGCTGGTCAATCTCGCGGACGGCACCGCAAGGCGGCTGGTCAAGCCGGGGCAGGTGTTCAACCGCATCCATTGCGACGACATCGCCGGGGCGCTCTGGCATCTCGCCGACAACAATCTCGGCGGGATCTTCAACGTCACCGACGACGAGCCAGCGCCGCCACAGGATGTCGTCGCCTATGCCGCTGGGCTGATGGGTGTCGAGCCGCCGCCTGAAATTCCCTTCGAGACCGCCCAACTTTCGCCCATGGCGCGGTCTTTCTATGGCGAGAACAAGCGCGTCGCGAATCAGGCGATCAAGGCGGCCGGCTACAGCTTTCGGTTTCCCAACTACCGGGTGGCGCTGGAGCGGATGTGGGCCGAGGGCAACTGGCGGGACGGAGAGCCGCGCAGCCCGATGCGAGGATGATGCCGAAAAGTGTGAAGCGGTTTTCGGACGATATCATCCTTCTTGATCTAGCGCTGATGATCGATGCGGGATACGCGGCGTGGTATGATTCGTTCCCTATCGGGTTCGCCTGACCATGCGGCAAAGACTGGAGAGGGACCCAGCCTGATGAATTTGCGATCGCTGCCTGACCGCAAGCCGTTCCTCACCGCCGCGCTGGCGCTGGTCGCGCTCGCCGGGCTGGCGGCGGCCGCCATTTCGGCCGAACCCCGCGCGAAGGAGCTGTTCGGCGCCCGAAAACTGCCGGCGGTCGCGCCCGCGCAATCCTTCGGCTTCTACTCGAAAGGCTGCTTCACCGGAGGCGTGGCGCTGCCGATGGACGGGCCGACCTGGGAAGTGATGCGCCCGTCGCGCAACCGCCGCTGGGGCCATCCGGCGATGATCGCGCTCATCGAAAAGTTGTCGCGCGACGCCCAGGCGGATGGCTGGCCGGGGCTTCTGGTCGGCGATGTCTCGCAACCGCGCGGCGGACCGATGATGACCGGCCACGCCTCGCACCAGATCGGGCTCGACGCCGACATCTGGCTGACGCCGATGCCGAAGCGGCCGCTGACCATGGCGCAGCGCGAGACCATGAGCGCGACGCTAATGGTCAATGAGAAGACGCATCTGGTGAAGGACGCTCTGTGGACGCCGGCGCACACCAGGTTGCTCAAGCGCGCGGCGAGCTATCCGGAGGTCGAGCGCATCCTGGTCAATCCCGGCATCAAGAAGAAGCTCTGCGACACCGTCACCGGCGACCGCTCCTGGCTGCGCAAGGTCCGGCCGTTCTGGGGCCATGACTATCATTTCCACATGCGCATCGGCTGCCAGCCGGGCTCGCCCGGTTGCAAGGGGCAGGAGGCGACGCCCCCGGATGACGGCTGCGGCAAGCCGCTGGCCTGGTGGTTCACCGAGGAGCCGTGGCGGCCGAACAAGAACCCGGACGCCCCCAAGGCGCGCGACCTGATGACGATGGCCAATCTGCCCAAGCAGTGCCAGGACGTGCTCGATGCGCCGGACGCGCCGTCGCTGGAGGCGGTGACCTATCATGGCGGAAGCGCCGCCGCTGTGGCCGTGGCCGAACCTGAGCCGAGCGAGCCGGCACAAACCATCTCCAGCGGCAACGCCGCCATGCCGGCGGCGGCGAGCGCCTTCGCGCCGACGCCCAAGATCGGCATCCCGCTGCCAAGGCCGAGACCGGGGAACTGACGCCAAGCGGGCTTCCCCTTTGTGGGGTCATGCGCTAGTCAATCGATTGAAACGGCGCGATTGGCGCCGCAACGAGGACGATCAAGAGCATGGCAGGCGAAGACGAGAAGGGGCTGCGGTTTCCGGTCCTGATCGGCGACATTGGCGGCACCAATGCGCGCTTCTCGATCGTGCTCGACGCCAATTCGGAGGCGACCGAGCCGCATATCGTCCAGACCGCGAATTTCAAGACCATCGACGAGGCGATCCAGGCGGCGGTGCTCGACCGCTCGTCGATCCAGCCGAATTCTGCGGTGCTGGCGATTGCCGGGCCGGTCGACGGCGACGAGATCCCGCTCACCAACTGCCCCTGGGTGGTGAAGCCCCGGCAGATGTTCGCTAATCTGGGCCTGAGCGAGGTCGTCGTGCTCAACGATTTCGAGGCGCAGGCGCTTGCCGTGGTGGCGCTCGGCGAAGAGCATATGGAAAAGATCGGCGGCGGCACGCCGGAACCCAATGCGAGCCGCGTCGTGCTCGGCCCCGGCACGGGTCTTGGCGTCGCCGGGCTGATCTATGCGCTCAACCACTGGATCCCGGTGCCGGGCGAGGGCGGGCATATGGATATCGGCCCGCGCACGCCGCGCGACTTCGAAGTCTTCCCGCATATCGACAAGCTCGAAGGGCGCATCTCCGGCGAGCAGATCCTGTGCGGGCGCGGACTGGTCAATGTCTATCGCGCCGTGGCGAGGGCCGACGGCAAGCCGGCGCCCTTCGCGACGCCGGCCGAGATCACCGGCGCTGCGCTCGCCAAAACCGACGCGGTGGCCGAAGAGGCGTTGGCGCTGTTCGTCACCTGCCTCGGCCGCACCGCGGGCGACCTCGCGCTGGTGTTCATGGGCCGCGGCGGCGTGTTCCTCACCGGCGGCATCGCGCAAAAGATCGTGCCGGCGCTGAAGGAGGGCAATTTCCGCGCCGCCTTCGAGGACAAGGCGCCGCACAGCGCGCTGATGCGCGAAATGCCGGTCTATGTCATCACCCATCCGCTGGCGGCGCTGCTCGGGCTCGCCGCCTATGCCAGGACACCGTCGCTGTTCGGCGTCAACACGGCGGGGCGGCACTGGCGGACCTGATCCCGCCCGGATTCGGGCTGGCGATCGGCCGGCGCGACGAAGTTTCGCCATAGGCAAGCCGTAGCCGGGGCGCTAAGAGGGGTGCCGAGAGGCAGCCCTGTCCGACGAAAACCCACGAAGCGCCCCTGATTTGACCGTTCAAACTTCACTCAAACTGAAAGTCCAGCCCACCGAGGTCAGCGCGGTGCTCCGCCGTATCCTGGCGGAAAACGGCAAGGAATACCGCTGGACCTATGTCGTTGCCGTCGCCTGCCTGCTGATCGTTTCGGGCACCACCGCCTTCACGGCGTGGATCATGGCGCCGATGATCAACCAGATCTTCTACGAACGGCGCAGCGACATGATCGTCTGGATCTGCGCCGGTTTCATGGGCGCCTCGCTGCTGCGCGGCTTCGCCGGCTACGGCCAGGCGGTGTCGTTGGCCAGGATCGGCAACAATCTGGTCGCCCGCTATCAGAAGCGCAGCTTCGACCATCTGATGAAGCTCGGCGTCGATTTCTTCAACGAGACCCGTTCCGGCCGGCTGGCGGCTCAGGTGAACGAGAATGTCGGCGGCATCCGCGACCTGCTGTCGCTGACGCTGACCTCCATCAGCCGTGATGCGGTCTCGCTCGTCGCCCTCGTCGGCGTGATGATCTACCAGGATCCGGTGCTGTCGCTCAGCTCGCTGCTGATCGGGCCGCCGCTGATCTGGGCCGTCGTCTACATCACTCRCCGCCTGCGCAAGATCAACCGGGAATCCGTGCTGATCAACTCGCGGCTGAACGGGTCGGTGCAGGAGGCCACGCAAGGCATCGCCATCGTCAAGGCCTTCACCCTGGAGGACGAGCTGGCGCGCCGCATCGGCATCATGGCCGACACGGCCGAGCAGCGTAACAACAAGATCGCCCGCGTCGCGGAGCGGCTGTCGCCGATTTCCGAGATCCTGGGCGGCCTCGCCATCACCGCCGTGCTCGCCTATTCCGGCTACCGGGCGCTGGTGCTTGGGCAGCCGCCGGGCGCGGTGTTTTCCTTCATCACCGCGCTGATCCTGGCCTACGACCCGGCGCGGCGCCTGGCGCGCACCCAGGTCGGCATGGAGCGCGCCCTGGTCAACGCGCGTATGATCTACGAGCTGCTCGACCTCGAGCCGAAGCAGGGCGACGCCCCAGACGCGGTCGAGGCGAAGGTCACCACCGGCGAGGTGCGCTTCAACAATGTGACCTTCGGCTACAACGCCGACACGCCGGTGCTGAGGGATCTGAGCTTTACCGCCGCGGCCGGCAAGGTCACGGCCGTCGTCGGAGCTTCGGGCGCCGGCAAGTCGACGATGGTGGCGCTGCTGCAGCGCTTTTACGACGTCGACAAGGGCTCGATCGAGGTCGATGGCCAGGATATCGCCAAGGTGACCAAGCATTCGCTGCGCCAATCGATCGCCTATGTGGCGCAGGCGCCCTATCTGTTCGAAGGCACGATCCGCGACAACATCCGCTACGGCCGGCTCTCGGCCACCGACGCCGAGATCGAGCAGGCGGCGAAACAGGCGGCGGCCGACGAGTTCATCCGCCAGCAGCCGGAAGGCTACGACACGCCGGTCGGCGAAGGCGGCTCGACCCTTTCCGGCGGCCAGCGCCAGCGCGTGTCGATCGCGCGCGCCATCGTTCGCCAGGCGCCGATCCTCCTGCTCGACGAGGCGACCTCGGCGCTCGACAACGAGGCGGAAGCGCGTGTGCAGGAAGCGCTGAGCCATGTGATGGAAGGGCGCACGACGATCGTGATCGCGCACCGGCTCTCGACGGTGGTCAATGCCGACCACATCATCGTGCTGGAAGAGGGGCGGCTGGTCGAGGAAGGCACGCATGCGACGCTGATGGCCGACCCGCACAGCCTCTATGCCCGCTTCCACCGCATTCAGGGCAAGAAGGGGCTGGGGCTTGTCGACGACGTCAAGGCAAGCCAGACTTCGGCCCAAACTCCGGCGCCGCGCAGCCGCGCCAAGAAGACCGTCAGGAGAAGCGCATGAGTGTATCAGRCGATATGGGCCTGGTGGTGGTGGGCGCCGCAGGCCGCATGGGCCAGACGCTGATCCGCGCCATCCACACCATGCCCGGCGCGCGCGTCGCCGCCGCGATCGAACGGCCGGACTCCCCGCATCTCGGCAAGGATGCCGGCGAGCTCGCCGGCATCGGCACCATCAACGTGCCGATCGTCGACGACCCGCTGCCGGCCTTCGCCAAGGCCGATGGCGTGCTCGATTTCACCGCGCCGGCGGCAAGCGTCGAATTCGCCGGCTATGCCGCGCAGGCGCGCATCGTCCATGTCATCGGCACCACCGGCTGCTCGGCCGAGGACGATGCGAAGATCGCCGCCGCCGCGCGCCATGCGACCATCGTCAAATCCGGCAATATGAGCCTCGGCGTCAACCTCTTGGCGGTGCTGGTCGAGCAGGCGGCGAAGGCGCTCGACCCGGAGGATTTCGACATCGAGATCCTGGAAATGCACCACCGCCACAAGGTCGACGCGCCGTCCGGCACGGCGCTGCTGCTCGGCGAGGCGGCGGCCAAGGGCCGCGGCATCGATCTTGCCGACAACAGCGTCAAGGTGCGCGACGGCCATACCGGCGTGCGCAAGGCGGGCTCCATCGGCTTCGCCACGCTGCGCGGCGGCTCCGTCGTCGGTGACCACAGCGTGATCCTTGCCGGCACCGGCGAGCGCATCACGCTGTCCCATCATGCCGAGGACCGGGCGATCTTCGCGCGCGGCGCGGTGAAGGCCGCGCTCTGGGCACGCGGCAAGAAACCGGGCCTTTATTCCATGCGGGATGTGCTCGGACTCTCCTGACACAAGCCTGAAGCATTTCGTTCTTACGCAGTTCCGGACTGAAATCGTTGGAATTGCCCAAACCCCAAAGGAGCTGACATGTCGGGAACTCTCGTGCTCGTGCGCCACGGCCAGAGCGAATGGAACCTGAAGAACCTGTTCACCGGCTGGCGCGACGTCGGCCTGACCGAGCAGGGCACGGCGGAAGCGCTCGCGGCCGGCGAAAAGCTCAAGGCGCGCGGCCTGAAATTCGACATCGCCTACACCTCGGCCCTGCAGCGGGCGCAGAAGACCTGCCAGCTGATCCTCGACGTCGTCGGCCAGAGCGATCTCAAGACGATCCGCGACCAGGCGCTCAACGAGCGCGACTATGGCGACCTCTCCGGCCTCAACAAGGACGACGCGCGCAAGAAATGGGGCGAGGAGCAGGTGCATATCTGGCGCCGCTCCTACGACATCGCGCCGCCCGGCGGCGAAAGCCTGAAGGACACCGGCGCGCGCGTGTGGCCCTATTACCTGCATGACGTGCAGCCGCATGTGCTGCGCGGAGAGACGGTGCTGGTCGCCGCGCACGGCAATTCGCTGCGCGCGCTGATCATGGCGCTGGACGGCAAGAGCGGCGAGGAGATCGTCAAGCTCGAGCTCGGCACCGGCGTGCCGATCGTCTACAAGCTCAACGCCGATTCGACAGTGGCGTCGAAAGAGGTGTTGGAGGGGTGAGGAGCAGCTTCCTTCTCCCCGTCACTATACGGGGAGAAGGTGCCCGAAGGGCGGATGAGGGGCAACTCCGGCTTCGGCGACTAACTCCTCCGTGCTCCAAGCGAGAGCCGGAACCCCACCCGATCAGCGTCGGCGCCGCCCCTCACCTGCCTGCCGGCATCCTCTCCCCGTATAGTGACGGGGAGAGGGAAGCTCCCGCCGCCGGTTTCGCCAATCGCTGGCGTCGCAGGAAGAGCAATGACGGGCAGCGCCAAGGTCGACAAAAAAAGCGCGTTGACACATATCGTTTGCCCGCTTACTAGAGCGCCCACCAGCCCAGATGGCGGAATTGGTAGACGCGCACGGTTCAGGTCCGTGTTCCGCAAGGAGTGGAGGTTCGAGTCCTCTTCTGGGCACCATCTCATCCCGACTGCCAACGGGATCGATAAGATAAGCCTTCTCGATTCATTGTGTTCGCCGACCTTTTTGGCGATCGGTTGGCTATGCGCCTTCCCCCTGGTTGTCTTCGCTGATCCGCAAGCTGGCTCCCCGAAGCGGGAGACCGAGGCGGAACGCAACGCGTTGCGATCCGAAATTGCCTCGGTCCGTGCTGTAGAACAGCGTGCGGGAACGGAGCTCCGGCAACCGGGACCATCCGGCGGTCGCGCTGGCGGCAAGGCCCCGCCCCCTGAAGGCTTTCACCGTCACCAGCCCGAGTTCGGCGCCGGCGTCCGCCAACCGAGCCGCAAAGGCGATGGAAGCGACCTCCCAGCACAGCTTAACGGTTCGACGACGCGGGTCCAGCGTCGACCCTGATGTTCGCACGATCCCGCTTTTGAAAGCGCCTATCGGATGAGGTCGCCTGTCAGCCGTCCCGCTATTTCACCGAACTCGTCACGGTCGGATCGACGGCGTCGGGCACGGATTTGCGCTCATTGCCGGCGAAGATGCCGATGAGCAGCAGGCTGAGCACGACCGGCACAAACAGGATGGCAACGCGCGCCTGCACGTAGAAGATGGCACGCCATTCGTTTCGCTTTTCGTCGTTCATCATGCTTCGCTCTGTGGTGCCTCCCGGCGAGGGGACATAGAGACGAAGCGTTAAACATCTCCTTCCGATTCGGTTAACGAGGGACGATCTGCTGTAATCGCATAGGGCAGCGCAGCCCCCTCTCCGTCCGCTTCGCGGACACCTCTCCCCACTTTGTGGGGGCGAGGAAACGCTAATCGTCGACGGCGCGCCCTTCGCAAGCCTGGGTTCCTCGCCCCGCCAGGGGCGGGGAGAGGTGGCTCGGCGAAGCCGAGACGGAGAGGGGAGCGGCCTTTGCGATTAACCGCTGGATGCGCTTCCTATCCCCCTGAAAGTCCGCCCCCGCCGATCAAACAGCCGGCAGCGCGAACAGCCTCCCACCGGCCGGCACGACGTCGTCGATGCCGGCGAGGCGCAGGCAGTGCCAGGCCATGGCGTGGTTGGAGGAGGTGACGGGAATGCCGATGCGCCGCTCCAGCTCCGCTACCGCTTCGGCAACGCGCAGGCTGGTGCAGGAGATGAAGATCGCTTCCACGCCTGGCACTTGCGCCATGCGCTCCGCCGCCGCCTCGATCGAAGCGAGCGAGATGCGGGCCGCCTCGCGGTCGTCGCGCCGGTCGAAGGTGGCGACGGCGGCGATGTCGAGGCCACGGCCGCTAAAATAGCGGACCAGGCCCTGGTTGATCTCCGGCGCATAGGGCGTGAGCAGGCCGATGCCTTTGGCGCCCAATGCCTTGAAGGCGGCCAGGGCGCCGGTGACCGGCGTGGTGCAGGCGACGCCCGGCCGCGCCTTCCTGATCTCGGCGAACACAGCCTCCTCGCCGAGCGTCATGGTGGCCGAGGTGCAGCCGAAGCCGACGACGTCTAGCGGGATCGAGGGCAGGATGAGATCGACGGTGGGCGCGATGCGCGGCCCCATGGCGCGTAGCGTCTCCGGCGTGATGTCGYTGTCGTTGAACAGACGCGCCTCGTAGAAGGCGACGCCCGGAATGCGCACCAGCGCCCGGAATTCATGCTCCAGCGTCTGGTCGGTGGCAAGGATGGCAAGCCCGATCGCCGCGCGCGAGGCGAGGCCGCCGTCGATCTCGGATGGCAGCACGCCCAAGTCGACAGGCTTGGGGTCAACCGGTCCCGAAGATTGAGGGCGGGTGGCAGCCGCGCTGACAGACATGGCATTCCCTTTCATGGTCGATTTCATGGGTCGATCCCCTCCGGGATCATGCTCTCAGTTCAAAAGACCGTCCATCGAGATCGCCGGCTTGCGGCCGGCGATGAGGTCGGCGGTGATGCGGGCGGAACCATGCGACATGGTCCAGCCGATATGGCCGTGCCCGGTGTTGAGGTAGAGATTGCGCAAACGCCGCTGGCCGAACTCGGGGAGATTGTTGGGAGTCATGGGCCGCAGACCCGCCCACATCTCGGTGCGGTCATAATCGGCGCCTTCGGGATAGAGCTCCTCGGTCACGCCCTTCATGAAGGCAAAATCGGCCGGCTTGTGGCTGGTGTCGTAGCCGGCGAACTCCGCCGTGGCGGTGACGCGGACACGGTCGCCGAAGCGCGAGATGGCGACCAGATTGTGCTCATCGACCGAAGCAACTGTCGGCGGCGCCGGGCGGTTGCCGACAGGAATGGTCAGCGAATAGCCCTTGATCGGGTAGATCGGCAGGCTGATGCCGACCGTCTTGGCGACCAGCGGGCTGTAGGAGCCGAGCGCCAGCACATAGGCGTCGCCCTTGACCGCGCCCTTGTCGGTCAGCACCTGGGCGACGCCGTCGCCTGATGTCTCGATACGGATAATGGTCGTGCCGGTTCGGATCTCGCCGCCGCGCTCGACAACCTTGGCGGCGAGCGCGCGGGTGAATTTCGCCGGGTCGCCGGTCTCGTCGGTCGGGCAATGGATGCCGCCGGCGATTTTTTCTTTTGCCGAAGCCAGTGACGGGTCGAGCGCGACGATGGCGTCGCGGTCGAGCACCTTGATCAGCTGTCCGTCGGATTCGAGCAGCCGCATATGCTCGACGCCTTTGTCGAGCGCCTGCTGGCTGCGATAGAAATAGAGGATGCCGCGATCGTTGCGGTCGTATTCGATCGCCTCGTCGGCGATGACCTCTTGCAGGACCGATTGCGAGTAGACGGCGAGACGATGCTTGAGCAGCGTGTTGCGCCTCGCCTTCTCGGCCGTGCATTCCATCAGGAACAGCCACGACCAGCCGTAGAGCCTCGGATCGGCCGAGAGTTTGAAGCGCAGCGCCTGGTCTTTCAGCACCAGCGATTTCAACAGGATCATCGGCGCCCTGGGCGAGGACCAGACGAAGGAATGCCCCGGCGCGATCATGCCGGCATTGCCCCAGCTGGTCTCGGCGGCGACTTGTTGCTGCCVCTCGAGGATGACAACCTCGTGCCCGTCCTTCTGCAGCTGATAGGCCGTGGTGACGCCGACCACGCCGCCACCCAACACGATCACGCGCATGGCGCCTCCGGGGATCGCAAGTTGGCTCACTGTAAAGTGTAATCCGGAATTGCAAAGCCCGGACGAATAGTCCACGGCGATTACACTCTTGGTGCTTAGGACGGCTGATCACACCACCATCTGGATTCATGAATATCTATCGGCGTCGCGCTGCAAGCTGGGCAATGCCAAAAGTTCTTAGCTAGTTGCGTCCCGCTGAATTCCCCATCGCAGTGGAGACAAAACCACTCGGAACTAACGCCACCAAAAAGAGGGTGCTGAGCATTGCCTTCGGCATCTGGGATTGTTGACCGGCGCGGCCAATCCGAGGCGATCCGTGCATGTACCTGTGCGGCCCGCATATTGGCTGCAGCCATCGCTTTGGCTAAGAAATTTTCGTCCGAAATCGGATTTAGTTTGAGCCGCCGATCCGTAAGGTGAACTTCAGGTTTGGCTGTCGGAGCTTCGGGGATCAGAATTCGCCACCCCCGTCCCTCCATGATCACATCGTCTAACAGGACCATGAGTCGGAATTGATGTCCGTCCAATTCTCCAGTGATCTCATCTGCCGAAAAGGGATCGTAATTAGTTTGTGACGTGGAGCTGGTTATCGTTAGCCCCACGACTTGAGAAAATGGGCTCAAAGCTGCCCCTCCAATGTCCTTTGACCTTAGAGGGTTCACGGCGCCCAACAGATTTTCCGCAGCCTCTAAGTCTGTCGACGATGGGCGCCATCCTTTCTTGAAGTCACTCATGAGTGCATTCCAGTGAGGGAAGCCCAGCTCACGCGCGATTAGCTCAAGAGCGTCAATGTGCTTGGTCCGCTGGGCGCGCGCCAGCCTCTTCGCAAGCGTTTTGATGATGTCGAGATTTTCTGTCGTAGCCATGATCCATTCCTGATCTCAAACGGACTCGACAAGGTGCCCACTGCAAGTCGAATCCGCCCAATCGGGAACGGCATCAACACAATCTGAAATGTCGCACTGCCATTAGCTTCGCATGATGGGCACACCGGCCTGTGCGCAAGGCCGACTCCGATTTTGAACCGCTGTCCGCTTGTCGTCAAGCGCCAAAGGCGAAGACAAACGGGAGGTGTATCTAGTACACCTGCTGCGGAATGCTCCGAGGGGACGGCAAAATAATGGTTGAGTCAAAGCAGGTATGGCTTCGCGCATTTTGGGGGTTTGATCCAGAAAACGAGGGTTACTACGGCTTCACACACGAGGGAGATCGCATAGCGTTTGCTAAAAACGCTAAAGCGGGAGACTGGGTGCTTATTTATGGAGCGATCAGTCATCATACGGCTGACAACGAAAAGCGCCAAGCGCTAGGATTTTTGGAGCTATCTGAAGAGTTCTGTTTTGACGTCGACCGTATGTCCCAACAGGCGATTGATCGACGGGAGAAAGGAAAATTTTCGCATAGATGGAATTTCGGGCTGAGGGTCACGCGCGCTTGGCGGCTTCACAACAACGTCCATATTAAGCACATTGCGGTCGAGGCGTATGCAAACTTGCATCGTTTCGAACGAACTACGCGTGGCATCCTTCTCAATGCGAAGGAACAGGAGCGGGCGCTTAGCTATCCGATATATGAAGTTAACGTTTTTGGTGAGTCTCCGATACCCGCCACCGCCGTTTTGGATACGGCTCAAGCTGCAACTATCTTCGAGCCGTCCAAAGGGCCTCCACCGAGCTTCGGCATAAAGACGGTTATCACTGAGGACGGTGAAAACAAAATTTATCTTATGAAGTTCTCTGGCGCAGTCGAAATCTTGCTTGGTAAAAGCCATTCAGATTATGGAAAAAAGCTATTCAAGGTAGGACGAAGCAATGATCCCAGGCGCCGGCTTTCCGAGCTAAACTCGGGGTTTCCGAAATCGTCAGTCGTTAGCTGGCAGCTGGTCTCAACTCACCCCTATAAAGACGGCCAATCAGCTCACAATTCAGAGACATTGTTGAAGAATGTATTCGCGACGAAGTTCGATTCCGTTGGCGGAGAATTCTTTATTGGGTCAGAGATCGATATCCAGAGCGCCTTTGTTCAGCACTGCGTCTCAGCTTCGCCCGTGATTAAAGGTGCACCGGCGAAACTCAAGAAAAAATTCGCATAGAAGCTCCTGGCGTTAGGTGCAGCCACGTTGAATTGTTGCGTGCGCGGGATAACGCTGCCGGCTAGGTGTTATTCTCGCAGCGCCTGCTCCAGATCCGCGACCAGATCATCCCCATCCTCGATCCMGCAGGACAGCCGCACCAGCGAATCCGATATGCCGATGGCGGCGCGTTTTTCCGCCGGGATCGAGCCGTGCGTCATCAGCGCGGGATGCTCGATCAGGCTTTCGACGCCGCCCAGGCTTTCGGCCAAAGTGAAGAGCTGGGTGCGTTCGAGGAAGCGCTTCGTGCCGGCAAGGTCGCGGTCGAGGTCGACCGAGATCATGCCGCCGAAGGCGTGCATCTGCTGGACGGCGATGGAATGCTGCGGGTGGCTGGCGAGGCCGGGATAGATGACCCGGCGGACGTCTTTCCGCGTTTCCAGCCATTGCGCTATTTTCAGGCCGTTGGCCGAATGGCGTTCCATCCTCAGCGCCAGGGTCTTGATGCCGCGCAGGGCGAGAAAGCTGTCGAACGGGCCGGAAATGCCGCCGATGGCGTTCTGCAGGAATTTCAATTGGGCGGCGAGATCCTTGTTGTCGCCGACCACGGCGACGCCGCCGACCATATCGGAATGGCCGTTGAGATATTTCGTCACCGAATGGACGACGATGTCGATGCCGAGCTCGAGCGGGCGCTGGATATAGGGGCTGCAAAAAGTGTTGTCGGCGACGGTGAGCAGGCCCTTGCGTTTAGCGAGCGCCGCGACCGCTTCGAGATCGACGACGCGCAGCAGCGGGTTGGTCGGCGTCTCGACCCAGAGCAGTTTCGTTTCGGGCCGGATCGCCGCCTCGACCGCGGCAAGGTCGGTGAAGTCGGCAAAGCTCACCTCAAGGCCGGCGGAGCGCTTGCGCACGCGCTCCATCAACCGGAACGAACCGCCATAGATGTCGTCGGTGGCGACGATATGGGCGCCGGAATCGAGGAGCTCGAGCACCGTGCCGATCGCCGCCAGGCCGGAGGCGAAGGCGAAGGCGGCCGAGCCGCTTTCGAGGTCGGCGACGGCGCGCTCGAAGGCGAAGCGCGTCGGGTTCTGGCTGCGGGCATATTCAAAGCCCTTGTGCACGCCGGGCGACTGCTGGCCGTAGGTGGAGGTGGCGTAGATCGGCACCATCACCGCGCCGGTGAGCGGGTCGTGGCTCTGGCCGCCATGGATGGTGCGGGTGGAAAAGGCCAGGCGGTTCTTGCCGTTTGAAGTCATTTTGCGCGGCGCCTCAGATGGTTGATCAGGTCGATACGGGTTATCAGGCCGATGAACTCATCGCCATCGAAGACGATGGCGACCTCGTTGCGGTCGAAGACAGGCAGCAGCGCATCGAGCGTCTGATCGGCCTGCAGCGTATGCAGGTTGGACGTCATGGCCGTGCGCACCGGCGCGTTGAAGCGGTCCCAGCGGCCGTCATAGGGGCCGTCGACCTTGGCCAGGATGTCGCTTTCGTCGACGATGCCGACCAGCCTGCCTTCATCCAGCACCGGCAGCTGCGAGACATCGGAACGGCGCATGCGGCCATAGGCGTTGAGCAGGCTTTCCTCCGGCCCGACCCAGACGGTGTCGCCGGTGCGGTGCGAGCGCATGACGAGGTCGCGCAAATCGCCATGCTGCTCCTGCTCGGCAAGCCCCTGCTCGGCCAGCCAGAAATCGTCGAAGACTTTCGACAGGTATTTGTTGCCGCTGTCGCAGACGAAGGTCACGACGCGCTTGGGCGCCGTCTGCTCGCGGCAATAGCGAAGCGCCGCCGACAACAGCGTTCCGGAGGACGAGCCGGCCAGGATGCCTTCCTTGGACAAGAGATCGCGCACCGCCAGCATGCTCTGCTTGTCGGGGATGGAATAGGCCTTCTTCACCAGCGAGAGATCGGCATTGGGCGGCACGAAATCCTCGCCGATGCCCTCCACCGTCCAGCTGCCGGCCTCCTCCATCTTGCCGGTCTTGATCAGCGGCGCCAGCACCGAGCCGACCGGATCGGCCAGCACCATCTCGGTCTTGGGCGAATGCTTTGCGAAAAAGCGGCCKAGGCCGGTGAGCGTGCCGCCGGAGCCGACGCCGACCACCACCGCGTCGACATCGCCCTCGAGCTGCGAGAAGATTTCCGGGCCGGTCGTCGTCTCATGCGCCAGCGGGTTGGCGGGGTTGGCGAACTGGTTGGCATAGAAGGCGCCGGGCAATTCAGCGGCGATCTTCTGCGCCATGTCCTGGTAATATTCGGGATGGCCCTTGCCGACATCGGAGCGGGTCATGCGCACCTCGGCGCCCAAGGCGCGCAGGTGCTGGATCTTCTCGCGCGACATCTTGTCGGGCACGACCAGGATGATGCGGTAGCCTTTCGGGATGCCGACCTGGGCGAGGCCGAGGCCGGTGTTGCCGGCGGTCGCCTCGACGATGGTGCCGCCGCGCTTCAGCGCGCCCGACTTTTCCGCCGCCGCGATCATCGACAGCGCGATACGGTCCTTGATCGAGCCGCCAGGATTCTGGCTTTCGAGCTTGATGAACAGGCGGCATTTGCCGGTGTCGAACCTGGTCAGCTCGACGACCGGCGTCTGGCCGATCAGGTCGAGCACCGAGGCGTAAGGCGGGCGAAGTCTCGACAGATTGGTGTCCGCGCCGCCGGGCGCTGCTTTTGTCTGCTCGCTCATCTCAGGTGCTCCATGGAAGCAGTTCGATGCGGATGATTGCAATCTTGCGCATCGAGCCGCCGGAATCCATTCCGGCTTCGCGGTTCGCGCGAGGTGTCTTTTCCAGCCCTTTGCCTTCGGAAAGAAGATAGATCGTGCCAATCCAGCGGCGAGTCGAGGAATGGAATTTCGCGGAGAGGGCTCTATCGCCTCTCCCGTTTGAAGGCCGGCGGGACAGCGCCCCCCTCTGTCCTGCCGGACATCTCCCCCACTTGGGGGGAGATCAGCAGCTCCGCCCGTAGCGCCTTTTCTGCAATATTGGCGATTGGCGAAAGCCGCGGCGACAGCCAATCTCCCCACTTGTGGGGGAGATGGCCGGCAGGCCAGAGGGGGGCGCCGTAGAGCGCCTACCTCGGCAGAAATTTCACCCCAGCAGCTGCCTGCTCAGCTTCGCGCTTTGCACGCGTATATCCGGGATGGCGTCGATCTCGAAGAAGGTGCCGCGCGTCAGCGGCCCGACGGCGAGCAGCTTCGACGACACCGTGCCGTCGGCGGCGATCAGCTCGCATTTCGCCGTGACGTCGAGGCCGAGACGCAGCGGATCGGGCCGCGCCAGGCCGCGTTCGATCAGCGAACGCACGACGCCGTTCGAGGTCCTCGAAATGTCGCGGGCAATGCCCATGCAATCATAGAGGCGGGCGACCTCCAGGGTCTCGATATCCTGCGTGCCGCGCGGCTGGATTTTTACGACGAAGCTGCCGTTCGCCGCGATATTCACAACCCTGCCGGCGACGAGGCGGATGCGGCCCGACCTGACCGCTTCGGTGACGCGCGCGTAGACTTCCGGCGCCATGCGGTGGCGGTGGATGTCCCACCAGGCCTTGGTATGCTCGACGAAGCGGCGCTTGGCCGAGGACGGCCAGTTCTGCCAGATCGTCTGGTTGAAGGGTCGCAAACCGTCGACGACGTCGCGCCAGTCGCCGCCGGCCTTCTGGGTCTCGCGGATCAGGTTGCGGAACCAGGCGACGAAGTAGGAAAGCTCAGTGCCGAGCGGAATATCGGCGATATCGAGCTTGATCGGATTGCCCTTGCGGTGCGGCGACGGCAGCAGGCCGCGCCGCGAGACCGCGACGATGGCGCCGCGATGGCCGCGCTGTTCCAGCGACAGGAAGGCGTCGACCATGCTCAGGCCCGTGCCGAGCAGCAGGACGGCGGCCTCAGGATCGAGCGCGGTGTCGGCCTCCGTTCCCATGCGGATCGCATGGCCCTGGAAGGCGCCGGGCTGCTCGTCATGGCCGGTGGCCAGAACGGCGAGATGCGCCACGACGCTGGTGCCGTTGGCAAGCGCCACCTCGACGCCGGCCGGCGTCGGCGAGATCGACAGGCTCTCCTCGGCAATCAGCCGCAACCGGCCGGTCTCGCGCTCTCGTTCCACCAGATCGTCGAGCAGCTCCTTCAGGTAGCGCGCATAGAGGCTGCGCGGCGCGTAGAACGGTCCCTGGTCCGGCTTGGCGAAGCCGCGCTCCAGCACCCAGCGCGCGAAATGGGTGGGGTCGTCGGCATAGGCGCTCATGCCGGAGGCGTTGACGTTGAGCACATGCGCCGAAAGCAGCGTCGAATAGGCCATGCCCTGGCCGAAATGCGGCCGCTTCTCGATGAGCGTGACGCGCAGGTCCGGATTGGGTGATTTGAGCAGATGCGCGGCCAGCACGACGCCGCTGGCGCCGCCGCCGACAATGATGATGGAATTGGCGCGTCCAACCATGATTTGCGAGCCGAAACGTAACGGAGCGGTCAGCGCGCGACCAGCGCCGCGGGCGGCCCCGGCCGCAAGCCACGAACGATCGCCGGAACGGTCTTCAGAAGGTCGCGCATCGTTCTCTCACTCCCAATGTTGATAAGATTACTATACTAAGCGAGCCAGGCACGAAACCGGCTTTTCAATTCACCTGCCCTTTGAAGCATGGATTTGCCGAGACGGGGTGACAGGAGAATTTTCGTTCGCTGGACCGATCACCCTTGGCGATTGGCTACGCCATCCCTTTCGGTCGTCATTCCAGGGCGGAGCAAGGAGCGAAGCGACGCGCGCAGACCCTGGAATCCATGCCGTGACATCCAGGCGATGCCACGGCGCAAAACTATCTGCTGTTGTGCCCGGTCTTTATTCTGCACCGTGCTACCTATCATGGATGTAATGGCATGGATCCTAGGGTCTCCGCTTCGCTTCGCCCTAGGATGACGAAGGCGCGGCACACCAAACCCTCTCCGCGACCGTCCTTTTGCGCTTCCGCCGCCGGTACCCGGCGACACTTTTCCAACAAAGCGCGCTTCGTTGGAAGGATTTAACTCTACAAACCCGATAGAATTAACGGACGATAGAAAGGCAGCCCAGTTTTTCGGGGTTTATGGAGCCTTTCAATGTCAATCCTTTCACGACGCGTTCTGCTTTTCTCGTCGGCGGCGCTTACGGCCGCCGCCCTGCTCGGCCCGGCCAGCGCCGAGGACCTCAAGATCACCATCGGCTACCAGACGGTGGTCGAGCCCTCGAAAGTGCCGCAGGCCGACGGCGCCTATGAAAAGGCGACCAAGGCGGCGATCGACTGGCGCAAGTTCGATTCGGGCGCCGACGTCATCGCCGCGATCGCTTCCGGCTCGGTCGATATCGGCTATGTCGGCTCGAGCCCGCTGGCCGCGGCCGCCAGCCGCGAATTGCCGATTGAGACCATCTTCGTCGTCGGCCTGATCGGTCCGTCGGAAGCGCTGGTCGCCCGCAACGGCGCCGGCATCGAGAAGGTCGCCGACCTCGCCGGCAAGAAGGTCGCCGTGCCGTTCGTCTCGACCACGCATTACAGCCTGCTCGCGGCGCTGAAGCATGAAGGCGTCGACCCGAAGTCGGTCGAGATCCTCAACCTCAGGCCGCCGGAGATCGCCRCCGCCTTCGCGCGCGGCGACATCGACGCGGCCTATGTCTGGGATCCGGCGCTCGGCCAAGTCAAGACCACCGGCAAGGTGGTGCTGGACTCCTCGCAGGTGGCCGCCTGGGGCGCGCCGACCTTCGACGCCTGGATCGTGCGCACCGATTTTGCCGAAAAGCATCCCGAGGCCGTCCGCGACTTCGTCAAGGTGACCGGCGAGGCCTATGCGCAGTTCCTCGCCAAGCCGGAGGCCTGGTCGGTGTCCTCGCCGGAAGCGGGCAAGATCGCCAAGCTCACCGGCGCCAAGCTGGAAGAGGTGCCGGAGCTGCTCAAGGGCTATGTCTTCCCGTCGCTCGAGGAGCAGGCCTCGGACAAGTTCCTCGGCGGCGCCACCGTCAAGGCCGTCGCGGCGACATCCGCCTTCCTCAAGGAGCAGGGCAAGGTCGACGCGGTGCTGCCCGACTATTCGAAATATGTGACGGCCAAATACGCCAGCGAGGCGCTCGCCTCGAACTGAGCTTTCTCCATGCAATTCCCGGAAGGATGACCGCCTTTCCGGGGATTGTTCGGAAGCGCGGCGCCTTCTTCCCTTGGCCTTGCGCTTGCCTGTCCCGAAGCCGCTTACGAGGCGCGGCTTCGGGGCGGGCCCCAGGATACAACGCCCTGATCCAGTAGAGGCCCGAATGACGCATCTCACCCTCGACAAGGTCAGTGTCCATTATGACGGCCAGCCGGCGCCGGCGATCGAGCGTGTCTCGCTCGACATTGCGAAAGGCGATTTCGTCGTGCTGGTCGGCCGGTCCGGCTGCGGCAAGACCTCGCTGCTCAACGTCGCCGCCGGCCTGGTCGAGCCCGTAGGCGGCCTGGCCGCGGTGGGTGGCCGGCCGATCACCGGACCCGGATCCGACCGCGCCGTGGTGTTCCAGAACGATGCTTTGTTCCCTTGGCTGACGGCGCGGGAAAACGTCGCCTTCGCGCTCAGGCTGCGCGGCGTGCCGGCCGACAAAAGGGCGCGGCGCGCCGACGAATTGCTGTCGCTGGTCAAGCTCGGAGACGCCGGCGACAAGCATATCTGGGAGCTTTCCGGCGGCATGCGCCAGCGCGTCGGCCTTGCCCGGGCGCTCGCCGCCGAACCCGAATTCCTTCTGCTCGACGAGCCGCTCGGCGCGCTCGACGCGCTGACGCGCGAGCGCATGCAGACGACGCTGCTCGATCTGTGGGCCGCCGCCCATGTCGGCGTGCTGATGGTGACGCACGGCATCGAGGAAGCGCTGGTGCTCGCCACCCGCATCGTCGTGCTGGCGCCGGGGCCCGGCCATGTGGTGCGGACATTCGAAACGCATTTCGGCCGCCGTTACGCGGCCGGCGAGCCGATCCGCGCGATCAAGGCGGATCCCGCCTTCGCCGCGGCCCGCGCGGAGCTGACCGACGCGATCTTCGAAGGAGAGGCGGCATGAGCGTCAGCGCCTATAGCGAACGTCCAGCTGCGAAATCTGGCGAGAAAGACGGTTTCTCCGTGCCATGGTCGCGGCCGCGGCCAAAGCCGAGGCGGGCGGTTTCGGCCCGGCTGATCAGCGCGATCACCATCCTCGTGCTGCTGGCCGCCTGGACGGTGGCGGCTTCGCTGCAGCTGGTATCGCCGGTCTTCCTGCCCTCGCCCGCCGCGGTCTGGGCCAAGTTCGTCGTCGTCGCCCGCGATGGGTTCGTCGACGCGACGCTGCTCCAGCACATCCTCGCGTCGCTCTGGCGCGTGTTCGCCGCGCTGATCGCGGCCATCCTCGTCGGCGTCCCGGTCGGCCTCGCCATCGGCATCAGCCGGATCGGGCGCGGCGTGTTCGATCCGCTGCTCGAGTTCCTGCGGCCGATCCCGCCGCTCGCCTATCTGCCGCTGATCATCATCTGGTTCGGCATAGGCGAGCCGTCGAAGATCCTGGTGATCGCCATCGCCATGCTGGCGCCGGTGGCGCTGTCGACGGCCGCCGGGGTGCGCGGCGTGTCACGCGAGCGCGTCGACGCGGCGCGCTCGCTCGGCGCAACGCGCGCGCAAGTCATCCGTCATGTGGTCCTGCCCAGCGCGCTGCCGTCGATCCTCACCGGCCTGCGCATCGCGCTCGGCGCCGGCTGGTCGACGCTGGTGGCGGCCGAGCTGGTGGCGGCGACGCGTGGGCTCGGCTTCATGATCCAGTCGGCGGCGCAGTTCCTGGTCACCGACGTGGTGGTGATGGGCATCCTGGTGATTGCGATCATCGCCTTTGCCCTCGAATTCATCATCCGCCGGATCGAGCGCGTGCTGGTTCCCTGGGCGGGGCGGGAATGAACGAAAGCGAAGGAGTAGGACTTGTGACCCATTCCACCGCGGTGCTGTTTGCGCATGTCGGCGCTTGGCTGTTGCGTCTGCCGCCGAGCGACAAGGAGCGAAGAGACGACCGGCCGCCGCAGGACGAAGCGAAATCGCCGACCCCAGTGTCGTTTGCAGGCGAACGCGATCGCCTGCCGCCGCGCGACGAGAGTTTCTACTGGGCCTGGCAGTACTGGTCGCAGTGAGCGGGTCGTCATCGCGCGCAGACCCTAGAATCCATTCCGTTACACCCGCCGAAGATTGCTGCGGTCCAAAAAAGAGATGCAACCGCTGGCGCAGCAGTGCAAATGCCTGCACCGCCACGGCGCCTCGAAGTCACGGCATGGATCCTCGGGTCTACGCGCGTCGCTTCGCTCCTTGCTCCGACCGTGGATGATGAAAGGAGGCTGCGCGCAGAAAATAATTCCATCAAACTTGCCGAACTCGCAAGATCGTTCCTCTACTAACTTTATAGATTTACCTAGCCTGACCTCATTCCCAACGGCCCGGCAGCCCCGGCCATCGAAGGAGAGGGTCATGTTCAATCTGACGAGACGCGCTTTTGGCGRCGGCCTGCTGGCAGCGGCGGCCTTTGCCGCATCCTTTGGGACGACGTCCTTGGGCGCCGCGGCGCAAGAGCTCAAGGCCTTCAACATCGGCTACCAGAAGACCGGCCTGCCGGTGATCGCCAGGCAGCAGCAGATCATCGAAAAGGCGCTGGCCGACAAGGGCGTCACGGTGAAATGGGTCGAGTTCACCGCCGGCCCGCCGCTGGTGGAAGCCTTGAATGTCGGCGCCATCGATGTCGGCTGGACCGGCGACGCGCCGCCGATCTTCGGCCAGTCGGCCGGCGCCAACATCGTCTATGCGGCGGCGCTGCCGTCGAATGGCGACGGCGAGGCGATCTTCGTCAAGCCGGCCTCGCCGATCCAGTCGCTGGCCGATCTCAAGGGCAAGCGCATCGGCGTCGGCAAGGGCACCAGCGCGCATAACCTGCTGGTCGCGGCGCTGGAAAAAACCGGCATCGCGTTCGACCAGGTCACGCCGGTCTATCTCAGCCCGGCCGACGCGGCCGCCGCCTTCGCCAGCGACCAGATCGACGCCTGGGCGGTATGGGATCCGTTCTTCGCCATCGCCGAGACCCGCTATCAGCCGCGCGTGCTTGCCCGCTCCAGCGACGTGCTCAAGGTCAACACCTATTTCCTCGCCAACAAGGATTTCGCCAAGGCGCATCCGGATTTCGTCTCGACGACGATCGGCGCGCTCGGCGACGCGGCCAAATGGGCCGACCAGAACCGCGACAAGGTGGCCGAGGCGCTGCATGAGGTGACCGGCGTGCCTCTCGACGCGCAGACGATCGCCGCCAACCGCACCAAGTTCGGCATCTATCCGATCACCGACGAGATCGTCGCCGGCCAGCAGGCGACGGCCGACCGCTTCTTCAAGCTTGGGCTGATCCCGAAAGCGGTGCGGATATCCGACGCCGTCTGGACCGCGCCTGGCAACTGATTTCCTTCCACGGCGCCGGGCGGCGAACGTCCCGGCGCTGCCCTTGTTTTCGACTGTCTTTGCCCGGGTGTCAGCCATGACCGCATCACCAAGCCCGCTCGATTTCTTCTGGTTCATCCCCACGCATGGCGACGGTTCCTACCTCGGCACCGAGAAGCAGCAGCGTCCGCCCGAGTTCGGCTACTTCAAGGAGATCGCGCAGGCGGTCGACAGGCTGGGTTTCCCCGGCGTGCTGTTGCCCACCGGGCAGAACTGCGAGGATTCCTGGATCACCGCCACGGGCCTCGCGACGCTGACCGAAAGGCTGAAATTCCTGGTCGCGCTGAGACCCGGCGTGACGCTGCCGACCTTCGCGGCGCGGCAGACCGCGGCGCTCGACCGGCTGAGCAACGGACGCCTGCTGCTCAATGTCGTGGTCGGCGGCAATCCGACCGAGCTTGCCGGCGACGGCGTGTTCCTGCCGCATGACGAGCGCTACGCGCAGGCGCAGGAATTCCTCGCCATCTGGCGCGGCCTGGTCTCCGGCGAGCGGGTGAATTTCGACGGCAGATATTACCGCGTCGAGAACGGCCGCCTCGACCTGTTGCCGCTGCAGGAGCGGCCGCCGCTCTATTTCGGCGGCTCCTCCGACGCCGGCCAGGAGCTCGCCGCCGACCTCGTCGACATGTATCTCACCTGGGGCGAGCCGCCGGCGCAGGTCGCCGCAAAGATCGCCTCGGCACGTGAGAAGGCGGCGCGACGCGGCCGCAAGCTGCGCTTCGGCATCAGGCTGCATTTCATCGTGCGCGAGACCGAGGACGAGGCCTGGCGCGCCGCCGAGCGGCTGATCAGCCATGTCACCGACGCGCAGATCGAGAACGCGCAGGCGCGTTTCCTCAAGGAGATGGATTCGGTCGGGCAGCGGCGCATGGCCGAGCTRCATGGCGGCCGGCGCGACCGGCTGGTCGTCTCGCCGAACCTTTGGGCCGGCGTCGGCCTGGTGCGCGGCGGCGCCGGCACGGCGCTGGTCGGCACGCCGGAGCAGATCGTCGAGCGCATCGGCGAATACCAGGCGATCGGCATCGACACCATCATCGGCTCCGGCTACCCGCATCTCGAGGAAGCCTACCGGGTCGCCGAGCTCCTGTTCCCGCGGCTCGGCCTCGGCACGCAGCGGCAGCGGGCGCACAAGGACATCGCCAACGAATTCACGGTCGGCTTCCACGGCGCCGGCCGCCTGCAGGCGGCGTCATGAGCCTGGCTGTGCGCCTTGCCCGCAACGGCGCGGCAGGCTGGCTGCTGCCGGCGGCAATCATCGCCGGCTGGGAAGCTGCCTCGCGCGCCGGCCTGATCCCCGCCAACGTGCTGCCGGCGCCGAGCGCGGTGGCCGAAGCCTTCTGGCGGCTGACCTTGTCGGGCGAGCTGATCCGCAACATCGGCGTCTCCACTTTGCGCGCATTGTCGGGCTTCGCCATAGGCGGCTCGATCGGCTTCGCGCTCGGCCTCGCCAACGGATTGTCGCAGCTCAGCCGCGGCCTCACCGACACGACGCTGCAGATGATCCGCAACATCCCGCATCTGGCGCTGATCCCGCTGGTGATATTGTGGTTCGGCATCGACGAGGAAGCAAAACTCTTCCTGGTGGCGCTCGGCGTGTTCTTCCCGATCTATGTCAACACGCTGCTCGGCATCCAGGGCGTCGATCCGCAGCTGGTCGAGATGGGCCGGGTCTATGGGCTGGACCGGCGCGCCTTGTTCTTCCGCGTGATCCTGCCCGGCGCACTGCCCTCGATCTTCGTCGGCCTGCGCTATGCGCTCGGCATCATGTGGCTGACGCTGATCGTCGCCGAGACGATCTCGGCCAGTTCCGGCCTCGGCTACATGGCCATGCAGGCGCGCGAGTTCCTTCTGATCGATGTCGTGGTGCTGTCGATCCTGATCTACGCGCTGCTCGGCAAGCTCGCCGACAGCCTGGCCCGCCTGCTCGAACGCCTGTCGCTCGGCTGGCATCCCGCCTTCCAGAAAGGATGAAAACAAGATGCCGGCCGCTACCCTCACCGCACGTTCCCTCATCGCGACGCCCGCGCATGCGCGCACGATCGGCTCGGTCGAGGGCCGCCGGGCCTTCGCGTTCAAGGAGGTGGGGAAACGTTTCGGCGACAAGATCGTGCTCGACGGCATCAGCCTCGACGTGCGGGCCGGACAATTCCTGGCCGTCATCGGCAAGAGCGGCTGCGGCAAGAGCACGCTGCTTCGGCTGCTGGCCGGGCTCGACCGCCCGAGCAGCGGCTCGCTGACCCTCGGCACCGACGAGGAAGGCCACGGCCGCACGCGCTTCATGTTCCAGGAACCACGCTTGCTGCCCTGGATGAGCGTGGTGAAGAATGTCGAGATCGGGCTGACCGGCATTGCCAGCGGCGCCGAGGCCAGGCAGCGGGCGCTTGCCATGCTGGACGAGGTCGGGCTCGCCGACCGCGCCGGCGAATGGCCATCGGTGCTGTCGGGCGGTCAAAAGCAGCGCGTGGCGCTTGCCCGCGCGCTGGTCGGCCAGCCGCAGATCCTGGCGCTGGACGAGCCGCTCGGCGCGCTGGACGCGCTGACCCGCATCGAGATGCAGCAGCTTCTGGAGCGCATATGGCTCGACCAGAAGTTCACCGCCGTGCTGGTGACGCATGATGTCGGCGAAGCCGTCGCGCTCGCCGACCGCGTCGTGGTGATCGGCGCCGGCAAGATCGCTCTCGATCTTGCCGTGCCGGTGGCCCGGCCCCGCCGGCACGGTTCGGCGGAGCTTGCCCAGATCGAAGGCGCCATCCTGGACCGCCTGTTCAGCCGCGGCTGAGCGCGGCGCCGGCCGGCAATCCAAATCACACGCGCAAGGTCCGATGCGCGAGCGGTTCGCCCAGCGTAGCCCGAGCACGCCGACCAGCATGGTGAGGAGGCCGATATAGAGCCATCGCGTCTGGCCGGTCATGAAGCTGCCGCCGACAAGGCCAAGGCCCTGCAGCGACCACAGCGCGCCCAACCCCAGTATAATCAGCGCCAGCACAAACCTGATCAATCGCATCGGCTGGACCCTCTCCAAAAGTCGATCCTGAACGGCGACAGGGACGCAACAAAAGACGCTGAGGAATCGAAATAGTTCGGTTCCCCTGTACTGCAAATCTTGAGGACCGATCTTGCCCGGAACGTCCCGGATGCCGGTCCGATATTCATCAAGAATACGCCTCTCCGGCTCCAGAAATATCATGACAAACTGTTTCGCGGCGACTCCAAACGTGTGCCACCGCCATGGAACCGCCAGAAGGTTGCCGCATTTCCCGCCTCATTCGGCACTTAGGCGGGGCTACTCGATCAACGGAGCCACCCCCAAAGCATGAAGAAAACCAACCGGACCGCGCTTGTCGCGGTAACGATCGCGGCTGGCCTGATGGCAGGCGCATCGTCCGCCTCCTCGGCCGCCGCGCAGTGCGGCCGCGCTTCCTGGTATGCGCTGCATTCCAGAACCGCCTCAGGGGAACGCATGAACCCCTCGGCACTGACCGCCGCCCATCGCTCCTTGCCCTTCGGCACCAAGCTCAGGGTCACCAACAAGAACAACGGCCGCAGCGTCGTCGTTCGCATCAACGATCGCGGCCCGTTCGTGAGGGGACGCATGCTGGATCTCTCCCGCGGCGCCGCCAGCCAGCTGGGTTTCATCGGTTCCGGCCACACCGCCGTCTGCATGGCGCGCGTCTAAGCCTTCTGTTTGTCGCACCACGATCCAAGGCGAGCCTCAGGGTTCCGGATCGTGGCCGGTGTCCGGCATGAGGGCCGGACACATATCCTTCACATTTCGGCAGCGCACAGTGAGCCGGCTCGCCCGCTCAAGCCCGATTTCCAACAGGTTGAACCAAAGAAGCATTCGTCAGACAAAATGACGTATTGCATCGCAACAATATCTTGTTAACCTCGCCGGGAGACATTCAAGGCTCGGCGCTGTCCGTCGTCCCTTTGGTCGTCGGCCGGCAGCGGGGTTCGCGATGTTCTACCAGCTCTACGAAATGAACCATGCGGCGCTGCAGCCCGCGCGCCTTTATGCCGACGCGGTGCGGCTCTTCTACTCCAATCCGCTCAATCCGATTTCCCACACCCCCTTCGGCCRCTCGGTGGCTGCGACCGCCGAGCTCTTCGAGCGCACCACACGTCGCTACGGCAAGCCGCAATTCGGCCTGGACAAGACCGTGGTCGACTGGAAGAGCGTCGCCGTCACGGAAAAGACGGTCTGGTCGAAGCCCTTCTGCAATCTGATCCGTTTCGAGCGCGCGCTGCCCACCGGCCGCAAGCCCGACCCGAAGCTTTTGATCGTGGCGCCGATGTCGGGCCATTACGCGACGCTGCTGCGCGGCAYGGTCGAGGCGATGCTGCCGCATGCCGACGTGCACATCACCGACTGGGTCGACGCCCGCATGGTGCCGGTCTCGCAAGGCAGCTTCGATCTCGACGACTATATCGACTATGTCATCGAGATGTTCCACACGCTTGGCCCCGACACGCATGTGATGGCCGTGTGCCAGCCTTCGGTGCCGGTGCTGGCGGCGGTGGCGGTGATGGAGAAGCGCGGCGATCCTTTCGTGCCCTCGACCATGACGCTGATGGGCGGCCCGGTCGACACCCGCCGCAACCCGACCGCTGTCAATCTCCTGGCCGAGGAGAAGGGCATCGACTGGTTCCGCGACAATGTCATCATGCAGGCGCCGTGGCCGGTGCCGGGCTTCGGCCGCGAGGTCTATCCGGGCTTCCTGCAGCTTTCGGGCTTCATGAGCATGAATCTCGACCGCCACATCATCGCCCACAAGGATTTCTTCATGCACCTTGTGAAGCATGACGGCGACAGCGCCGAGAAGCACCGCGACTTCTATGACGAGTATCTGGCGGTGATGGACCTGACGGCGGAGTTCTACCTGCAGACGGTCGACACCGTGTTCGTGCGCCACGCTCTGCCGAAGGGCGAGATGACGCATCGCGGCGAGCCGGTCGAGCCGAAAGCGATCCGCAACGTCGCGCTGCTGACCATCGAGGGCGAGAACGACGACATTTCCGGCCTCGGCCAGACCCAGGCCGCGCATGACCTTTGCGTCAACATCCCGGCCGACAGACACGCGCACTACATGCAGCCGGCCGTCGGCCATTACGGCGTCTTCAACGGCTCGCGCTTCCGCTCGGAAATCGTGCCGCGCATCGTCGACTTCATTTCCAGCTATGGCCGCCAGCAGCGGGTGGCGACAAAACCGAAGCTGGTCCGTTCAGCAAAAAGCTGATTGCGGCGGACCGTGCCGGAGCGGACTTCCGTTCCGCCGCTAGACGGCGGCCGCTGGTGTTGCGCCGGTGCCTCTGTTGCGAAAGTGCCGCTACGGGATCGTCCAGGTAACCATGCCGTCAAACGAACCGTCGTCTCTAATTGACACGGACTGTATATCGCCTTTAACGTTTCGTTAATAAAGAACAGGGCGGGGGCGATGACTTCCTCAGCGATGACGCGGATTCTGCGTTTGTGCGCAGTCGCAGGACTGGCGATCTCTGCGCACTGGGCGGTGCCGGCCTGGGCGGCGGGCGCGATGGCCACGGGCGGCCTGACGTCGCAGCCGATCGGCCATTATGATTTCTGCAAATCGCGTCCGAACGAATGCAACATACATCCGGCCGATCTCGAGCCGGCCAAGATGACGGATGGTTTGTGGCGCCGGCTGATCACCGTGACCGCCAAGGTCAACGCCGCCGTCAAGCCGATGAGCGATCTCGATCACTATGGCAAGGATGAAGTCTGGGCCTATCCGGACGACGGCTATGGCGATTGCGAGGACTACGTGCTGGAGAAGCGGCGCCAGCTCTATCGCTTGGGCATGTCGCTGGCCGATCTTCTGATCACCGTCGTGCGCAAGCCCGATGGCGAAGGCCATTCGGTGCTGACGGTGCGCACCGACAAGGGCGACTACGTCCTCGACAATTTGACCGACAAGGTCAAAGCCTGGGACGCGACCGGCTACCGCTTCCTCAAGCGCCAGGCGATCGACAACACCGGACGCTGGGTCTCGATCCGCGACGGCCAGGCGGTGCTGGTCGGATCGGTGCAGTAGGCGGAGCTGGGCGCCCTGCTTTCTTCACGAGCGCTCTACCTCCCTCCGCGGTGGGTGGCGAAGCGGACCGCGCGGCGCATGCCGGGCCGGTTTCGACGTGGGGCGAAAAGGCCCCGTGGCTGAAGACGCCAACCTTGGAGATTGGCCGAATCCCTACGTGACGTCGTCATACTCGGGCTTGACCCGAGTATCCATGCCGTGACCCTTACCGTAGAGTGCAACGGTGCAGAATTCTGTAACCGTTGCAAAGCGTTGGCGTAGCGGCATGGATTCCAGGGTCTGCGCGCGTCGCTTCGCTCCTTGCTCCGCCCTGGAATGACGACCGAGCTGTCGTAGCCGCACATTGCAAAGGCCGATGACAACAAAAAGCCCGTAACCGCCTCCGAAAATTTTCAGGCGGCTCCATGAACCGATTCCGTTCAGCCGGCGACACATAGCCGTGAATGGCAARCCCAACCATGGAGACCTCAATGACTGCTTTCCTGCGCAACATCCTACTTGCCGCCGTCGCGGTGTCGGCCCTGACCGGATCGGCCCTGGCGGACGAGACCGTCAAAAGCTGCGCCCAGAAAAACCTCAATGATCTGTGGAGTGGCCATTGCTGTGGCGCCGGCGACGCGAGTTGCATCGGCGGGCACGGTCGCGGCGGCGATCACGACAATGGCGGCCGGGGCAGCCCCAATGGCGGCAGCACCAAAGGCGCCGGCAAGCCCTGATCTCAAGAGTTCAGATGGAGTCGAACCAGCCTGCGGACAATCGCGATCCGCTTGCGCCTGAGGCCGGGATTATAGAGGACGGCCGAGTGCCGTGCGGATCGACGTGCTGAGGCGGCGCAACTCCGCCTCGTCCAGCTTCTCGATGCTTTCGGCCAGAAGGTTGGCCAGCTCGGTCGCCGCCGGCGACAGACCGGACGTGTCGATCCTGACCCTGGGATGCGAGCTTTCGGCGAGCCGGGCAAGATCCTCGGCATCGTCCCAGATGATGTTGAAATAGCCGATGATCTTCTGGATCAGCGTCCAGGTCGGCGCGCCGCGGCGGCCATGCTCGAGCGCCGAAAGATAGGCGGCGCTGACGCCGATGGCCTCGGCCATCGCCTTCTGGCTGACGCCGCGTTCGGCGCGCAATGCCCTGAGCCTTTCGCCGAACGGTGTCATGAGCGTATCCGCCGCAGCCGGACATAGAGCGCGCCCGAGCCGCCATGGTTGCGCGCGGCGTGATCGTGGCTGGAGACGAGATGGCGGAAGGCCGGCGTCGACAGCCAGGCCGGCACGGCGCGGCGCAGGATGCCGTCGCCGCCCGAGGACGACCCCTTGCCGGTGATGATCAGCACATAGCGGATGCCGCCGGCATGCGCGCGGTTGAGGAAGGTGAGCAGCAGCGAATAGGCCTCGTCCTGCGTCATGCCGTGCAGGTCGACGCGGCCTTCGATCGGCAGGCGGCCTTTCTTCAGCTTGTGCAGCGTCTGGTCGTCGAGCGAATGCGCCACATGCGGCGTCTTCGGCTTAACGGCAGCTGCCGGAACGCCATTGGCGGCAGGTCGCGACGGCTCCGGTTTCGGCTCGACGATGTCGGGAATCTCGACGGCGGTCTTGCCTTTCAGCGGCCGGGCCGAGCGCGCCACCAGATTCCACAGGATGCGGTCATCGTCGCTGAGATGGTCGTCGCGGCGGCTCACCGGGTCGCTCCTTTGAGAAGCGCGCGCGGCACCAGCGCATAGAAATCGGCGGCGTTGCGGACCACGCCGGCGATCTCGCCGGCAGCGTCGCCGGAGCCGGCGAAAAGGTCGCCGCGGGCCGGTCCGGTGATGGCCGAGCCGGTGTCCTGCGCGATCATCAGCCGCCGGAACGGTTTCTGGTCGAAGGCGGTGAGCGTCGGCGCGTCGATATAGAAGGGCGTGCCGAAAGTGTGCAGCAGGCGGTCGATCGCGACCGAGCGGCCCGGCGTCAGCGGCACCTTGGCCGCGGCGATCGGCCCGAGCGCCGCATCGTCGACCGCGGCTTCGCGGAAGAAGATGTAGGAGCGGTTCTGCCAGAGGATCTCGTCGACCCGGTCGGGATGCGCCTTGAACCAGGCGCGGATCGACTGCATCGTCACCTTTTCCAGCGGGATTTCGCCGAGCTCGCTCAGGATCTTGCCCGGACCGGTGAAGCGCTGGCCCGATTTCGCGGCATAGGTGACGCGGGCGAGCCTGCCGTCGGTCATCTTCAGACGCGCCGCGCCCTGCACATGGACGAAGAAGGCGTCGACCTTCCCCGCGAGCCAGGCGATTTCGAGGTTTTGGCCGGCAAGCGCGCCGCGCTCGATTTCGCCGCGGTCGAAATATTCGACCGGACCCTCATCCGTCCGGCGGGCGAAGGCCAGATAGGCATCCATGCCGGCCGGCCGGTTGCCGTCGTCGATGTCGATCAGGTCGGCGGGGCGGGACAGCAACGGCACGGTGAACCGCCCGGTCCTGACCGGCGAGGCCTCGACCTCCGGCTCGTAGAAGCCGGTGACGAGACCCGAGCCGTTTTCGCCCCTCACCAGCATCGGCACGAAATGCCGTTCGAAGAAGGACCGCGCTTGCGACCGATTCGGCGCCGAAACGGCGCGCGCCTCGGCATAGGCCTCGACAAAGGCGTTGAAGTCGACGCCGAGCGATCCGGTGCGATAGGGCTTTACCGGGGCGTGGAAGGCGGAGCGGCGGAACGCGGCAAAGGCCGCAGCATGGTCATCCTCGCTCCAGCCCGGCAGGTCATCAAAAGATTTTTCGCTGAAAATGGGAGAGAGCGGCACGACTGGGGCCCCGCCGCCTGGATCTAGTCTTCTTCTTCGGTGGCGACGAGCTTCCAGTTCGGGTCGCGCGAGCGGGTGTCGCGGGCGAAGGTCCAGACATCCTTGACCTCGGCCACCGTCTCCGGATCGCCGTCGATGACGGCGCCGGCCTTGTCGCGAGTCGCCGAGATCAGCTCGGAGACGACGCGCAGCGTGATATGCGCTTCCGAGCCCTTCATCTCCGCGGCGACGATGTCGGCCTTGTCGATGCCGACGAAGGAGGACTGGATCTTCTCCGACTTCGCCTCGCGTTCGCCGATCGCGGCGACGAAGCCGTCATAGACTTCGCGCGACAGGAGATTCTTCAGCGTCTTGCGGTCGCCGTCGGCATAGGCCATGACGATCATCTCATAGGCCATCTTGGCGCCGTCGACGAAGGTCTTGGGATCGAAGGACGCATCGTTGTCCTTGATCGTGCGCAGGCCTTTGTTCAGATCGGTGTCCGGCTTGGCGAAGGCGTCGATCTCGGCATAGGTCTCAGCCGCGGGTTCGCCCGGCGCGCGCTTGCGCGGCAGCGACACGACGTTTTCGGGCTTCTGCGCCGCGTCGGCCTCGCGCGCGCGGCTGGCGGAGTAGGGATCGAAGGGCGGGCGCTCGTTCCCGGTGCGACGTCCGAGCACGTTGCGCAGCTGGAAAAAGATCACAACCGCCGCAATCAAAAAGAAAATCGTGCCGAAGTCGAAGAAACCCATATTTTCCGCCAACTCGAACCCTGTCCTTGCCGGACCGGCGTAACCCCTCGGGGACCGCGGTCGCATAGCGTTCAACACCTAAAGCATATAGAACGGCAGGCGCTATCATTCAAATCAAAGGCAGCCATACCTATCTAAAGGCGCCAAGGCCAGCGGCGATTGTCCGCGGGCGCCGCAAAAGAAGAAAGCGATCGGTCGAGACTTTGCGCATTTCCTTCATCCCGTTGTTCCTGCTCCTGCTGCCGCTGCTGGAGATCGCCGGCTTCGTCGTGGTCGGCCGCGAAATCGGCGCCTTGGCGACGGTCGGGCTGGTGCTCCTGTCCAGCGTCGCCGGCAGCCTGCTGCTTCGGCACCAGGGTTTCGGCGTCATGACGCGGGTGCGCACGGAGATGGATGCCGGGCGCGATCCCAGCCGCCAGCTCGCGCATGGCGCGATGATCGTGCTGGCGGCGATCCTGCTCATCATCCCGGGCTTCATCACCGACATCTTCGCCATTCTTCTGTTGCTGCCGCCGGTGCGCGACTTCGCCTGGCGCCTGCTCAAGAACCGCATCGTCATGGCAACCAGCTTCTCGAGCGGCTTTTCGGCCCGCCGGCGCGACACCGTCATCGATCTCGACGACAGCGACTATTCGCGCGACGATTATCCGAACCGGCCGGACCACAATTCACCGTGGCGGCGGCTGAAGAACGACTAGTCCCGATCCAGGATTTTGACCGGCCGGCTCTGTTTGCGTTGGCAGGCGGCATGTCTTGGAGATTGGCCGAAGCGCCCATAGCGATCGTCATTCCAGGGCGGAGCAAGGAGCGAAGCTCCGTCGCGAAGACCCTGGAATCCATGCCGTTGCCTTCGCCAAGGCGTGCAACGGAGCAGAATTCTGCACCGCAGCAACTCTTCGAAGTCACGGCATGGCTTCTATGGTCTGCGCCGCGTCGCTTCGCTCCTTGCTCCGCCATAGAATGACGAGGTTGGGAGGGCGGCTTCAACCAATCCCCGGCGTTTGCGCTGATTCACGCAAATGAACGGAAAAACTTGCAGCAAGGCCTGCCGCCGAACAGAGGCGGCAAACTTGTTTTGTCCGGCAGGCCATGGTAGCGAACCCGCGATTTCAATCCGGTCAGCAATGCTGCCCAGGCAAAAGGACCAAGGCTCATGGCCAGCAACGATGACGCCGCGACCGGCGCCGCCAACGGAAACGGCACCCAGAACCAGCCCTCGCTCAATGTGCTTGCGCAATATGTGAAGGATCTTTCCTTCGAAAGCCCCGGCGCGCCGAATTCGCTGCGCGGCCGCGACAAGGCGCCCGGCATCGCCATCAATGTCAACGTCAACGCCAACCCGCTCTCGGACAAGCAGTTCGACGTCAACCTGACGCTGAACGCCAAGGCTTCCTTCGACCAGGAAGTGCTGTTCAATGTCGAGCTCGTCTATGGCGGCGTCTTCGCCATCTCGGGCTTCCCGCAGGAGCACATGCTGCCGCTGCTCTTCATCGAGTGCCCGCGGCTCTTGTTCCCCTTCGCCCGCCAGATCATCGCCGACGCCACCCGCAATGGCGGCTTCCCGCCGCTGATGCTCGACCCGATCGACTTCGCGCAGATGTTCCAGCAGAGGATTGCCGAGGACCAGGCCGCGGCGAGCAAGGTTCAGGTGAGCTGAGATCCATCGCCACAGCCATCAAGGGCCCGGCTTCGCGCCGGGCTTTTTTGTTGGAGATGCCGGCGGGACAGCGCCCCCCTCTGGCCTGCCGGCCATCTCCCCCACAAGGGGGGAGATTAGCAGCTTCGGCGCGCCGGCCATCCTGCAACGTTTGAGATTGACGAAAGCCGGCGTGACATCGATCTCCCCCCTTGTGGGGGAGATGCCCGGCAGGGCAGAGGGGGGCGCGAAGGATCGCTACCTGCGCGGCTAGCCGCTCACCCCACCGCCACCTTGAGCCACAGCGCCTTCTCACCCAGCGTCGAAACCAGCCCGGCATGCGCCGCGCGGTCCGCCTCGGTGAGGCGCGGCGGCAGGGCGATGGGCCGGGCGCCGATCGAAATGTCGATATCGGCCACCTCGCCTGCGCCATTCATCTGCACCGCCACGGTTTCCAGAACCAGCGCCGCCTGCTTGCCGCCGATGAGCTCGATATAGACCTCGGCCAGCAATTCGGAGTCGAGCAGCGCGCCGTGCTTGGTGCGACGGGTGTTGTCGATGCCGTAGCGCCGGCAGAGCGCGTCGAGCGAGTTCGGGCCCATCGGGTGCTTGCGGCGCGCCAGCGCCAGCGTGTCGATGATGCGGCCGGGATCGATGGATGGATGGCCGAGCCGGCTGTATTCGAGATTGAGGAAGCCGAGGTCGAAGGTGGCGTTGTGCGCGATCAGCTTGGCGCCGTCGGTGAAGTCCAGCCATTCATCGACGATCTCGGCGAAGGTCGGCTTGCCGACCAGATCGGCGGCGCTGATGCCGTGCACGGCCTGCGCCTCGGCATGGATGGCGCGGCCTTGCGGATTGATAAATTTGTGGAAGGTGCGGCCGGTCGGAAAGCGGTTGACCAGTTCGACGCCGCCGAGCTCGATGATGCGGTCTTCGCGCAAATCGAGGCCGGTGGTTTCCGTATCGAAGATGATCTCACGCATTCGAATCAATCCGCTCCTGGGAGCAGAATCACAAACCAGAACAAAATGGCAATGGGGAGTGCTGCCAGCTAACGTCAGGAACCATGCCGACCGGACTTATCCCCCGTCAATTCGCCGATGACGGCCCCAACCGCTTTCCGCGCCGCCTCGAAGCCATGGCCGGTGTCGATGATGAAATCGGCCTGGCGGCGCTTTTCGGCGTCGGGCACCTGCTTGGCGAGGATCGATAAAAACTTCTCCTCGCTCATGCCCGGCCTCGCCAGCACACGCTCGCGCTGGATTTCGGGCGAGGCGGTGACGACCACGACCTTGTCGACGCGGTTGCGGCCGCCGGTCTCGAACAGCAGTGGGATGTCGAGCAGGGCGAGCGGCGCGCCGGCGGCGCGGTGTTTTTCCAAAAAAGCATCGGCGTCGGCGCGCACCAGCGGATGTATGATCGCCTCGAGCTTCTTCAGCGCGGCCGGATCGGCGAGCACTTGGCCCGCCAGCTTCACGCGGTCGACCACGCCTGCCTCGGTCGTGCCCGGGAAAGCCGCCTCGACCAGTGGCGCCGCCTTGCCGGAATAAAGGCGATGCACCGTCTCGTCCGAATCATGCACCGGCACGCCGGCCTCGGCGAACATTTTCGCCGTGGCCGATTTGCCCATGCCGATCGATCCGGTGAGGCCGAGCACGATCATCGATGGCCCTCGATGTCGGCGACGATGATGCTTCGCAGCTCGGGCGTGACATCAGGCTTGCGGCCGAACCAGCGCTCGAAGCCTGGCACCGCCTGATGCAGCAGCATGCCGAGACCGTCTACCGTCTTCAGGCCGCGCGCCCTGGCGGCGGCAAGCAAAGGGGTCTCCAGCGGCACATAGACGATGTCGGTGACGATGGCGTGGTCCGGCAAGCCTCCCGGATCGGCCGACAGCGTCGCATCGCCATGCATGCCGAGCGCCGTGGTGTTGATAAGCAGGCCGGCATCGCCGAGCAGCTCGCCGACCGCGCCCGCACCATGCGCCGAAACGCAGGGGCCGAAGTGGCGGCTGAGCTCCTCGGCTCTCGACAGCGTCCGGTTGACGATGCGGATGTCCTTGACGTCACGCTCCTTGAGCGCGTGGATGACCGCGCGGGAGGCGCCGCCGGCGCCCAGAACCACGGCCGGGCCATTGACCGCCCAGCCCGGCGCATATTGATCGAGATTGGCGGCGAAGCCGTAACCGTCCGTATTGCCGCCCCAGAGGAGACCATCCTCGAACCACAGCGTGTTGACGGCGCCGATTTCATCGGCCGCGCGATCGCGGCGGGCGACGCCGGCGAACGCCGCCTCCTTGTGCGGGATGGTGACATTGCCGCCGCGATAGCCGTCCTTCCCGAGAGATTTGAGGAAAGCGGCAAAATCCGCCGGCGCGACGTCGATCGCTTCATAGCTGCCATCGATGCCGTATTGCTTGAGCCAATAGCCGTGGATCTTCGGCGAGCGCGAATGGGCGATCGGATGTCCGGTCACAAAGGCTCGTTTCTCAGCCATCGATGGCTCCCAGGTCGCGCAGCTCCTTCAGCACCGCCAGGAGCGGCAGGCCGACGATGGTGAAATAATCGCCCTCGATCTTCTCGAACAGCTGGATGCCTTCGCCCTCGATCTGATAGGCGCCGACACTCCCCAACGCCTTGGCGCCGACGCGGGCCAGATGCCGGCCGATGAAGGCGGGATCGAGCTTGCGCATGGTGAGGCTCACGACGCCGACATGGCGCCACAGCACCGCGCCGTCGCGGCAGAGCACGGCGGCGCTGTTCAATTGATGCGTCTTGCCGGACAAAGCCAGGAGATGCCTCCGCGCGCTTTCCATGTCGGCGGGCTTGTGGAAGATCTCGTCGCCCAGCGACAGGGTCTGGTCGCAGCCGAGCACCAGCGCGCCGGGCCTCCGCTCGCTGACCTCGGTCGCCTTGGCCTCGGCCAGGATCGAGGCGACGTCCTCCGGCGAGGCGCCGCTGTCCTTCAGCGGAGCCTCGAGCGCGCGCTCGTCGACATCGGCCGGCACCGCCTCGATGTCGAGGCCGGCATTGACGAGCATGGTTTTTCGGAATGGGCTGCCGGAGGCGAGGATGATCTTTTCGGGCATGATGGTTCATCCAACGGTTGCGATCCGTCCAGCACCCCTCATCCGTCTCGGCGCTGTCGCGCCGCTCCACCTTCTCCCACAAGGGGAGAAGGTGGAGCGTGGCGCCGGCGTCCTGCAAATACTACCAGGTGCCGATTTGCTGCGGCGGCGCAGGACTTCCCTTCTCCCCTTGTGGAGAAGGTGGCCGAGCGAAGCTCGGTCGGATGAGGGGTGCTGGACGGAGTGCTCACTTCTATCGCTTGCCCCTAGCGCGTCTTTCCCCGCAGGGCAACGATGGCCGCGGCCGTTTCCTCGATGGAGCGGCGGCTGACATCGATCATCGGCCAGCCGTGTTTCGTGCAGAGCTGGCGGGCATAGGCGAGTTCCTCGTTGATGGCGGCGCGGTCGACATAGTCGGTCGGCACGAAGGCGGCGCTGTTGCCGAGGATGCGGTTCTGCCTCACATGCGAGATGCGCTCAGCCGTGGCGACGAGACCGACGACCAAGGGCGTCTTGGCGGCAATCAGGCTTTCGGGCAGCGGCACGCCGAGCACGATCGGGATGTTGGCGGTCTTGATGCCGCGATTGGCGAGATAGATCGAGGTCGGCGTCTTCGAAGTGCGCGAGATGCCGATCAGCACGATATCGGCATCGTCCATATTGGCCGGCAGCTGGCCGTCATCATGCTCCATGGTGAAGTTCAGCGCATCGATGCGGCGGAAATATTCGGCGTCGAGCACGTGCTGGGCGCCGACACGGCGGCCGGCCGGCGTGCCGAGATAGGACTGGAAGACGGCAAGCACCGGTTCCAGCACCGAGACGCAGGGCAGCCCCATGGCCGCGCAGCGCTCGTCGATCGAGCGCGCCAGCTTCTGGTCGACGACCGTATAGAGGATGATGCCGGGCTCCTCCTCGATGTCCTCGAAGACCTTGGCGATCTGCTTCTCGGTGCGGATCAGCGGATAGATATGCTCGATGGCGCGCGCGTCCTTGTATTGCGCGGACGCCGCGCGGCCGGCCGCCAGCAGGGTTTCACCGGTGGCATCCGAGATCAGATGCAAATGGAAGAAGCTCTGAGGTTTGTTCACAGGGGATGGGTCCAGGCTGTGGGCAATTGTGGACAAGGCTGGATGGTCCGGCCTTGGGTAGGAAAGCGACTGTATCAGATGGCCGCTTGTCCACAATTCGACCCGCTGTAGGCTTTGTCGCGGCGCTGGGGACAAAACCGGGGATCAACTTTTCTTGGCCGGTTTCATCCACAACACGGCGTTTGGAACGGAAAGCCCAAGCTTTTGACTCCAAAGCCTGAATCCGCTTCGTCCCCAGAACCCTCCAAATTGCGAAAGCGAGTACGCGACAATATGCTGACTGGCCTTTTTAGGCCGCAGGCTGGACAGGTCGCAATCATCACAACCAACAGACTCTTAGAATCAGAAGACTCTTTTAAAATAGATATTTGATTTAAGAGGGCGCGCATGACCCCGAACCGGAGGTTCGGAAAGGATCATGCGCTAAATGAAAGCGCTACAGCGTCCTTTGCGCGCCTAAGGACGCGCGGCGCTGTAGAGAGGGCAGCGCTGGATGGCTGGGAAACGGATCGTGCTCAACGTCCTCAAGGGCGAGACGGTTTCACCGCCGCCGCTCTGGATGATGCGCCAGGCAGGCCGCTATCTTCCGGAATATCGCGAGACAAGGAAGCGGGCGGGATCCTTCCTCGATCTCTGCTATGATCCGGACCTTGCCGTCGAGGTGACGCTGCAGCCGATCGAACGCTTCGGCTTCGATGCCTCGATCCTGTTTTCCGACATTCTCGTCGTGCCCAATGCCCTTGGCCGGGATGTCCGTTTCGAAGAGGGCCGCGGACCGGTCCTGAAGCCGATTTCGGCGGCCGAGATTCCGGCGCTGAACGGCGATATGTTTCACGTGAATCTCGAACCGGTCTACGAGACCGTGCGCCGGTTGCGCGTGAAACTGCCCGGCGAGACGACGCTGCTCGGCTTCTGCGGCGCGCCCTGGACGGTGGCGACCTATATGATCGCCGGACACGGCACGCCCGACCAGGGCCCTGCCCGGCTTTTCGCCTATCGCGAGCCCGAGGCCTTCGCACGGCTTCTGAAGACACTGGCCGATCATTCGGCTGCCTATCTGATCCGCCAGATCGAGGCCGGCGCCGATGCGGTGCAGATTTTCGATTCCTGGTCGGGTGTGCTGGACGAGCCGTCTTTCGAGGCTTTCTGCGTCGAGCCGGTGGCCGAGATCGTGCGGCAGGTGAAGGCGGTCCACCCAAATGTGCCGGTGATCGGATTCCCGAAAGGCGCCGGCGAGCGCTATCGTGACTACAGGAAAAAGACCGGCATTGCCGGCCTCGGTCTTGACTGGACCGTGCCGCTGTCGATGGCGAAGGACTTGCAGCGTGACGGCGCGGTGCAAGGCAATCTCGATCCGCTGCGCCTGGTCGCCGGCGGCAAGGCGCTGGCCGACGGCGTCGACGCGATCCTGAGGACTTTGGGTGGCGGGCCGCTGATCTTCAATCTCGGGCACGGCATCACGCCGGAAACGCCGGTGGCGCATGTCGAGGCGATGGTCAAAATGGTGAGGAGCCATCGATGAGCAATGAAAACAGCACCGGCCAGGCGATGAAGCGCATGGTGATCGGCATTGCCGTGCTCGTCGTGCTGACGGCGCTTCTCTATTTCGCCGCCGGCGAGGGTTTTTATCCCTGGGCCAAGGCGATCCATGTGATCGCGGTTATCGCCTGGATGGCCGGCATGCTCTATCTGCCCAGGCTCTTCGTCTATCACGCCGATGCCGAGAAAGGCTCGGTGCAGTCCGAGACCTTCAAGGTGATGGAGCGAAGGCTGCTCAGGGGCATCATCAATCCGGCGATGATCGTGACCTGGGTGTTCGGGCTTTGGATGGCCTGGAAGATCTTCCATTTCGAGGGCGGCTGGCTGCACGCCAAGATCGCGCTTGTGCTCGTCCTGTCGGGCCTGCACGGCTATCTCGCCGCCGCGGTCAGGAAATTCGCCGAGGACAAGAACGAAAAACCGGCGAGGCACTGGCGGATCGTCAACGAGATCCCCACATTGTTGATGATCGTCATCGTCATCCTGGTCATCGTGAAGCCGTTCTAGACTGGGGGCGTGGTCTTCTCCGGGAACCGGTCTCCGTTTGCTTTCGCTGACCTCCGGTTTGGGACCGCGCTTCAGCTTCTCCCGACCCGCCAGGATCCGCAAAAGGCGGCTTGCTCTTTCAGGCGACCGACGATAAAAGACGGGTCTTCCTTCCCGTCATGCGCCGCCCCTTTTACTCGCTTTCGGCCGCGCCCGGCATTTGTCGTATTCAGCCGATTTTTCTCCCCAAAGCCTACCCAGAGTCTATCTAATGCAAGAAATGAAACTCGCAGAGTTCAAGAACAAGAAGCCCCCAGAGCTGATCGCCTATGCCGAATCGCTCGAGGTCGAGAACGCCAGCGTGATGCGCAAGCAGGAGCTGATGTTCGCGATCCTGAAGAAGCTCGCGGCCCAGGATATCGAGATCATCGGCGACGGCGTCGTCGAGGTGCTGCAGGACGGTTTCGGTTTCCTGCGCTCGGCCAACGCCAACTACCTGCCGGGTCCCGACGACATCTATATCTCGCCGTCGCAGATCAGGCGCTTTTCGCTCAAGACCGGCGATACGGTTGAAGGACCGATCCGCAGCCCGAAAGAGGGCGAGCGCTATTTCGCGCTGCTCAAGGTCAACACCATCAATTTCGACGATCCCGAAAAAATAAGGCACAAGATCCACTTCGACAATCTGACGCCGCTCTACCCGACCAAGCGGCTGAAGATGGAGGTCGACAATTCGACCTCGAAGGACATCTCGCCGCGCGTAATCGACCTGGTCGCGCCGATCGGCAAGGGCCAGCGCGCGCTGATCAACGCGCAGCCGCGCACCGGCAAGACGGTGCTGATGCAGAACATCGCCCATTCGATCACCGCCAACCATCCGGAATGCTACCTGATCGTGCTTCTGATCGACGAGCGTCCCGAGGAAGTGACCGACATGCAGCGCTCGGTGAAGGGCGAGGTGATCTCCTCGACCTTCGATGAGCCGGCGGCGCGCCACGTGCAGGTCGCCGAAATGGTGATCGAGAAGGCCAAGCGCCTGGTCGAGCATGGCCGCGACGTGGTCATCCTTCTGGATTCGATCACCCGTCTCGGCCGCGCCTACAACACCGTCGTGCCGTCATCGGGCAAGGTGCTGACGGGCGGTGTCGACGCCAACGCGCTGCAGCGCCCGAAGCGCTTCTTCGGCGCCGCCCGCAACATCGAGGAAGGCGGTTCGTTGACCATCATCGCGACCGCGCTGATCGATACCGGCAGCCRCATGGACGAAGTCATCTTCGAAGAGTTCAAGGGCACCGGCAACTGCGAAATCCAGCTCGACCGCAAGGTGGCCGATAAGCGCATCTACCCGGCGATGGACATCCTCAAGTCCGRCACCCGCAAGGAGGACCTGCTTGTGCCGCGCGCGGACCTGCAGAAGATCTTCGTGCTGCGCCGCATCCTCGCGCCGATGGGCACGACCGATGCGATCGAGTTCCTCATCGACAAGCTCAAGCAGACCAAGACCAACGCCGACTTCTTCGATTCGATGAATACGTGATTGGAGGGGCGCTTCCCCTTCTCCCCTTGTGGGAGAAGGTGTCGCCGAAGGCGACGGATGAGGGGTGCTCCAGGGAAAGCCGACGTCTCACTCCGCTGGAACACCCCTCATCCGTCTCGGCGCTTCGCGCCGATCCACCTTCTCCCACAAGGGGAGAAGGGAAGGCGCTATCGCCGCAGCAACTTCTCCAACGCCTCCGCATCCGTCACCACCGGCAGACAGACCTGTCCGCTGCAGAACCAGGCGCCCGGCTTGTCCGTCGGCGGCAGCACGCCGCCGGGCAACAAAGGTCGATTCGCTTCCGTACCGATCGGCACGACGATGTCAACCCGGCGCGGGTCCGGATTCCGATTCGCAACCGGAACAAGACTTGGGGACTCTGGCTTGTCTATGATGACGAGCTTCAACGGCTCGAGCGCTAGCGCGCAGGCGTTGACGATGCCGGCCTGGCCGTAGGCCTGTTGCGCGGCGCGGCCCATGGCATGTTCGGCGGTTGTCCACGCCTTGTCCCAGAGATCGAGGTCGCCGGTGAGCGAGGACAGCCGAACCAGCGCCTCGACGATCTGGCTGGTGGCTGAGGGGATCGCCTCATCCACGTCGCCGCGGATGCGGATCGGCACATCGCCGCTGTCCGATGCCGTCAGCCAGTAGCCGGTCTTGTCCGCGTCCAGGTGCCAGCGGTCGAGCTCGGCGATGAAGTGCCTGGCGCGATCGGAATAGGCGGGATCGCCGGTCGCTTCGAACAGCGCGATCGCTGCGTTGGTCATGGCGGCATAGTCGCTGGACAAGGCCGGGAAGAGTTTCTTCGGGCCGAGCATGGAATGCGGCAGGCGGCCATCCTGGCTCGCCTCGACGATATGGCCGAAAGCCTTGGCCGCGGCCTCGATCCAGTCGGGCCGCTCGAAGGAGCGGCCCGCTTCGGCGAGCGCCGCGATCATCAAGCCGTTCCAGTCGGTGAGCGCCTTGCCGTCGCGGCCGGGCCTCACCCGTTGTTCGCGGACAGCGAGCAGCTTCGCTTTCAGTGGCGCGAGCTGACCATAGTCGGCAATGCCCTGGCTTTGCTGCGCCTCGTTCTGGCGGATGATCGGCTTGCCTTCCCAGCCATGCGGGGCGGCCAGCTCGAAATACCGGAAGAAAGTCGACGCGGCGTCGCCGAGCGCGGTTTCGACCTCGTCCCGGCTCCACGTGTAAAAGAGCCCTTCCTCGCCGTCGCTGTCGGCGTCGAGGCTGGCGGCGAAGGCGCCGCCTTCGACCCGCATCTCGCGCAGCAGCCAGTCCACGGTTTCTTCGATTCGCACCCGGAACAAGTCGTTGCCGGTCGCGGCATAGGCCCAGTTGCACAGGCGGATGAGCTGGGCGTTGTCGTAAAGCATCTTCTCGAAATGCGGCACCAGCCATTCGGCATCGGTCGAATAGCGGCTGAGGCCGCCGCCGACGTGATCGTAAATGCCGCCGGCGAGCATTTTTTCGAGGCTGATGAGCACCGCGTCGCGATGTGCGGCTTGGCCGTCGCGCAGCCAGGACAGCCAGAGCGTATGCATGAAGGGCGCGTTGGGGAACTTCGGCGCGCCCTTCAGCCCGCCGAGGTCGCGGTCGATCATGCCGTCGATGCGCCCGGCGAGATCGGCGAGCGTGTCACGATCGAGCCCCGCCCTGCCTTTTGYGCCAGCCAGGCGCTGTTCGACATGGGCGGTCAACCCGTCGGCGCTTTCGGCGAGGCTTTGCTGCTTTTCGCGCCAGGCCTTGTCGACAGCCTCCAGCACCTGGATGAAGCCCGGCCGCCCGTAACGCGCCTCGCCTGGAAAGTATGTGCCGCCCCAGAAGGGCTTGCCGTCGGGCGTCAGGAACATGGTCAGCGGCCAGCCGCCCTGCTCGCCCATGGCGTGGAGCGCGGCCATGTAGATCTGGTCGATGTCCGGCCGTTCCTCGCGATCGACCTTGATATTCACGTAGAGCCGGTTCATGACGGCCGCCACGGCGTCGTTCTCGAAGCTTTCATGCGCCATGACATGGCACCAGTGACAAGCGGCGTAGCCGATGGAGAGCAGGATTGGCCGGCCCAGCTCCTTCGCTTCGGCAAGGGCTGCCGGCGACCAGCCGCGCCAATGGACTGGATTGTCGCTGTGCTGCCGCAGATAGGGGCTGGCCTCTTCGGCAAGCAGGTTTCGCGCGGGCAAGGTCACGATGGGCGGCTCTGCATTCGGGTTTGATGGGGCAAAGGCTGGAGCATGGTGCCGAAAGATGTGAAGCGGCCGACATGCTCTATCTTCTAATCTAGGCGGTTCGGCAGGTCCGGCAAATGATTTCGCCAATGGCTTCGAAGGATTCGATCGCAGCGCTTTCCAGCGGCCGCCTGCCCGCCGGCATCGCGGTCATCCGCGTTTCCGGTCCGATGACTCGATTCGTGGTCGAAACGATTGCCGGACCGGTTAAGGATCGGTTTACCAATTTGCGGGCGCTCAGGGCGGCGGAGGGCTCGACCATCGACCACGGGCTTGTGCTGTTCTTTCCGGGTCCCGGCAGTTTCACTGGCGAGGACGTCGCCGAGTTCCAGGTCCATGGCAGCCGCGCGGTCGCTGCCAAGATGCTGGAGACGATCACCAGCTTTGAAGGTGTCAGGCACGCCGAGCCCGGGGAATTCACCCGGCGCGCCTTTCTCAACGGCAGGCTGGATCTGGTCGAGACGGAAGCGCTGGCCGATCTGGTCAATGCGGAGACGGAGGCGCAGCGCCGTTTCGCGGTGCACAACGCCGAAGGCGCGCAGAGCGAACTCTACTCAAGTTGGCGCCGTCGGCTGATCCATGCCCGCGCCATGATCGAGGCGGAGATCGACTTCGCCGACGAAGAAGATGTACCGGGCTCCGTTTCGGAGGCGGTCTGGTCGGACGTGTCGGCGATGATCGGCGAGATCGAACGGCACATCGAAGGGTTCAAGGCCGCGGAGATCATCCGGGACGGTTTCGAAGTGGTGATCCTCGGCGCGCCGAATGCGGGCAAGTCCAGCCTGTTCAACGCCTTGGCGCGGCGCGAGGCGGCGATCGTCACCGACGAGCCGGGCACGACGCGCGATCTGCTCGAGGTCGTCATGGACCTCAAGGGGCTGAAGGTGCGGCTTGTCGATACGGCCGGGCTGCGCGACGCCGCGGGCAAGGTGGAGTCGATTGGGATCGAGCGGGCGCGCGCCAAAGCGGAGGTGACGGATCTGGTCCTGCTGCTGGAAGATATGGCCGACCCGGTTTCGGTCGGTGGCGTCCCAAGCGGGGTTCCGCTGCTGAGAATCGGAACGAAGTCGGATATCGCCGATGCCGGCGCCGGCAGTTACGACCTGGTGATCTCATCCAAGGACGGCAGTGGTCTGGACCGCTTGCTGACCGAGATCGGGGACCGCGCAACCGCTGCGGTTGGCGGTGCGGGCGATGTCCTGCCGTCCAGGCTGCGCCATGTCGAGCTGCTCAGGGAGGCGACGGATTTCCTGAGGGCGGCGTTGTCGGGGCAAGGCCAGGAGTTGCGCGCCGAGGAGCTGCGGCTGGCCGCCGAGCGCCTTGGCCGCATCGTCGGCGCGGTCGATGTCGAGGATCTGCTCGACGTCATCTTCTCGCAGTTCTGCATTGGGAAGTGATTCACGTGAAACAATGCGGGCGGTAGCGAGCGCCCGATGATTCACGTGAAACAACGGCTGACTGGATTCATCCGAACGCGGCGGCGTTGTCCCGCCAGCGCTTCAAAGATGTGTTGGCTGGCCGCCATTCATTGTTTCACGTGAAACGAGGTCCACCCTCTCCTTGACACGGGCCGCCGTCGGGGACATGTGTCAACGCATCTCTGAAAGTGGATTCTTGGAAAATGACCGATCACTATGACGTGGTGGTGGTGGGCGGCGGCCATGCCGGCTGCGAGGCGGCAAGTGCGGCCGCGCGCGCCGGCGCCAGGACCGCGCTGGTGACGTTGCGCTTCGACACGATCGGCGTCATGTCCTGCAACCCGGCGATCGGCGGGCTCGGCAAGGGCCATCTCGTGCGCGAGATCGATGCCATGGACGGGCTGATGGGCCGCATCGCCGACGCCGCCGGTATCCAGTTCCGCCTGCTCAACCGCCGCAAGGGTCCGGCCGTGCGCGGCCCGCGCACCCAGGCCGACCGCAAGCTCTATCGCTTGGCCATGCAGGAAGCGATTCGGCAGCAGAACAATCTCGACGTGATCGAAGGCGAGGTTCTCGACTTTGAAATCGCGGACGGACGGATCGCAGCCGTTCAGATATCGGGCAATCGTCGTCTTGCCTGTGGCGCCGTGGTGCTGACCACCGGCACCTTCCTGCGGGGCCTGATTCATATCGGCGAAAAGAAGATCGTCGCCGGCCGCATGAACGAGCAGGCAAGCATGGGCCTGTCGGCGACGATGGGGCGCGCGGGTTTTCAGCTTGGGCGCCTGAAGACCGGAACACCCCCTCGCCTCGACGGCCGTACCATCGATTGGGTCTCGCTGGATGCTCAAGCGGCCGACGAGGATCCGGTGCCGTTCTCGCTGATGACCGACGCAATCGCCAATCCGCAGATCCATTGCGGCATCACGCGGACCATGCCGGCGACGCATGAGATCATCCGCGCCAATCTCGGCCGTTCGGCCATGTATTCCGGCTCGATCGAAGGGGTCGGGCCGCGCTATTGTCCGTCGATCGAGGACAAGATCGTCAAGTTCGGCGACCGCGAGGGCCACCAGATCTTCCTCGAGCCGGAAGGGCTCGATGACGACACCGTCTATCCGAACGGCATCTCGACCTCGCTGCCGGAGGATGTGCAGCTCGAGATCCTGAAGACCATTCCCGGGCTCGAAAAGGCGACCATGCTGCAGCCGGGCTACGCGATCGAATACGACCATGTCGATCCGCGCGAGCTGAAGACGACGCTGGAGACGAAGCGTGTCGCCGGCCTGTTCCTGGCCGGGCAGATCAACGGCACGACGGGCTATGAAGAGGCCGGAGCGCAAGGCCTGCTCGCCGGCATCAACGCCGCGCGGAAAGCCTCAGCGGGCGAGCCGGTCGTGCTCAGCCGCACCGCAGCCTATATCGGCGTGATGGTCGATGACCTCACCAGCCGTGGCATCGCCGAGCCCTATCGCATGTTCACCTCGCGCGCCGAGTTCAGGCTTTCGCTGCGCGCCGACAATGCCGACGAGCGGCTGACGCCGCTGGCTGACAAGCTCGGCATCGCGTCGTCGGAGCGGCTGCAGCGCTTTGGCGGGATGGCGCGGAAGCTCGACGAGGCGCGCGCCTTGGCCAAGTCGGTCACCTGGACGCCGAACGAGGCGGCGCGCTTCGGGCTGGAGATCAACCGGGACGGCGTGCGGCGCTCGGCCTATGAGCTCTTGGCGCATCCGGGCGTCGACATGGCCTGGCTCACTCGCGTCGAGCCGCGCTTCGCCGCGCTCGACGCCAAGACGGCCGAGCGTCTCGAAACGGAAGCGAAATATTCGGTTTACCTTGACCGCCAGCAGGCCGACGTCGCGCAGATCCGGCATGAGGAGTCGCGGCTCATCCCGGAGACAATCGACTTCTCCGATGTGCCGGGACTTTCAAACGAGCTGAAGCAGAAGATGAAGACGCGCCAGCCGCGCTCGATCGCCGATGCGCAGCGGATGGAAGGCATGACGCCGGCGGCGCTTGCGATCATCGTCGCGCATGTCCGCAATGCCGAGCTCGCCGCGCGAAGGTCTGTGGCGTGAGTGCCGAGGCCTGGGCGGACCTGCAAAAAGCAGCGGGTCCGGTTTCACGTGAAACATTCGAGCGCCTGCAAGCCTTCGAACAGCTGTTCCTGAAATGGAATCGCAGCATCAATCTGGCGGCGCCGTCGACGCTGGACGACGTCTGGCGCCGCCATATCCTGGACAGCGCCCAGCTCGCGCGGCTCGCGCCCGCCGCGACACGATGGGTCGACCTCGGTTCGGGCGGCGGGTTTCCCGGACTGGTGCTTGGCTTCCTGCTGGCCGAGCGTTCCGGCGCCTCGATCGACCTCGTCGAAAGCAACCGCAAGAAGGCGTCATTCCTGCAGTCGGTGATCGGCCAATTCAACCTGCCTGCGCGCRTTCTGGCCAAGCGCATAGACGACAGTTATGCGCTTGTTTCCACAGCGGAAATCGTCACGGCGCGGGCGCTGGCGGCGCTGCCGGACCTGCTTGACCTGGCCGCGCCCTGGCTCACCAAAGGGGCGCGCGCGCTTTTCCACAAAGGCCGGGATTACCGGGCCGAGGTGGAAGAAAGCACTCACCGCTGGGCCTTCGATCTGGTAGAATATTCGAGCATGACCGACCCACATGGCGTCATCCTTGAAATCACCGATTTGCGCCCGGCGAAACAGCAATGAATTACTGGCATAGGCCCATGAGCACAGCACCGCGTATCATCACCGTCGCCAACCAGAAAGGCGGCGTCGGCAAGACGACGACGGCCATCAATCTGGCCACGGCGCTGGCCGCGATCGGCGAGCGCGTGCTGATCGTCGATCTCGATCCGCAGGGCAATGCCAGCACCGGGCTCGGCATCGACCGCAAGGACCGCACCACCTCGTCATACGATGTCTTGACAGGCGAATTGGAGTTGGAGGCGGCCGCAGTGCCGACCGCGGTGCCGGGCCTATCGATCATTCCCTCGACGCTCGACCTGCTTGGCATCGAGATGGAGATCGCTTCCGCGCCCGACCGTGTGCTCAAGCTGCGCAATGCGCTGCGCGCCGCGGCCGAGCGGTCAGCGCCGTTCGGCTATGTGCTGATCGACTGCCCGCCCTCGCTCAACCTTTTGACTTTGAATTCAATGGCGGCAGCCGATTCCGTTCTTGTGCCGCTGCAATGCGAGTTCTTCGCGCTGGAAGGCCTCAGCCAGTTGCTGGAGACGGTCGAGCAGGTGCGCCATACGATCAATCCGGACCTCACCATCCAGGGCATCGTGCTCACCATGTATGACGGGCGCAACAACCTCGCCAATCAGGTGGTGCAGGATGTGCGCACCCATATGGGCGACAAGGTCTACGAGACGATCATCCCGCGCAACGTGCGGGTTTCCGAGGCGCCGTCCTACGGCAAGCCGGCGATCCTCTATGACCTGAAATGCTCGGGCAGCCAGGCCTATCTGCAGCTCGCCTCCGAGGTGATCCGCCGCGAGCGCAAGCTGCGCGCCGCCTGAGCGTCGGCACCCGCCGGCTTTGGTTAATCAGCCAATTCGATTCCGAAACGATCTGGATAGTATAATGAGCGAAGACCAATCAAGAAAAAGACTGGGCCGTGGCCTCGCGGCGCTGATCGGCGAAATCGACCGTCCGGCGGCGCCGGAAAAGCCGAGCGCGGTGGTGGCGGCGGACGGCAAGGTGCCGATCGAATTCGTCAGCCCGAACCCGAAGAACCCGCGCCGGCATTTCGGCGATGCCGAACTCACCGACCTTGCCCAGTCGATCCGCGAGCATGGCGTGGTGCAGCCGGTCGTGGCGCGCCCCTCGCCTTCGCAGCCGGGCCGCTACGAGATCATCGCCGGCGAGCGGCGTTGGCGGGCGGCGCAGCGCGCGGGTCTTACCGAGATCCCGCTGATCGTGCGCGACGTCAACGACCGCACCGCGCTGGAACTGGCGATCATCGAGAACGTGCAGCGCGCCGACCTCAATCCGGTCGAGGAGGCGCAGGGATACCAGCAGCTGATCGACGAGCATGGCTACACCCAGGCCGATCTCGGCCAGGTGATCGGCAAGAGCCGCAGCCATGTCGCCAACACGTTGCGCCTGCTGAAGCTGCCGCCCGTCATCCATTCGATGCTGGTCGATGGCGACCTGTCGGCCGGCCATGCCCGCACGCTGGTCACCGCCGAGGATCCGGCCGGGCTTGCCAAGCGCATCGTCAAGGAGGGGCTTTCGGTGCGCCAGGCCGAAGCGCTGGCGCAGACGCCCGCCGGTCCGACGCCGGCCAAGGCGAAGTCCGCCGCGAGCGCGCCGGAGAAGGACCCCGACACGCTGGCGCTGGAGAAGCTGATGACCGACACGCTCGGCATGATCGTCAGCATCGAGCACAAGGCCAAGGGCGGCACGCTCCGCGTCGACTACCGCTCGCTCGAGCAGCTCGACGAGCTCTGCCGGCGGCTGAAGGGCGAGCGGTAGGCGGCTGCGGCGTAACTGTATTTGGCTGTAGCTGAGGTTTTGGCTTAAGCTGGATACGCCTGATATATCGGTGATAGACAAGGAAGGGCTGGCGGTACGCCGGCCCTTTTCCATTTCGGAGATGATTGGCGAAGGCGGTAGTGACGGCCAATCTCCCCCTTGGGGGGAGATGCCCGGCAGGGCAGAGGCTGGCGGGACAGCGCTCCTCTGGCTTGCCAGCCGGCCGGCACCCCTGCATTCGCCAATCGCCGACGTCACCATCTGGGCCCGAGCAATCCCTTGACGCCGGCGCCTGCGGCTTGACAGTCCGAGGCAACGGCGTACCCTATATTAGCTCGAACTTAAATCATGCCCTGGCGTGCCGATCCGTCGCGATGAGGGCTATCGGCCGTTCCGACATCGTGAAACGGCACCGCTCGCCAAAGCGATATGCCCGACCCGCCTGATACAACGGGAGGTGTAAATGGCAGTCAGCTGGCAATTGTCCGGAAGCTATTTCGAAAATTGTAGCTGCGATGTCGTGTGTCCTTGCCTGCTGTCCACCAACGCGCAGCTGACATCGAAGCCGACCAAAGGCGTTTGCGACGTCGGCCTGGTCTTTCATATCGACAAGGGCAATTTCGGCGACGTTCGCTTGGATGGGCTCAACGTCGCGATGGTCGCCCACACGCCGGGGCCGATGGCGGAAGGCAATTGGACGGCCGCCGCCTATATCGATGGACGGGCCGATGACCGCCAGACGGAAGCGCTGGGCGCCATCTTCACCGGCGCCGCGGGTGGTCCGATGGCTGCCTTCGCGCCGATGATCAGCACCAACCTCGGAGCGAAGAAGGTGCCGATCGACTACCGGGTCGACGGCAAGAAGCGGTCGGCGGCCATTGAGGGCGTGGCGCGGCTGGCGGTCGAACCGCTGCCGACCATGCGCGAGGACGGCGAGATGTGGGTGGCCTCCGGACATCCCGTCAATCCCGACTGGTTGGGTATGGCGATGGGGGCGCAAGGCAGCACCTTCAGTGATCACGGCATGAGTTGGGACAATTCCCGCCGCAACGGGCATTACGCGCCGATCAACTGGTCCGGCCAGCAATAGCGCTTGCCCTGCCTAGAGCGTTTCACCGTTTCACGGAAACGGCGAACCGCTCTATCTCTTTGTTTTGACGCAATTCCTGACGGAAAACCGCTCACACTTTTCCTGGAATTGCTCTGGTCGGAACGGGCTTGCCGATGCTGACGCTGCAGCGAAACATCATCCTTGCGCTGCTGATCGCCGCGGCGGCGGCGGCGTGGGCCTTGCTCGTCCGGCAGCAGACCGGCATGGACGCCGRCATGCGCATGGTCTCGCCCACCATGGGCATGACGGCCGCGCTGTTTCTTGCCGTCTGGTTGATCATGATGATTGCCATGATGTTTCCGGCGGCCGCGCCCATGATCCTGACCTTTCACCAGGTCCAGAGCGGCAAACGGGGCCGCGGCCAGGCCTTTGTCTCGACCTGGGTGTTCGTGGCCGGCTACATGCTGGTTTGGACGGCGACGGGCGTTCTAGCCTTTGCCGCCGCGGCGGGCGCGGAGATGCTTGCCGGGCATGTGGGACTGTCCGCGGCGACGGCCGCGCGCATCGGCGGCGCGCTGCTGATGGCAGCCGGCGCCTATCAGCTCTCGCCGTTGAAAGACCTGTGTCTCGCCAAATGCCGCACGCCGATCGGCTTCATCCTGACCTCATGGCGCGATGGTCAGTTGGGCGCGGTGCGCATGGGCCTGCAGCATGGGCTCTTTTGCCTAGGCTGCTGCTGGCTTCTGTTCCTGGCGCTTTTCCCGCTCGGGATCATGAACATCGCCGCAATGGCGGCGGTCACGCTGCTGGTCTTTGCGGAGAAGACTTTTCCCTATGGAGAGCTGATCGCGAAGGTGTCGGGCGTCGCCCTGCTTCTTTACGGCGCAGCGGTGTTGGTCTTTCCGCAAGCCCTGCCGACCTTCCAGGCGACGGACGCGATGATGATGAACTGAGCGGGAAGGCGGCTCTGGGGCGGGAGGATAGGGCGCAGCCTACCCACGAAGGAGATCAGCCGCGCTGCCCCAGCCTCGCGCTCTCGATCGCAATGCCGAGCAGCGCCTGCCGTGCCAGCGCTTCCGACAGGTCCGGCCGCTTGCGCGTTTGCAGCACCGCCGTCTGCAGCCGGCCGAGCGCGCGGCCAAGCGCCTCGACGTTCCAGCGCTCCAGCGTCTTTTCCACCAGCTTGCGGCGCGAGAAGAAGACCGGCGGGCGGGCGCCAGCGACGACCGAGGCGGCGTTGCGGCCGCCGCTCTCCATCTGGCCGCGCATCACCTGGATCGCCTGCAATTGCCGCATCGCCGAGGACAGCACCAGGAAGGGATGACCGCCGGACTGGCAGTGGCGGTTGAAGGCGATGTCGAAATCGCCGACCCTGCCGTCCAGCATGGCGTCGACCGCGGCGTCGAAGGAAGCGCCGGAGACATCGCCGGACAGCGCGTTGACGTCGTCGACGTCGATTTCCTTCTTGCCATGCGCATAGAGCACCAGCTTCTCGATCTCGCCGCGCGAGGCGAGACGATCGCCGCCGAGATTGCGGCGCAGCGCCTGGCGGGCGTCCAGCGTCATCGACATGCCGGCCTTGCGCAATTCGTCGTCGATCACCGTATCGAGGTCGCGGGCTTCATCCGCATAGCAGGGCAAGGCGACGGCGTTGCCGGCGGCCTCGACGATGGCTCTGAGGCCCGTGCCTTTCTTCAGGTCGCCCGCCTCGATGAGGATGATGGCGTCGCGGGCAGGCTCGGCGGTCAGCGCCTTGATGTCGTCGGCCAGCGCCTTCTGGCCGCTGGCGTTGCGCACCCAAAGCAGCCGCCGGTCGGAAAACATCGGCACGGTGCGCGCCTCGTCGAGCAGCCGCCCCGCGTCGCGGTCGACTTCGGCGCCGTCGAGCTTGACCACCGAGAAGGGGTCGTCGAGCGGCAGCCCGGTTTTCGCGGCGAAGGCTTTCGCCCGCTCGGCGACAAGGCCGCGGTCCGGGCCGTAAAGCAGGACGATCGCCATGGAGGGATCGGGCCTCGCCAGCCACGAATCGACCTCGTATCCTTTCTTCTGTGCCATGCGCGGTGGGTTAGCATGGCTTGGGGGCGGAGTGAACGGAGAAGCGGCGCCAGCGTCAAGGGGAGAAGGAGAGGCCGTGCCCGGCCCCCAACCTCGCCATTACTTTTCTGGCTCCAACCGCCCCGCAAACTTCCGCCAAATTGCGCGCCGGGCAAAAACATCGACAAGAAATTTCGTCGCCATATCTGCATCTTGAGCCTGCGCGCCGCATCGGCTGGCCGAGGCCGGCGGCCGGGGAGGAACGCCGTGCCGAGGCCTGGTGAAATCGCACTGGTCTGGCGGCGCGGATATGCCACTATCGCACCGGCAACATTGGAGGATGTGAGCTCATGGCCGATGCTGGAATGTTGCGGTTCCATGTGCCCGAGCCCGAGGTGCGGCCCGGCGGCACGCCCGACTTCTCCAATGTGACCATTCCCAAGGCCGGCTCGGTGCCGCGGCCGGAGATCGACGTCGATCCGCGCGGCATCCGCGACATGGCCTTCTCCATCATCCGCGTGCTGAACCGCGCCGGCGAAGCCGTCGGGCCGTGGGCGGGGCTGCTCAGCGACCAGGAACTGCTCGAAGGCCTGCGCCACATGATGACGCTCAGGACCTTCGACGCGCGCATGCAGATGGCGCAGCGCCAGGGCAAGACCTCCTTCTACATGCAGCATCTGGGCGAAGAGGCGGTGAGCTGCGCTTTCCGCAAGGCGCTCAAGCCCGGCGACATGAACTTCCCGACCTATCGACAGGCAGGTCTGCTGATCGCCGACGGCTATCCCATGGTCTCGATGATGAACCAGATCTATTCCAACGAGGCCGATCCGCTGAAGGGCCGGCAGCTGCCGGTCATGTATTCCTCGAAGGAGCACGGCTTCTTCTCGATCTCGGGCAATCTGGCGACGCAATACATCCAGGCGGTCGGCTGGGCCATGGCCTCGGCGATCTCCAACGATTCGCGTATCGCCGCGGCCTGGATCGGCGACGGCTCGACGGCGGAGTCCGATTTTCATGCGGCGCTGGTCTTCGCCTCGACCTACAAGGCGCCTGTCGTGCTCAACGTCGTCAACAACCAGTGGGCGATCTCGACCTTCCAGGGCATCGCGCGCGGCGGCTCCGGCACGTTCGCCGCGCGCGGGCTCGGCTTCGGCATTCCCTCGCTGCGCGTCGACGGCAACGACTATCTCGCCGTCCATGCGGTGGCGAAATGGGCGGTCGAGCGGGCGCGCCGGAATCTGGGGCCGACGCTGGTCGAATATGTCACCTACCGCGTCGGCGCGCATTCGACGTCCGACGATCCGTCCGCCTACCGGCCGAAAGCCGAATCGGATGCCTGGCCGCTCGGCGATCCGGTCATCCGGCTGAAGAACCATCTTATCCAGAAAGGCGCCTGGTCCGAGGATCGCCACACCCAGGCGGAGGCCGAGATCCTCGAGACAGTGATCGCCGCGCAGAAGGAGGCCGAGAGCCACGGCACGCTGCATGCCGGCGGCAAGCCGTCGACCCGCGACATGTTCGAGGGTGTCTATGCCGAGATGCCGCCGCATCTCAGGCGCCAGCGCCAGCAGGCGGGGGTCTGACCATGCCCAGGCGTACCATGATCGAGGCCATCCGCGACGCCATGGACGTGTCGATGGGGCGCGACGAACGCGTCATCGTCTATGGCGAGGATGTCGGGTTCTTCGGCGGCGTCTTCCGCGCCACGCAAGGCCTGCAGGCCAAATACGGCAAGAGCCGCTGCTTCGATGCGCCGATCAGCGAATCCGGCATCGTCGGTTCGGCCATCGGCATGGCAGCCTACGGGTTGAAACCCYGTGTCGAGGTGCAGTTTGCCGACTATGTTTATCCGGCCTACGACCAGATCGTGTCCGAGGCGGCGCGGTTGCGTTACCGCTCGAACGGCGACTTCACCTGCCCGATCGTGGTGCGCATGCCGACCGGCGGCGGCATTTTCGGCGGCCAGACGCACAGCCAGAGCCCCGAAGCGCTGTTCACCCATGTCTCCGGCCTGAAGGTGATCGTGCCCTCCAATCCGTATGACGCCAAGGGGCTGCTGATCGCGGCGATCGAGGATCCGGACCCGGTCATCTTCCTCGAGCCGAAGCGGCTCTATAACGGCCCATTCGACGGCCACCACGACAAGCCGGTGACGCCTTGGTCGAAGCATGAGCTCGGCGAGGTCGCCGATGGCCATTACACGATCCCGGTCGGCAAGGCGGCGATCCGCCGGCCGGGATCGGCGGTCACCGTGCTCGCCTACGGCACGATGGTCTATGTGGCGCAGGCCGCGGCCGAGGAGACCGGCATCGACGCCGAGGTGATCGATCTCAGGACGCTTCTGCCGCTCGACCTCGACACGATCGTCGCCTCGGTGAGGAAGACCGGCCGCTGCGTCGTCGTGCATGAGGCGACGCTGACCTCCGGCTTCGGCGCCGAGCTGGTTTCGCTGGTGCAGGAGAACTGCTTCTACCATCTGGAAGCGCCGGTGGCACGGGTCGCCGGCTGGGACACGCCCTACCCGCATGCGCAGGAGTGGGACTATTTCCCCGGCCCGGCGCGGGTCGGGCGCGCGCTTATCGAGACATTGGAAGCTTAGAGGGGGAGGCCTGAGATGGGCGAACACGTCATCAAGCTTCCCGATGTCGGCGAAGGCGTCGCCGAGGCCGAGCTCGTCGAATGGCATGTCAAGGTCGGTGACCTCGTGCGCGAGGACACGGTTCTCGCCGCCGTCATGACCGACAAGGCGACCGTCGAGATCCCGTCGCCGGTCGACGGCGAGATCCTTTGGCTCGGCGCCGAGATCGGCGACACGGTGGCGATCGGCTCGCCGATCGTGCGGCTGAAGGTGGCCGGCGAAGGCAATGTGAAAGCGGGTGGCGGCGACGCGCCGAAGGCCGAGGCTACCGCCAAGTCGGCCGGGCCGAAAGCGGAAGCTCAGCCGAGCACGCCGAAGCCCGCACCAAAGCCAGCCGATCCGCCGGCTAAGGTTTCGCCAGCCGCCGCGCCGCAGGCCGCGCGCCCCGCCTCCGTCTCCGGCGCGCCGCGCGCGGAAGGCGAGAAGCCGCTGGCCTCGCCCGCCGTCCGCTTGCGGGCGAAGGAAGCCGGCATCGACCTGCGCCAGGTGCCGGGCAGCGGCCCGGCCGGTCGCATCAGCCATGAGGACATCGACGCGTTCGTCGCGCGCGGACCGCAGCTTACCCGCGCCACCGGGCTTGCCCGGAAGGACGGTGTCGAGGACATCAAGGTCGTGGGGCTCAGGCGCAAGATCGCCGAAAAGATGTCGTTGGCGAAGGCGCGCATTCCGCACATCACCTATGTCGAGGAGATCGACGTCACTTCATTGGAGGAATTGCGCGCGACGCTGAACAAGGACAAGCGTGGAGATCGCCCGAAGCTGACGCTGCTGCCCTTCCTGATGCGGGCGATGGTCAAGGCGATCGCCGAGCAGCCCAACCTCAACGCGCTGTTCGATGACGAGGCCRGCATCATCCACCAGCATGAGGGCATCCATATCGGTATCGCCGCGCAGACGCCCAACGGGCTGGTGGTGCCGGTGGTTAAACATGCCGAGGCGCGCGACCTGTGGGATAGTGCTGTGGAAGTCAACCGGCTGGCCGACGCCGCCAAGGCCGGCACGGCGAGCCGCGAGGAGCTTTCCGGCTCGACCATCACCATCACCTCGCTCGGCGCCATGGGCGGCGTGGCGACCACGCCGGTCATCAACTATCCGGAAGTGGCGATCGTCGGCGTCAACAAGATCATGGTGCGGCCGGTGTGGGACGGCACGCAGTTCATCCCGCGCAAGATGATGAACCTGTCGTCCAGCTTCGACCACCGCGTCATCGACGGCTGGGATGCGGCGGTGTTCGTGCAGCGGATCAAGGCGCTGCTGGAGACGCCGGCGCTGATCTTTGTGGATTAGAGGGGGCGTGACGATGGAGATGTCGGCGGGACAGCGCCCCCCTCTGCCTTGCCAGGCATCTCCCCCACAAGGGGGGAGATTGGCCGTCACGCCGGCTTTCGCCAATCACCAGCGCTCCCGGAATGAGCGAGGCGCCGAAGCTTCTAATCTCCCCCCTCGTGGGGGAGATGTCCGGCAGGACAGAGGGGGGCGCGAAGGATCTCGACGGAACGTTTCCTCGGATCGAAGGGTCACGTCATGAAAGAAATCTCCTGCAAGCTGCTCGTCATCGGCGCCGGGCCGGGTGGTTATGTCTGCGCCATCCGTGCCGGACAGCTCGGCGTCGACACGGTGATCGTCGAGGCCGGAAAGCCGGGCGGCACGTGCCTCAATGTCGGCTGCATTCCGTCCAAGGCGCTGATCCATGCGGCGGAGGAATTCGAGAAGATCGCGCATATCGCCGGTGGCAAGGATCCGCTCGGCATCAAGGTCGCCGCGCCGACCCTGGAACTCGCGAAAACCGTCGCCTGGAAGGACAGTATCGTTAGCCGGCTCAACAGCGGTGTTGCCGGGCTGCTGAAAAAAGCCAAGGTCAAGACCGTGCAGGGCTGGGCAACCTTCCGGGACGGCAAGACGGTCGAGGTCGAAACCGAGACCGGCACGCAAGTGATCCGTGCCGAAACGGTGGTGATCGCCACCGGCTCGGCGCCAGTCGAGCTGCCGTTCCTGCCTTTCGGCGGCCCGGTGATCTCGTCGACCGAGGCGCTGGCGCTCGGCGAAGTGCCGAAGAAGCTCGCGGTCGTCGGCGGCGGCTATATCGGGCTCGAGCTGGGCATGGCCTTTGCCAAAATGGGCGCCAAGGTCACCGTGGTCGAAGCGCTGCCGCGCGTGCTTTCGCAATATGACGCGGAGCTGACGAGGCCGGTGCTCAAACGTCTTGGCGAGCTCGGCGTCGAGGTGATGACCGGGGCCAAGGCCAAGGGGTTGTCGACCCAGGGACAGGCGGGCAAGGGCGATGCGCTGCTGGTCGAGACATCGGACGGCAAGAGCGCCAAGGTCGCCGCTGACAAGATTCTGGTCACGGTCGGCCGCAAACCGCTGACCGAAGGCTGGGGTTTGGAGCAGATCGACCTCGACAAAGCGGGAAAATTCATCCGCATCGACGACCAGTGCCGCACCTCGATGCGCGGCATTTATGCCATCGGCGACGTCACCGGCGAGCCGATGCTGGCGCACCGCGCCATGGCGCAGGGCGAGATGGTGGCCGAGATCGTCGCCGGCCATAAAAGAAGCTGGGACAAGCGCGCCATTCCGGCGATCTGCTTCACCGATCCCGAGCTGGTCACCGCGGGCCTGTCGCCGGACGAAGCGAAGGCGCTCGCCGGCGAGATCAAGATCGGCCAGTTCCCCTTCGCCGCCAACGGCCGGGCGATGACGAAGCAGGGCGAGGACGGGTTTGTCCGCGTGGTTGCTCGCGCGGACAATCATCTGGTGCTGGGCATTCAGGCGGTCGGGCAAGGCGTATCGGAACTGTCGGCGGCGTTCGGCCTGGCGCTGGAGATGGGCGCGCGGCTGGAGGATATCGCCGGCACCATCCATGCGCATCCGACGCAGGGCGAGGGATTCCAGGAAGCGGCGCTGAAGGCGCTCGGACATGCGCTGCATGTTTAGGTTGCATATCGGATCGCGCTGGTGTCTTTGCGCGACATGGACCTGAAAAAGTACATTGCGATCCGATACAATGCGCCGACCGGCTTCAAGCCAAGCCAATGGAATGGGACCGGCCGGGCCAATCTCGATCCCGTCTGGTTGGTCGAGCGTCTGGCGCTGTTCGACACTTATTGCGCGCCGTCATTGGAAAGCCAGACGATGCGAGACTTACCGTGCTGGTCGCGTTCGACGCCGATACGCATGAGAATTACATGCGCATGGTCTGCGACTGCGTCGCCGAGGTCGACGTCCGGCCGGTCCTTGTAAAGCCGGGCGAAGGACATAATGAGCGGTTCAATGCGTTCGTCCAAGCCGACACGGACGCCGCGTTCGTCTGCGTCGCGCGGCTGGACAGTGACGATGCGCTGGCGCCCGACTTCATGGAGCGGGTTGACCACTATGCGCGCAGAGAGATCGCCAGGGGCACGGTCGGCGAACAGCCACTCTACATCGCCTTCCCGCAGGGACAGAATTTCGACGTGGCGACGGGTCGCTACACCCAGCACGATTACGTCACGTCGGCATTCGGTGCCCTGGTCGAAACGAGATCACCAGCGATGAAAGGCGTCTACAGCGACCATCATCAAAAGATGTCGGCCCGCTACAACACCGTCGTGGCGAGCGCCCATGGCGCCCAATGGTGCATCGTCGTGCATGACAACAACGTCGCCAATGTCCTCAGGGGCAAGCCGATAGATATGCCTTCCTTCGTGGTGGGCCGGCACGGCCTTTCTCCCAGGCTGCCGGCGGTCACCGTCGCGCAGCGCGAAGCGGCTACGTTGGTTGGAAGAACCGCGAAAGCCCCGCGGACCTTGGGAAACCTCATGCGGTTTATCTCAGGTCAGCCGCTGATCCTGCGCAAACAGTAGCCAGCCGCGGGCGTCCATTGCCCGAGGAAGGGCGCAGCTCAGCTCGCCAGCCGGCTCACCATCTCGTGCTGGGCGTAGGCGCGGCCGAAGCGGTTGGCGAGGAAGGCGTCGAGGGCGATGTCTTCCTGGCGCACGAAGCCCTTGGACGGCAGCGAGCCGTCGGCCAGCATGTCGAGCACGGCGCAGATGCCGGAGGCGGTGGTGATCTGGATGGCGCTGCGCACGAGGTTGCCGACGCGCTGCGAATAGATCTTGTTGGCGTAGGTCTCCTGCAGCAGGCGACCGTTGCGGCGGCCCGAGACGGTGACGAAGACGATGACCACGTCCTGGAGCGTCGACGGCAGGGCGCTTTCAAAGATATCCTTCAGCACGTCGCGGCGGTGGCGGAGCCCGAGGTCGTTGAGCAGCGCCTTCATGATCGCGGCGTGGCCGGGGTAGCGGATGGTGCGGTAGTTCAGCGTGCGCACCTTGCCCTTCAGCGTCTCGGCCAAGGTGCCGAGGCCGCCCGAGGTGTTGAAGGCCTCGTAGGTAACGCCGTCGAGCGAGAACTCCTCGCGCTCTTCCAGCGGCGGCACTTCGATAAGCTCGCCCTCGACGATCGCCTCGCAGGGCTCGCAATATTCGTTGATGACGCCGTCGGTGCTCCAGGTCAGGTTGTAGTTCAGCGCGTTGGACGGATATTGCGGCAGCGCGCCGACGCGCATGCGCACGCTTTCCAGCGTGTCGAAACGGCTGGCGAGATCGTTGGCGACGATCGAGATGAAGCCCGGCGCCAGGCCGCATTGCGGAATGAAAGCGCTGTTGGCGTCGCGCGCCAGTTCCTTGACGCGGCGGGTCGAGACCACGTCCTCAGTGAGGTCGAGATAGTGCACGCCGGTGGCAGCGGCAGCCTCGGCAATGCGCGTGGTGAGGTGGAAGGGCGCGGCGCTCAGCACGGCGAACTTGCCGGCAAGGATCCTTTCCAGTTCGCCGGCGGCGGCGATATCGAGTTCCTGCGTCGCGACGCCAGCCGGCAATTCGGCGGCGACGAGCTGGGCGGCCGAGCGGTCGACGAGCGTGACGCAATAGTCGCCCGTGGCGCTCAGCATTTCGGCAATGGTCGAGCCGATCTTGCCGGCGCCGACGACAACGATGTTCTTCATGATCAATTCCCCGCAATTTCGATTTGGGCCAATTCGGCGGGAATCATCGCAGCTTGCCTGTCGAAAGAAAGCGTGAAATCTGGCAATATGAAGCTGAAGTTTGAGCGATTTGCCGAAAGGTTTCGTTGGAATGATCACTGAAGCCGAACAGGCCCTGCTCACCTTGCTGCGCGCCAATGCGCGGGCCTCCACCGCCGAGCTCGCCAGACAGCTCGGCGTGTCGCGCACCACGGTGCAGAGCCGCATCGAGCGGCTGGAGCAGCGCGGCATCATCACGGGCTATGGCGTTCGGCTGTCGCCCGACTACGAGCAAGGGCTGGTCAAGGCGCATGTGCTGCTCACGGTCACGCCGAAGCTCGCCGACAAGGTGGTGCGCGCCCTGGAGGCGATGCCGCCGGTGCGTACCGTGCATTCGGTGAGCGGCAATTTCGACATGATCGTCATCGTCGACGCGCCGTCGATCCGTGATCTCGACGCGCTGCTCGACAGGATCGGAGCGATGGATGGGGTGGAGCGGACGTCATCGTCGATCATTCTGTCGACGCGGGTGGATCGGTGAGGGGGCAGCCGCTCATTTCCAAGCGCTGGCGCGAGGCCCCCCTCTCTGTCCTGCCGGACATCTCCCCCTCAAGGGGGGAGATTGGCAGTTTCCGCGCCGGCGCTCCCCTTGCAACGGTGGCGATTAGCGAAAGCCGGCGTGACATCTAATCTCCCCCTTGAGGGGGAGATGCCCGGCAGGGCAGAGAGGGGGCGAAGGAACACGACGCCTCTGGTTTTCCCCTAAGCCCTCCTCCTCTCCGGCCCCTCGTCCAGCCAGGCCACATCCTCCGGCGTCAACTTGATATCAAGCGCCTTGAGGCTGTCCTCCAGCTCGTCCAGCGTGCGCGGGCCGATCAGCGGGACCGAGGGGAAGGGCTGGGCCAAGACATAGGCCAGCGCGACGTGGATCGGGCTCTTGCCGAGCTTGCGCGCCAACTCGATGGCGCGGTCGCGGCGGGCAAAATTCTTTTCCGAATACCAGACCCGCACCAGCTCTTCATTGTCGGTTCGGTCGCGGCCGGCGCGCTCGGTGAAGAAGCCRCGGCCCTGGCTCGACCAGGCGAAGTTCGGCATCTGCATGGCCGCCAGCCAGGCCTTCCACGCATCCGTCGAGGAAGTCACGCAGCCGGCCCAGATCGGCTCCAGCATCTCGGCCAGCGAGAAATTGTTGGAGAGCGCGCCGGGCTTCTGCCTGCCGTTCTTCTCGGCATAGGCAATAGCCTCGTCCATGCGCTCCATCGTCCAGTTGGAGCCGCCGAACAGGCCGCGGATGCGGCCGGCCTTGGCCTCTGCGTCCATCGCGTCGACGAATTCGCCGACCGGCACGTCCGGATTGTCGCGGTGCATGAAATAGATGTCGACATGATCGGTCCGCAGCCGGTCGAGCGACTGTGCCAGTTGCTTAGCGATAACGTCGGGATAGCAGAGCGGCGAATGCGCGCCCTTGGCGATGATCACCGATTTTTCGCGCACGCCGCGATTGGCGAGCCACTGGCCAAGCAGCGTCTCGGTGTAGCCGGCGCCATAGACAAAGCCGGTGTCGAACAGATTGCCGCCGGCCTCGAAATAGGCGTCGAGCAGGATCGAGCCGGAGGAGAAGCTGCGGAAATCCTCGAAGCCGAGCGCCAAAAGCGAAACGGGTTTCGGCAGGCCGGGAATGGCGCGCTTGGCGATAGCCTTGCCATCGGTGCGCAGCGGCCGGCCGGAGAGCGTGGTGACCCGCTTAGCCGGCTTTTCGATCTCGTATTCGAGGCCGACGGCGGCGCGCCATCTATCGAGTACGCGCAGCGTTCCGAGGCTGTCGGCCCAGGACATGCCCGGCCAGGCGAATTCCTGCCGCCCGGCCAGGATCGCCTCGCCGGCGGCATCGACCTCGAAGGAATAGAGGTGGCGGGTTTCGTCGAGGCCGATCACCTCGTGAGCCGCCCCGGACCGGATCACCTCGATCCGGCCCGGTCCGACATCGCGGTTGCCACCGGCGAACCAGAAGTCGGGCACCTCGATCCGGCCCTTGGTGCCGAAAATGYGCAGCACATTGTCCTGGTCGAGCGAGATGCTGCAGGAGACTTCGGCGACGATGCCGCCAGGGAAATGCAGCAGCGCCGAGGACCATTCGTCGACACCGGACTGGCCGAGATGGGCGGCGCCCACGACCTTGTCGGGCTCAGCGAAAGGCTGGCCGATCGCGGCGCCCGCGAGCAACCGCGCCATCGACACCGGATAGCCGCCGACATCAAGGATCCCGCCGCCGGCAAGGTCGTTGGCGTAGAGCCGGTGCTCGGGCATGAAGCCCGGCATGGCGAAACCGAAGCTCGACTTGATCATGCGGACCTCGCCGATGGCGCCGGAGCGGATCAGCTCGACCAGTTGCAGCGTCTGCGGGTGCAGCCGGTACATGAAGGCCTCGCCAAGGAACGTGCCGGCCTTGCGCGCGGCGTGCATCATGGCGTCGGCTTCGAAGGCGGTGAGCGCCAACGGCTTCTCGCATAGGACATGCTTGCCGGCCTCGGCCGCCTTGATCGCCCATTCGGCATGGCCGGGATGCGGGATCGAAATGTAGACGGCGTCAACGTTGGGATCGGCGAGCAGCGCCTCATAGCCGTCGAGGATGCGCGCGCCCGGAAAGGTTTCGGCGAGGCCCGGCTTGGCGGGATTGCGGGCGCCGAGCGCCACCAGCTCGCCGGTGCGCGACCCCGCCACGCCGCCGGCAAAGGATTTTGCGATGCTGCCGGGGCCGAGAATGCCCCAGCGGATTTTTCCAGTTGTCATGTCGAATTCTCCATGGGTCGCCGCCACGCCTTGGGGATCGGGCGGAAATGAAAGTCAGCGGATCCTCGCGCCCGCCTTGTCGAAAAGCAGCGCGCGTTCCGCCTTGATCGAAACGGTGAAATGATCGCCGCTGGCGCGCTGCCGCGAGGCCTCGCGCTCGACGATCAGCTCCTCGGGCCCGGCATTGGCGTAGACATAGCTCACGGATCCCAGATGCTCGGCGACGTCGGCCTTGACCGGAATGTCGCAATCGCCTTCGCCGGCCTCGAAGAAATGCTCCGGCCTGACGCCGAGCACCACCTCGGCGCCGACGGCTGGAAAGGCTTCGCAAAGCGGTTTGCGCAGCCTGGCGCCGCCGTGATTGACAAGCTCGATGATCGCGGCGCTGTTCGACGTGTCGACGACCTTGGCGCTGAGAAAATTCATCTTCGGCGAGCCGATGAAGCCGGCTACGAATCGGTTGGCCGGGTCGTCATAAAGGTCGAGCGGCGCGCCGATCTGTTCGACATTGCCGGCCTTCAGCACGACGATGCGGTCGGCCAATGTCATCGCCTCGGTCTGGTCGTGCGTCACATAGATCATGGTGACGCCGAGCTCCTTGTGCAGGCGAGAGATCTCGACCCGCATCTGGACTCTCAGCTCGGCGTCCAAGTTCGAGAGCGGTTCGTCGAAGAGAAAAACCTGCGGCTCGCGCACGATGGCGCGGCCGATGGCGACGCGCTGGCGCTGGCCGCCGGACAATTGCTTCGGCCGCCGCTGCATCAATTCGTCGATGCGCAGGATCTCGGCCGCGCGCTTCACACGGCGCTCGGTGTCGGCCTTCGGATTGCCGTTCATGCGGAGTCCGAAGGAGAGGTTCTGTTCCACCGTCATATGCGGGTAGAGCGCGTAGGACTGGAACACCATGGCGATGCCGCGGTCGGCCGCCTCAACATCGTTCATCACCTTGCCGCCGATGGCGATGTCGCCGCCGCTGATGTCCTCCAGCCCGGCGATCATTCTGAGAAGCGTGGACTTGCCGCAGCCGGAGGGGCCGACGAAGACGACGAACTCGCCGTCGGCGACGTCGATGTTCGCGCCGTGCACGACCTCGAAGTTGCCGAAGCGTTTTATGACATTGGTGAGGGTGACGGCCGCCATTGCGCTCCTTCCTACTTGACCGCGCCGGCGGCGATGCCGGCGATGAAATGGCGCTGCAACAGCACGAAGACGATGAGCATCGGCACGGTCAGCATCACCGCTCCGGCCATGATGCCGCCCCAGGACACTTTGGTCAGGCCGATCAGGGTGCCCAGCGCCACCGGCGCCGTCATCGCGCCCGGCTGGCTGTTGATCAAAAGCGGCCAGAGATAGTTGTTCCACGAGGCGAGGAAGAGGATGATCGCAAGCGCCGCCAGCATTGGGCGGGCCAGCGGCAGCGCCACGAACAGGAAGATCCGCCATTCCTTGACGCCCTCGACGCGCGCCGCGTCGAACAATTCGGCTGGCATCATCGAGAAAGCCTGGCGCATGAAGAGCACGCCCAGCGAATTGAACAGCGGCGGCACGATCAGCGCGATCCAGGTGTTGGCGAGCGCGAAGTCGCGCGCCACCATGATGAATTGCGGGATGAGCACCACCGCATAGGGAAGCGTGATGGTGCCGAAGATGATGGCGACCACCGCGCCTTTGCCGTGGAACTCGTAGCGCGCCAGCGCCCAGCCGGCCATCGAGGTGAGCAGCACCGAAAGCACCGTGTAGGTCACCGCCACCGAGACCGAGATGCCGATGGCGCCGATGAAATTGGTGTCGCGCTGCAGATTGGCGACATTGTCGAGGAAATTGTCGTGCGGCAGAAGCTCGATGCCGGGGCTGAAGATGCCGTTGTCGGGCATGGTGGAGAACACCACCATCATCCACAGCGGGAACAGCCAGACCAGCGCCAGCGGCGTCAGGAAAAGATGGAGCAGGACGCTGCGCCCGAGCCGTCTTTGCGAACGCGAGGTCATTTCGGCTCTCTCGTCAGCCAGAGCTRCACCAAAGTGATGGCGATCGCCAGGCCCGCCATGGTGTAGGCGACGGCCGAGGCGTAGCCGAAATTGAGCGACCGGAAACCCTGGCGGTAGAGCAGCAGCCCCAGCGTCTCGGTGCCGCCGCCCGGCCCGCCGCGCTCGGTGATCAGGAAGGGCTCGGTGAAGAGCTGCATGGTGCCGATGATCGACAGCACGGCGCAGAAGACGATGACGGGCTTGAGCAACGGAAGCGTGATGTAGAAGAACTGCCTTAGTTTGCTGACACGGTCGAGCGTCGCCGCCTCGTAGACGTCCTCCGGGATCGACTGCAGGCCGGCCAGGATGATGATGGCGTTGTAGCCGGCCCAGCGCCAGGTGACCGCGATCATGATCAGCGCCATGGCCGGCGTGACGTTGGAGAACCAGTCGATCTTGGCCAGGCCGACGCTCTCCAGGAGCTTGTTGACGATGCCGAAATCGAGGCTGAACATCAGCCGGAACACGGCCGAATAGGCGACCTCGCCGACCACCACCGGAGCGAAGAAGGCGAAGCGATAGAGGCCGCGCGCCTTGAGCAATGGCGAGTTCAGAAGCACCGCCATGACGATCGCCAGCGCAATCATCACCGGCACCTGGATGACCAGGATCAGCAGCGTGTTCTTCAGCGCGTTGTAGAAGGCGGGGTCGCCGACCAGGCGGCCCCAGTTGAACGTCGGCGCGAAGCGCCAGGGCACGGTGCGCGTCGCCTGGAAGGAGATCAGGAAGGACGAGATGATCGGCCAGATCCAGAAGATGGCGAAGATCAGGAGATAGGGCGTGAGGAAGCGGTACGCGGTGGCGTTCTGTGTGCGCATTGGCTTCCTCCTTTCCCTATCTTTCCCTTCTCCCCTTGCCGGAGAAGGTGGCCGCGAAGCGGCCGGATGAGGGGTGTTCCAGCTTGGCAACGACGGCAATCCGTCCAACACCCCTCATCCGTCTTGGCGCTGCGCGCCAATCCACCTTCTCCCACAAGGGGAGAAGGGGAGGCGGTGCTTACTTAACCGGCAAACCTGTCGCGGCGGCGATCTGCTTGGCGGCGTCGTCGAGCGCGGCCTTGGCGTCGGGGTAGCCGTTGGCCAGGTATTTGGTCTGCACGGCGCGCAGGATGATCTCGGCGTCGCTCTGGAATTGCGTGCCCCGGCTCGGCACCACCTTGGGGAGCGTCGCCAGGATATCCTTCCAGACAGGCTGGTCGCCCCAATAGGGCTGCGGCTGCGCGACGTAAGGATCCTCGAGCGCCGAGATCAGCGACGGCACCAGGCCGAAATCCTTCAGCATGGTGATCTGGCCCTCATTGGTCTCCAGCGTGTATTTCAGATAGGCGTAAGCCGCCTCCTTGTTCTTCGAGGCCGAGGTGATGGCCAAGGACGAGCCGCCGAGATTGGCGGCGCGTGGGCCGTCGGCGGTCAGGCTCGGCATCAGGTAGACGCCCCATTTGCCGCTTTCCTTCGGCGATTCGGTGCGGATCGTGCCCTCATACCAGCCGCCATAGACCTGGCTGGCGACGGTGCCGGCGGTGTTGTTGGTGATCTTGGTCGACCAGTCGGCCGACGAGACGATGCCGGCGTCCTTCATCTCCTTGACCTTGGTCATGGCGTCGACGCATTTCGGCTCGGCCACGGTGATCGACTGGCCGTCCTCGGCGAAATAGCCGCAGCCCTGCTCGTTGGAGATCATGCGGAAGAATTCGGTGTCGCCGTTGAAATCGGCATTGGTCATCGAGACGCCCGGATTGGCGGCCTGGATCTTCTTGCCGGCGGCGATGAAATCGTCCCAGGTCTTGATCGAAGCCGGGTCGACGCCGGCCTTCTCGTAGAAGTCGCGGCGATAGAAGACGGCGACCGGGCCGGAATCCCAGGGCATGGCATAGGCCTTGTCGCCGACTTCGAGCTCGGTGCGCTTGAAGTCGGGGAATTTCTTCTGGTCTTCCGCCGTGTAGCCCAGCGTGTGCAGGTCGACGAAGCAGTCGGGGAACTGGCTCCAGTAGTTCTCCGCCTCGCCGTTCTCGATCGAGACGATGTCGGGCAGGCCGACGCCGCCGGCGGCGCAGCCGGCGATCGACTTGTCGTAGGTCGGCTGGTTGCCGAGGTCCTGAACGGTGACCTTGATGTCGGGGTATTTCTTGTTGAAGCCCTCGATCGTCGCCTTCAGCGACGAGGCGGCGATGTTCCAGCTCCAGATGGTGATCTCGCCGGACTGCGCCAGGGCCGGGCCGGAACCCAGGGCAAGCATAAGCGCGGCGCAGGTCAGTGTAGTGCGCATTGAAATCCTCCCATTTCATTTGCTCTCTCACTGTGAGCGTGGCTAGACTATGCGGCGCGGAAGGCTTGTCCCCGTCGAAGGGAATAAGAAGTTGGCGGAAAGTAAGATGCCGGAGCGTCCGTTCTACCAGCCCGGCGCGAGCAGCGTCGAAGGACTGCCGCTCATGCTGCAGATGTTCCACAACCACCCGCTGGTGATGCTGAAGCCGCATTGGCACGCCCAGGTGGAAGTGAACTTCATCGTCCGGGGATCGGTGCATTACCGCATGGCCGAGCACGAGATCGCGCTCTCGGCCGGCGAGATGTGCCTGTTCTGGGGCGGCCTGCCGCACCAGATGGACGACCTCTCCGACGACGCGATCTATGCCGGCGCGCATCTGCCTCTGGTGCATTTCTTCCGCCTGCATCTGCCGGCCGACATACGCCACCGGCTGATGACCGGCGCGACGCTGGTGACCGACGCCACCGACCAGTCGGACAACGACAATTTCAAGCGCTGGAACGAATATGCGCGCTCGGGCGATCCGGCCAGGGCCGAGCACGCCGTCAACGAGCTGCTGCTGCGGCTCGAGCGGGTGCGTTTCGAGCCTTACCGGCTGGTGCCGGAAAGGCTGGCCGGGCAAGGCGCCGGCAATGCCTTCGACCAGCAGTCCTCGCGCAATGTCGGGCGCATGTGCGATTTCATCGCCGAGAATTTCCTCTACGACATCGACTGCGTGACGATCGCCGCGGCCGCCGACATCCATCCCAAATACGCGATGAGCCTGTTCAAGAAATCGACCGGCATGACGCTCAACGAATATGTCAACCTTTTGCGCCTGAGCTACGCGCAGGCGCTGTTGATGCATGAGGACGCCAATGTGCTGAGGGTCGCCATGGAATCGGGCTTCGGTTCGCTCAGCGCCTTCAACAAATCGTTCCGCAAGCTCGCCGGCATGTCGCCCTCCGATTTCCGCCGGGCGGCCGCCGCGCGGTAGCGGATCATCAGGCGGACGCGACGGCCGGAAAGCTGACGGTGACGCCGAGACCCGGATTGCGGTCCTCGAGCACTATCTCGGCGCCATGCAGGTCGGCCACCGCCTTGACAAGGCTCAGGCCCAGGCCGCTGCCCGGCGTCGTGCGGCTGGCATCGAGCCGGTAGAGCCGGCGGAACACCTTTTCGCGCTCCTCGGCGGGGATGCCCGGGCCATTGTCGCGGACGTGAATGAGGACGTGGCCGCCTCCGCCGGTCACCGACAGCTCGATCGCGGTGCCCGGCGGGCAATGCCTGAGCGCGTTCTCGACCAGATTGGCCAGCATCTGCATGAGCAGGTCGCGGTCGCCGTGCACATACCATTTCGCATCCGGAACGATCATCGTGGACAGGGACTTGCCGTCATCCTCGGCGACATCGGCATAGACTTCGCCGATGGTCTCGACGACCGGCCCGACATCGAGATCGACGAAGCGCGCCTTGCGGGCGCCGGCCTCGATCTGGGCGATGCGAAGAAGCGCGTCGAACGTGGTGTTGATCTGCTGGCTTTCGGCGCGGGCGTCGGTCAGCTCGGTCGAGACGTCCTCACCCGACACCGTCTTGTCGGCGGCGGATTCCAGGATCATCTGCAGCCGGTTGAGCGGCGTCTTGAGATCATGGGCGATGTTGGCGCTCACTTCGCGCATGCCGTCGACCAGGGCCGACAGGCGCTCGAGCGCCGCATTCACTTGGGCGGAGACGGCGTCGATGTCGTCGCCATTGCCGATCAGCGGGATGCGCGCGCCGAGCCGGCCATGCGAGACGTCGACCATGGTGCTGGCGATGCCGTCGAGGCGCCGCTGGACCCGCGAGGCAAGCACCGCGCCGCCGCCGATCGCCAGGACGGTGATGAAGAGCGTCGCCCAGCCGAAGCTCATCAACACAATCCTTTCGAGATCCTCGGTTTCCGAAAGCGAGAAGGCGACCGTCAGATTGTTGTCGCCGACCGTGCCTGAGTAGGCGCGGTATTCGGTGCCTGGCGGCACACCCGGCAAGTTGGCAGCGAACATCGAAAAGCCGTCCGGCAGGCCGGCGGCGGCGAAATCCCCGGCGAGGCCGTTGCCGTTCCGATCGGTGAGGGAAAAGATCTCGTCCTTGTCCTGGCTGAACTGGGCATGGTCCCTGACGGTGGAGACGAGATCCTCCTCGTCRCTCTCGGCATGGGTCGCGGCGATGAGGGAGTAGGTCTCCTTGATCGACTGGTCGAGCTGCTTGGCAAGCGAGGCGCTCATCAGTTGATAGACGACCGCGCCGGACAGGATGAAGGCAAGCAGGAACAGGAAGGCGAAGGTCAGCGCCAGCCTGAACGGCGTGCTGCGCAACAGGCGGGAGCGGGCCTCGCTCATCCCAAACTCATGACCGGCGACGCGCCGATCCCGGAGCCGCGCATGCGTTCAAACCTCCTGCGGCAATTCCAGGAGAAGCGCATAGCGGTTTTCCTCCGGAATTGCGGGAAAACAGAGAGTTAGAGCAGGTCGGCGAATCTATCAAATGCCGAACCGCTTCAAGCCGGAACATGGAGGCTGTAGCCGGTGTTGCGCACGGTGTGGATCAGCGGCACGTCGAAGGGCCTGTCGACCTTGGCCCTGAGCCGGCTGATATGCGTCTCGACGACGCTGGTCTTGGGGTCGAAATGAAAATCCCAGACGCGCTCCAACAACATGGTGCGGGTGATGACGCGGCCTTCGCCGCGCATAAGCACTTCGAGCAGGCTGAACTCGCGCGGCTGCAGGTCGATCGGCTGGCCCCGCCGGGTCACGCGGCGCTGGATCAGGTCCATCTCGAGATCGGCGACGCGCAGCGCCGTCTTCTGCTCCTGCGCCGCCGGCCGGCGGCCGAGCGCGTTTATGCGGGCAAGCAGTTCGGAAAAGGCGAAGGGCTTGACCAGATAGTCGTCGCCGCCGGCTTCCAGGCCCTCGACGCGGTCGTCGACGCCGCCGATCGAAGTCAGGAAAATGGCAGGCGTGCGGATGCCGGCGGCACGCACCGCCTTGATCATCGACAGGCCGTCGAGGCCGGGCACCATGCGGTCGGCGACGATCACGTCATAGGCGTTGCGGGTCGCGGCGAAGAGGCCGTCATGGCCGTCGCGCAGCAAATCGCAGACATGGCCGGCCTCGGTCAGTCCCCTGACGATATAGTCGGCGGTTCTCGGATCGTCCTCAACAAGCAGAAGTCGCATCGCCCCGTGCTGTCCTTGCCGCCTCAACCTGACCGGCATGGTAGCGCCGGCTGCGGCTTTTTCCAGGCCGGCCTCTGTGTCCTCGTTTGCTCTAGATCGTGATGGCGTTTCGTTGAATCGCCCTCACGATCTAACTCTTTGTTGGAGCATGATCTTTCTCCGAAAACCGGTTCCCACTTTTCGGGATCATGCTCTAACCATCTGTTTTTACGCGTTGCCGGAGCGAAGACCGCTACACATTTTTGCGAGAGCCGTTTTAGCGACAAGCACGACGCGGTTGCCGCCCCCAACGATCGCGATGGGCATTCCGGCCAATCTCCAACGCATGCCGCCAGCCAACGCAAACAGAGCCGACGGTCAAAATCCCTGTGCAGCGCTTTCAATCGAGCAGGGCCTGTTCGTCCTCGTCGATCAGCCTCTTCAGCGTCATATAGAGAACGATGACCACGATGCAGCCGAGGAAGGCCAGGCTGGTGAAGGTGGTGCCGAAGCCCATGCCGCCATATTCCGCCGGCTGCGAAAGCAGGTCGCCGAAGGAGGCGCCGAACGGCCGGGTGAGGATATAGGCGAGCCAGAAGGCGAGGATGCCGTTGAGGCCAAGGAAGAACCACGCAAGCGCGATCGCCGCGATCACGCCGCCGAAGATGAGGCCGGTGGTGAGATAGCCGAGGTCGAAGCGCTCGGCCATCAGATCGCCGGCCGCTGTGCCGAGCGAGAAGGTGAAGAGGATCGCCAGCCAGTAGAAGATCTCGCGCCTGGTGGTGAAGATGGTGTGGATCGACAGGGTCCTTTCGCTGGCGTACCAGGCGATRAAAGTCAGCGCCAAGACGACCGAGAAGACGATGGTCGTCGTCTCCAGYCGCACCCCGAAATTGTCGACGAGATTGTCGGTGACCAGGGTGCCRACGATGCTGATCAGCGCGACCGCCAGCCAATAGGCCCAGGGCACGTAGCGCTTCTGCGCGAATTGCAGGGCGAGCGCGACAATCAGAATGCCGGTCATGATGAGCGACGTGACCGTGAGGCCGAGGCCGAGATTGACGGCGAGATAATCGGCCGCCGTCTCGCCCATGGTCACCGCCATGACCTTGATCAGCCAGAAATCGAGAGTGACGTCCGGGACCCGGTTCAGCTCGGAGTTGTATTCGTCGATTGCCGTGATCATGGCGATGGCTGTTGTCCTGTAAGGGCCGGTCGTCGGCGCTCTGTTCAAGCCGACAACCGGTGGCAATCAGCCTAGGGATGGGAATTCACCGCAGCCTGTCCGCGCGCTTACAAATTCGTAAGGTCGGCCAAAAACACTGGACGGGCCTCGTCAGCGCGGAGCGGAAGGGCTAGAGAAGCCTCGGTGTCCCCGTCGGCACCGGAGCGGTGAGAAAGAATGGCCTACACGTCCCTCAAATCGGCGCCGAAAGCGTTCGACCAGCACAAGCGCCTGATCGTCGTTCAGGTGGCCGCCGTGCTCGCCCTGATCCTGCTTCTGTTCAGCAAGCCGGCGCTGGCCGAAGGCTCGGACGGGCACGAGATCGTCGAGACGATCGGCTTCGCGATGGTGCTGATCTGTTTCCTCGGCCGGCTGTGGAGCATCCTCTTCGTCGGCGGCAGGAAGAATGACGAGCTGATCGTCTCCGGTCCGTTCTCGATGACCCGGAACCCGCTCTACTTCTTCTCGACCGTCGGCGCGGCCGGCATCGGGCTGATGTTCGGCTCGGTGCTGGCGGCCGCAATGCTCGGCCTGGCGAGCTTCCTTGTCTTCCGCTTCACCGCGCGCAAGGAGGCCGAGTACCTCGCCGGCAAATTCGGCGCGGTCTACGCGGCCTATGCCGAACGCACGCCGTCCTTCTGGCCGAATCCGCTGCTTTACCGCGACGAGGCGCAGTGGCTGTTTTCGACGAGCGCGCTGCGGAACACGTTCCGCGACGGGCTCTATTTCCTGGCTTTGTTCCCGATCATCGAGGCGGTGGAATATTTCCGCCTCAGCGGGGACCTGCCGACGCTTTTCACGGTCTATTAGTTGCGCGGCGCGGATTTGACCGGCGGCTATGTTTGCCGGCAAGCGGCATGCGTTGGAGATTGGCTGAGGCGCTTGTCCGGTCGTCATTCTATGGCGGAGCAAGGAGCGGAGCGACGCGCGCCGACCATAGAATCCATTCCGTGACTTGGAAGCGTTGCCGCGGTGCAGAATTCTGCGCCGTTGCGCCCGTCGATCAAGGTAACGGCATGGATTCCAGGGTCTTCGCGACGGAGCTGCGCTCCTGCTTCGCCCTTGAATGACGAGGTTGGGAGGCTCCAGCCAATCCCCGGCGCTTGCGCTGATTTCCAGAAGTTGCCTTGGTCCAGCGCGCCCTGTCGTGCGCTCCGCTTCGCGTCGCTCCGCCCGTGGATGACGAGGTTCAACCCCGGTCAGCGCGCCTTGTCGCGCGCCGCGCGACGGGTGCTTTCCAGAAGAATTGCCAGGCAGCCGGCGAGAAGCAGGACGCCGCCGACGAGCGGCGGCAGCGCCAATAGCTTCACCGCGGCGGCGATCAGCGCGATCAGGATCAGCGCCAGCAACGCCAGGCTGCCGTCGTCGACGAACATGCCGATCAGCCCCTTGAAGACGAGACGAATCACGCTCATCGAGCAACTCCTTCGGCAGGCGCCGGGTAAGCGCCGCGCAGCCAGCGAACGATGGCGAAGGACGCGGCGGCAATGACGGCGAAGATGGCGAGCAGAGCGAGGTCGGCTCCCGGCCATTCGGCGCCGAGGCCCTCGCCGGTCCAGAACACGCCGAAACTGGTCAGCATCAACCCGACCACGAATTTCAGCGCATTCTCGGGCACGCGCGCCAAGGGCCGGTGCACGGCGAGACCGATCAGCATCACCAGCACGAAGGCCGCCAGCGCGCCGAAGCCGGCATAGAGCGTCTGGCCATGCGCGGCGCCGACGGCAATGACGATGAACACCACTTCGACGCCCTCGAGCAGCACCGCCTTGAACGACGCGACGGCCGCCAGATAGTCGGCGCGACGGTCGGCGGCTTGTTGACGAAGCTCCGCAGTCTCCTTGGAGAAGGCCTRCTCCTCGTCATGCAGCGCAATCACGCCGACGCTGCGCAGGATCGCCTTGCGCAGCCAGCGCATGCCGAACAGGATCAAAAGCACGCCGACCACGAATTGCAGGACGGTGATCGGGACGAGCGCCAGCAGCGGCCCAAAAACCAGCACCAGGGCCGYCAGCAAGGCAAGCGCCAGCGCCGCGCCCGTCAGCGCCGGGCGCCAGCTGCGCGTCACGCCGACGGCAAGCACGATGGTGAAGGCTTCGACGACCTCGACGAAGGACGCCAGGAAAGAAGCCGTCACGGTGGACAATATGGGTGTCAGGCCATGCATCAAAGCATCCTATAGTTCGGAATCATCAGTTGGCGAGAACGATACAGCGCTCGGGTGGCAGCGAGAACGCCAAGTATGAGCCCATCCGTTCCGCGGGAAGCGAAGGGCGGACCGAACATTTCGAGGAACTCATTGACGGTCTGTATCCATTCGGTGTCCGTTGTATCGCGGCGCTGGCCTGGCTATCTGCTGGAGCAACAAGAAGTTTAAGCGGCCGATGGGCCGCTCCAGCAGGAATGGAGCCATGAAGAAGATCGGATTTCTGTCGTTCGGGCATTGGTCGCCCTCGCCGCAATCGGGCACGCGCTCGGGCGCCGACGCGCTGCTGCAGTCGATCGACCTTGCGGTCGCGGCCGAGGAACTCGGCGCCGACGGCGCCTATTATCGCGTCCACCATTTCRCCCGGCAGCTCGCCTCGCCCTTCCCGCTGCTTGCCGCGGCGGGCGCCAAGACCCGGCGTATCGAGCTCGGCACCGCCGTCATCGACATGCGCTACGAGAACCCGCTCTACATGGCCGAGGACGCGGGTGCTGCCGACCTCATCGCCGGCGGGCGTTTGCAGCTCGGCATCAGCCGCGGCTCGCCCGAGCAGGTGATCGATGGCTGGCGCTATTTCGGCTACGTGCCGGAAGAGGGCAAGACCGACGCCGACATGGCGCGCCGGCACGCCGAGATCTTCCTCGACCTGTTGCGCGGCGAAGGTTTCGCCCAGCCCAATCCGCGGCCGATGTTCCCCAACCCGCCCGGCCTGCTCAGGCTGGAACCCTTCTCGGACGGCTTGCGCGAGCGCATCTGGTGGGGCGCAGCGACCGACGCCACCGCGGTGTGGGCGGCCAAGCTCGGCATGAACCTGCAGAGCTCGACGCTGAAATTCGACGAGAGCGGCGAGCCGCTGCATGTCCAGCAGGCCAAGYAGATAAGGGCTTACCGCGCCGCCTGGAAGGAAGCCGGCCACACGCGGGAGCCGCGCGTCTCGGTCAGCCGCAGCATCTTCGCCATCGTCAACGACATGGACCGCGCATATTTCGGCGGCAGCGAGGGCGAGGACCATTTCGGCTATATCGAGCCGGAGAAGCGCGCCGTGTTCGGCCGCACCTATGCCGCCGAGCCGGACAAGCTGGTCGAGCAGCTGAGAGAGGACGAGGCGATCGCCGAGGCCGACACGCTGCTGCTCACCGTGCCCAATCAGCTCGGCGTCGACTACAACGCCCATGTCATCGAGTCGATCCTGAAGCATGTCGCACCGGCGTTGGGCTGGCGGTGACGAGCAAAGTTAGGGAAGGCGCCGCGTGCCTTCCCTACGAGCTTACCTTCAGCCCCACCACGCCCAGGATCGTCACCGCCGCGAAGGTGAGCCGCACGGCGTCGGTGCTTTCGCCGAAGAACACGATGCCGGCGACCAAGGAGCCGACGGCGCCGATGCCGGTCCATACGGCATAGGCGGTGCCTAGCGGCAGGACGGTCAGCGCCTTGGTCAAAAGCGCGATGAAGACGACCAGGAGCACCAGCGAGACCACCGCCCAGAGCGGCTCGGTGAACCCGGCCGATTTCTTGGTCGCGAGCGCCCAGGCGACGTCGGTGATGCCGGAGATGACGAGAAACAGCCAGGCCAGCGACGGGCTCATGCGAGCCTCGCGGCGAAATCGGCGGCCAGGCGCCGCAACTCGGCCTCGGCTCGCCTGACACCGGCTTCCACCGCTTCGGGCTGGCCGATGGTCGGCGAGACATGGACGATCGACGCATCTTTCAGGCCGATAAAGGCAAGCGCGGTGCGCAGATAGGGTGTCGCCAGATCCGGGCGTCCGTAGCTGGGACCTTCGGTGAAGTCGCCGGAGGTCGCCATCAGCACGGCGGTCGGCCGCGCGCTGAGCAGCGGCGCGTAGCCGGTCGCCGGGTTAAAGGAGAAGCTCAGGCCCGGCTGCGTGACCAGGTCGAACAGATGCTTCAGTCGGTAAGGGACGCCGAGATTCCACATCGGCGTCGAGATCAGGACAGCGTCTGCCGCGTCGAGCCTTGCCACATAGTGGCCGATCAGCGTCCAGGCGCGGCTCTGCGCGTCTGTCTGCGGCATGCCGGAAAGCCTGGCGTATTTGGCGTCAATCGCAGCGCCGTCGAAGCTCGGCAGGATGGCGGTCCAGATGTTGAAGTGGTCGACTTCCACCTTCGGCAGCCGCTCTTTCAGCTGCCCGAGGAAATTGTCGGCGGCTTTGCTCGACCAGGAACGGTCGGCGCGTGGYGAGGCCTCGATATGCAGGATGCAGCTCATGTGTTCTCCCGAGCAGGCTGGTTCGTCTCCGGAGCGCGATATATATTCGCGGCAATGCGAGCGCATTGAGCAATTCTGTTATTCTCATTCGCATGGATGCGAAAATGATCGACTATGACGATGTGCGGCTGGTGGCGGCGATCGCGGCGGCGGGCGGGGTGCGCGGTGCGCAGGTGAGGCTCGGCACTCATATCGCGACGATCTACCGGCAACTGAGGGAGCTGGAGAAGCGCACCGGCGGCACGCTGTTCGAGCGTCTCGGCGACGCGCTCGTGCCGACCGGCAGGGCGGAGCCCTTCCTCGATGCGGCGGAGGAGCTGCGCGACCGACTTGCCGAGGTCGAGCGGCGCGTGGCGGCGCAGGACGACCGGTTGGTCKGGCCGCTCAATGTGACGACCGCCGATACGCTGCTCGACATCGCCTGCGCCTGCCTGAAAGCCTTCGGCGAGGCCCATCGCGGCATCGCTCTGTCGCTGGAGGTGAACAACAGCTTCGCCGATCTCGGCCGGCGCGAGGCCGACGTCGCCATTCGTCCGACGCTGACGCCGCCCGAGATGCTGGTCGGCCGGCGCGTGGCGCGGTTTTCCTACGCCGTCTATACGGGGAATAAATCGTCGGAAGGATGGATCGGCTTCGACGCGCCCCTGTCCGCCCTGCCGGCGGCGCGGTGGCTGAAGGCGAATGTGCGGGAGGACGAGATCCGGCTGAGGGTCAACAGCCTCACGGCGGCTGCGGCCGCCGCCGAGGCCGGCTGGGGCAAAGCGCTGCTGCCGGATTATCTCGGCGCGGCGCGGCGGTTGTCGCGCGTCAGCGAAACGGTCGAAGAACTCGCCTCGGAGCTGTGGGTGCTCTATCACCCGGACCTGAAAGGCAATCCAAGAGTGCGGGCGTTCAGTGACTTTTCGGCCAAGTGGCTGAAGATGCGGCTGAACGCGGCCGACCCTCCAACCGGCGGCCCTCGCTGATATTGACACTTGGCAAATTCCGGCTCTACCTTGGCGCGTAATCGGTTACGTAACCGATTACGGCTCAATCAAGTGGAGGGAGACTAATGAGCAAGATTTCGAACACGCACGGGCTTGGCCCGCTCTCGCGGCGCGAGTTCCTGAAGACCAGCGCCTTGGCTGCCGGCGCGCTGGCTCTGCCGCTCGGTCCGGCCTTTGCCGCCGACAAGCCGAAGGTCGGGCTGGTGATGAAGTCGCTGGCCAACGAGTTCTTCAAGCAGATGCAGGCCGGGGCGGAGGAGTATGCGGCGAAGAACAAGGACAAGTTCGATTTCGCCGCCGTCGGCATGAAGGACGAGCGCGACTTCGCCGCCCAGGTCGACGCGATCGAGAACTTCATCACCCAGAACTACAACATCATCGTCGTGGCGCCGGCCGATTCAAAGGCCATGGTCACGCCGATCGCCAAGGCGCTGAAGGCCGGCATCAAGGTCATCAACATCGACGTGGCGCTCGACACCGAGGCCAAGAAGAAGGCCGGCATCGACCTTGCCTTCTTCGGCCCGGACAACCGCGCCGGCGCCAAGCTCGCCGGCGATGCGCTCGGCAAGGCGCTGGGCAAGGGCGGCAAGGTCGTCATCCTCGAAGGCAACCCGGAAGCCGACAACGCCAAGGAGCGCAAGCTTGGCTTCGACGATTCGGTGAAGGAGTACGGCCTCGACCTGCTCGATTCCAAGACCGCGCATTGGGAGACCGAGGAAGCCAACACGCTGATGACCAACTTCCTCACCCAGCATCCCGACATCCAGGGCGTGATGGCGGCGAACGATTCGATGGCGCTCGGCGTCGTCAAGGCGATCGACGCGGCCGGCAAGTCGGGCCAGATCAAGGTCGTCGGCTTCGACAATATCCCGGCCGTCGGCCCGCTCTTGAAGAGCGGCAAGATGCTGGCCACGGTCGAGCAGTATGGCGCGCAGATGGCGGCCATGGGCATCGACTACGGCCTGCGCGAGCTTGCCGGCGAGAAATTCTCCGGCTGGGTCAAGACCGATATCAAGCTGATCACCGCATAGGCGAGTTGGGCGCCGGCGCTCCCTTCCGGCGATCCGCTTCGTCTCTCTCGTCACCGCCGCCGACAGTTCCGGCGGCGGTGACGGAGCGCCGCTATCGCCGCTGACATGCGCGATTTAGGATTCTGCCTGCCCATGGATGCGATTCTCTGCCTTGAAGGGGTCGGAAAGATCTTTCCCGGCGCCGTCGCGCTGAGCGACGTGTCGCTGTCGATCGCGCGTGGCGAGACCCATATCATCCTGGGCGAGAACGGCGCCGGCARGTCGACGCTGATCAAGCTGCTCGCCGGCATCTACCAGCCGGATTCGGGCAGGATCGCCTTCAACGGCCAGCCCTACCAGCCGAAGACGCCGCATGACGCGCAGCAGAGCGGCATCCGCATCGTGCACCAGGAGCTGAACCTTTTGCCCTATCTCAGCATCGCCGAGAACCTGATGCTGGAAAGCCTGCCGCGCCACGCCTTCGGCATCGTCAACCGCAAGGCGCTCAACAGCCGCGCCGTGGCGTTGCTGAAGGAAGTCGGCCTCGACATCGATCCGCGCATACGGGTCGAGGCGCTGGGCGTGGCGCAGATGCAGCTGGTCGAGATCGCCAAGGCGTTGAGCTACGACTCCAAGCTGCTCGTGCTCGACGAGCCGACGGCGACGCTGACGCCGCCAGAGATCGAGCGGCTGTTTTCCATCATCAAGCGGCTGAAGGCCCGGGGTGTCACCATCATCTACATCTCGCACCGGCTGCACGAGGTGTTCGAGATCGGCGACCGGGTGACCGTCTTGCGCAATGGCCGACTGGTCGCGACGCGCGATCTCGAGGGCCTTAGCGTGCCCGATTTGGTCCGCATGATGATCGGCCGCGACATCGCCGACGAATATGGTTTCGATGCTTCGATCGTGCCGGGCAAGATCGCGCTCAGCGTCGCCAATCTGAAACGCGATGCTTCCACCCCGGACATCTCCTTCGCCGTGCGCCATGGCGAAATCCTCGGCGTCGCCGGACTGGTCGGYAGCGGCCGCACCGAAGCGATGCGCGCTTTGTTCGGCGCCGATCCCAAGCTCGACGGCGTCGTCGAGATCGACGGCAAGCCGGTGGCGGTCGCCGCGCCCAAGGATGCGGTGCGGCATGGGCTCAGCCTGCTCACCGAGGACCGCAAGGGCCAGGGCCTGCTGCTCGACATGGCCGTCGACAAAAACATCACCATCACCGATCTCGGCAAAGTCTCGCACAACGGTCTGCTCAACCGCAGGGCGGAGGCCGCGGCCGCCAACGATCTCGTCGGCCAGCTCCGCGTCAAGGCAAGCTCGATCGAGCAGGCGGTGCGCAATCTCTCCGGCGGCAACCAGCAGAAGGTGGTTCTGGCCAAGTGGCTGTTCCGCGGTACCTCGACGCTGATCCTCGACGAGCCGACGCGCGGCGTCGACATCGGCGCGCGGCGCGAGATCTACCAGCTTCTGTGGATGCTGGCGGCGCAGCAGAAGGGCATCATCATGGTGTCGTCCGACCTGCCCGAGTTGATGGGCATGTGCCACCGCATCATCGTCTTTTCCAGGAACAAGATCGTCGGCGAGGTGCCGCGCGCCGAATTCGACCAGGAGCGCATCCTGTCGCTCGCCTATCAGGAGTATGTGCGACCATGAGCGAGACGTCCGAGATAGTCGTTTCGGCGCCTGTTTCCCCCGGCCGGGCAAAATTCCTGCGCTTCCTGGTGCGCGATGCCGGCGTGCTTTTGGCGCTGGTGCTGATCACGCTGTTCTTCTCGGCCACCGCGCCTTATTTCGCCACCTCCGGCAACGCGCTGAAGATCTTCGTGCAGATCGCCATCAACACGGTGCTGGCCGCCGGCATGACCTTTGTCATCCTCACCGGCGGCATCGACCTTTCGGTGGGCTCGGTGCTGGCGCTCTGCACGGTGGTCGGCGCCACCGTGATGATAAACGAGAGCCTGTCGCCGACGATCGCGATCACGCTGGCGCTGCTCGCCTGCATGGCGACGGGCGCCGTCTGCGGCTTCCTCAATGGCTGGATCTCGACGCGCTGGAAGATACCGTCCTTCATCGTCACGCTGGGCATGCTCAACATGGCGGCTGGCGCGGCGCGCGTCGTCAGCGACAATTCCACCATCACCGGCCTGCCGCAGAGTTTCGTCGATTTCGGCAACCTGATCATCGGCGGCTTCCTGCCGTCGATCTTCCTGGTCGCGGTGCTGGTGATCGCGGCCGGCTGGTTCGTGCTGCGCTTCACCGTCTTCGGCCGCATGATCTTCGCCGTCGGCACCAATGACGAGGCCGTGAGGCTGTCGGGCCACAATCCGGATTTCTACAAGGTCGCCGCCTTCACAATCAGCGGGCTCACCGCCGGCATCGCAGCCATGGTCTATCTCCTGCGCCTCAACATCGGCAGCCCGATCGCCGGCATCGGCTACGAGCTCAACGCCATCGCTGCCGTCATCATCGGCGGCACCAGCCTCAGCGGCGGCAAGGGCTCGATCATCGGCACGCTGGTCGGCGCCTGCAWCCTGCAGGTGCTTTCCACCGGATTGCAGCTGCTCGGCGTCGGCGACAATTTCAAACCCATCGTGATCGGCCTTGTCATCGTGCTCGCGGTCATCCTAGACGCGTACCGGGAGAGGCTGCTGCGGAGGATCCGCTAAGGGGCACCAGGGGCTGAAGGCCATGACGACGATTGCTGATGTCGCACGCCACGCGGGGGTGTCCGTCGCCACCGTCTCGCACGTGATGAACCATACGCGCCATGTCGAGCCGGAAACGGCCGAGCGCGTGCGCGCCGCGATCAGCGCGCTGCGCTACAGCCCGAACTCGGTGGCGCGAAGCCTCAGGCGCGGCGAGACCAAGACCATCGGCCTCTTGCTGCCCGACAATTCCAACCCGTTCTTCGCCAGCGTGGCGCGCCAGATCGAGGATGCCGGATTCGTCTCCGGCTACACGGTGATCCTGTGCAACTCCGACGGCAATGCCGAGAAGGAGGAGCGCTATCTCTCGGTGCTGATGGCCAAGAAGATCGACGGGCTGATCTTCGCCGGCTCGTCCGACCACGCGCGGGTGTTCGCCCGCCTGCTGCCCAGCGTGCCAGCGGTGCTGCTCGACCGCGAGATCCAGTCGGTCAATGTCGATTCGGTGCTGGTCGACCATGAGCATGGCGGCTACCTCGCCGGCAAACACCTGGCCGGGCTTGGTCACCAAAAGATCGGCGTCATCGGCGGGCCGCGCGATTCCAGCTCCAGCCCCGCCCGCCTGCGCGGCTTCGTGCGGGCGCTCAAGCAAGCGGGTCTCGACCTGCCGGCCTCGTCGATCGTCGATTCCGACTATCATTTCGCAGGCGGGCGCTTGGCGATGGAACAATTGATGGCGCAGGCGCCGGACATCACGGCGCTGTTTGCCTGCAACGACCTGATGGCGATGGGCGCGCTGACCGTGCTGCGCTCACGCGGATTGCGGGTTCCCGACGACATCTCGATGGTCGGCTTCGACGACATTCCCTATGCCGTCACCACCTGGCCGCCGCTGACGACGATCGCGCAGCCGGTGGAGAAGATCGGCACGCGCGCGGTGAGCCTTCTGCTCGAGAGGTTGGGCGAGCCGGCGGCGCCGTCAAGGCGCGAGGTGCTGGCGCCGGTGCTGGTGGAGAGGGAGAGCTGCGCGGCGGTGGGGTAGTGGCGGCAATTGTCGACGCCGGCGCTGGCCCCCTCTCCGTCTCGGCGCTGCGCGCCGATCCACCTCTCCCCCGCTCTGCGGGGGCGAGGAAAACGCCAATCGCCGAGGGTGCGACCTTCGCAAGCTTGGGTTCCTCGCCCCCGCCGAAGGTGGGGGAGAGGTGTCCGCGAAGCGGACGGAGAGGGGGAGGCCCTATGCGATTGGCCTCACGCCGCTGGCTCCAAGGCCGCCCTCTCCAGCATGCCGAACAGGTCGCGCGGCTCGTCGGGGTCGGCGAGCAGGTCGAGCTCCTCATAGAGGCCGGTGGCCTGGAGCTGGTCGCGGACGTAGCGCAGCGCGGAAAAGTCTTCCGTGGCGAAGCCGACGCTATCGAACAGCGTGATCTGCTCGGGCGCCTTGCGCCCTTTAACCTTCCCGGTCATCACCTGCCACAGCTCGGTCACCGGATGGTCGGCGTCGAGCTGCTGGATCTCGCCCTCGATGCGCGTCTGCGGCGGGAACTCGACGAAGATGTCGGAGCGCAAGAGGATGTCGCGGTGCAGCTCCGTCTTGCCGGGGCAGTCGCCGCCGACGGCGTTGATGTGGACGCCGGAGCCGACCATGTTGTCGGTGAGGATGGTGGCGTACTGCTTGTCGGCCGTCACCGTGGTGATGATGTCGACGCCTTCGACCGCGTCCTGGCCGGCCGCGCAGATGGTGATGTCGAAGCCCTTGCCGGCGAGGTTGCGGGCGCATTTTTCCGAGGCCGAGCGGTCGATGTCGTAGAGCCGCAGCCTGTCGATGCCGAGCAGGGCCTTGAAGGCGACGGCCTGGAACTCGGACTGGGCGCCGTTGCCGATGATGGCCATGGCGCGCGAACCCTTGGGCGCCAGGTATTTTGCCGCAACCGCCGAGGTGGCGGCGGTGCGCAGCGCCGTCAGGATGGTCATTTCGGTCAAGAGCATCGGATAGCCGGAGCCGACATCGGCGAGCACGCCGAAGGCGGTGACGGTCTGGCGGCCTTCGCGCATGTTCTTCGGGTGGCCGTTGACATATTTGAAGCCGTACATCTTGCCGTCGCTGGTCGGCATCAATTCGATGACGCCGTCATGGCTGTGCGAGGCGATGCGCGGCGTCTTGTCGAACAGCTCCCAGCGGCGGAAATCCTCCTCGATATAGGCGGCGAGCTCGGTGAGGAAGCGCTCGACGCCGATGGCGAGCACGAGCTTCATCATGCGGTCGACGCTGACGAAGGGGACGATGGCGAGGCGCGAAGGCTGGGTCATGATCAGAGGCTTCCGGAATGGCTGCGGGTCGGGCGGTCCATGATGCGGCGGCCCATCAGGCTGGCGGTGAGGTCGACCATCAGGGTGGCGGTGCGGCCGCGCTCGWCGAGGAACGGGTTCAATTCGACCAGGTCGAGGCTGGAAACGAGGCAGCTGTCGGACAGCATCTCCATCACCAGATGCGCCTCGCGGAAGGTGGCGCCGCCGGGAACGGTGGTGCCGACGGCCGGCGCGATCGAGGGGTCGAGGAAATCGACGTCGAGGCTGACATGCAGCAGCCCGTCCTCCTGCTCGACGCGGGCGAGGAAGGCGCGCAGCAAGGGCGCAATGCCGTGCTCGTCGATGGCGCGCATGTCGTGCACGGTCACGCCTGCCTCTGCGAGCGCGCGGCGCTCGGCCGGGTCGACGCTGCGCAGGCCGAGGGCGCAGATGCGGGTCGGGTCGACCGCTTGCGGCAGATCCGGGAAATAGCCCTTGAAGCCGGCCTGGCCGCTGGCATAGGCGAGCGGCACGCCGTGCAGGTTGCCGCTGGTGGTGGTGTCCAGCGTGTGGAAATCGGGATGCGCGTCGAGCCACAGCACGAAGAGCGGCCGGCCGCGTTTGGCGGCGCGACGCGCCACGCCCGATACCGTGCCGGCGGAGATCGAATGGTCGCCGCCGAGGAAAATCGGCATGGCGTCCCGCGAAGCGGCGTAGGCGGTTTCGGCGATCGCCGCCGTCCAGGCGGAGATCTCCGGCAGCGCCTTCAGCGCGAGGTTGCCGTGCGCCACCGGGCGCGCCACCGCCTTCTCGACCGCGCCCCAGTCCTCGACCTCATGGCCGAGCCCGGCCAGCACCGAAACCAGCCCCGCCGTGCGCAGCGCGCTCGGCCCCATTTCGCATCCCATTCTGCCCGCGCCGTCCTGCACCGGCGCGCCGACGATCCTGCAGCGCATGATTTTCGTAGCCTCGTGATTGATTGGCTTGATTGGATCACCGACCGCTGGCGGTTTGAATAGGCGAAATTGGCATTTCGAGAAGAATGATTTATCATCCTGGACAAGCAATTTGATCGAAGTGGGCAATCATGGATGCGCTCGACGAAAGACTGGTGACGCTGCTCAGGCACGATGCGCGGCGCAGCGTCTCCGACCTCGCCGTCGATCTCGGCGTCTCGCGCGCCACGGTGCGGGCGCGCATGGAGCGGCTGGAAAAATCCGGCGAGATCATCGGCTACACGGTGGTGCTGCGCGCCGACGCGGTCGATCAGAGAATACGCGGCGTGATGATGATCGAGATCGAGGGCCACGCCGCCGACCGTGTCGTCAAGGCGCTGGGCGGCCTCGCCGAGGTCTCGACCATCCACACCACCAACGGCCGCTGGGACCTTGTGGTGGAGCTCGGCACCGCCACGCTGACGGATTTCGACGCGGTGCTGCGCCGCATCCGGCTGATTCCCGGCATAACGGGCAGCGAGACCAGCCTGCTGCTGGCGACGCCGCGGACGACGCGGGCAAGGCTGGCGTAGTTGCCGCGGCCCGTCGCGGCTTGCCGGCGGGCTCCGCTAGCCCATCACCGTTTCGTGAGAGCCGGGACGAATGACGTTCCAAGAGCGTTAACGGCGCATGAATGTCCGCCGGGTGCTCCAAAGACCCGAGCGCCCTCCTGAAATCCAATGCTTTTGGGAGACCATGATGAGACATCTCCTCACGCCGATAGCAACCAGCTTGTTCATAGCCTCAACCGGCATGGCCTTGGCCGCCAACGTCCACACCGTGACCGGAACGACGGGCCAGCCGAACCAAACCATCGGCACCCCCGAGACGGGCGATGCCACTCCGGGCCACGCCGCCCCCGCTCCGGGTTCGGCCTTCAACCCGGACGGCAACGCGGGAACGCATTACGCAGGCGAGCAGCCGCAGAATTCGAAGAACCCGAAGAGCGTGTCGCAATATGACGTGGCAGGGTTCCAGCAATCCCATAATCATTAGGCGACCGCATCAGCATTGTGGGCACGCCGCAGCACCGGTGTGAGGCCGGGAAAGGCTCATCACACCGGCAGCCGCCTTACCAGRAATGCAGGTTCGTCAGCCGTTCGGATAATAGCCGCCGTCCGAGCCGTCGCCCATATAGGTCCCTTGGCCGGTGGCATTCTGAAGCCGCTGATCCAGGTCGTTGATCTCTCCGATCGCCGAACGGCCCCCGGTGGGCTGGATGGCATCCGCCTGCCGCATCAGGTCGCGGGCCTTGTCCTCGGAGATCTTGCCGGCCTGTCTGGCGTCGCGGATACCTTGCTTCACGCCAAGCAGCTGCTGCGTGGCGGCTCTCGTTTCCGGGGTCGCCGGCACCGACGCCGTGGTCATGGTGTCGACCTGTGCCCTATGGTGGCGGTGCACGGCATAGGCGCTCGAAAGCGGTATGGCCGCGAAGATCGAGGCGGCCGCGATGATCTTTGGGATGAAAGAACGCATGATGACATCTCCTCGTGATGGAGGAAGCGGTAAATCCGCTTTTTCCGAAACGGGCCGTCCGGTCGCGTCGTGTCGCGGTGTTAGGCCATTCACCGCCGGCGGTTCTCGGCCCTGAAACGACATATAGAGGCCACCCCGGGCGTTCAAACGGAGGTGGAACGCAAACGTTATCCGATGTGATCGGGGGTTGAATCTTGGATGCACGACCGGCGCGGCAATTCCGCAAGCCCGGAGCGTTTCACCGTTTCACGGAGACCGCTGGACCACTCTAAGCCTCGGCTTAGACCATGAGCTCGCCTTGGAACTGGAGCGCGCTTCCGCCACACGCATAGAAGACGGAACAGAGTCCGACGTTTCCGGGTTGGGCCACTGACATATCGATAAAAGCTTTAAATAGCGAGAAAACGTAACCGATCGTGGTGTCGAGAGGAACTCATTGGCCTTGCCGGCGAGTTCTTCCGCTTCCTCGCGCGTCAGGCCAAGCAGCRCCCTGTCCGGTATCTGCGCCGGGCAATCGGACCACAGGTCATAAACCATCCATTGGCCGCACGGATCCTGTAAGGCTGTGAACCTCATGGCTGTTTTGCCAGCTCTTCGTTTTGACGCAATTCCGAAACGGAAAACCGCGCTCACGCCTTTCCTGGAATTGGTCTAAGCCCCAATATAACGACTTGCGGGAATGTGCCCCGCGAGACTGCCCAGCCGGATCAAGTCCGACACTTCACGCAACATATAGTTGTCCGGCGCCTGGCAAAAGAGGCTCTACAGTCCCTTCGGCTTGCGACTCAAGTCTGAAGGGCCGCGGATACTTTGCGGATGGCCGACGTGCCTGTTGAAGGAAAATATCGCGTGAACCATGTGCTTGATCCCTTTGCGGGAGATCCGTGGGTGGAAGCTACGGCAAAGGCGCCGAGCCTGATCGCTCACACTTTCCTGAACTTGCTCTGCCGGTCCTCGCCGACGGTTCCGCGCAACTCCGGAGCGCTTTGGGCCTGGGGCTGTTTGCGGTCCTAAACGCGAAAAAGCCGCGGAGGTCCGCGGCTTTTCGTTTGCTTGATCCTCTATGAGGAAACTGGAGCGGGTGAGGCGATTCGAACGCCCGACCCCAACCTTGGCAAGGTTGTGCTCTACCCCTGAGCTACACCCGCTCACGCGGCCTCGGGCCGCAAGCCGCGCCTATATGGCCGAAGAGCGCGGCGATTGCAACAGGGAAATGACGGTCTTTTTTGCAGTGAATTTCTCCCCCCGGCGACGGCCGCCTCGAAAGCATCGAAGTGGCGCGCAACCGGGCGGATCACGAATCCGCGCGCAAAGCCGCCCCCCGCCTTTCCCGAATTGCTCCTTTCCCGGAATTGCTTCGGCGGCCTTGCCCCGACGGCATTGTTGGCCGTAAACGGCATGATCTTGTTCGACCGCGCGAGGACCGATGCCGAAGACCGAAGCCGAGCTCAACGAATTTCTCGCCGATCTCGGCATTTCCGTCTCGACGGTCAGGCACCCGCCGCTGTTCACGGTCGCCGATTCGCAGTCCTTACGTGGCGAGATTCCCGGCGGCCACACCAAGAACCTGTTCCTCAAGGACAAGAAGGACAATTATTTCCTCGTCACCGTCGGCGAGGACGCCGTGGTCGACCTGAAGCAGATCCACCATCTGATCGGCGCCGCCAGCCGGGTGTCGTTCGGCAAGCCGGAGATGCTGATGGAGCTGCTCGGCGTCATCCCCGGCGCGGTCACCGTTTTCGGGCTGATCAACGACACGGAGGGCAAGGTGAAGGTTGTTCTCGACGAGGCGTTGATGGGCCATGACATCATCAACGGCCACCCGCTGACCAATGAGGCGACGACCTCGATCGCCGCCGCCGACCTGATCAGATTCGTCAAGGCAACCGGCCACGATCCTGTTATCTTGAAAGTCTCATAATCTTGAAAGTCAGGGCTTGATCGCCACATGGAAGGCGGTTCCGAAATCCGACAATGACGCGCCGGGCGCCGACGCCCGAGAGCGCGACCGAAAGGGCGACACGATGAGCGACAACAATCCGTATAGCGGCGCGTTCGGCGGCAATGGCGGCCAGTACGCCCAGACGGTGCAATATGGCGGCGGCGACCGCCCTAAGGTTTCGCTGGGCGACGCGCCGGCGGCGGCCGACCTGATCAAGGACACGACCACCGCGACTTTCGCTGCGGACGTCATCCAGGAATCGCGCCGCCAGCCGGTGCTGGTCGACTTCTGGGCGCCATGGTGCGGGCCCTGCAAGCAGCTGACGCCGCAGCTCGAAAAGGCGGTGCAGGCGGCCGGCGGCAAGGTCAAGCTGGTCAAGATGAACATCGACGACCATCCCTCGATCGCCGGCCAGCTCGGCATCCAGTCGATCCCGGCCGTCATCGCCTTCAAAGATGGACAGCCCGTCGACGGCTTCATGGGCGCCATCCCCGAAAGCCAGATCAATCAGTTCATCCAGAAGGTCGGCGGCAAGGGCGGCGGCGCGCCGCAGATCGCGGACGCGCTTGCGGCAGCTGCCGAGGCGCGCACGGCCGGCGACGTGCAGACCGCGGCCGACATCTATGAAGCGATCCTCGAGCAGGCGCCCGAGACGCTCGAGGCGATCGCGGGGCTGGGCGAGATCCTGTTCGACGCCGGCGACACGGAAGGCGCCGAAACCGTGCTCGCCCGGGCGCCCGAGGACAAGAAGGACGCGCCGGCGCTCGCCGCGCTGCGCGCCAAGATGACGCTGGCGGCGGAAGCGGCGTCGCTCGGCAATCCGGCCGAGTTCGAGCGCCGGCTTGCCGCCGACCCGGCTGACCACCAGGCGCGCTTCGACCTGGCGATGATCCAGAACGCGCGCGGCGAGCGCAATGCCGCCGCCGACAATCTGCTGGCGATCGTCAAGGCCGACCGGACCTGGAACGACGACGGCGCCAGGGCGCAGCTGTTGAAGCTGTTCGAGGCGTGGGGAATGACAGACGAGGCGACGCTCGCGGCACGCCGCAAGCTCTCGTCGCTGCTGTTCTCGTAATTCCAGGAAAACCCTTTCACACTTTTCCTGGAATTGCCTAGGCTTGTTTTCCGGGTGGAAGCCGAAGGTTTCCGGAGTTGCCCTCAAAGTTTTTTGYCGGCTGGCGCGGCCGGCGGGCTTGAGCGGCGGAGCGTCAGCGCCAGATAAGGGCAGGCCGGCGGTTCGCCGTTTCCATGAAAYGATGAAACGCTCCAATGGAAGACRGGTTGCCGGTGCGAGAGGAGATTGCTGGGTGATGCGCTTGCCGGCATTGCTTTGGGAGGGTCGCGGTGCGCGTCGGTAACGCACTCTATCGGCTGGCCAGGGATCTGCCGACGGCAATCCCGGTGTTCCCGCTCGCCGGGGCGCTGCTTCTGCCCGGCGGCCGCATGCCGCTCAACATCTTCGAGCCGCGCTACCTGCAGATGATCGATCAGGCGATGGCCGGCTCGCGGCTGATCGGCATGATCCAGCCGAGCCTCGACGGCGCGTTGYGCGATGACGGCGAGCCGGAGCTGTGCAGCGTCGGTTGCGCCGGGCGCATCATCTCGCTCGCCGAGACGGGCGACGGCCGCTACCTGATCTCGCTGCAGGGCGTGTGCCGGTTCCGCATCGTGCAGGAGCTTGCGGCAAAGACGCCGTTCCGGCAGTGCAAGATCATGCCGTTTCTCGCCGACCTCGAGGAAGACCAGGCCGCCGCCGAGGTCGACCGGCCGGCGTTGCTCAAGGCGTTTCGCGCCTATCTGCAGGCCAACGACCTCGAGGCCGATTGGGAAAGCGTCAGCCGCGCCGAAAACGGCATGCTGGTCAACGCGCTGTCGATGATGGCGCCCTATGGACCGGCCGAGAAGCAGGCACTGCTGGAAGCGCCGGACCTGAAGACGCGCGCCGAGACGCTGATCGCCATCACCGAAATGACGCTGGCGCGCGAGGATGATGAGTTTGGGTCCAGTCTACAGTAGGTTGGGGTGATCTCATGGCGGACGGACGTGACGGACGAAAAGCCGAGGTCGATCCGAAGCTTCTTGAATTGCTCGCCTGCCCRCTGACCAAGGGGCCGCTGACCTGGGATCCCGAGCGCAGCGAGCTGGTCTCGCGCGTCGCGAAGCTCGCCTATCCGGTGCGCGACGGCATCCCCATCATGCTGCCTTCGGAGGCGCGCACGATCTCGGCCGAGGACATGCTGGCCCCACCGTCGCCACGGCTCGGCGGGCCTTCGTAGAGAGCGGCTTATAGGTGCAGCGCGACGTAAGTTGGCGATCCTTCGCGCCCCCCTCTGGCCTGCCGGCCATCTCCCCCACAAGGGCGGAGATTGGCAGCTTCGGCGCCTTGCGTATCCTGCAACGTTGGCGATTGGCGAAAGCCGGCGTGACATCTGATCTCCCCCCTCGTGGGGGAGATGTCCGGCAGGACAGAGGGGGGCGCTGTCCCGCCGACATCAAAGTTGTGCGTCGTAACGGCACACGCAATCGGGCGTCTGCCTCCCCCGTGCCGTCCTACTGAAAATTCCGCCCCTTGGGCATGACCTGTCGCGCGGCGCTCGATAGGGTCGCGACGTCCTGATGGACCGGCAGGCCACGGCTTGCGGCGGATCCAACCGGCCGTTCGGCGGGATTGTGCTCGATGACCGGGCGATTGGCGGACTCCAGCAGCACGCTCAGCCAGGAGGTCAAGTCCTCGATCCTGTCGGCGACGATGTGGATGACGTCCGATTCATGCTGCAGCTTGCCGGTGACGCGGATGAAGCGCGCGCCCATCACCACCGAGCGGAAACGGTCGAAGACGCGCGGCCAGATGATGACGTTGGCGATCGATTTTTCGTCCTCCAGCGTGAGGAAGATGGCATTGCCCTTGCCGGGACGCTGGCGCACCAGCACGAGTCCGGCGACGGAGACGCGGCGGCCGTCGCGTACCGATGGCAGGCGGGCATTGGGTGTGACGCCGGCGCGATCCAGCTTTTCGCGCAGGAAGGCGACGGGATGCGCCTTCAGCGACAGGCCGAGCGAGCGGTAGTCGTGCACGACATGCTCGCCGAGCGGCATTTTCGGCAGTTTCGTTTCCGGCTCCAGCTCGCGCAGGCCGAGCGAGGGCCGGTCGAACAGCGGCAATCTCTCGGCAGCACTCTTGCCGTCAAGCGCCCGCACTTCCCAGAGCGCCGAGCGGCGGTCGAGGCCGATCGAGCGGAACGCGTCCGCCTCAGCCAATCTTTCGATCTCGCCAACATCGAGGCCGGAGCGCAGCCAGACATCCCTGACCGACCGATAGCCGTCGCCGCGCTGCGCGACCACGGCGTCCATGCGCTCTTCGGACAGGYCCTTGATCTGGCGGAAGCCGAGCCGCACCGCATGCGCCGTCCGGATCACGCCGCGCATCGAGGCGTGGCGCTCGAGGATGCGGGACGGATCGAAGGCCGACTCTTCCAGCGTGCAATCCCAGACGGAATGGTTGACGTCGACCGCGCGCACCTCGACGCCATGGTCGCGCGCATCGCGCACGAGCTGCGCCGGCTGGTAGAAACCCATCGGCTGGGCGTTCAGGATCGCGGCGCAGAAGACATCCGGGTAGAAGGTCTTGAACCAGCAGGAAGCATAGACCAAGAGCGCGAAGGACGCGGCATGGCTTTCGGGAAAGCCATATTCGCCAAAACCCTCGATCTGCTTGAAGCAGCGCTCGGCGAATTCCTTTTCGTAGCCCCTGCCGACCATGCCGTCGATCATGCGTTGGCGGTAATTGCCGATCGTGCCGGTGCGCTTGAAGGTCGCCATGGCGCGGCGCAACTCGTCGGCCTCGCCCGGCTGGAAGCCGCCGGCGACAATGGCGATCTTCATCGCCTGTTCCTGGAACAGCGGCACGCCCAGCGTCTTGCCGAGAATCTCCTTCAGCTCCGGCTTGGGATATTCAGGCTTTTCCTTCTTCTGCCGACGACGCAGATAGGGATGCACCATGTCGCCCTGGATCGGACCGGGCCGCACGATGGCGACCTCGATGACGAGGTCGTAGAAATTCTCCGGCCTGAGACGAGGCAGCATCGACATCTGCGCGCGCGACTCGATCTGAAAGACGCCGAGCGTGTCGGCTCTCTGGATCATGGCGTAGACGCGCCTGTCCTCTTCGGGAAGGGTTGCGAGCACATAAGGCCGTCCAAACGGATCCCGCGCTTCCGGGTAATGATCGGTGAGCAGGGTCAGGGCGCGCTTCAGGCAGGTCAGCATGCCGAGCGCCAGCACGTCGACCTTGAGGATCTTCACCGCATCGAGGTCGTCCTTGTCCCACTCGACCATCTTGCGCTCGTCCATCGCCGTCTTGACGATGGGCACGACCTCGTCGAGCCGGTCGCGGGTGATGACGAAGCCGCCGACATGCTGGGAAAGGTGGCGGGGGAAGCCCATGATCTCATTGGCGCGCTCCAGAACCTGACGCGACAGCGGATCGGCGCGGTCGAGGCCGCCGGCATTGGCTTCCCTTTCGCCGAGCTCGGAGGTCGACCAGCCCCAGATGGTGCTGGACAGCGCGCTGCGGACGTCCTCCGACAGGCCCATGGCCTTGGCCACCTCGCGCAGCGCCGAGCGGCCGCGATAGCTGATCACGGCGGCGGCCAAGGCGGTGCGCTTGGCGCTGTATTTCTCATAGATGTAGGCGATGACGATATCGCGTTTCTCATGCTCGAAGTCGACGTCGATATCGGGCGGCTCGTTTCGCTTTTCGGAGATGAAACGTTCAAAGAGCGTGTCGATGCGGTCAGGACCGACTTCGGTAATGCCGATGCAGAAGCAGATGATTGAATTGGCGGCCGAGCCGCGGCCCTGGCAGAGGATATTCTGGCTGCGGGCATATTTGACGATGTCGTAGACGGTCAGGAAATAGCGCGCATAGTTCAGCCGCTCGATCAGCGCGAGCTCGCTGTCGATGCGTTTCAGCACATCCTCGGGAACACCGGCCGGATAGCGCCTAGCCGCGCCTTCGCGCGCCAGCCTTTCGAGCTCGGCCTGCGGTTCCAGTCCGGATTCGGTCGGCTCGTCCGGATAATTGTATTGGAGGTCGCTGAGCGAGAAGGTCAACTCGTCGGCGAAGCGCAGCGTCTCGGCCAGCGCTTGYGGGTGACGGCGGAACAGGCGCGCCATCTCCAACGGCGGCTTCAGGTGGCGCTCGGCATTGGCGGCCAGCTCCAGCCCGACCTCGGAAACCGGCGTGTTGAGGCGGATCGCGGTGAGCACGTCCTGCAGCGGGCGGCGATCGGCGGCATGGTAGAGCACGTCGTTGGTCGCCATCAGCGGGACACGCGCATGGTCGGCCATCGCCGCCGCCTGCTCGATACGGAAGCGGTCGTTGCCGCCATAATCCGGCGCTACGGCAAGGCGGAGCGCCATGCCGAAGCGATCCTTAAGCCGGCTAATAAATTCCAGATTGCCTTCCGCGCCACCGGACAGATCGGGCAGGATCGCCAGCGACATTCGATCGCCCCATTCGAGCAGGTCGTCAAGCTTGAGCAGCGTTGCGCCCTTCTCGGTCTCGTCGCGCAAATTGGCCTGGGTGAGCATGCGGCAGAGATGCCCCCAGCCCTGGCGGTCGCGGGGATAGGCGAGGATGTCCGGCGTGCCGTCGCCGAACACCAGGCGGCAGCCGGGATGATAGGCCATCTTCTCCACCTTGGCCTGCTGCCAGGCGCGCACGACGCCGGCGACCGTGTTCCTGTCGGCAAGGCCGATCGACGAAAAACCGTAGAATTTCGCCGTGACCACCAGCTCCTCCGGCTTGGAGGCGCCGCGCAGGAAGGAGAAATTCGAGCTTATGCCGAACTCGGCATAGGGGATGGCGGTCAGCGCGTTCATGCGAACACCCCATGCATGTACCAGCGCGGCGGTGCGGCCTGGGGCGCGCTGCTGTAAAGACCCTGGCGGTAGAGCCAGTAGCGGCGCCCTTCGCTGTCCTCGATGCGGTAATAGTCGCGGGTCGGCGTTTCCTCCTCGCCGGGCAGTTGCCGCCACCATTCGGCGGCGATGCGTTCAGGGCCTTCGGCGCGGGCGACGCGGTAGAGCGCGCGCCGCCAGCGGAAATTCATCGGCGGTCCCTCGGGGATCTCGGTCGCCGGCACCTCGATCGGCTCGGGCGAGCGGAACAGGCGCACCGGCCGCTCCGGCGGATAGACGGTCATCGGGGGCGCCGCCCGGCCGGCCGCCGGCGCGCGCCGTTGCGGCGCTTCGGCGAAAGGCACTGTCTTGACGGCGCGTTCCGGCAGATGGCTTTCGACGACAACGGGTTTCAAAACGGCGGCCTCGCCGAGGCGGGCGCGAACGCGGTCGGCGAACAGCGCGATGTCGGCGTCATCATCGTCGGCCTCGCCGGTCAGGTCGCCCTGGGTCAAGTCGAAGGCGGCGACCGACAGCACGGACAGCCGCACGAGGTCGAAGCCGAAGCCGGCGTCGATGCTCTGCTCCAGCGCGGTCAGCCGCTCGTGGAACAGTCTTTGGATCAGTCGCGGCTCGCGCATCGGACGCGAGGTGCCGACGGCGATGCGGCTGACGGCGCCGTCGACGCGGAAGAGAAGCAGCGCCAGCGTCCTTGCGCCTTCGCCGCGGCGCTCGAGATCGGTCTTCAAGGCGATCGCCAGCCGGCTCACCAGCCGCTCGATGTCGTCGGTGAGCATGACCGGCTCGGCAAGATGGCGCTCGACCGAGAGCGGCGCGACGGGAAGGCGCGGCGACACGGCCTCATCGAGACGGCCGAGCGCCTGGTCGAGGCGCAGAAGAAGAGAGGCGCCGAAGCGGCGGGCGAGCGGCGCGCGGGGTGCTGCCATCACCGCGCCGGCGGTGCGCAGGCCCACACTTTCCAGGCCGGTACGGGTCTCCGGCGCGATGCGCAGCGCCGACAGCGGCAGCGGCGAAAGCAGCGCCTCCTCCTCGCCGCCGGCCACGATGCGGTCGCCATGGAAGCGCGCTGCCGCCCAGGCGGCGCCCGGCGTGGAGGCGAGGCCTGCGCGGACATCGAAACCCTGCTGGAAGAAGCGGGTGAGAATCTCGTCCTGCATGGCGCGCTCGCCGCCGAACAGATGCGTGCAGCCGGTGACGTCGAGGAACAGCCCGTCCTCGGCGTCGATCGCCACCAGCGGCGTGTAGCGGTCGCACCAGTCGGCAAGGCCTTCGAGCAGGCGGCGGTCGGCTTCCGGGTCGGCCTCGACCACATCGATCGAAGGATGCATGGCGCGGGCATCGGCAATGCCCATGCCACGCTTCAATTTGAGCGCCTCAGCCCGCTCGTCGAGGGCTGCGATGCGCTGGGTGTTGTTGTCGCGATGGCTGATCACCAGAGGCAGATGATGCGAGGGCCGGGAACGCCAGGACCGCCCCAGACGCTGACGCAGGATCCGCTCCGCGCTGAGATGCGGGAACCACAGCGACAGAATTCTCTGTTCTTTCTGCAAAAGCGTGCTCATTTGGGTTCCACTCCAGTGTGAATTGTCCGGGCAGGGCCGTGCGGCTCTTGCCGATATCGACTTTGAAGGCGGGGCGGCCGATCGAGCCGGCGAGCGGCCCGGCGACCGTCTCGCGGCTGGCCGCCGGCGCTGCCGAAACGATGAGGCGCACAGGGGCGGCGGTGGGGTCGGCCGCGCCGGCCTGGCGCAGCAAAAGCACCGGCCTGCCGGCATTTTGCGCCCGCGCGTGCAACCGCCGCGTGGCGGTGAGGTCGAGCCGTTGCGGACTGCCGCGGATCTCGAGGATGACCGCGGCGAAGGCGGTCATGCGGGCGGCCTCCTCGGCGATCCACAGCGCGTCGAGCAGCTTCGGCGCCTCGGAAAACAGCAATTGCTCCGGCTCGATGCCGAACAAAGCGTGAAGGCCTCTGGCATAGGGAAGGCCTGCCTCGTGGAAGATTTCCGCCGTGCCGACCCAGAGAATCGGCAGGCCCTGCCTTTCCTTGAGGATCAGGCTCACGAGCGACAGCGCGAAGCCGGCGACGGTGCCGGCATCGCGGGTCTCCAGGCCATGGATCTCGCTGAGCGCCGCCCTGGGCAGGCCGCCGCCAAGGGCGGTGTCGAGGCGTTCGATGCCGGTGCGCAGGAAGGCGTCCGCCGCAGCCACGGCGAGGCCACGCCGGACAAGCGTCATGTCCAACCTGGCAGCATCGAGAGGCGCGCCAGGCGCCGGCGCCTGCAGGCGCTCGGGCAGCGTTCCTTCGATCTTCGCGATCTGGCGGCGCAGGGCAAAAACAGTGTCCCGCGCCACGGCGCTCATCGCCATGACGTTCACTTCCGCAGCAATTGTTCCTGTTATGTTCTTATAGATTCCAGAGGGCCCCGGAAGAGTCAAGCGGAGTCACAAGGAATTTATTCCTTCACTCTTTACCCTCGGGAAAGCCCGCCAGCCGGCTCATTTGCCTCTATCGGCGCGAAAGCCTATATGCCTGGATCAAAGGACATTTCATGGCCCGCATCTACAAGACCCGCACCTGGCACGACCAGCTCTCGCCGTCGATGGACGAGATGGAGCTTCTGGCGCTGGAGACCTATGCCCATCTGCCGGAAGAGTTCCGCCAGCTCACCGGCGAGATCGTCATCCAGATCGCCGATTTTCCGACCGACGAGATCATGGACGACCTGTCGCTGGAGACGCCCTTCGACCTGCTCGGCCTGTTCGAGGGGCGCGGCATCGCCGAGCGCTGGAACCCGCAGACCGGCGAGGGGCCGAACCGCATCACGCTCTACCGCCGCGCCATCCTCGACTACTGGGCCGAGAACGAGGAGACGCTGGGCGACATCGTCACCCATGTGCTGATCCACGAGATCGGCCACCATTTCGGCCTGTCGGACGATGACATGGAGCGGATCGAGGAGGCGGCCGAGCAGGCGGCAGCGGGCTAAAGCACCTCGTCATCCGCATCGTTCTTCGCGGCGACTCCCCCTCATCCGGCCGCTTCGCGGCCACCTTCCCCGGTGGGGAGAAGAGGTTGGCGCCGGCGCCGACCGCCTCCTCTCCCCTCGGGGAGAGGTCAGCCGAGCGAAGCGGAGGCTGGGTGAGGGGGCGTCGCCTACCAGTCGCTGAGCTTGGTGTCGGCCGTGTATTCCTGGCCTTCGACATCCTTCACCACGGCCTGGCCGCAGCGCATCGACTTGGTCTTCTTGTCATAGGCGTAGGTCGGCGAGCCGAACAGGTGCCAGCCCTTGTTCAGCGCCGCCGTCACCTTGTGGCAGAAGGTGGCGTCGTCCGGGCCGGTGAGGAAGCGGTAGAGTTTCATGGATCTGTCCTGTCGTGCCTAAGCTGTTATGACCGGGCGGAAAGCCGGGCCTGAAAACGCGCCCGGCGCATCATGCGCCGATGATCGCGGCCTTCGCCAGAAGTTTCTCGGCTTCCGCCAGATGCAGCCGCTCGACCATCTTGCCATCCAGCGCAATCACCCCCTTGCCGGCATTTTCGGGCTGCGCGAACGCATCCCGGATGGCGCGGGCCCCGGCCAGCGCCTCCGCCGACGGCGAAAAGGCGCGGTTCGCCGGCTCGATCTGGGCAGGGTGGATCAGCGACTTGCCGTCAAAGCCCATGGCGGCGGCCTCGGCGCATTCGCGGGCAAAGGCGTCGAGGTCGCGAAAATCATTAGCGACGCCGTCGATGACGTCGAGGCCGCCGGCGCGAGCGGCGAGCACCAGCTGCATCAGCCAGGGCATCAGATAGCGCCGGTCCRCCAGGATGCCGGTCGCCTTCACCAGGTCATTCGTTCCGGTAACGAAACAATTGAGGCGTGCCGCCGGATCGCGGCCAAGCTCGGCGATGGCGCCGATGTTGAGCAGCGCTCTGGGCGTCTCGACCATCGCCCATAGTTTCACGCTGTCCGGCGCGAAATTGTCGTCGAGCAGGTCGCCCGCTTCCAGGATGTCGCGCGGCGTGCCGATCTTGGGCAGTAGAATGCCGTCGGGCTCGGCCTTGGCCACGGCCAACAGGTCGTGGGTGCCCCATTCGCTGGCCAAAGGATTGATGCGCACCACCATCTCGCAGCGCCGTTCGGGGCGCGCAGCCAGGATGCCGGCGACCTTGTCGCGCGCGGCCTTCTTGTCGGCGGGCAGGACGGCGTCCTCGAGGTCGATGATTATGGCGTCGCAGGCAAGCGAGGCGAGCTTGGCGAGCGCCTTGTCGTTCGAGGCGGGAATGTAAAGCACCGAGCGGCGCGGGCTGTAGGGTTCTTGGGCCATGGCCGATCTATGCCGGGTGATGGCGGGCGAGGCAAGGTGAGTCCCTCGAGGGCAGGACAATCGCATAGGGCAGCGCCAGCCCCCTCTCCGTCTCAGCGCTGCGCGCCGAGCCACCTCTCCCCCACTTTGTGGGGGCGAGGAAACGCCAATCGCCAAGGTAGCGCCCTTCGCAGCTTGGGTTCCTCGCCCCCGCCTTTATGGCGGGGGAGAGGTGGCTCGGCGAAGCCGAGACGGAGAGGGGGAGCTCCCTGTGCGATTGGCCTGTCTCTCAAGGGGCTGGCCTGCACGAAAACTGCAAACCCTTGCGGAAAACCTCCTCCAATCCGCCGCGCCCTTACCGCGCCCGTCGGTGACAAGGCCGCCATGCAAACGCCACATACATCCCGCTGGTCGCTGCCGCGCCGGCTCCGCAATGAAGGCTGGTGGCTCGTCGAGCCGCAAAGACTGCGCGTCGCGGCGGATGTCCTACTTTTCGCCCCAAGGTCGCGCCACGTGGCGGGCACGCCGAGGACGGTCCGGYGATGAGGCTCGTTGCCCCTTGTCCCGACACAGCTCCCGGCCGAAAACAATTTCGCACTTTTCCTTGGAATTGCTCTAATCCTGCCGTCACCCAAGCTTACCCGCCGGGCTATTGATCGATGCCGCACCACATCCTCGTCGCCGACGACGACCCGCATATCCGCGAGATCATCTGCTTCGCGCTGGAAAAGGCCGGCATGAAGACGGCCGCCGTCGCCAATGGCGCGGCGGCGCTCCAGGCGGTCGAGCGCGGCGCGCCCGACCTCATCGTGCTCGACATCGGCATGCCGGAGATGGACGGACTGGAGGTGTGCCGGAGGCTGAGGCAAAAATCCGACGTGCCGGTGTTGTTCTTGTCCGCGCGCGACGAAGAGATCGACCGCATCCTCGGACTGGAAATGGGCGGCGACGATTATGTGACCAAGCCGTTCAGCCCGCGCGAGCTGGTCGCCCGGGTCAACGTCATCCTGCGGCGGGCGCGGCCCGCGCCGGTCGAAGAGGAAGCCGATGACCATGCGTTCGCGCATGGCAAGCTCATGCTTGTCCCGGCAAGCCATGCGGCGAGCTTCGACGGCAAGCCGCTCACCTTGACGGCGATCGAATTCGCGATCCTGAAGGGCTTCCTCGCCCGGCCGCAGCACGTGCTCGGCCGCGACGCGGTGATGGCCAATGCCTATGCCTCCAACATCCATGTCTCGGAACGCACGGTCGACAGCCACATCCGCAACGTGCGGGCCAAGCTGGCGGCGGTCGGCTGCCTCGACGCGATCGCGACGGTGCATGGCGTCGGCTTCCGGCTCGGCCGATGCGGTGGTTGAGCAAGGAAAGGTGGCGGCCGCGGCTCGCCACCGTCGTCATCGCCATCCTGATCGTGGTCATGGCGCTGCCGCTGGTCGGGCTCTTCTTCTTCCGGCTCTATGAGAACCAGCTGATCCGCCAGACCGAGGGAGAGCTGATCGCGCAGGGCGCGGTGGTCGCGGCCCTTTATGCTCAGGAGGTGCGCGCGGCCGGTATTCCCCAGGACAGGCTGGGTTCGCCGATCTCGGCCGATCCGGCGCGGGACAACAACTATCCCTATGATCCGATCGAGCCGCGGCTCGACCTCGCCTCCGACGATGTCATGCCGATGCGCCCCGCGGCGCTTCCCGCCACCCCCGATCCGGCCTTCGCGGCCATCGGCGCCCGGCTCGACGGTATCCTCGACGAAACGCAGAAAACGACGCTTGCCGGCTTCCGCCTGCTCGATCCGCACGGCGTGGTGATTGCCGGCGGCGACGAGGTCGGCCGGTCGCTCGGCGATGTCGAGGAGGTGCGGACCGCGCTTTCCGGCGCCTATGCCAGCGAACTGCGCCTGCGTATCCCCGACCAGCCGGCACCGCCGCTCTATTCGGTCAGCCGCGGCACCAGGGTGCGCGTCTTCGTCGCCATGCCGGTCGAGCTCGATGGCCGGGTCGCGGGCGTCGTCTATCTGTCGCGGACGCCGAACAACATCGTCAAGCACCTCTATGGCGAGCGCGGCAAGGTGACGTTGGCGGCGATCACCATCGTCGGCGGCACGCTTCTGATCGCACTGGTGTTCATCCGCACCGTCAGCCGGCCGATCTACGCGCTGATCGATCGCACGAAGCGCATCGCCGCCGGCGACCGCGACGCGATCAGGCCGCTCGCCCATCACGGCACGCGCGAGATGGCGGCGCTGTCGGCCGCCTTCCTCGACATGGCGCAAAAACTGCAGGCGCGCTCCGACTCGATCCAGACCTTCGCCACCCATGTCTCGCATGAGCTGAAATCGCCGCTGACGGCGATCCAGGGCGCGGCGGAGCTGCTCAGGGATTCCGGCGGCGCGATGGACGAGGCCGAGCGCAAGCGTTTCTCCAACAACATCGTCACCGATGCCGGACGGCTCAATCTGCTGGTGCGGCGGCTGCTCGACCTGGCGCGCGCCGAAAACCTGGAACCGAGCGGCGAAAGCACGACGCTTCATGCGGCGCTGGCGTCGTTGCCGATCGACACGAGGCTGGAAGCGCGGCTCGAGGGCGGCGGCGATATCAGGCTCGGCATCTCGGCCGAGAATCTCGGCATCGTGCTTGCCAATCTCATCGACAATTCGGCAAGGCATGGCGCCCGGCAGGTGGCGATCCGTGCCTCGGCCGATGGCGAGCGCGCGTCGGTCCAGATCGGCGACGATGGCGACGGCATCTCGGCCGCCAACCGCGCCAGGATTTTCGAGCCGTTCTTCACCACAAGGCGCGAATCCGGCGGCACCGGCATGGGGCTCGGCATCGTGCTGGCCCTCCTGAAAGCGCATGATGGCACGATCAGGCTGGTTGACTCCGAGCGCGGCACGCGCTTCGAGATCGATCTGCCGGCTGCGTGAACGCGCGGCGGCTTTCTACGCAATTCCGGGCGTTGGAATTGCTCTGGATCGGAGAAAAAATGCGCTACGACATCGTCATCATCGGCGGGGCCATCGTCGGGTCCTCGGTCGCCTATTACCTGCGCGAGGAAGGCTTTACCGGCTCGATCGCGCTGATCGAGCGCGATCCGCAATTCTCCCACGCGGCGACGACCTTGTCGCTAGCCTCGATCCGCCAGCAATTCTCGATTCCGGAAAACATCCGCCTGTCGCAGTTCACGCTGAACCTGTTCCGGCGGCTGAAGGAGACTTTTGGTCCCGATGCCGATATCGGCTTTCGCGAGGGCGGCTATCTGATCCTCGCCGGCGAGGCCGGGCTGCCGATCCTCAAGGCCAATCACGCGACTCAGGTCGCCGAGGGCGCCGATATCCTGCTCGAGGACGCCGGGCAGCTGGCGCGCCGCTTTCCCTGGCTGTCGGTCGAGGATGTTTCCGCGGGAGCCTTTGGCCGCAGCGGCGAGGGCTGGTTCGACGCGCATGCGCTGCTGACGCTGTTCCGCAAGGCGCTGCGCGACAAGAGGATCGATTTCATCACGGCTTCCGCCACCGGCATTTCGCGCGACGGCAATCGCGTCACCGGTGTCAGCCTCGACAATGGCGAGACGCTCGAAGCCGGTATCGTCGTCAACGCCGCCGGGCCGAATGCCGGCAGGGTCGCGGCTTTTGCCGGGCTCGAGCTGCCGGTCGAGCCGCGCAAGCGCAACGTCTTCGTCTTCGAGGCGCGCGAGAAATATGCCGACATGCCGCTGCTGGTCGATCCAAGCGGAATCTATGTGCGGCCGGAGGGCTCGGTCTACCTCACCGGCGGCGCCGAGCCGGAGGAAGGCGATGTCGCGCCCGACCCGAAGGATTTCGACGTCAACTGGCCGCTGTTCGAAGAGGTGATCTGGCCGACCTTGGCCACCCGCATCCCGGCCTTCGAGGCGATCAAGCCGACGCGCGCCTGGGTCGGGCATTACGACTACAACACGCTCGACCAGAACGGGGTGATCGGGCCGCATCCGGAGGTCGAGAACTTCCTGTTCGCCAACGGCTTCTCCGGCCACGGCCTGCAGCAGGCGCCGGCGGTGGGCAAGTCGATCGCGGAGCTTGTCATGCATGGCGGGTATCGCACGATCGATTGCACGGCGTTCGGCTATGAGCGGGTGGCGCAAGGAAGGGCGTTCCGGGAGCTGAATGTGATTTAGCGCCAGCGCCCCCTTCCCCCCTTGTGGGGGAAGGTGTCGCCGAAGGCGACGGATGAGGGGTGCTCCAGGGAAAGCCGACGTCTCACTCCGCTGGAACACCCCTCATCCGTCTCGGCGCTAGCGCGCCGATCCACCTTCTCCCACAAGGGGAGAAGGTAAGGCCGCGCTAAGCGACCCGTCCTCCCTCACCCAAAATACTCCTGTAGCCACCCAAGCACGCGCGCCCAGCCTTCGGCATGTTCCGCCGCGGCGTCGGGGAAACCGGCGAATCCGCCGTGGCAGATAGTGAGCCGCGTGCCGTCGCCGATCGCCTCAAGCAGATAGGCTACGGTCGTTTCCTTGCGGCCGAGCGCCGGATGGTCCCAGTCGTAGCGCCTTGTCTGGACGATCCGGCGCGGCATCTCGATTTCGAGGAATTTTCCGCTGGCGGGCAGGCGTCTGCCGTCGGCGGTCTGTACCGTGACGTTCCAGCCGCCGTCGACGCGAAGATCGGCGTTCCACCCGGTCATCCGGTAAGTGTCGGCCGAACCCCACCAGCGCTCGACCTCCCCGGTGATCAACGCGGCAATGACCCGGTCCGGCGAGGCGGGAAGCTCGGCCGAGGCCATGACCGTGTCCGCGTTCGCCATGGCCTGCGGCAAGGACAATTGCAGCATCGCATGCGCCTCCGGTAAAATTGTCCGAAACGAAGCTTTTCTTACGTAATTCCGGGCGGGTGGTTACGGCGAAGTCGCCGAACCCAAACCGTTTCACACTTTTCCTGGATCTTGCTCTAGCCCTTTGACGGCGGGCGCTCGAAACCCTTGCCGGTCTCGAGCAGGCTCTTGAGGCTCGCCAGCACCAGCGGCCAGCCCTTGGAGACGTTCGCAATCAGCCTGTGCGGGCCGTCGGCCTCGTGGATGACGGCGAGCTTCATCAATTCGCCGTCGGGCTCGATGGTGAAGGTGCAGCGCGTGTAGCCGTCCTCCTTCACCTCGGGCATCCATTCGTTGCGCCATTTGATGACCAGGCGTTTTGGCGGGTCGATCTCGAGGATCTCGCCCGAGTCGGCAATGCGGCCATCCGGGAACATCAGCTTCCAGCTCGAGCCGACCTTCCAGTCGCTCTCCTGATAGGAGCAGAGGAAGAACTGCCGGTTGAATTCGGGATCGGTCAGCGCCTGCCAGAGTTTTTCAGGCGTCGTGCGGATGTAGGTGACATAGACGAAGCTGTTCTCGCTCACGGCTCTTCCCTTTCAAGACGTTGCTTCAGGTCGCTCAATGCACTGAGCCGATGGCGCTCGAACTTGCCGATCCAGCGCTCGGCGATCTCGTTGATCGGAACGGGGTTGAGGTAGTGCTCCTTCTCGCGGCCGCGGCGCATGGTGGTGACGAGGTTGGCCTCCTCGAGGATCGCCAAATGCTTGGTCACCGCCTGGCGCGTCATATCCATGTGCTCGCAGAGCGCGTTCAGCGTCTGCCCGTTCCGGGCATGGAGACTGTCCAGCAATTGCCGGCGGGTCGGGTCGGCCAAAGCGCGAAAGACGGCATCCATGCTCATGGCTTTAATATGCAACCATTTGGTTGCATGTCAAGCCGCACAACAGGACCAGGCGATCACTTGCCGGTGAATGGCGTCAGCGCTTGCGGGAGAACCAGAAGGCGTCGGTCATGCGCGTCATGCCGATGCGCTCGTAGAAGCCGACGGCGTCGGGCATCGAGATCAGGCTGATGGCGACCGAAGGGCCGAGCTGGCGCTGCGCCTCGTCCATCAGGCCCTTGCCGACGCCGAGCCCTTGCGCCGCCTTCGAGACGGCGAGGTCGGAAATGTAGCAGACCCATGAGAAGTCGGTCATGCCGCGCGCCACGCCGACCAGTTGCCGGTCCGGCCGGTCGAGCCGCGCGGTCAGCACCAGGTTGGCGTTGTCGAGCATCGTCTGCAGCCGGGCCTCGTCGTCGACGGGCCGCACCTTGCCGAGGCCCGACTCCACCAGCACGTGGCGGAACTCGGCGACATCGAGCTTGGGCTCGCTTGCGTAGAAGACTTTGGAAGGACTAGCCATGGCCGCAGACTGCACCAGCCGGCCACAATTTCGAAGTCGTTTTTTGAGGTGTCCAATCCCTCCGCAAGCCATGCCCCGCCATTGGCCCAAGGACCGTGCACGAACAGTTGCCTTTCATTTGCCGCCGGCTTTGTGTAAACCGTCCCGCAAAATTCCCCGCAGGCCAAGAAGACGGGCAGGTAACCATGGACAAATTCACCAAGCTCACGGGCGTCGCCGCGCCAATGCCGATCGTCAATGTCGACACCGACATGATCATCCCGAAGGATTATCTCAAGACGATCAAGCGCACCGGGCTCGGCACCGGCCTGTTCGCCGAGATGCGCTACAATGAGGACGGTTCGGAGAACCCGGATTTCGTGCTCAACAAGCCGGCCTACCGCAAGGCGCAGATCCTGGTCGCCGGCGACAATTTCGGCTGCGGCTCGAGCCGCGAGCACGCGCCCTGGGCGCTGCTCGACTTCGGCATCCGCTGCGTGATCTCGACCTCGTTCGCCGACATCTTCTACAACAACTGCTTCAAGAACGGCATCCTGCCGATCACCGTCAGCCCGGAAGACCTCGACAAGCTGATGGACGACGCCTCGCGCGGCTCCAACGCGACGCTGTCGATCGATCTGGAAGCCAAGGAAATCCGCGGTCCGGACGGCGGCGTGGTCAAATTCGACCTCGACGACTTCAAGCGCCATTGCCTCTTGAACGGCCTCGACGACATCGGGCTCACCATGGAGAAGGCCGGGGCCATTGCTTCCTTCGAGAAGAGGAATGCCGAGCAGCGCCCCTGGGCCTGAGACTATTTGGAAATTCTACTCCGGCGGCCATCTGCCGGCGGTTTCTGCGCTTCCGGTGCTCACGGACCCAAATGTCCGCTCCGCTCCGGTTCTCGAAACCACCACCATATGACTCGCCGGAGCGAATTTCGAAACAGTCTCTGAGCGGCACGACTACAATCGATAACCCCGCCGTCGCCGGCTGGGCTCGCGACTGAGTGGAGGGGACCGTCATGACACGTTCGCTTCTGGCTGCTTCGGTGGCAGTCCTTCTCGCTACGGTCGGCGCCAATGCCCAGACCACCGCGCCGGCCCCGCAGCCGGCACCCGCAACCTCCGACCAGCCCGCCGCCGATCAGGGCGCATCCGACCAGGCTGCGCCGGATGACGACAAGCAGGCGCCGATTCCATTCGAGGGCGGGCAACTCACCATCACCCAGCCGGAGCAGGACGGCGAGAAGGTGCTGTCCTATGACGGCAAGCAGCTTGCCAGCAATTACGACGTCTTCTTCGACAAGATCGTCAAGATCGGCGACGTAAACGTTGCGCTGGTCGATGTCGGCGACGGCGGCAACCAGTGCGGGCCGGCCAAGGTCATCGTCTGGAAGAAGGACAGCGAGATCCAGACCACCACGGTCGAGCAGGACGAATGCGGCGCGCCGCCGGCCGCCGTCTCCGACGACGCCATCTATTTCGTGCCCTATCTGCTGCCGGGCGATTCCAAGCCGGCGCTGCAATGGTCGCCCACGGAAGGGCTGACGACCTCCGGCAACCTGACCTACACGCCCGAGCCCGGCACCGATTGGAAGGATGTCGATCCGTCGAAATACGACAACATCATCGACGCCTTCCACAACGAGGCCGTCTACAAGGCCGGCCAGGCGCTCCTGGGCGACGACATGCCCGACATGGCGACCAGCCTTCTGGTCGGCGGCGGCACCGAAAAGACCGAGTCGGGCGCCTTCTACGCCACCGGCTGCGTGCCGCATGACTGCGGCGGCAATGACGGCTTCATGGCGGTCGATCCCGCCAAGCAGAAAGTCTATTTCGCCCGCCGCGGCGACAATGGCGATCCGCAGGCCTGGCCGCCGCTGAAGGACTGGCCGGACGATATCAAGAAGGCGTATGAGGATGCGCAGGGGAACTAGGGGTTCGGCACGGCGACGGCCCTCTCCCTTCGTCATCCACGGGCGGAGCGACGCGAAGCGGAGCGCAGACCCGAGGATCCATTCCGTGACCGCTGCCGTAGAGTGCGAGGGTCCAGAATTCTGCACCGCTGGGCGCCGCTTCAGCGTAACGGCATGGATTCCAGGGTCTGCGCGCGTCGCTTCGCTCCTTGCTCCGCCCTGGAATGACGACGGGAGGGGCGGCTATCGCTAATCTCCGAGGCTGGCGCTCGCCTCGTGACAATGCTTCGCATTGCTTGGCCCACGACCAGCCGAGCCTCTTTTGCTAGATGCAGGCCCGCAACCAACAGCGAGGCCCCCCATGCGCAAGCTCATCTCAACCGGTTCCCCCTTCGAGAAGACCGCCGGCTATTCGCGCGCGGTGGTGCAGGGCGACTGGTGTTTCGTCTCCGGAACGACCGGCTACGACTATGCCACCATGACCATGCCCGACACAGTCGAGGCGCAAACGCGCAACTGCCTCGCCACCATCGCCAAGGCGCTCGCCGAGGGCGGCTTCGACATGGCCGACGTGGTGCGGGCGCATTACTATATCACCGACCAGGCCTATGTTGACGTGGTGTTCCCGATCCTCGGCGAGACGTTCGGCGACATCCGCCCGGCGGCGACGATGATCGTGTGCCAGCTGAACAAGCCGGAGATGAAGATCGAGATCGAGGTGACGGCGCTCAGGCGCACGGCCTGAGGATCGGCCCATGGTGAAGGTCAGGCGCATCGTCGCCAATATCGAAACACCCGACATTGCCGCGGCCAAGCGCTTTTACCAGGACGTGCTCGGACTTGATGTCCTGACGGATCAAGGCTGGATCCCCACTTGCGGCTCGGCCGAGACCATGACGGTGCAGGTGAGCTTCATGGCCGAGGGCGGGTCGGGCACGCCGGTGCCGGACCTGTCGATCGAGGTCGACGATGTCGACGCGGCGCTTGCGGGCATGAAGAAGGCCGGCTTCGTCGTCGAATACGGCCCGGCCGACGAGCCTTGGGGCGTGCGGCGCTTCTATGTGCGCGATCCGTTCGGGCGCTTGGTGAATATTTTGGCGCATCGGTAGGTGGGGTTCCTCGCCCCACGAAGTGGGAACGAAGTGGGGAGAGGTGGCTCGGCAAAACCGAGACGGAGAGGGGAGCACCCTACGAAGGCCCTCTCTCCGTCCGCTTCGCGGACACCTCTCCCCCGCTTTGCGGGGGCGAGGAACCCAAGCTTTCGAGAGGTCCCCTTGCGCGGCAAGCGTTCGCCGTTTAGCAAGGCGCCGGTTCAATTTCTCTCACCGGACGGTTCTCCATGGCTTCGAAAAATCTCTTCCTGCTCGCCGGCGACGGCATCGGCCCCGAGGCCATGGCCGAGGTGAAGAAGTTGATCAAGGCCATGAACGACAAGCTCGGCAGCGGTTTCGCCACCGACGAGGGGCTGGTCGGCGGCTGCGCCTATGACGCGCATGGCGCGGCGATCTCGGATGCCGACATGGCGAAGGCGATGGCGGCGGATGCGGTGCTGTTCGGCGCCGTCGGCGGGCCGAAATGGGATGCCGTGCCTTACGAGGTGCGCCCCGAGGCTGGGCTCTTGCGCCTGCGCAAGGACATGGAGCTGTTCGCCAATCTCAGGCCCGCGATCTGCTATCCGGCGTTGGCCGCGTCCTCCTCGCTCAAGCAGGAGGTGGTCGAGGGCCTCGACATCTTGATCGTGCGCGAGCTCACCGGCGGCGTCTATTTCGGCGAGCCGAAGCAGATCATTGATCTCGGCAACGGCCAGAAGCGCGGCATCGACACCCAAGTCTACGACACATTCGAGATCGAGCGCATCTCGGGCGTCGCCTTCGAATTGGCCCGCACGCGCCGTAATCACGTCACCTCGATGGAAAAGCGCAACGTCATGAAGTCGGGCGTGCTGTGGAACGAAGTCGTCTCCCAGACACACAAGGCGCGCTATTCCGACGTCAAGCTCGACCACATGCTCGCGGACGCCGGCGGGATGCAGCTGGTGCGCTGGCCGAAGCAGTTCGACGTCATCGTCACCGACAATCTGTTCGGCGACATGCTGTCCGACATCGCCGCGATGCTAACCGGCTCGATCGGCATGCTGCCGTCGGCCTCGCTCGGCGCGCCGGATGCCAAGACCAAGAAGCGCAAGGCGCTCTACGAGCCGGTGCACGGCTCGGCGCCCGACATCGCCGGCAAGGGCATCGCCAACCCGATCGCCATGATCGCCTCCTTCGCCATGTGCCTGCGCTATTCCTTCGGCATGGTCGCCGAAGCCGACAAGCTGGAAGCGGCCATCGCCGCCGTGCTCGACGACGGCCTGCGCACCAAAGACATCTTCTCGGCCGGCATGAAGGAAGTCGGCACCACAGAGATGGGCGACGCCATCATCGCCAAGTTCTTCGGCTGATCGATGCGCCCGTTCCGCAGCTGCAACCCCAGGCGGCTTTCATCCTCTGTCAAACCTGGATAGAAGCGGCAAATCGCTTCGTCGTCTCTGGGGCAATGTCCAAGAAGAAATCGGTGCCGTCGCCAGACGGTGCGGAAGAAACCGCCGACAAGAAACGGCAAATCTGCATCGACGCGACCGGCCTGCTCGCGTGGCGCGGCGCGCTGGCCGGCATCCAGCGGGTCGAGGACTTCATGATCAGGGCGGCGCTGTCCGACCTCGATCCCGTTATCGAGGTGGTGACGCTGGACCTTTCCAGCCGTCGCTTCCGGCCGCTCGAGAATTTCGAGATGGAGAAGCTGGGCATCCATGAGATCGCGCCGTTCCGGCTGCGGCCCAGGCGCAGACGCCTTGCGGCTTTGCGGAGCGCTTTCGACATGGTGCGGCGCTATCCGATGGCGAAAAGAGAAGCGGATCGGCAGCTCGCGAGCGTAGTGAGCGAAGGGCGCCCGGGCCTGATTTGCGCAATGTTGAGAGTGATGTTGCGCGCCTACCGTCTTTGGCGGCGTGGTGGCCTGATTGCCGGCCTGTTTCGTCCAGGCACCGCTGACGGGGACGAGGAACCAGGCTCTGCGAAGATTTTGATCAGCAACTATGTCATGGTCGGCAAAACGGCGGCTGAGCTCACCCGCCAAAGGACCAGCACGGCCTTCCTGTGCCACGACATGATCCCGACGATACGGCCGGACCTTGTCGGCAACGGCAGGATGCGATCGGTCTTCGGGCCAAATCTGGAGGCACTTGTGCGTTCCGGGGCGGCGGCTTTCTGCACTTCCAATGCCGCGGCAGAGATGCTTGGTGACCACATGCGCAGGGCCGGCATCCATCTGCCGGCCGTGCATCGCTTCCCGATGCCTTCCTTGCTTCATGAAAAAGCAACACGGCTCGGCGCGACGTCGCGCCTCGATGTCGCCGAGCCGTTCGTTCTCTATTGCTCGACGGTTGAGATCCGGAAGAATCACATCCTGCTCGCACGCATCTGGCAGCAGGCGCTGGACGAGGGCGTCAAATTGCCCAAGCTTGTCTGCGTCGGCCGCTGGGGTTGGATGGTGGAGGAGCTCAGCGCCTATCTCGAAGCGCATCCGCAGCTGAGGAAACAAATCGTCTTCGTCGGTCCGGTGAGCGACGAGGAACTTATCCGTTATTATCGCAGCGCCAGCTTCGGCGTCTTTCCTTCCCATATCGAAGGCTGGGGCTATGCCGCTTCGGAGTGTCTCGACTTTGGCATTCCGGTGATCGTTTCGACCACGTCGTCGCTGATCGAAGCGACGGGCGGCCTGATGCCGGCGATCGATTCCACGGACCAGGCCGGCTGGTACGCCGCCATTCGCCGAATGTTCGAGGACGTTGCGTGGCGCCGCGCACTTTGCGAGCGTATCGCCGAGAAACACCGGCCGACAACGCCTTCCGACAGCTGGGCCGCGATCAAGGCCGGGCTCAAGGCAACTGCCGGATAGCAATGACCCGGCGCGCTGACGGCGGCTGGATCGATCAGACCGGGCGCTTCTTCGCCTTCTTGGACTTCGGGCCGCCGGCATTTTCATGCTTCGGCTTGCCCGATTTCTTTCTCCAAGGTTTTCCCTCAAGGGCAGCGGGACGCTGCTCGGTGGAAATGTCGGCACGCTTGTCGAACTTGCGCCCTGGCGCGCCATGGTCGAAAGACCGCTTGCCGCGATGCGGCTTCTTGTCCGGCTTCGGCGGCTGGTAGCCGGCGCGCGACAGGTCCGGCGTGCCGTCGATGCGCCGGACCGCGATGCTGCCCTGCAGCTTGCGGTCGGGGCCGATCGCGGCGACGAACCGGTCGGCCCAGTCGGCGGCGATCTGCACGAAGGTCTCTTCCGGCTGCATCTTGATGGCGCCGATCTCGCGCTTGGACATGCCGGCGGTGCGGCACAGCATCGGGATCAGCCAGCGCGGCTCGGCATTCTGCCGGCGGCCGACCGACAGCGAGAACCAGACGCTGTCGCCGAAATCGTCGCGGCGGGCGGGTGCGTCTTCCCGGCGTGCGAACTTCTCCTTCGACGGCGCGAAGGGGCCGACATCGATCAGGTCCTCGGGCGCCGAGCGGCTGCCCCGGCATAGTCGCACGAAGGCGGCGGCCACCAGCTCGGCGCCATGCCGTTCGAGAAGCGCGGCGGCGAAGTCGCGCTCCTCGTCCTTCACCGGCTCGCCGAAGGACGGGTCGGCCAGGATGCGCTCGTCGTCGCGCCGCAGCACCTCGTCGGCCGAGGGCGGGCTCGCCCAGGTCGCGGTGAGGCCGGCATTGGCGAGCAGCCGCTCGGTGCGCCGGCGGGCATTGCCGGGCACGATCAGCGCGCTCACCCCTTTTCGTCCGGCACGCCCGGTGCGGCCGCTGCGATGCAAAAGCGTCTCCGGATTGCTCGGCAGGTCGGCATGGATGACGAGATCGAGATTGGGCAGGTCGATGCCGCGTGCCGCGACATCTGTCGCGATGCAGACCTTGGCGCGGCCGTCGCGCATCGCCTGCAAGGCGTGGCTGCGCTCGTTCTGGCTGAGCTCGCCGGACAGCGCCACGACGGAGAAATTGCGGTTGTTGAAGCGCGCCGTGAGGTGGTTCACCGCCGCGCGGGTGTTGCAGAACACCATGGCGTTCGCCGCCTCGTAATAGCGCAGCACGTTGATGATGGCGTTCTCGCGATCGGCGGGCGCGACGGAGAGTGCGCGGTACTCGATATCGAGATGCTGCTTTTCCTCGCCGCCGGCGGTTATGCGCACGGCGTCGCGCTGATAACCCTGCGCCAGCGTGGCGATGGAGCGCGGCACGGTGGCCGAAAACATCCGCGTGCGGCGCTCGGCGGGTGCGGCGTCGAGGATGAATTCGAGGTCCTCGCGGAAGCCGAGATCGAGCATCTCGTCGGCCTCGTCCAGCACCACGGCCTTCAGCGCCGACATGTCGAGCGCGCCGCGCGTGATGTGGTCGCGCAGCCGGCCGGGCGTGCCGACGACGATGTGGGCGCCGCGCTCCAGCGCGCGGCGCTCGGTGCGCATGTCCATGCCGCCGACGCAGGACGCGATATGCGCGCCGGCCAGCTCATAGAGCCATTCCAGCTCGCGCCGCACCTGCAGCGCCAGCTCGCGCGTCGGCGCCACGACCAGTCCCAGCGGCGCGCGGGCATCGCCAAACTGCGCGGCGCCGCCAAGCAGGGTCGGCGCCACGGCAAGGCCGAAGGCGACGGTCTTGCCGGAACCGGTCTGCGCCGACACCAGCGCGTCGGCCTCGCCGAGCTCGGGCTCGAGCACCGCCTTCTGCACCGGCGTCAGCGCCGAATAACCGCGCTTTTCCAGCGCCTCTGCCAGCGCAGGAACGATCGTTTCGATACTGGACATTTTCTTCTTTCGGAATTCGGGGGTCTGTGCTCATCACGGAGCACAAGGCCGGCACTGCGCCGGCCAAAGGATATTTGCGGCGTTCCTACTTCCTGCGGCCGTCATTGTACAGAGCAGGCGGCACCGCCTCTCCCTTCCCCCCTTGTGGGGGAAGGTGGATCGGCGCGCAGCGCCGAGACGGATGAGGGGTGTTCCAGGGAACGCCAGCGCCTCACTCCGCTGGAGCCCCCCTCATCCGTCGCCTTCGGCGACACCTTCCCCCACAAGGGGGGAAGGGGAGGCGCGCCGCCGATTGACTCTTTCCGCAAACCGCGTAAAAGCCCGCGTCGAACGGGATCGTTATTCGATGCGCGGCCTTTTGATGGCTCTTCTTGCATTCGATGCCCCCGGCCGCGATGCACAACATCGGGCCGGGCGCTTCGGCGCGTCCGTCCGTTCCAGCAAAACTACGGCCAAAACCACCACCAAAACGGTGTGATTCCCTTGGCCTAACCACCCTCTCCCGGGTCCGGCCCGGGGGACGAAACCCGCAACAGGCCGGCGGGTTTTCTCCAACAACCAAGCGGAGAGGGACAGGAGATATCGATGAGTTTCAAGGTTGCGGTAGTCGGCGCCACGGGCAATGTGGGCCGCGAAATGCTCAACATTCTGGACGAGCGCGGCTTCCCGGTGAGCGAGGTCGTGGCGCTGGCCTCGCGGCGCAGCCAGGGCACGGAAGTGTCCTTCGGCGACCGCACGCTGAAGGTCAAGGCGCTCGACACCTACGACTTTTCCGACACCGACCTCTGCGTCATGTCGGCCGGCGGCAACGTCTCCAAGGAATGGTCGCCCAAGATCGGCAAGCAGGGCTGCGTCGTCATCGATAATTCGTCGGCCTTCCGCTACGATCCGGACGTGCCGCTGATCGTGCCCGAGGTGAACCCGGACGCGGTCTCGCTGTTTACGCGCAAGAACATCATCGCCAATCCGAACTGCTCGACGGCGCAGCTGGTCGTGGCGCTGAAGCCGCTGCATGACGCCGCCACCATCAAGCGCGTCGTCGTCGCCACCTACCAGTCGGTCTCGGGCGCCGGCAAGGAAGGCATGGACGAATTGTTCACGCAGACCCGCGCGGTGTTCGTCGCCGACCAGGTCGACGTCAAGAAGTTCACCAAGCGCATCGCCTTCAACGTCATCCCGCATATCGACGTCTTCCTCGACGACGGCTTCACCAAGGAAGAATGGAAGATGGTGGCCGAGACCAAGAAGATGCTCGACCCCAAGATCAAGCTGACGGCGACCTGCGTGCGCGTGCCGGTGTTCATCGGCCACTCGGAAGCGGTCAACATCGAGTTCGAGAAGCCGATCACGGCGGATGAGGCGCGCGAGATCCTGCGCGAGGCGCCCGGATGCCAGGTGCTCGATAAGCGCGAGAACGGCGGCTACATCACGCCGCTGGAATCGGCCGGCGAGGACGCCACCTTCATCTCGCGCATCCGCGAGGATTCGACCGTCGACAACGGCCTGTCGATGTGGGTCGTCTCCGACAATCTGCGCAAGGGCGCGGCGCTCAACGCCGTGCAGATCGCCGAGCTCCTGGTCGAGCGCGGCCTGATCCAGCCGAAGAAGAAGGCGGCTTAATCTCGCTCACGGGCTGTTTCCGCCGCTGCCGCGGCGGGCCCTCCGCGAGGGCGCCGGACGACCGGCGGCCCGCGGTCGCGGGCTCGGGTGTTTGGTTTCGCTCACGGGCTGTTCCGCCGCTGCCGCGGCGGGCCCTCCGCGGGGGCGCCGGACGACCGGCGGCCCGCAGTCGCGGGCTCGGCCTTCGGCCGGGACGCCTCTTCCTTCTCCCCTTGTGAGGGCTTTGCACAGAATCGGATCAGTGATTCCATGCGGATATCCGGCAAGGAGGATTCGCGATGGTCGATCGAGTGCTTGGTCAGTTGAGCCTGGCGGACGGTTTTGCGGCGGCGGATGAGACGATCTTCGACCTGATAGCGAAGGAACTGGACTGGGCGCCGATCCGAACCTTGCTTGGTCAGCGCAGCGGTCCCGGCTCCGGCAACA